>JAFWKQ010000056.1 GCA_017545665.1 Atopobiaceae bacterium
GGAGTACGACTTCGACCAGATGCTCCGCGACTTCGACAGCTCGATGCCCGCAGGCGATCGGCTCGGAGAGTTCCTGGACTCCGTCGAGGTGCCCGTCGGCGAGCTTCAGGTCGGCGACGAGGTGTACATGTTCTCGCACTACGACGACTGGAAGGCCTACCCGGTAGTCGGTTTTGGCCAGCCCGAGTTCAACAAGATCTCGGTGTGGGTGAAAGCCGATGACGGCAGGACCGAGGTCACCTACCCGGACCTGCCGTACGTCGCCTGGATGGACCACGACGGAGACTTCAGCTGGAACTCCAACAACTACGTCCACGGACCGCTGGCCCGCATCAAGCCGCGCAAGTAACCGACAACGCAAAGGCGCGGGTCCGCCTGGGCCCGCGCCGGAAAGGACACCATCATGGCAAGCAGGATGATATCCGCGGCCGAGTGGGGCCGCATCAAGGGCGAGTACGCCTTCGTCCGCAATGTGTCCGATTTCGAGATGCCGCCCGAGTGCCGCGAGCACCAAGACTGGCAGAAGGTCTACAAGGAAGGCTGCGACTCCAAGTACGGCACCATCATGGTGTCACATTCGATGCGCGCATGGCGCCATCCGACCTTCGACGAGTTCTACGGCGGGGCGGTGATCGACTAGCGGGGCCTAATCCACCGGTGAGCCCAAGTATAGCCGCTCGAAGTCTCGTCGGTAGGGGCCCTTGATGCCCAGCTCGTCGACGTCGTCCATACCGCGCACACCGAAGCTCTCCAGGTACGACCTCACCTCGGCCTCATCGCATAGGATTCCCCTGAAAGCCGCCATATCGTAAAGCTCGCCCACGGCGATCGCCGCCCCCATACGGAAGTAGTCGTTTTTGCTGTAGGGTCCCTTGCCGAACCTCTCTGAGCCCATGAGCGCCACCTCTTTCCATGCTCATCTATCTGTTACGCGCATGTTAGGCTCCACCTCAAGCTTCGGGAGTACCACGCCGTGGACACCTGACCGCGTTCTCGCATCCATCGCCCCCAACCGCCGCACACCGCCAGCGAACCTCGGAAGCGCATCGTCGCCGAGAGCCCAGCCAGCTGCAAGGCGCGAAAAACTTCCGCCATGCGGAACTCGGGGCCTGCCGGTTTTCGCTCGTCCCCTTGCATCTGTCCGGAACCCCGGCGCCACAAGCGCCACGAGGCCCGCAAGGGGCGGGCCGCAACCATAGGAGGTCAAGATGGGAAATGCAAGAACGCTCGAGGTTATGGTCATCCCGACGGGTGGGCTCCCGTACCGCAAGACGCTCGAGGTGGATACGCGAGGTAGCTTCCTTCACGGGCTGCAGGCATGCGTCGGTGGGCCGATCGAGCCGGCGGGTTACATCTTCGGAGACGCGCCGTCCGTGTACGTCAACGAGGAGGGCCTGCTCACCGCCTCGCTTGACACCGCGAACCGGGCAATCTACGCGACGCGCGAGATGGCCGAGATGGGGTATCTCTCCCAGATGGACTACTCGCACGCGGTCGAGGAAGGCGAGCTCTACTCCATCGTCTTCGGAAACATGGTCTGCGTGGGGTTCGACCCGGAAACCGGCGAGGACCGCGACATCACCGATACGGAGGCCGAGCGAGTCATGGAGCGCTTCGGCAGCGCGGAGTCGATCGAGTCTGGCGCTGTTGAATACCTCAGGCTCGCGTTCCGCAGACGGGCCGCCGGATAGGCCGCCTTCGTCGCCAGAGCCCCTTCGCAGGTATCCCAGAATGCCAGTGCGGAGGGGTTCGCGCATCACTGCGTACAGCACGTCCCGTCGATAGCTGTTCCACGATTTACCGATAGCCTTTCCACGCTTCGACGATAACAGCGAGACGCCGGGGCTCGCACCACGCGTTTGAACCATGCGCGTGCAGCCCTTTCCAACCTTGCGGATATCCCGGTGGACCATGCCGGCATTCGCTATAGCCGCAATCCCGCCCAAACAGTAAAATTGCGGCTGAGTGACAAATCGGGATTCGCGGGGATGATGCAAGTGAATTACAAGGTCATCGATAAAGACACTTACTACAGAAAAGGCGTGTTCCGCCACTTCACAGAAGATTGCGCATGCTCGACTTCCATGACGGCGAGGATTGATGCCACCGACCTTGTCCGTCATTCCAAGGAGACCGGGACGAGGTTCTACATCAACTTTCTTTACATCCTGTCAAAGGTCCTGAACTCCCGCGAGGACTACAGGATGGGGTATCTTAGGGAAACGGACGAACTGATCTGTTACGACGTTATCAATCCCATACAGTACATCTTTCATGAGGATACAGAGACCTTCACGCTCGTCTATACGGAATACGATGAGGACTACGAGGAGTTCTACGCAGCGGCTCTGCGGGATGCCGAAGAGGCAAAGAAGACCAGGGAATACGGCTTTGACATCGTGAATCATCCCAACTGGTTCGATGCGTCGTGCATACCGTGGCTGTCCTACGATGCCATGCATCTTGAGCTGCCCGACGTTCATATGTTCTTTGCGCCGATTATCAACTGGGGAAAATACAAGGAAGAATGCTCATGTACGGTAAGGAAGCAAGCAACCGAAAACAAGAGATAGACCGCCAGCACTACACTATTCCGAACCAAAGACCAAAAGATAAGCATTGTGGGAAAATCTAAACTTTTGGATTTTCCTACAATGCCAACTAC
>JAFWKQ010000057.1 GCA_017545665.1 Atopobiaceae bacterium
CCTGCAAAGGGCATTACCCCAGAGCCGCGTTCCTAGGGCACTCGTGTCGGGGTGCGTTTGTTTGTGTCAGGGGGACGTTTCTATTGACACACGCGCATCGCGTGTGTCAATAGAAACGTCCCCCTGACACGGCAAGGAGGCCTGGCAAGGTCTTGAGTGTGCAGGCTCGCACGCTTTCCCACTCTTTGGGAAACGCCTTCTGCAGCTCGGCCTCAAGAAAGCGGTCGTCCAGGAGCAGAACGACGCCGTGGTCCCTCTCGGTGCGAATCAGGCGCCCCGCAGCCTGCAGCACCTTGATCATGCCCGGATAGGTATAGGCGTAGACAAACCCCTTGCCTTCCTTGGCGTCAAAATAGTCCCTAATCACCTCTCGCTCGTGGGTAGCCACGGGCATGCCCGTGCCCACCACAACCACCCCTATGAGCGACTCTCCGGGCAAATCGATGCTCTCGCCAAAGACTCCGCCCAGGACGCAGAGGCCAACGAGGCTCGCGCCCTTGCCCGCATCCCCGCTGCCTGCCGTGCGAAACCTGGCCACGAAACGCTCGCGCTCGTCCTCACGCATACCAGCCTGCTGCCGCGCCACCGCGATCTTGCTATCCACAACGAGGTCCAAAGCCTTCGCAACCTCCCCCATCATGGCATACGAAGGAAGAAAGACGAGGTAGTTGCCCGGACGCGCTCGCACCAGCGCAACGAGGTACTTGGCAACGCGGGCATAGAGCTCAGGCCCTCGTCGCGAATAGCGAGCGCTGACGTCCGACCCGATCAGCACCTGCTGGCGTCCATAGTCAAAGCTCGACTGAGCATAGAGGGTTGGGTCGTCGTCTTGCGCCGCAAGCAGCTTGCGGTGGTACTCCATGGGCAGCAGCGTTCCCGAGAAGAACACCGCCGCCTTGGCCTGTTCCAGGCGATCGCCCAAGTCGCGGGCCGGATTCACACACAAGACCTTAAGCTTCCTCCCCCTGCCCTTATCTCGAACGAGGATGGTTACATAGCCAGCCTCTGCTCGCTGCAGCGCACCAAGAAAGGAGCGAACGGCATTGCTCGCATCGCGCAGGGCCAAGTAGACCTCGATCGTCCCCGCGTCCAAATGCCTTGCGTGGGACTCGTGCGTCCGCGCATTGCCCGCCTCGCGGAGAAGCTGCTCAAGAGTCGCATCTGCGGCATCGACAAAGGCAGAGAGCCGCTCAACGAAGTCGTCGTCTACGTGCGCCACCCGGTAGCCTACGCGGCTCCCCCGCCCCTCTTTGCCCGAGCCGTCGCGCTTCGGCAAGGTCTTGTCTCCCGCGGGAAACGCCAAGACGACGGCTCGCATGGCCTTTAGCAGCTCGCTTTGGCCAGGGGCCATCCGTGAGCCCAAGAGTCGCTCGAGCTCCTTAAGGTCTGCCAGGGAAAGCTCGGCGCTGTACATATTGCGCATGCGCTCCACAAGGTTGTGCGCCTCGTCCACAAGATAGACGGTCCCATCGTTGCTCGGCCCATCCGCCAGGCCAATGAGGCTTGCCGAAGGGGCAAATGCATAGTGGTAGTCGCAGACGATGACGTCTGCCCATTGTGCCGCATCGCGTTGCAGCTCGTAGGGACACACGTGATGGCGCACGGCCACCTCCTTGATGTGGTTGCAATCAAGCAGTTCGCTCGTGGTAATCGCCTCGTAGAGCGCATCATTCGCCAAATCGTAGTGACCGCGGGCAAGCGGGCACTCAACGGGATTGCAAAGCGAAGACAAGGGCCGGGCGCGCATTCCCGCGCCGTGCGCATTGCCGCGGAGCGGACAGATCTTGTTGCGAGCCGTTACGACCAGCACGTTTGCGGCCATGCCACGCTGCCGCAGCAGGTCGAGGCACTCGAGGACGGGCTGGCGCGTCATGGTTTTGGCCGTAAGGAAGGCGATTCGCGAGACCTCTCCCGAGCCCATGGCCTTAAGCGCAGGGTACACGGTCGCGATCGTCTTGCCAGAACCGGTAGGAGCCTGCAGGTACAGGCTGCCGCCCTTGTGGATGGCAGCGGCAACGGCGTCCATGATCTCCAGTTGGCCGCCTCGCAGCCTAAAGGGAAAGCCAAGCGAGCGGAGGGACCTCTCCCGTTGCCCTTCGTGACGAACGCGCCATGCGGCCCAACGTTGGGCAGCGTCCAATAGGGAGAAGAACCAAGCCTCAATGTCGGGTACGCCACGCGTCCGCTCGATCTGGCGCACCTCTCCGGTATCCATGCTCGCATACGTAAGTCGAATCGCGACCTGCTCGTTAAAGGCAGAGGAGAGCGCGGCCGGCCCCCGCTTGCCGCGTAGGTACAAATAGGCATAGCAGAGCGCCTGCGCCTCGTGAATGGCAATGGGTTCCTGGATGGAGGACACGTCGCGCGAGACGCCCTTTATCTCATCGACGGTAAGCGGGCTCACCCCATCATCGATTACGCCATCGGCCCTGCCCTCCACATGAAGGAAGAACCCCTCCTGGTCGCTTACGGCCTTCTTGTCAATCGGGAGGCGGGCGGCATACGGATCGAAGGTGCCACCGGGAAAGAAGAAGGTTCCCGCAAGCGAAACTTCCGCCTGGTAGGAATCGCCGGCAGACGCCTGCAGCATCCTATGGATGTTACTTCCTGCCTGCATGGCCTCGACGCCGCCGCGCCAATCGTTCTGCGAATCGATGTTGCCCGAACGCAGGAGAAACTCGACGAGCCTGCGCACTGATATTCGCAGCGTTCGCATGTGCCCTCCTAAAGCACTTGCTCCATGCCGACCTTATACGGCCGCATGCCCATGGCCTCGTAGAAGCGCTGGGCACCTGGGTTGCACGACCACACGTTAAGGGTCACGTTGTAGAAGCCCTCGCTACGCGCGAAGTCGATTACATGCCGATACACTGCCGTGCCCACGTGCTGACCGCGAGCCTTTGCGTCCACGCAGATGTCGTCGATGTAGAGCGTCTTCACGTGCGTGCGAACCGTATCCTGCGTGTAGTCCTCATACACGCAGAAGGCATAGCCAAGCACGGCGTCCGTTTTGTCAACCGCCACGAAGATGGGTCGCTCGTCGTCCTCGATTATGCTTGCCAACTCGTCATTGGTGTATTTGGTGCCACCGCTCATAAAGAGGTCGGGACGACCATCCGCATGTACCTGGGCCACTTGGAGCAGCAACTTCGCAATGCCCGGGATGTCCCTTTTCTCCGCACGCCTGATTTGCAACTCTGCCTCCTCGATCGTCCCAAGCCGCATTGGTGCAAAAGGGGACAGTCCCCTTTTGCACGCTTTCAAAGCATACAACACTTGGGAAGCGCTACGTTGGCATAGTTAGGCACACCCAGCCTATTACGTATTAGAATGTTACGGCAACAACCGAGCGTCGCGAGAGGCGGTAATTAACTTGGTTTCAAACGACACGCAGAAGTCGCGCACTGCCGGCGAAGCCGGATGGCACGAGTCGCACTACAACCTGTACGCAAAGGTACCGGGAACCAAAAACGTGGCGATTGCCAATATCTATAAAGGCAACTGTGCCGAATACACGCCTCTGGAGATGTACCTGCTTTCGGTTTTGGAGGAGCTCGACGAGCACCACCCCATTATCGAGCGGTTCGCGAAACGCGGCATTATCTGCAACTTCGACGAGCGCGCGGCGCTTGAGTCGATGGGCAGGGCGGCATGCGCGTTTCCGCGTGCGATTGGCCTGACCATCTGCCCCACCATGGGCTGCAACTTCGACTGTCCCTATTGCTTTGAGGACCATGGACGAGGCAAGATGTCGGCGGAGGTGCAGGACGACGTTGTGGCACTCGCAAAACGTATGCTCGACGTATCGGGCTCCAAAAACGTAGTCGTTAGCTGGTTTGGCGGTGAGCCGCTTCTTGTGCCCCAGATCATCGAGTCTCTTTCCGAGCGGCTGATAGCGCTCACAGAGGAGCGTGGAGGAACGTACGAAGCCACCGTAATCACCAACGGTTACCTGCTTACGCAGGAGATCGTCGACATGCTCCACAGGTGCAAGGTGGACGCCTGCCAAATAACCATTGATGGGCTGGGCCCCGCTCATGATGCCACACGGCACCTCGCCGGAGGAGGTGCCACCTTCGATCGCATTACGGAAAACCTACGCAGCCTGAGGATTCCCTTCAAGGTAGACGTCCGTCACAACGTGCACGATGGCAACAAGAGCGAGATAGCCAAACTCGAAGAGTTCGTAGAGAGTCTCGCTAGCGAATCTGGCAACGACCTACGGTACTACCCTGGCATCGTGACGGGCAGCGAGGCGGCAGACAAGCGCGACGAGCATGTTGGCCTGCTGTGCGAATCAGATGCCAGCGAGGTGAGCATTAAGCTAGAGGCGGAACGCTTTTTTACGGGACGTGGCCAATATTGCTGTGCACACAGCATTTGGAGCATTGGCATAGACGATCGCGGCAACCTGCAAAAGTGCTGGGAGGCCGTTGATAAGCCGTGGATGTCTTTTGGTACGGCACGCGATTGGGATCCAGAGAACCCGCTCGTCACAGCAGCAAACCCCGACAATCTCACGAAGTACCTTAATACCGCCAATCCCGTGCCCGATGATGAGTGTCGTGACTGCAAATGGCTTCCCATCTGCGTGGGTGGTTGCCCACAAAAGCGCCTCTTTTCCTCCCGCGCGTGCATGCCCTTTAAGGACGATCCGGAACGCTATGTGCTTGCCCTACACGCACGTATTGGCGAGAAAACGAGGAGCAAGGAGAAGTCCAAGCAGGAAAGCTAGCAACGCACCTGTTGCCTTTGTCAGCTTACATCCTATAGAATCATACGGTCACATCGCATTCACGCCCATTGGAAAGAGAGCGAGTCATGAACTTCTATCCCGAGAACTTCGTCGTACGTCTGCTCATTTGCTTGGCCCTCGCCTTTTTTGCGACTACGCTCGGTACGTATGTGAGGCAGGTAGTCATCGACCACGGAACGTTTACCTTTGACATGGTTAAGAACCTTGGGCTGCCCTTGTTGTTGGGCGTGGTCGCAGCGCTCTTCTGGAAACCTCGCAGGATATAGACACGTTGCATTTCCCAACCAACGGCCAAACGATTTGCGGACGGCGCTCCACTCAGCGTGGGGTGCCGCCCGCTTAAACGCGAAGTTACTTTTACGGGCCGGCCACCGGATGCGCCCGTGAAGAGTAACAAAGCGAAGCGCTCAAACAGCCACAAAACCTTATCTGCTGTTCAACTCTCTTATGTGGTGATACAATTACTAGCGTTCTTATGCTAAAGGCTTTAGCATGTACGAAGGAGCAATGGTTATGGCTACGCCAACAGTTCAACAGCTAAACGTGCGTCTTGACGCCAACGTCAAACGCAACGCAGACGAAGTTCTCTCCTTCGTGGGCTCTTCCGCTACGGAAGTCATACGGGCTCTGTTTTCGAAGATTGCTGGGGGCGCCGCCGATTATGCCGAAGTCATGGCGCTACTTTGCCCCAAAGACCAGAAGGACGTTGCAGGTGAATCCGTTATTGTCGAGGGCTGGTCGATCGCAGACGAATTCTATCGCTCAATCGGATACGACCCATCTGCCACGCCCACAGAGGAGCGCTCGTGGAACGAAGTCTATGCCGATGCCATGGACGAGCATTTTCGCAAGAAGGGGGTCCAGCAGTGAACGTTGAGGGGAAACACGTCCTCGTAGACACATGCGTATGGGTAGACAGCTACTGTGCCGACCATGTGGCAGGGGCCGATGCCAAGCAGTTCCTGCAAATGGCCTTCACTCAAAACGCAGAGCTCCTCTATGCGGTCCACACCGCAAAAGACGTACTCTACGTGCTAGAGAATGAATTTATGCGCGCGGCGCGGCGCGAACTCGGCACCATAGACGAATCAATGGCGCTGGCAGCGAAAAAGGCAGCACTTGGATGCACGCGAAACATGTGCGACCTTGCAACAGCGGTTGGCGCCGACACTTCCGACATCTGGCTGGCAAATAAGTATTTGCGCATTCACCAGGATTTTGAGGACAACCTTGTCCTTGCGGCTTGCAGGCGGGCCAAAGCAGACTATTTGGTGACCACCGATCGCACGCTCATCGCGCATGCCGATGTAACGGCTAAGACACCTCGCGAAATGCTCGACCTCATGAGCCTAGACTTTTAGCGATCAAGGGGAACAGGTCACTCATCAGCCCTTTATCTCCACGAGCTCGTAGGCGCGACTTCCCACGCCAAGCGACTCGGCGGCCTCCAGCACATGCGCGCCATTGCGACTCTCCATGCGCTCTGTGAGGTCGACGCTGTTGTCGTCGCTCGCATACACAAGATCGACGCACGCCTGGTCGAGCGCCACGGGATCAGTCGAGGCAAGCACCCCTATGTCGGCCATCTTTTGGCTACGCGACGAGCACGGCCTTGCATGCGTCGGCCATCGACTCGAGAAGTCGTCTTGCGCAGCAGATTGCCGGCTCGTGCGATTTGCGACCGCCGAATGTATGAGCAGCTTGCCTTCCCGCGACGCCATGCCAATGGCTATGTTTTTAAGCGCTCCCACGAGGTTCTCGCTCAAGTGGAAGCCGCCATCTACGGGAAGCGGGAGCGAACCCACCTCGTCCATAATCTGGAAGTCCGCAATGTGCGCGAACCCATGGTCGGCTGCCGCCTTATAGTGCGTCTCGGTGGTAGACCTATCGCCGCCGCAGGCCATGTTTCATTCCACAATCGTTCCGGAAGCCGCCGTCCGCGGATTGGCTCGCCTGGGACGAGGCTCCAGGCCCTCCCCCTGTGCAGCCAGAGGCTCCCGCCAGCACAACCCCGCCGGCTGCATCGGTGGCGAGCTCAACAAAGCGTCGTTGCGTTAGGCTTCCCATTACGCTCTCACCTGCCCTTCCACGTAGGGCAGGATATACGACATGGCGTCTTCAAACGGCTGGTCAAAGAATTCATGCCCACCGTTCTTGATCACGTGAAACTCGCAGTCCGGAATAATCTTCTTTGCCTCTTCCGACCAGGATATGGGAACGGTTCCGTCCTTGTCACCATGAAGGAGCAGCATGTGACCCTTGTAGGAAGAGAGTAGCTGGTTGAAGTCGACGCTTTGAAGGTCGGTGATGTAGTTCTTGCCCACGTGAATCCAGCCGCCAAACAGGCTCACGTCGTCGGGGATGTCGTCCTCCGTCTGATACCCCTGCGATTCGCTGTCCGCTTTTGCCGACAGTGCGGGATACATAAGAATCATTCCCGCGATCTCGTCCTGATGCGAGCTTCCCACAACCGTGGTAACGAGGCCGCCCATACTGCCGCCAAGAAGGACGATCTTGTTTGCATCCACAAAGTCCCATGACTTGGAAGACGCCAGCACTGCTTCCAAGTCGGACGCCTCGGTGAGGACGGACATTTGGTTGTTGCTGCCGTCGCTCTTGTTTCCTCCAACGGTGCCTCCGCAGAAGTCGAACACGTACGTCGCATATCCTGCCTGAGCCAGCCTTTTGGCGTAGCGCTCGCCAGACGTGTGGTCGTTTCCCAGCTCATGGGAAAAAATCACGAGCGGAACCTTCTCGTTTTTGTTTGGCACATAGGCAATGCCATAGATTCGGTTGCTTCCGTTCTGCACCCAAATCTCTTGCGTCGTATATCCGTTTGCGTTCATGGCCTGTTCTCCTTCCGTTGTTTGCCGTGCACTACTACCGCTTTCCGCACTTTTGGCACCGCATCCCGCAAGAAGCAGGCAGAAGACCGTACACAACAACAGCACAATGCGCATAGGACCTTTTCTCATGTTGGCGGAACTCCTCATCTCTCTGTACGGTTTCGTATGCTATTCCAAATACATTGTGGATTGTCTATTAGCCATACACAAATAGCTCTTGTCTATGCTTATCTATGCAATTGACGAATGGCAAAAAGCTGACAAGTGACCTGTCCCCTTGTCAGCTTGTCACAATTGACGAATGGCAAAAAGCTGACAAGTGACCTGTCCCCTTGTCAGCTTTTACGGAGGTGCCTATGAAAGCGCTGTTTTTGGACATAGACGGTGTTATTGCGACGCCCGCGAGCATGCGCAAGAGTTATTCGATGGGCCGCGAGCCCGAGAACATGCTCTTCGACACCATAGCGCTTATGTATGTGGGCAGGCTGGTGCAACGCACGGGAGCCAAGGTTGTTCTCTCGTCCACGTGGCGAGAAGACCTTGATTCCAACGACCCACTGCTTCGGGCGATCGTAGACAACCTTTGCCGCCAACTTGAGGCGGTTGGGGCGCCGCTATTTGACGTTACCCCCAAGGTGCTTGGGGGCGATCGCTCGTCCGAGATAGGCGCTTGGCTGGACGCTCATCCCTGTGAGGCGTGGGCCATTCTGGACGACCGGGCTACCTTCGAGCAGCGTCCCGACGTGTGCGAGGGTCGCCTCGTGCTCATAGAGAAGAGCGACGGGATCCGCCAAGAACACTACCTCAAGGCGCTCGCCGCACTAAAAAGCTGACAAGTGACCTGTCCCCTTGTCATACTTTTGTATGACAAGGGGACAGGTCACTTGTCAGCTGGTCGCTTGCGCTCTATTCGACTTTAGGCCTTCGGGCCCCAAACGACAATGCGCTTGTCGGGCGCGAGGTACATGACGTCGCCCTCCTTCACGCCAAGCTTGTCGTAGATTGGGTCGAACATCTGCGCGTTTACATTTATGCGAAGGTTATGCAGCGGATGGGTGTCCATCGCAAGGATCGGGAACGTTTGCGCTGGCACTACCTGCACAAACACGTTGGACATGTTGTTGAAGAACTCGTTGTAGTCGAAGTTTTCGGATTTGCCGGCAATCTCCAAAGCGGCATGCATGCCACATAGGTCTGCGTTGGCCTCGGCAACGATGTTTTGGCCATCGGCCATCATTCCGGGCATCAGTTCGATTCCCGAATAGTATTGGGCGAGTTTCGTGGTCTTGTCTACGAACTTGCTTACATCTTCGTCGGTGAACACGGGATTGGGCTGACCGTAGGCATCCATTTGCGCACCCTGATAGTCAAAGCCATGGCTAATCTCGTGCCCAACGGTAAACCCAATGCCACTCAGCAGCTTTTCGTCTGGCATTCCGTCGGTATACAGAAGACTCGTAACGATTCCCGGCATAATGTTAATGGAATTGCCTTCGTAGTCGTAAAACGCGTTTGCGATGGTAGGCTCAACGTAGAACCACCCGGCCGATACGGAGGCGGGCTGGCCAATCATCTTTGCCTCGCAGTCATAGCGATACTGCTTGCAGGTGAGGTAATTTGCGAGCGGCGTGCCACCTTGATCCGTGGGCTTAAGCTCGAGCCCGCTGTAGTCGAAGTAGCCACCCGTAGGCTCGAGCACATTGAGCGCCATGTGGTCGAGCTTCTCTATAATGCGCTGCTTCGATTCATCGCCAAGCCACGAGGTGTTCCCCACAAGATCTTTGTAGGTGTTGATGAGCTGTTGGGAAAGGTTGGTGAGACGCTCCTTTGCACTGGCGGGCAGACTCTCGTCCACATAGGTCTTGGCCAAAACCTGCGCGAATGTGTTGATGCTGTCGCATGCCTTGTAAGCGTTTGAGCTGCTGGCGGCGCTTATCTGAGCAAGCATCTCAGCCGACTCTTTGGAGACGGGCTCGCCGCGGTAGCAACGCGTCTCGGCAAGCACCTTAGCCTTTGCCATCAGCTTTATGGAATCGAGGTTCTCTGCGTTCCATGTTTTGCCGAACGCTTCGAGCCATGGGCGCGACACGAGGTACTTCTCGGACTTATCCTTCTTCATATTGGCAAGAGTCTCCCGCATGGGGAAGCTGGGGCACAAGGCGCAAAGCTCATCGAGCGTGAATACGAATGCGCGCGCATCCTTTGCCATCTCACCAAAATCCTTCTTTACATAGGTTCCGTTTGACTCCAGGGATTTACCGTGCTGCTTTTCGAACTCCATGAGCTGCGCGTTCGCGTCCGCAATGGAGGCATTGTCCATGCCCAACGCCTCCAAGTCGAAACCCGTGTACAACGTAGCAGCCGAAAGTGAGGCCTGCGCAGCCTGCTGAGCCGTTGGATCCTCGGTGTCCTGATAAGGTGCTCCGCCAGTAAGAATCGCATTGCTGTACAAGAAATTGGGATATAAACCCACCATGTTCGTTGCCCTGGTGTCGTTGGTCTTTACGACAGCCGTGATAAACGGGCTAAACGGGAAGTCGCTGGCGCTCAGCAGCGCATTCATCTCGTCAAGCGACTTAACCGCGTCGATTCGATCGAGGTAGGGCTTCACTTCCGAAAGCCCCAACTCCTCTAGCTTTTTGGCATCGCCCGCCTGGCTGTAGAGGATGCGCAGTTGTTCAAGGTCGTGGCCCGTCTTGGAGTTGTCCTCAATAACGGCCGTGACGGCATCCCTAAACTCGCTGTTGTGATCCTCCAACGCGTTGCCACCCGCTCCCTCCTGGTGCGCGGTAATGTAGTCGTAGGCATAGTGCGTGTACATATCGTCTTTCGCCTCGGGACGACTGGCTGGGAGGTTGCCCGCCACAACCGTTGTGGTCCATGGCTTACCGCCAAGCTCGGACGATTGTGCCGCAGACGTGCCCGCGCTTGCATCTGCGCCTGCAGCGGATGAGCTTGCAGAGCCTCCTGCGTTGCCCCCGCATGCTGCCAGCACAAAGGCCAGCATCACTACAAAGGCCACCGATACCACCCGTTTGATGCGTTTCATTGCCCCTTCCTCCTTCAATCGTTAAAGCTGACAAGGGGACAGGTCACTTGTCAGCTTTTCTTCCAAGCAGCCGATCTATGCCAAATAGAATATAGCCCAAAACAATAAACACCACGAGCATTACGCCGCAGAAGGCTATGACGCCACCCACACCCGAAATCGAGGGATCGAGGAAGGTGTAGGGATAGCGGGACACGTTCGCCGTGGTGCCACCGCCCAAATTCAAACCGAGCGGGCCAGCGCCAATCATAACGACCACAAGATACACGAGCACCAGCGACAACCAGGCAAAGGGACCCCACACCGGCATCTTTCCCTTCTCGTCAAACAGTGCCCAGTCCAAAAGCGTCATGATCGGCACCACGTAGTGCAGCACCACCAAGTGCCACACAAGCTGGCCATTCTGGAACATGGCGTCAAAGAGCATGAAGTGGGCGATCAGCATGGTTACCAAAAGCGAAATGGTGGCAATGTACTTGGCCAAGGGCGCAAACGTCACAGCCTTCTCGTCGTCTCGGTTACGAACAAGCCAAATCACCGCGAGCAGGAAGTATCCCCAGGCAAAGAGGTTTGACACGTTGGTAAACATGTTGGGAAAGCCGGTCTTGTACTCTCCGGCAAGAATTCCCGACCCGTCGAGCAGGCCGTACGTGCCAAACGCAAGCAGCACTACCTTCCACACAATAGACGCGGTTTTGTTTTTAATCCTCATGCCATGTCCCTTCTGCACATGCCTACACGCTTGTGAAGAATCATACCAAACGAATTATCGAAGAGAGCTGACAAGCGGCTTATCCCTTGTTTGCTTACCACTTTGTCGGCTTGTTCGTCTTTGTCATACACAATTTGCATAATACAAGATGCATCATAAGCATTTGTAATCTATATACGCACACTACACAATAGGATTAACCCCAAAGACTGTTGGAAAGGAAAAGGACATGACAATAAAGAAGACGTCCGCTTTACTTGCCGCGCTGACGCTTTGCCTTACTCTTGTTTCCTGTGGCAATACGAGCAGCCAGGCGTCATCGCAATCGTCAACCGCGTCAAGTGCTCAATCCTCGTCGCAGACCCGGGAGTCAGCCCAGTCGGAGACGCCAACGAAGAAGGCCGTCGCCAAGGACGACGCCAACATGCAGACGCAGGACGCGTCCATGCCAACCAGATTGCCCATGGAGGGCGGCACGAAGATCAACATGCATTTTGGGGACACGGTAATACCCGGCGTGCTCAACGACTCCGAAACCGCGAAGGCCCTCATTGCCAAGCTTCCTATAACACAGCATGTGAGCAGGTACTCTCACGACTTCTGCGGCGTGACGGAAGAGCTTCCGTACAGCCAGGACGAAGTACACTATGGATGGCTGAACGGCGATATAGACTATGCCACGGACGCCCCGTACTTTACGATTCTGTTCGAAGACCAAGACGTGTCCGAGCAGTACGGCTCCCAAGTGAACATCGGTGTAATAACGTGCCCACTCAAGGACATCGCAACCTTGGAGGGTTCGTTTGACGTACGCATTGAGCTTGCGGAATAGTGGTCGCCATACAGAAGGAGGAACCAACGATGAGTTCAGACATTTCCAGACGCGCGTTCCTACGCTCAGCGGCAATTGCGGCAGTGGGAGCTGCGGTTGGACTGGCGGGGTGCGGAACGAGCAGGTCAGCCGCAAGCAGCTCGTCCGCAGCCGCCTCAAGTGCTCCCTCATCATCGGAAGGCGCCGGGCAATCTGCCCAATCTGGCGACGCGACTGCCAACAATGGCGGAGCCAAGCCGCTCGTCGTGTACTTCTCGTACACGGGCAACACCGACACCATGGCCCATTGGATTGCCAACGAGTCGGGAGGCGACCTCGCTCGCGTGACGGTCAAGGACACTTATCCCGACGACTACGACGCAACCGTCGACCGCGCGAAGAAGGAGCTGGACAGCGGCGCACGCCCCCAGATTACCGTTGATCTTGATGCAGGCAAGCTGGCGGGATATAACACGGTGTTCTTTGGTTTCCCCATATGGTGGTACGATCTGCCCACGCCAATGTGCACCTTCCTGGAGAGCTACGACCTGTCCGGCAAGGAGGTCATACCTTTCTTCTCGCATGGCGGCAGCGCAAGTGGTGCCAACAGCCTCTCTACGCTCGAGTCGCTTGCCAAGGGGGCGACGGTAAGGTCGGGCGACGCACTCTCGATTCCTGGAGACAATGTGGCGAACTCGGAGCAAGAAGTGCGCGCTTGGGTAAAGAAGCTCGGATACTCCGCATAGCTGACAAGCTGACAAGGGGACAGGTCACTTGTCAGCTTTTCCACGTGACAAGGGGACATGACAAGGGGACAGGTCACTTGTCAGCTCTGTATGGCTCTTGGTTGAAGGCGCCAACGCCTGACTTCACGAGCACGCACACGCCATCAATGATCTTCCACTTTTTGCGCAAATCGCCGCCAACGGTAGAGTTGGGCGAAGTGAGGTCCACCCGCGCAAAGTCGGGGCGTTCCATCGACGCAGTGGAGTCCTGGCCAAGCGTGAGAATGCCGAGGTCATCCGAAAAGTCATTGTCAAAGAAGTTGACGTCCTCCCAGCGCTGGGACGTCGACGTCGTTTGTCTAGTAGCGATCGGAGAGCGAGAGGCCAAAGTTTCGTTCGGCAAGCTCCAACGTCGAGTCCAATCGCAGGTTCTCCAAGAGGCGCTCCACCTGCTCGCGAGAGGCTGGAATGGCACGATGGCGCCACCAGTAATTGAGGTCCCGTTTGCTTGTGCGTCCTCGCTCGTCAAACAGACTCAGGGGAGCATGGCCGGCGTCTATTACCTCCACGATGCGCGGCAACATGGGACTCGAGGTCATATTCGAACTCGAGCACGGGATAGTCCTTGTTCATAAGCCTAAAGCGTGCATAGCCGCGCTTCCGCATCAGACGAATGTGTGCACTACCAGCATTCTACTACGGACACCCTCCATACGCGGCGTTGTGCAAGGGAGCGGGTCAAGTACCATACGGCACTTGGCCCGCTCTTTCTGCATTCACGTTCATCGGAGAAAGGAGCTCGCTTGGCGACAAGCCCCTTTGTGCCCTTGGTGTCCTACGCGTCCACGGGCCACTCGGTGCCCTCCTGGGGGTCGCCGTTCTCGTCGAGCAGGGTGCGCACGCCGTTGTGGGTCTGGTCGGCGTTGATCACGTTGCCCGTCGTGGCGTCGACGGTCACGCTGTAGTGCACCTCGC
>JAFWKQ010000058.1 GCA_017545665.1 Atopobiaceae bacterium
GCGTTCGCGTGCCCGCGCCCCAGCCGCCCCGCTTGCGGCTCCGCGCTCGCTCCGCTCGCTCACTTCGTGAGTCGCCGCTCGCGGGCAGGGCACGATCGCAAGCGTTCGCGTGCCCGCACCCATGCCGCCCCGCTTGCGGCTCCGCGCTCGCTCCGCTCGCTCACTTCGTGAGTCGCCGCTTGCGGGGCGGCTGGGGCGCAGGCACGCGAACCTACGTCACTCGGTTAGGGGCAGGCCGCCAGTTAGGGAATCCCGTTTCTACGATGAAGCAGACGAGGAAGACTGAGCGCTGTTTCCTCCCTCTCCTGGTTTGGCAGGTGGCTCGCCGCCACCGGGCATTCCCGACTGGCCTCCGCCCTCGCCTGGCTTTGCGGGAGGTTCGCCGCCGCCTTCACCTGGTTTCGATGGGGGTTCTCCGCCTTCTCCGGGGCCCCCAGAAGACTCCTGCACCGTGAACTCGACGTCTGAGCCCGTAGACTCGGTGCCCTCGGTATAGGCCGCATTGCCAACTGTGAGCGTATGGCCTTTGAGGGACACGCCCGTGGCCTTGCACGAAAGGCTCGTGATGTGCGAATCCGCCGTAAGCTCCCATGTACATCCGTCGGCCACCTCAACGTGTACCTGACCTGCGGCTCCCTCTGGATTTATGGCACCCACGAAGGCAGAGCCCTCGGTTAGGTGGAAGTTGAGCTTGGAGACGTCGTCCACCAGCACGTTGCCAGTTATCTGCTGATCGACAGCGCTGAGGGACACCTGGCCGCCATTGCTGCCCTCCTTGCCCCATCCCGCGGCTGCCGCACGCAGGAAGTTGCCAGCAGCGTCCTCGTTCTTGATGCCCACTCCACGCAGCGCGATCTGACACACCGTGTTGTTTACAAAGAACACATCTCCGTTTTGGTTGGCAATCGTGCCACCCTCCGCGCTGAAGTTCGCCTGTCCCGTTGCCGCATCGCCGCTCATCGACTGGTAGATCATCACCGCCTGGTACCAATCGGACTTGTCGCTGTTCTTCGATGTGTTGCTCGCAGCAAGTGTGCAATCTTTGAGGGCAACCGAGTTCTTGCCTTCCACCACGACGCCTTGCGATGAGTTGGAGGTAAGTTTGGCGCCAGTCACCCTCACGTCGGCTGTGGAATAGATTACCGGCGACCCTTTTCCGTCGCTGGTGAATTCGCCTCCCGTGACTTCCTGAGTGCCACCCCCACGATCCGATCGGATGGGAGCGGACGAGTTGCCCGTGGTGTGAACCGTGAGGTCGGTGGCATAGAGCGCACCCCCGCCCGTTACCATGATTCCACCCGAGGTGTTGCTCTGCGTTTCGATGCGAGAGTTCTTTATGTTCACGGTGGTGCCTTCGCCATAGCTGAATACGGCGTTCGCATGTGTGCCATTGCAACTCACCGTAATGTCGTCAAGGTCAAGCGTCGCTCCCTGCTCCGCATATACGGCGGCGTTCGTGCCGTAGAAGTCCGCCTCGTCGCCATCGTCGTCGCCCGTCTTGGTTACGTCGACGGCAACATAGGACTTCTTTTCACCGCTCACCGCTATGGCATGGCCCCCGTTGGTGGAATCCGAGATCGCCTGGCGCTGAGCGCTTGCCGAAGAGCTCAAGGACCCCTCAGGCGCGGCTGCAGAACTGGAGGTTTTGTCTCCCGCGGCACATCCAGCAAGAATGCCCGCAAGCGCGGTGGACATTCCCAAAAGGCTTCTGCGCGTAATGTTTCGCTCACTCATGACATGCTCCTCTCTTCGATGGCATGCCAAGGATAGCAAGCGAACCTTAAGTTACCCTAAAAGCTACGGCGTCCACCTTTGCTTCACGCAGCTTTAGACACCCTTAAAGACTTTATGGGATTTCGAATCCGCGGCGCAAAACAGGCGCCTACTCGTCGCCCGTCTCCTTTGAATCCTTTTTAGAGACGTGCGGCCCAACATCAACGAGGAAGCCCACCAACCCAATGACCTTGCCCTCGTTCCACAAGGGCATCTTGGAAACCCTTATGTCTCGCAGCTCCTCCCGCCTACAGGTGTATCCTTCCACATCCAACACCTGCTTGCCAGCGAGCACCTTCTTCTCGTCCACGGGAAAATGGGCATTTCGCGTCCAGCCAAGGTCCTCATCGGTCTTGCCCAGAATGCATTCCACAGACAAGAAGCCGTAGTAGTCCAAAAAGCGTTCGTTAGCCCCCAAGAACCTGCCCTTGTCGTCCTTCCAAAAAACTAAGCGCTCCGTTACGGCAAGGATACCCGAGAGCAGCACCTCGTCGGATATGCGCTCCGACGAACCGGAATATTGGCGCGTTAGTCCCGAAATGTCCAGGTCGCGCATGCAGGAAAGAAACTGCTTGTGCCCTCCCATCGAGACGGGAATCAGCATGAAGAGCTGATCCTCGTAGCGATCGTTGTCCGAAAGGGCAAAGAACACGTCCGCCAAATGCACCGAACCCTGTTTTGCGATGCGCCTCTCCACGGTAGTGAGGTCATAGAACTCAAGAAAGCGCCTTCGGTCGTCGGGATGGATAAACGTCTCGCAAAAGGCGACGATCTCATCTTGCGGCGTGGCGCCCGCACGCAGTGCGTTGTAGCGCGGCACGTTGAGGTAAATGTTTCGCCAGGTCCTGTCGGTAACGTCGAGCAGGTCAATGCGTTTGAAGATGGTATAGAGGAATCGCAGCGACTCCTCGAGCAGCTTAAAGTCATTGAACTGAGAGTACTTGGTGACGCTCAGGATCTCCATGAGGTAGGCCTCGCGTCCCTCCGATCCCTCCACATAGCTTATACCCATAGAGAGGAAGTTGCCTTCCATCACAAAGTCAAAGCGTTGCGCCTCGCCCGTAACCCGCGCCTTCGATGCAGAGAAGAGCACCTTGTTGCGAAGGCTCGAAAGATCGTCACTCAGGCGGTGCACCAATTCCTCGATCGAACGGGCCAGTGAGCTTTCCACAAAACGATTGAACGCTGCGTTGGATGACAGGAACGTCACGCTCTGGCCACGAACCTCCACAATCGCAAAGGGCTGCGTACCCAAAAAATGCGCAGCTTCCACGCCATGCACGCTGCTACGCGTACCGTCAATGAGGTTAATCTTGCCCAACGAGTCGTAGTAGCGTTTGTCCTCTGGCGTCTCGTGCAGGTCTATCGTGTCCTCCAGGTGCTCCATTATCTCCTCGTGGCTCACCGGACGCGAGAAGTAATACCCTTGGGCCTTCTCGCATCCCACCGCCTTGAGGAAGAGGAACTGATCTTCGGTCTCCACGCCCTCGCAGAGCGTTTGCAGGTTAAGACGCTTTACCATGCTAACCGCGTCCGCAACAATTACGCGCGCCCGCTCGTTGCTCTCCACCTCACGCAGCAGCGACATGTCGAGCTTTACCACATCGAAGCTCTTTCCCTCCAATACCTGCAGGGTGGAGTAGCCACTGCCAAAGTCGTCCAAATACAATTCGAAACCGGCGCGCCTAAACCTATCGATGCCAGTCAACAGCAAGGAGTTGCTTTGGGCGAGGGCACTTTCGGTAACCTCAATATGCACCTGATCCACGGGGACGTCGTAGGCGCGCATGTGCTCGATTACCACGGCAAAGATATCGCACAGCTCGAAGTCAAGCCTGCTGAGGTTTATGCCAAAGGGAACGTTTATGCCAAGGTCCGACGCCTCCTTCCATTGCTTGCAGGCAAGGCGTACGACTTCGCCGTCAAGCTGATGAATAAGACGGTGGCGCTCGAGCTCGGGTATGAACTCATCGGGACAGAAGAAGCCGAACTCATCGGACTTCCAGCGTGCCAGTATTTCCACCTCGCATATTTGCCCGGTAAGCACACGGATGATTGGCTGCGCATACGCCCTGATCTCACCGCGGGCAATTGCGTCGTTGAGGTGCTCAACCACATAGGCCCGGCGATTGTAGACCGTTTCCAGCCCTTGGTCAAACAGGCGGGAATAGGCAGGACTTCCGATTCGCACGTCCTCGTACGCATAATGCGCTCGCGCCATGGCTTCGTCGAGCGTAAGGTCGTTGCGCATCGCACAGTAGCCACCCTTGAGCATCAGGCCATCTGTCTCGCCAAACGTTGGTAGCAAGTGGTTAATCGCGCCGAGTGCCTCTTCCACACGATTGACCGGCGCAAGAGCCGCAAAGCTTCCCGAACTCAGACGACCGACGGCCTCAATGGCAGGATTCTCACGCAGCTGTGTGGCTATGAGCACAACAACCTCTTCGCCAGCCTTGCGACCGTGGCGAACTATGTACATGCCAAGGTTCACCAAGCGCATATAGACTGCGGCATATTCGTTTGAGCTGCCGCGCAATAAGATCTTGTTCGCCTTTGAGACGAACACGTCCCTTGTAGGCAGTCCCGTCAGGCTGTCTTGCTGGCTGCGCTTGAACACAGGCATGGAGTGGTTCTCCGTTCTTCGTCTTCTCCCATACTATCATACGACACTTTGCCGAATCTGCGCATACAACTGGGCCATCGGGCTATCGCGCCTGAACAAACGGCGTTTTTGATGCATAAACGATTCAAAACGCCGTTTGTTCGGGTTTCGTGTTTCCGAGAACCGAACAAACGGCGTTTTCAATAAAAAAAGCTCCTAGATTTACGCTTATTCAGTTTTTTGGCCTTTGGAATGACTCAGTGGAAGCCCAAAACCCGAACAAACGGCATTTTTTGTTATTTTAAATGCAAAATTTCCACTTGTTCGGGTTTTGGACTAGCAAAACCCGAACAAGTGGAAATTTCGCAACATTTGGAGCTGCTTTTGCCGTTTATTCGGGTTTTGCGTAATCTATGCCAGAAGAAGCGAGCCGTTAGTCATCGTAGCGTTCGTCAAACACGCGACGCGTCTTCTTCTCGCTGCGCGGGAGCACTCCCAATTCCACGATCTTTACCAGCGGCGTGAAGCCTATACGATGCCGCACGCGCCTCGCCACGCGTTTGCGCAGGTCTTCCCAGTCCACCGAGCCATTAGTCTCCACATAGATGCGCATGGTGTCGCGACCATCCAAGTGCGATAGGCGAATCTGATACTCGCTGGAAAGCTCAGGGAAGCTGGCGAGCACCTCCTCGATTTGGGCGGGGAACACGTTGACGCCGTGGATCTTCATCATGTCATCAGATCGGCCGGTTATGGTATCGATGCGAGGATGCTCGTTATGGCCACAGGCGCAATCGCCAGGAAGAATGCGCGAGAGGTCGTGCGTACGGAAGCGAATGAGCGGCGCACCCTCCTTCACCAACGTCGTGAGCACGATCTCGCCCCACTCTCCGTCGGGCAGCACCTCGCCGGTATCGGGATCGATAATCTCCAGATACACATAGTCGTTCCATACATGCATGCCGTGACTGTGCGCACAGTTGATTCCGATGCCAGGCCCATACACTTCGGTAAGGCCATAGATGTCGTAGTATTCCACGCCCAGCGCGTCAATAATACGCCGACGAATCTTCTCACCCGACCGCTCTGAGCCAGTAATGAGCTTTTTGAGCTTAATCCGATCCTTGATGCCACGCTTCTCGATCTCCTCGGCAAGCAGCAGTGCGTAGCTCGCAGTTGCCGTAAGCACCGTTGCCTCCATGTCAATCATGAATTGCAGTTGTTTCTCGGTATTGCCCGGCCCCATGGGAATGGCCATGGCACCAAGGCGCTCGGCACCTGCCTGGAAGCCGATGCCTGCAGTCCACAGGCCATATCCTGGGGTAATCTGAATGCGATCCTCGGGTGTTATTCCCGCGTATTCATAGCATCGCGCAAACTGAATGGCCCAGTCCTCGACGTCCTTCTGCGTATAGGGAATGATTACGGGCGTACCCGTCGTACCGCTTGAGGAATGAATTCTAACGATTTCGCTCTGCGGCACAGCCGCAAGTCCCAGCGGATACGCTTCGCGCAAATCCCGCTTCTCGGAAAACGGAAGATTGCGAAAATCCTCAACCGTAGCGACGCCCGTAACGCCCGCCTCCCTAAGCCGCTTTCCATAGAAGCTGTCGGCAGCAAGCAGACGATGAATCTGCGTGTTTACCTGTTCGAGTTGCCTTTCGTTGATTTGCATGCTCAACCCCCTATCGTATTGTGGTCTATAAACGCTAGCAAGCCGGATCAAAGGAAACGCGCCGCCGACTATGCGAATCTGAGTGCCCGTAAGTTAAGCTCCAAAAAGCGCTCGGGAACAAGGCGTCGCACCGCTACCTCAAGATCGTCCTCCCCCAACGAAAGGGCGCCACTTCGAGACGCCGCACCCAACAGCACGACGTTAAGGCACTTGGCGGAACCAAGCTCCGACGCAGCTGCTGCGGCGTCCACCACCACAAGGTTACTCACGCGCGCGCGCAAGTACCCCATTATGGCATCCAGGTCGTATGCAGGCCCGCCAATGGTAGCGCTCACGGGTACGATGGCGCCTTGGCTCACCACAACGGTTCCACCATTGCGCAAATAGCCGAGCTGCCGCACGGCCTCCGCAGGCTCGAACGCAATAATCAAATCCGCCCGTCCCTTGCCGATGAGCGGCGATGACGACCCCTCGCCCAACCTCACATGGCTAAAGACGCTTCCACCGCGCTGCGCCATGCCTATGGTCTCTGCCGTCTTTACGGGTAAGCCTCGCTCCATAGCAGCCGCTGCCAAGAGCTTTGAGGCAAGGACGGTTCCCTGACCCCCCACGCCGCAAAGGATTATGTCGTCTCTCATATGCGCTCGCCTCCCGATATGGCGCCTGTGGGACACACCTGCTCGCAGAGGGTGCAGCCCGTGCATTGGTTGGCGTCGATGACCGCCTTGCCGTCGCGAACGAACAGCGCAGGGCAGCCAAGCTCACGAACGCATCGCAAGCAACCGACGCATGCGCTTGCGTCAACCTTGCTCGTCGCCTGAGGCCGTGCCAACACCACGCATGGCGACTTGAAGATAATGGCCTTCACTCCCGGCTCATCGGCAACGCGCCTTACCGTACACACTGCCTGCTCAAGGTCCAACGGATTGACCGTCTCCACCGTCTTCAGGCCAATGGCACGAAGCACGGCCTCTATGCTCACGGCATCCAGGACTTGCCCCATCATGGTACGACCGGTGCCGGGATGCGGCTGATGTCCCGTCATCGCCGTAGTGGAGTTGTCCAGAACGCACACTGTAAGATTGGCTTGGTTGTAGTAGGCATTTACCACCCCCGTTATGCCGCTCGCAAAGAACGTTGAGTCCCCAACAAAGGCGAAGCAGGCGGTATCGGGCTCCACGTGATAGATACCTTGCGCAATGGTTATGCCCGCACCCATGCACAAACAGGTGTCCACCATGTCCAAAGGCTGGGCATTGCCCAAGGTATAGCAGCCAATGTCACCGCAATATATCGTCTTGCGCCTGCCCATGGCACGCTTTACCGCATAGAAGCTCGCTCTATGCGGACAACCGGCGCACAAAACGGGGGGCCGCACGGGAAGCTGGGGTACATCCGTGGGCTGGTTGCCGTCCCTCGGATCCGGACGTCCCAAAAAGCGATCGATGGCAAGCCCAACCGACTCCACGGTATTCTCGCCAGAGGGGGCGACGTCTCCCGTGAGCTTTCCTCGTATCCGCACGGAAAGGCCGTGTTTTCCACACACGGCGATGAGCGCCCGCTCAATCACCGGGTCGAGCTCCTCCACGCACAGGACCTCGTCCAAGCCCTGGAGGAACTCGAGAGCCCGGCGCTCGGGAAAGGGAAAGGGCGTGCCCACCTTGAGCAGGCGCGGATGGCTTTGCCCGTCCAGGCTATCCATAACGTAGGTAAAGCTTATGCCGTGTGTGGCTATGCCCACACGCTCACTTGCGCTCGACTCAGGAAATACGCAGTTGTATACGCTCCTGGAAAATTCGTCCGCCAGACTTGCGTTGCGCCTCTCGATCTTGGCATGGTTGGCGGTCGAGAGCCGAGGGAATATGACCCAGTGCGACGAATCCTTTACGAAGCCCTCAGGCGCCGTGCGCTTCCACGCGTCCTTGTCTTCGACCTCGATCGCCTCGTAACCATGGTCCACACGCGTGGTCGGCCTCAAGATAACGGGAGTTCCCAGACGCTCGGAAAGCTCGAAGGCGTCTTGCACCATGGCATAGGCCTCCCCCACGCTCGATGGGTCGAACACGGGCACCTTGCAAAACTGGGAAAAGGTGCGTGTGTCTTGCTCCGTTTGAGACGATATGGGACCAGGGTCGTCGGCCACCACCACAACCATGCCACCCTTTACGCCAATATAGGCCAGGCTCATGAGCGGGTCCGACGCGACGTTGAGTCCAACCTGCTTGCACGTAACCATCGATCGCGCACCCGCATAGGCCGCGCCGGCAGCCACCTCCATGGCAGCCTTCTCGTTTATGGACCACTCAACGTAGACGTCGTCGGTCTTGTTCCTTGCTACCGTTTCCAGCACTTCCGTGGACGGTGTGCCCGGGTAGCCCGCAACCACGCTCACGCCCGCGGCCAAGGCCCCAAGCGCGATGGCCTCGTTGCCCATCAAAAACTCTTTATGCATACCTCTCCTAACGACGCAGGCAATGGTAGCGCTCTTTGGGTACCGACGCGAAACTGTTAACGCATGTGACAAGGTCTGTCGGATTGGCAAACTATTATTTGATATATGTTTGCCAATCCGCATAAAATGGGAGTGCCCATCGGAACATTGGGGTCGCAATGGCACTTCACGACGCACACATCCACCTAGACTTTATGAGCAACGCACGCGAGGTTGCATTGGAGGCGCGCAATCGCGAGGTGCAGTTGTTTGCCAACAGCGTCACCCCCACGGGCTTCATGCGCACCATGGAGTTGGCGGACCGTCTGGATAGCGTACGCATCGGCCTGGGGCAACATCCATGGTGGGTGGCAGAGGCCAACCTAAGCCTCTTCGACGAGCTCCTGCCAACCACGCGTTGGGTAGGCGAAGTCGGGCTTGACCTCTCGCCCAGACGATCCCATCACAAGAGACAGCGGGAGGTGTTTTTCCATATTGCAAAGCGATGCGCCTCCGCTGGCAACAAGGTCTTGAGCATTCACTCGGTACGCGCCGCAAACGAGGTGCTAACCATATTGGAGGACACAGGTTGCACGCGATCGTGCAAGTGCGTCTTCCACTGGTTCAGCGGCTCGACCGAGGATCTGTGGCGCGCGATTCGCGCAGGATGCTGGTTCTCCGTTAATCAGATGCAAGCAGGCACACGTCGCGCCAAGGAACAGCTCAAGCTCATTCCCGCAAACAGACTGCTTCTTGAGACGGACCTTCCGCCAGGCGAGGGGAAACCCTTTGACTTTTGCGAGATTGAGCGCTCGCTCATGCATGCCCAAACATTGCTGGAGCATATCCGCTCGGAGACGCTCACCACTCAGCTCGAGAAGAACTGGACTGAGCTGGCAAGCTGACGCCATCGCGTTTGCTACTCACGCCGTCGACGGTCGCCAACGGTCCTGTAGTATTCCTGCTTGTTCTCATACATAATCTGGTCGGCACGGGCAAAGACCTCTTTGTAGGATGTGTCCTTTTCGGCATCGAAGCACGTGGCACCACGCGAGAGGGCAAGCGGTTGCGCACAGGGACGTTCGCCCTCGTTAAAGGCCAACACCGTCCCCTCCATACGCGCAAGCCCCTCATTCACGCGCTCCTGATCGTATCCTTCGGCCACAACCGCAAATTCGTCTCCCCCCACACGGAAGACGCGTGCATCCGCGAACCCACTCATAATTGCCTGTGCCGAAGCCTGAATGTATTGGTCGCCAATCTCATGCCCAAACGTGTCGTTGATCTGCTTGAGGCTATTGAGGTCAAACACCGCCACCCAAAAGTTCGCAGCGCCCTCCTCAATCTTCTTTTCAAGCGATGAAGTGAGCTCGTGATATGATGCGGCGCTTTCCACACCAGTGAGGGAATCGATGTATGCCTGCTTGCGAAGGTACGTCAAATACGCACCCATCTCGGTTTGCATGAGGCGAATCCTTCTATCGAGCGCCTCAAGCTCATCCGTTTCATTCTCGTTTTGCTCTTCCTCATCCCGCGCGTTCGCAGCCTCAAAACCGTCGCTGCCTTTCATTTCGCCTATGAGGACGTCAACATCATGTGAAAGTTCCGAAAGCCCCTCGTCGAGTTCCTTGAACCTCTTTCGAACTCGATTGGTCATGAGCACAACCGCAACACTGCCAATCAGCACCGAACCGATCGTCAAACACGCAATCGAGACGGTGTATCGGTTTAGCTGCTCCTCGTACCACTGCGCGTCAAAGTCAACGCCAACCACGCCGGCTATGCTGCCGCTCGAATCGTATACGGGACAATAGGCGCTGTAGAAGTTGCCCCACTCGTCTGCGGCAGGGTCTTTGTCCACGGTTGGGGTGCCCTTAGCCGCGGCGACGAGGGCGGGAGTCACGAGCACCTCCTCGCCAAACTCACCGGGATCAACGGGGTCTGGGTCCACCGTAAACACGTATTTGCCCTCGTCATCCTGCTTTACCGCATAGATAAAATGAATGTCCGTGTTGTATTTGAACACCAGAAGCCGATTCCCGATTTCGTGAAACACGGGACCGTCCACGTCGTCTTCGGTTAGCGCCCCCAACTTGTCGCCGTCAAGCGATCCGGCGGCGGACTTAACCACATCGAGCATGTTCTTGTCTATGAGGTTGCGCATGGCGGTCTGCGACTGCGTGAACACCATAACGCCCATGGCGATGTTCGCCGCGAGGAGAAGGGCACCGAATAGCAGGACGTATCGTGTGATAAAGCTAAGTCTCTTGCTACCCACGTAGCCCTCCTCTCAAGAATATAATAGTAATTTTATCTGATGCCGTTGGTATTTTCCATAGATAATAGTGGGCAAGAGAAGACCCTTCTTATGAGACAACCCTTTGGCCTGCGCCTGCGATACATTCGCAGCATAGTAAATACGCAGACTCAAAAGGGTCGCCCTCAGATTGGTGCCTTCTGTAATTCTGACTCCTAACGGAAATCCTCAATCTGCTCAGTCAGCTGATCGATGGTGCGCTGGAGGTTCTCCTGCTGCTCGCGCTTCTTTGCAATGACCTCCTCGGATGCCTTGGCCAGAAATCCCGGGTTCGCAAGTGTGCGAACGATGCCTGCAAGCTGCTTTGCCGCCTTGTCCATCTCCTTCTGCAGACGCCTGGCTTCGCCGGCAAGGTCAACGAGGCCGCCAAGCACAACGAATATCTCCAAGCCGCCATCCACAACGGATATGGACGCCTCGGGCTTGTCCGCCAGCGGGTCAATTGCCAGTTGCTCGACGCGACCCACGTTGCACACGAAGTCGCGTTGGCTTTCCAACGCCTGCTGATCGTCTGCGCCAACGCGGACGCTCACCGTAAGTGGCGTTTTGGGTGAAAGTCGATAACGGGCACGCGTGGAACGGACGGCAGATATTACACGACGAGCGAGCTCGAAGTCGTGTTCGGCCTCGTCGTTAACGAACTGCGCGAGCTCGCTTGGCTCCGGCCAGCGGGATACCATGAGGAAGGAGGCGTCGTGCGAATCCAAACCGCTTGCCGGCAGTGCGTCCCACACCTTTTCGGTGACGAACGGCATGACTGGGTGCAGCAGACGCATCGACACGTCCAACACATACACGAGGTTACGCTGCACCTGCAGACGCTCCTCGCCACTTCCACCCATAAGGCGTCCCTTGCAGAGCTCGATGTACCAGTCGCATACCTCGTTCCAGAAGAACGATTGTATGCCGCGTGCGTAGTCACCAAAGTCATAGGCCTCAAGCTGGCTGGTGGACGCCTCACACACGCGGGCAAGACGCGAGAGCATCCACGCGTCCTCCGGCGTCTGGGCCAAGGGCTCGCCTGGCTCATACCCATCCAAATTCATCTGCACGAAGCGACTCGCGTTCCAGATCTTTGTTACGAAGGCACGTGCCTGCTCGGTTCGCGGAGAGTCGATGAGCTCGTGCGTCTTCTTGTCTATGTTGGCGTCGAACTTGACGTCCTGGTTGCCGGTAACGAGCGTGAGCAGGCCAAAGCGCATGGCATCTGCGCCGTACTTTGCCATAAGGTCCATGGGATCGACGCCGTTGCCCTTGGACTTGCTCATGCGGCTGCCGTCCTTTGCGAGGATGGTGGCATAAATGAACACGTCGTGGAACGGTATCTCGTGCACGAAGTACAGCGAACTCATAATCATGCGAGCCACCCACAGCGCAATGATGTCGCGCGCCGTAACCAGCACCTTGGTGGGATGGTGTCCTTCCATGCGCTCGGGATGGTCGGGCCAGCCCTGCGTCGCGAAGGTCCACAGTTGGCTGCTGAACCAAGTGTCCAGAACGTCCTCATCCTGACGCACGTTGTGACCATGGCAATGCGGGCACTCGTCCACGTCCTCCATGAGCGCGTCGCTCCAACCGCAGTCGTCGCAATAGAACACGGGAATGCGATGCCCCCACCATAGCTGCCTTGATATGCACCAGTCCTTGAGGTTCTCCATCCAGGTGAGGTAGGTCTGCGTCCAACGAGCGGGATGGAACGTCACCTCACCATCGTTCACGACGTCGAGCGCCGGCCCCTTGAGCTTCTCAACCGCCACGAACCATTGCTCGGAGAGCCAGGGCTCGAGCGTCGAGTCGCAGCGATAGCAGTGCATGACGGAGTGGTCGTGATCCTCCACGTGATCCAGGAGGCCATGCTCCTCGAACCATGCGACCACGGCCTCGCGAGCCTCGTCGCGGTCCATGCCGCTAAACTCCCCGTAGCCTTCCACCACATGGGCGGTCTCGTCAAAGATGTTTATCTTCTCGAGGTCGTGAGCCTCCCCCATGGCAAAGTCGTTGGGGTCGTGTGCGGGCGTCACCTTTACGAAACCCGTGCCAAAGCCGGCGTCCACGTGCCAGTCGCTGAATATGGGTATCTCGCGGTCCACGATGGGAAGCATGACGGTCTTACCCACAAACTTGGCCTTGTCCGGGTCTTCGGGACTCACCGCGACGCCCGTATCGCCCAGCATGGTCTCGGGTCGCGTGGTGGCCACGGTTATGTACTCCACGCCGTCCACAGGCTCGGCCAGGGGATAGCGGAGGTGCCACAGATGGCCATGCTCGTCATGATACTCTGCCTCGTCGTCCGAAATCGCGGTACGGCAGGATGGACACCAGTTAACGATGCGCTTGCCGCGATAGATCATGTTGTCGTGATACCAGTCCACGAACACCTTGCGCACGGCCTTGGCATACTCCTCGTCCATCGTAAAGCGCTCGTCATCGAAGTCGATCGAGCACCCCATGCGCTTGATCTGGCGAACGATGGTGCCACCGTACTCACGACGCCAGTCCTGGCATGCGTCCAAAAACTTCTCGCGGCCTATTTCCAGGCGCGAGATGCCCTCGTCTTTGAGCTTTTTGTCCACCTTCGTCTGTGTTGCGATGCCCGCGTGATCCGTTCCAAGAATCCATCGGGTGGAACGGCCACGCATGCGGCTATAGCGAACATAGGTGTCTTGAATGGTGTCGTCCATGGCATGACCCATATGGAGCACGCCGGTAACGTTTGGCGGCGGAATGACCACCGTGCAGTCGTCCGTCCCCTCGCTGCGCTGATAGCAGCCGGCTTCCATCCACGCCTCCACGAGCTCGGGCTCGCTCGTTTGCGGATCGTATGTCTTTGGCATCTCTTCCACGGTTTTCACTTTCCCTAGGACTTGCGAATAATTGCATAAGAGTAGCACTTTTGTGGCGCCACCGCTCAGACCAAGCACATAAGACGCGTTTCCGAGCGAACTGTTATTCATTCGCGTCCCCCGCATGTGATCTTCCTGCCAGCGGCTCCGCGCTCGCATCCCCGCGGCGGCGACCTTCCCACAGGCGGCTCCGCGCTCGCTTCGCTCGCTCACTTCGTGAGTCGCAGCCTGCAGGTAGGTCGCCACCGCGGGGATGCGATTGTTAATGACGATCTCGCCAAGCGCGCTAGCGTCCACTCACGTAATAATGCATGCTTCGGCCGATTTGTGTGCAGCTCACAACAATAACACCAGCATATTCTTTGAAGCAGCTCATTTGGTTCGTACCCACCCTATCTGGCACGGGAGTCTTGCATGAAACGTTATCGCATTGGCCTCTTGGTTGGCAATAAGTCAATAGACTACATTCAGGCCATTCGCATGGGCGTGCAAAACACCATAGAGGACGCAGGCCATGTTCTCATTGCGATTTCGGACCTTATACCCTTCCACGCACGCATAAACGCCAAGGAGTACTTTAGGGTTGCCTTCGAGGTAACCAGTCGCCTTGACCTTGACGCGGTAATCGTGCCTGCCGGCGTCATAGCAAGCTACCTCTCCACCGAATACAAGATGTTCGGCGAGCTCCTTAGCATACTCGACCCCCAGAAGACCCTCGTAATCGAGCGTAACATAGAAGGCTATCGCTGCATTGGCAAAGACAGCAACCCTGGCATGCACGAGTGCATGAGGCATCTTATAGAAAATCGTGGCTTTAAGCGAATTGCTTTTTTGGGCGGTCCGGCATCTAGCACGAGCGCGACGCAACGCGAAGCGATCTATCGCGAAGAGATGCGTGCCCACGGGCTCAAAGTCACGGCAAGCCTCGTCGAGCACGGTGAGTACTCTGGCGAATGTGGCGACTCCATAGACAAGCTCATCGACAATAACCCAGGACTCGAAGCAATAGCGTGCTGCTGCGACCTTGAGGCATACGCGGTGTATCGGACTCTGCGCAACCGCCGCCTTACGGTGGGCAAAGACATTGCCGTAACGGGATTCGACGACCACGCCATGTCCGCTCACCTCAATCCCCCGCTCTCAACCGTCCACATGACCGGATACGACCTTGGCTGCATGGCCGCACGCGAAGCCATACGACTGCACGAAAAAAAGCCGCAGCAGGAGCATACGCTCAGCAGCAGCTTTATCGCACGTGGCTCATGCGGCGAGAATGAGCACGACCGCATCATGCAGCTAAAAGAACTGCTCGCCCAAAAGCCGTTCCCCGTTGGCGAGGTGGCAAGCATAATAGCCAACTCCACCCTCATGATGGCCAACAAACGCATAGAGGATGACTTCCGTGCCGCTTTGGAAGAGCTCGTCACAAAAGTTGAGCGGGCATACCGCGCGCATTTTGAGTGCGGTGACGAACTGGACCAGCTCTTCTCGACACAAGACCTGAGCGTATTGTTTAGCAAGGACTACAGGGATCGGCTTTCGCTTGAGGGATTCCGGTCCGTTGCGATCCTCATACTCCAAGCGCTCATGGAGATGGCGCCCAAGGAGGAGTCCAACTGGCTCGTGGCGCAATTGGCAAATCTGCATCTGGGCCTATCGCGCATGCTCAATGTTGCCGTACAGGACACAAAGGTGTCCATGGGCAAACGGGAGTGGACCGCCTTCCATATGGCCGACGACGCCCTGCGCGAATCCATGAACCCGCGTCTGGCCTACGAACTCATCCTAAGGGAGTTTGGGGAGCTTGGAGTAAGAAAGGCCGATCTCTACCTTCTTTCCGAGCCTGAGGTGTTCATCGGATCGCGCACCTTTGCGCTATCCGACACCCTGCTTCCCATTGGGACGCTCGTAAATAACGAGGTCATCATAACCGAGGGAACGGCACCCATAGCCCTACAGGACGTATTGGACAACCTCATAGAGAGCCGAGACAACACATCGGTGTACACCGTAGGTGGCATAATGGCAGGCAACGAGCTTGTGGGCATTGCCGCAATAGACAGCGGAACGCTTGACTACGACGGACAGCTCATTGCCTTCCTCAATCTTGGCGTCGCCTTCAAGCACCTGCAGATGATCGCATCGGAGAGAGAGTCCAACGAGCTTCTGAGCAAGAGCAATCTATTGTTGGAACGTCAATCGCACTACGACGAGATGACGGGGATTCTCAACCGTCGTGGCTTCATGAACAAGTTGCGAAGTGTAATCGAGCAGCATGAGGGCGAGAACGGTGCCCTGTTCTACATGGACCTGGATGGACTCAAATACATAAACGATACCTACGGGCATGACAGCGGTGACGATGCCATTCGTCAGGCCACACGTGTCCTCGAGGCGTTCATGCCTCGAGGGACTGTCCTTGGGCGTCTGGGCGGTGACGAGTTCGTTGCGTTTGCGCTTGTCTCGAGCGAGCGCGATATCAAAATGCTCGGGCGCTCGGTAGAGGCGGGAATGGAAACCTACAACGCGACTCACTCAAGCCCGTACGATCTTGCCATCTCCTACGGCGGTGTGTACCTGCCCATCGACAAAGGAACGTTTACCAACATCAACAAGTCTCTTATTGTGGCAGACGAGCGTCTTTACCAGATGAAGAAAGGCCACAAGACCAGCAGAAGGTTCTCTGGCGACTGATTCCGCCCGAGCCGCCCCGCACGCGGCTCCGCGCTCGCTTCGCTCGCTCACTTCGTGAGTCGCCGCCTGCGGGGCGGCTCGTGCGGGGCTGCGGAGGAGGCGGTATGCTTGAAGCGGCTTCCCATAAAACCAATTGCAGGCTGTTCCAAGATGCTCCTAGGGTATTATGAAGAAGCAGGTTAACGTCCAAATGGCAAAGTACCTATGGAGTGAGGCTATGTCCGAAAAAGAGAACGAAGCCGTAAAGCCAAAGCACGTAAAGCAGGCAGAGCGTGCTGTAGACCGCGCGTTTAGCACGGGCAAGGTCGATCGCGCAAGAATAACCCGACAGGCGCAGCTCGACGCTGCAGAGACGGTTGCCATGGTTGGCATTGCGATGGAGTCGGACGAAGAGGCTGACGAGGCGGCTCGACTCGCCATTATTGCAAGCAACATGGGCGATCGCAAAAAAGCCAAAGCAGCGCGTGAACGCGATCGCGAAGCACATCAAAAGGCAAAGGCAGACCACAAGGCAGCAACAAAGTCTGCGCGAGCGGCTTTTGAGGCCGTTAAGTTCAGTGACCCAAACTCCCTGGGCTTCCTACGCGTCGTGCAGATCATCTTTCTCCTTCACATCGTGGGTACGCTCTTTCAGCTGCTGCTCACCTCTAGAGATACCGTCGTCTATGACATTTCGAACATCGTAAACTGGGTGATGGTCATACTCGAGGCAGTTGCTTTCTACTTCTTCGTCAACCGATATAAGCTCGGGAAGCCCATGGTAATTGGCGTAGCCATCGTTGGCATAGTAGGCCACGTGCTGGCAGAGGTTGCGAATGGTGACTTCTCACCTGTTAGAGCGCTGTTCTCCTGCCTCTACTATATTTTCCTCATCGTATATTTCCTCACATCGCGACGTGTTAAGGCGTCGCTTGTCAACGACCTCTCTACCGACAAGGGCGCTCACGACGACGAAGAGCTGGTAATCGACTACGGAAGCTGGCCCTTCTGGCGCAACCTCATTATCTACTTCGTGGTCTTTTCGGTGCTCGGCCATTGGATGGAGGCCGCATATTCCCAACTCATACGCCTTGGCATCGCACCCGGCGAATTCCATGCCGAAAACACCATGCTATGGCGCGACTGGCTCTATCCCTACCCCATGCATGGCTTCGCCGTAATCCTTATGGCGCTCATATTGTATCCGCTGCTTCAATACTTTAAGAAAAAGCTTCCGGGACGCATACTTCCCTACGTGGCCAGCTATGGTGCCAACACGCTAACCGTAACCCTTATTGAGCTCTTCGGCGGACTCATGTTCAACGCCAATTTGCAGAACTGGGACTACACCAACATGCCCTTTAACTTTATGGGCCAGGTGTGCCTTACCAATTCGCTTCTCTTTGGCGCAGCCGCCTCCATAATCGCCTGGTGGGTCTATCCCATGCTCGAGAAGGCCATAGCCCGCGTACGTCCTGCTACCATGAACATCGTTTGCATCGTGGTGGCCGTTGCGGGTGGCATCCTGTTCTCGCTCTATGCCATCAGCCCCCCGCAAGGCATCGACTTGGGAGAGAAAAGCGTCACCGAAGCGAATAGTGCCAATTACTCCAAGCAGGTGAATGGGCTTCAGGTTGACGTAACCAGCCTTAGGCTGCAGTCTATTGAGCTCAAAGAGACCCTAAGCAATTCCGACCTCATCAATAAGGAGCGTGCCGATGCCATGCAAAAGCACGTAGGCGAACTCGACGAGCAATTGAACAAGCTGCAAGAGGACGTAGACAACATGACTGAGCAGAAGACGACAACACCTTAGCGTCAACAGAAAACCCCATGCCTAAAGGCGCGCCACGCAAGACGGGACAGGTCGGCTCTCACCGCGCGATTTGCGAATCGCATGGTGAGAGCCGTTTCGCACTTGCCTACAAGCGCTCGTCAATCTCTGCCATGATTACCGATACCTCGGCGTCTGTAAGGTCGGCATTGGCGACTTCGAGTTCGCGCTGCGCCTTGGAATATGCCTCGTCTGCCCTGCGAAAACGGTCGCTCAGCTCAACGAGCTGACGCTCGCACTGCTCCATCTCGGCGCGCTTCTCCTGTATCTCGACTTCGGCATGCTCAATAAACGCATGCGCTTCCTCAAGCTCTGCCTCGGCACTCTGACGTATGGTATAGGCAGAGTCCACCCGAACGGCACACTGCTCCTCAGTCGCGCGCAGATTGTTAAGCTGGTTTCGAGCGGCCTCGATTGCCGAGACCACCGTGCTTAGCTCATGGCGTCTGCTGTCAAGCGTATCGGCTGCGTCACGGTTCTCCTGACCATAGCGCACGGCCATCTCCTGCATGGCCCTAAGGCCGCGCTGCGCCTGAGCATTCCTTTCGGCAGCCTCTTCGCCCGCTTGCTCGAGCTGTTTGAGTTCGTCCTTGGCATCTTGGAGGCGCTTCTCACATACCTGTACCGTATTCTCGGTGTGCGTCCTCTCTTCCTTCGCACTCTCCACCGCCTCACGCGCCTCACGAAGCTCGCGCTCCGCACGTGTTTGCGTAACGTTGGAAAGGTCCAATTGCGCCGACGCCTCGTCACAGGCAATGCGTATGCGAATGGCTTCGACATCGGCATCCGCAAGGCGAGTGAGCGCCTGCGCATTAACCGTCATCGCAGCGCTCCGCACATCCTGAGCGGCGGCATAGTCTGCCATAGCCTGCGCTTGCAGTTCATCGTCCGCCTCGTCTATTTCCTCGCGCTGCTGAATGTCACGCAACCGAGCTTCGGCCTTATCGGCGGCCGCAATCGCCGTACGAAGATTCTCCTGGGCAGTCTCGTACGCCCTCTTTGCCTTCTGCGCCTCCGTCTCGGCGCTCTTGTGATCCGAGCGCAGTTTCGCCAGTTGTTCGGACGCGTGTTTGGATGCGGCAACAGACTCGTCGAGCGCTCGCTGCTTACGCGAAACCCTCTGCTCGAGCGGATCATCATCGTTCGGCAAGGCTGACTCAGCCTCACGCGCCCGTTCCAGTTCGCCTTCCGCTTTTTCGACACGTTTTTTCGCTTCCTCAATGCTTTGTAGCACGGCATCGAGGGCACGTTGCGCATCGGTTGCACGCTGCACGCGCTCGTCGAGCGTTATACGCGAACTCGATTCGTTCTTGTCTGTTTTCTCGAGGTTCTCCTCGGCGCCATCCAAGAGCGCGGCCGCGTTGTCGCGACGTCTCTCCAACTCCGCAAGCGACCTCTCGGCCGCCATACGCTCGTCGTGGGCCTTTGCCAAAGCCTGCTGGGTAGACTCGTGCTCCAGACGCGCGCGTTTGCTCGCTGCCTCGTTGGGCATTATGGCATCGCGCGTGAATCGAAGCCTTATTTGCAAATCCTCGATGGCAGCCTTGGTGGCGATGCGCCTGCTTTCGTCATTCTGCAAGGCGACGCTGGCACTTTCGTACTCTAAACGGGCTTCCTCGCACACCTTGGTCTGCTGTTGTAGAGCCTCACGTGCCTTATCCTCGAGTGCCTTTGCATCCGCGTACAACATGCCCATCGCATCCCCCAAACCGAACTTCGAGCGCCTTACCGCGTCAACTTGTTTGCCGTCTCTAGCATAGCAACTTTGCAGCAGTTTGGAGCCGAAATGTTCCTATTCGGAACGTAACGTTACAAGCAATCTGTCGCCGCTCACTCCGCGCCCGCGCCACCCCGCATGCGGCTCCGCGCTCGCTCCGCTCGCTCACTTCGTGAGTCGCCGCGTGCGGGCGGAGCGGATGCGTGGACGTGGAAGGCAATCCTGCTCTATCAATGCAAGTGTCTTCTCCTAATGGCGTAAAAAACGCAGCCCGCTTGTCACGAGCTGCGTTTCCGACCAACGTCTCAAAGATTTGCACTAGATGCTTCCCGTGCTTCTGCGCGACCCATAGGGCAAACGTTCCACGTGCGGCTCCTCAGCCTTGTTTACCACACCTTCGTTTATGACCACACGGCTTATCGAAAGGTCCGTTGGGAGGTCGAACATGATGTCTTGCAGCACCTCTTCGCATATGGACCTAAGGCCTCGTGCGCCAGTCTGTCGCTCTATGGCCAAATGTGCAATTTGGCGCAGCGCGTCCTCCGTGAACTCGAGCTGTACGCCCTCTATTTGGAACATGCGCTTGTATTGCTTTACCAATGCGTTGCGCGGCTTGGTAAGGATTACCACCAAGTCATCCTCGGTAAGCTCCCTGGTTGAGGTTATAACGGGAATGCGACCAATGAACTCGGGAATCATGCCGAACTTGTGCAGGTCCTGCGGCATAACAGCCGACATAAGCTCGTCCTGACGCTCCTCCACGTTACGACCCAACTCGCCCGAGAAGCCGATGCCGCGCTTCCCTATGCGATCCGCCACAATTTTGTCGAGTCCCACGAAGGCACCCGCACAAATGAAGAGTATGTTCCTGGTGTCGATGTGGATGAGCTCCTGTTGGGGATGCTTGCGCCCACCCTGTGGCGGAACGCTCGCCTCCGTGCCCTCCAGTATCTTAAGAAGAGCCTGCTGCACTCCCTCGCCACTCACGTCGCGGGTAATGGAGAGGTTCTCCGCCTTTCGTGCGACCTTGTCGATTTCGTCCACATAGACGATGCCGAGCTCGGCGCGCTCCACGTCGCCATCGGCTGCGTTTATGAGCTTGAGCAAAATGTTCTCGACGTCCTCGCCCACATATCCAGCCTCGGTAAGCGTGGTGGCATCGGCAATGGCAAAGGGCACCTCAAGGAAGCGTGCGAGCGTTTGGGCAAGAAGGGTCTTACCGGTTCCCGTGGGCCGAGCAACAATATGTTGCTCTTTGCAAGCTCCACGCCCTCTTCGCCCTCTGCCACCTCGTCGTCCCCCGACAAAATGCGCCTATAGTGGTTGTACACCGCTACGCTCATGGCACGCTTCGCCTGCTCCTGCCCCATCACATACTGAGAGAGCTCGTCATAGATCTCGTGCGGAGAGGGAAGGCGCTTAATAGGGAGATCCTGCACCTCAAAGGATGCCGCATCGTACTCTGCGTCTTCCGCCTCGGCAAGTATGTCGGTGCAGGCATTTACGCACTCATCGCAAATGTATATACCACCAGAGCCTTGTATGAGCTTATTTACCTGATTGCGCGGCTTTCCACAAAAGGAGCAGCGCATTTCGTCGTTCGTGGGCATTGGATTACTCCTCGTTGGCCTGTTCGTCGCGAGAGGTGATTACCCTATCTACCAGTCCGTATGCAAGCGCCTCCTGCGCACGCAAGTAGTTGTCGCGCTCGGTGTCCACCTGAATCTTCTCGATGGGCTGCCCAGTTGCATCCGAGAGAATCTGGTTAAGATGCTCGCGTATGTACTTGGTCTCGTCCGCAACGATCTGAATGTCGGTCTGCTGACCTTGCACACCAGAGCTCGGCTGATGGATGAGCACCATGGAATTGGGCAGGCACATGCGCTTTCCCTTGGCGCCACTCGCAAGCAGCACCGCGGCCATGGAGGCAGCCATGCCAACGCAGATGGTGGACACCTGCGGTTTGATGAAGTTCATGGTATCCAGAATGCCGAGGCCGGCATACACTTCTCCGCCAGGGGAATCGATGTAGAGCGATATGTCCTTATCGGGATCCTGGCTTTCCAAGTGAAGCAGCTGCGCAATAACCAGATTTGCGCTCTCACGCGTTATGGGCTCGCCTATGAACACAATACGGTCGTTGAGGAGGCGAGAGTAGATATCGTAGCTGCGCTCACCGCGCGGTGTTTGCTCAACCACGTAGGGTATGAGCGGTATGTTGGTGGGGTTAACCATAGCATCTCCTTCTTTCTATAGATAAGCTTAGACATACGGAAGTAAGTATTCCCACCACCGTTGAATCTAAGACAGTCTATCACGCAAAACCAAGTCATTCCATACACACCGTACGGTTTATGAGTACAGCAAGGGCAAATCGATATTGTTTGCATTCCCGCGCC
>JAFWKQ010000059.1 GCA_017545665.1 Atopobiaceae bacterium
GCACAAATGCTTGAGCGTTGGTGTCGTTTGCCGTGAGGCTCCCGTGTCGGCGCCCTACCACGGCGACGCAACCCTTGGCCTCCAAGGGTCGATGAGAGCGCACGGACGTGCGTACCACCGACCCGAAGGGACAGACCATGGCAACCAACAACCCCAAGAACCGGCTCGCCCTCGACCTCGGCGACCACGAGGTCGGCGTGTCGCTAAGGATCGACGGATACGAGCGGACCGTGCTCCACAACAAGGCGTCAGCGCTCGGCCTCACGTTCGGCGAGTACGTGCAAGCGTTGGTCAGTGCAGTCTCGGTTGCCATGCAACAAGCAGTTCGCCATTCATCGCAGAAATGACGTAGCGGGAGATTGCTGGGAGAGGCGCAACGGGGAGGCAGTGTTATAAACGCTTCAAAACCGCTCTTTCATTACTCGTCTCGCGCCGAGCGCGTTGGCCACGGCGGCACGCGAGCAGAAGGCGAGGTCCCGTGCCGTTCGCAACACGGGGCCTCGAAGCCGTATCCGACACGTGGTTTCTAGTCTCATTTTCTAGTCTCATTGGTGCTGGAAAATGAGACTAGAACTGTATGCCAACTCACGGACGGGTGTCCGTACTGAGACGACGGTCGCAACCGCTGGGCATGGGTCCATCAGCCAATGGGCGCCTGGCTGCACCCACACTCGAACCTTGGAACTTCCTAAGTGGCGTCTGGGCTTTGCAACTGGGGGACGATTCTAGCCCTGCGCGACCGCCGCTTCAACCGCAATCAGGACGAAGTGCGACGTTCTCTTGCAAGCGCCGGCGGAAGAATGGCCGGGGAAATTCTGGGTCGGCGTGACGTCCGGCCCCTCGATGACACCTACCCGAGAGGAGACAAGGACCCTTGCGTGATACAATGCGCGCAGTCGTACGTTGTGGAAAGGGAAACGCCATGGACATAGTCGGAAAGATTGCGGCATCTGACAAGACATACACGAACAGGCTCTTTGGCATTAGGCTCGCGCTGCCCGAGGGCTTCTCGTTCTACGATGAGGGGCAGATGGCCGAGCTGAACGGGAGCGTCGGCGAACTGCAGACGGACGAGGACGTCATCCAAGCACTCGACAGTGGCCAGGCGTTCTTCGACATGGCGGCCGGCACGGCAAGCGGCGCAACCGTCACCGTCGTCATCGCGCATGCCAGCACGCCTGACGTGCAGGCGCTCGACGCAACCGGGTATCTCGAGTACGCGAAGACGAGTCTTGCGGCCCAGCTTGCTGCGGCCAACGGCGAGCTGAAGGATGCCCAGGTCGGCACGTTCGCGAACGACAAGGCCGGAGATGCGTTCGCCTCCATGAAGGTCCGGTTCGAGACGCTGGGCACCCCGATGTACGAGGAGCTCGTGTGTCTGAAGGCAGGCGACTACTTCATGACCATCTCGGCCACGGCTCAGGATAGGGTCGAACTCGACAAGATCCTCGGGAACCTCTCGCTCGTCAAGTAGCGAAATGGCAAAAAGGGGCCGATCCCCGTTTGACGTTTCAGTGCCCTGTCTTCCTCACTCAGCCTCTCACTCATGGTACACTCATCCTGAGTGAGAAGCTGAGTGAGCATGGAGCGACGACTATAGCGGGCGGGGAGCTGGCAGATGCGCCTATGCCTGCACCCGAGCCCAAGGACACCAAAAGCGAGTAGTCGTAAATCGAGCGGTTTCCTGAGCTCAGGGACGCGTTCGACGGCATCGTCGACTATCGGCATGGCAAACGCCTGTGCCCTCGACGGTCAGGGTGTAGCTGCCCGCGTTGATGCCGCCGTTGACGGTCAGCGTCGCTCCTTCGGCGATCGTCAGCGTGATGTCGGCGTTGAGGGTGACGCCGACATCTATTGTGTCCGTGGAGCTTATGGGCACTTCCCCGCTCCACGTGGCTGCCGCGTACGCCGGCGTAGGCACAGCCGGAACCAGCCCGACCACCATCGCCAGCGTGAGCACGAAGCTCAGCAGCCTACTCCTCGTTACGGCCGGAGTCGGCCTTGGGGGCCGCACCCCCCACGGACGAATTTGCCATATCGGCCCCCTTCCCGGCGCGTTGCGCCGAATTATCAATCGCCTGCAACCCCAGGCAGTCAACCTTCTGTTGGAGAAGTTCCCCGCATTCGCCGAGGGAGCAAAGAACAACATGGTCGGCTGTAGAGAACGTGTATACCTATCGCAGGGAGAACTTCATACATCTGGTCAATGCCGCCAAAGGCCTCGATGGGCTGAGCTACGAACCGTTTACGGCCGGGGCCCTGCTTGCCAACTATCTGCTACCCGATGCCACAGGATCAAGGCCAGCCGTATACAACATCAGGCATTCCAATATGCGCACAAACGACCTTAACCTCTCTCCATCGCGATACGCGAGCGGATACGTCGCGACGCTCTACCTCGCCGAGCTTGCAGCACGCCAAGCGGGGTCGTCTTCCGTCACGCATGGGCAAAATGGGTGGCCCACCAACATATCGACCGAGAGACTCCGATGGGGGCTCAACAGCATTCTTGAGCGCATGAACAAGGGAGAGACGCTCGACCAGGTAATACACGACATTTCGCCCGTAAGCATAAAAGACAATACCACCAAGCTATACGCGAGCACGGACGACTTCGCCAAAAAATTCATAGGAACCGTCGTTAAGGAAGACAGTAACCATAACGTGCAGGAGTGGATGGCCGACGACCAAAAAGGCGCATCGCTCGAATTTACGATCGACCTCATTTGGTACATGGAGATGATAAAGCACACCAAGGGATTCATTCCCAACGGCTCCATCCTGTTCGACTTCGATCGTGACTTCGACTTCCCCCTCGACCCATCGAAGACCGCGTCGAGCGAATACTACAAAATCATAGAGAGCAACACATACACAGACTCGACCGTCCCCGATGACGTGGCCCTCCCCGGCGGAGGCAAGTCGGCGGCAGGCGAGCGGGGCAACGTGCCCGCGCCAACGCAAATACCCGAAGGCCCTGTAGGAGAGAGCGCATCGGACGGCAAGGGCGATGCGTCGTCAGACGAGCCTGACGCGGCGTCAAACACGCCCAGCGATCCTGCGCCCGACGCCACCAACCAAGATGAGCAGGTGTTGCCCATGGCGGCAAAAGCCACCGAGACCACGCAGCCGACCGAAACGACACAAGTGGCAGAGGACGCACAGCCAACACCTGTGTCCGAGGTTGCGCAGCCGGCGGCACCTAAGGAACCAGCAGTCGAATAAGGGACACGGGCCTAGCTCTAAGGATGTGGTCAACTGGTTGCGACCGCCACGCAGGCATCGCACACACTCGCGCACGGGAATCGCGCAAGGCGCGCGATAAAAGACCGTTGCCCACAACCTTTGATGTCGTGAGCGACGAGAAGACGTCCGCAGGGGTTAATCCTCTCCTCTACTCACAGCAATGCAGGTTGTGAGTAGAGACAACGTGCAGGCCGGCACCGAGGGCCAGTTCATACTCGACGTCACCTGCCACCAGCGGCCGAACGACACCGCGTGCACGATCGAGCACCTCGAGCACGCGCGCGAGACCATCGGCCACCTGCCGTCCGAGATCGTCGCCGACGCCGGCTACGGCTCGGAGCAGAACTACGCCTGGCTGGAGGGGCAGGGCTGCGACGCCTGCGTGAAGCACAACGAGTTCTTCCGCGAGCGCAGGAACAAGAAGTGGCGCGAGGACCCGATGAGGCCCGCGAACTGGGAGCACGACGGCCCTCACAACCGCCGCGACCGGCCAACCAAACCGAAGGCTTTTGTTACAGCCCCCACTTGACGTTTCTTTAGGAGCAGGGACTGTCCCCCAGTTGCAAGTATCTGGCCCTTGTCGGTACGATTCTCAATGGTCAAAAGCGTGCCCGAGCGACCTGCATTTGATACCATTGCATCAGCATTTTTTCCAAGGCATGGCAATCCATATGGTTCGGGGGGCAAGCGTGGCAACAAAGAAGAAGAGACGAACTCGCATAGAGCTGCTTGATATCGCAAAGGCCATTACCATATTTCTTGTAATTCTGGGCCACACGACGTCCAACACCGACATCGTTATGTATAGGCGCGTGCTCTATGCCTTTCACATGCCGCTGTTCTTCTTCCTTGCGGGCATGTCCACCAAGCCCAGGCCCTTGTACGAACTTGAGGGTTGGACCACCTTCCTGAGGAAAAATGTCCTGGCCCTTGTTGTGCCGCTCGTGATCTGGGGGCTCGTTTACGGGCCGTTTTCGTTTGCCAACTTTCCCAAGCTGTTCTATGCCTCGTGGGAAACTCTCGGAGAGATGGGGACGCTCACTTCGCTCTGGTACCTCTCCGGATTCTTCGTGGCGCGAATTGTCGTGCAGGTCATTATTACGCTGCTCGATAAATTCGGGCAAGGTGGAAACAACATTGTCTATGCCCTTTGTTCGTTGCCCTTGTTTGCAATAGGACTGCTCTTGCCAAGGCTCGAACACGGCTATCCGTGGTGCTTCAACGTTGCGCTCGTGGCTGCAGGCATCATATTGTTGGGAATCGCGGCACGGCGGAGAATCCTTATATTTGCCGTGCAGCGAGGCGTGGTGCTGTTTGCGAGCTTAGTGGCAAGCATCGCCATTCTGTTTATCGGTACCGTCGCGCGTGGAGACGCATGCGAACTCGTGCTCATGTGCGGGTCGCAGTACGGCAACCTGTTTTGGTTCTTTGTGAACAGCGCGGCTGGAACACTTGCGGTCCTTACGGGCTCCATGTTGCTCATTCGCATTGCCCGCGAGGGCTCTCGCCCGTTCAGCCTTGGCATCGTATCGTTTATTGGCATGAACACCATGGGCATCTTTCTGCTGCACAAGCCCATGCTGCAAGAGCTCCTTATGCCGTTCTTCACCAATCTAATTCCCGCTCCGCAACTCGTCGTGGCAATA
>JAFWKQ010000060.1 GCA_017545665.1 Atopobiaceae bacterium
CCGCTCCCCAAGCTCAGGCCCTGGCCCCATCTGCGGCTCTATACCCAATCTAGGGCCTACAAGAGCCCTTCGCCCAAGTTCCTTCCGCCAAGGACGTGCCAATGCAGGTGATGTACCGTCTGACCGGCGGCATCGCCTGTGTTTGCTATGACCCTAAACCCGTCCTCGCGAATGCCTTCGGACTTGGCCACCTCGTCCACCGCATGCGCCATCGCAGCGAGCGTTTCTCCCGGCACGTCGTCAACTATGTTTGCATAGTGCTCCTTCGGCACCACCAGTACGTGCGTGGGAGCCTGCGGATTCATGTCCCTGAAGGCGCATACCAAGTCGTCCTCGTACACGTAATTCGACTCGATAACGTGATTTGCTATCTTGCAAAAAATGCAATCGTCTTTCATGCTATCCATTCCTTCCTGCTATTCGTCCAAAAACGCCGTTGAAGGTGCGGCCGTTGTATCGGAGGCAGTTACCTCCTGAGATGCGTCGAGCAATACGCGCACCTTTTGCTCGGCGTCCGAAAGCCTCCCACGAAGGCTCTTGAGCAATTCTACTCCACGTGCATAGCGCTCCAAGGAGTCCTCCAACTCCAAGTCACCGCTCTCGAGCGCACGAACCACCTGCTCCAGCTCGGTGGATGCCTCCCTAAAGGTGAGCTCCTCTACCTTCCTGTTTTCCCCTGCTGCCATAGTCCCTCTTTTCCGTAGACCTATAATCCCTATAAAGCTATTACGTCGTGCCATGCCGCGATTAGTCGTGCAACCCCGTAACGCGCGCCTCAACAGACCCCTTGTTCAGGCGCACGGTAACGTCTTGCCCCACCTGCAGCGCAGAGACATCCGTAACCACGTGGCCCTCATCGTCGCGCGCTATTGCGTAGCCACGAGAGAGGACCTTGAGCGGCGAGAGCGCGTCCAGCGAGGCGGCCATGCGCGCCAACGTGGCGTCGTAGGGGCGAAGAAGTCCCTCGCCCACCGTCCTCATGCGTTGCCCGCCAAGTTCCACGTCACGCCTGCTTCTCTGCAAAAGACGCGGCATCGAGTCGTGGAGACGCTGCTCGCTTTGCATGAGCTGCTCCTCGCGCTCCTCCACAAAGCCCATGGGATTCTCCAAACAGCGCCTGTGCGACGTCGCCTCAAGAAGCGCACTCTCGCGCTCAAGCCGTCCGCGCATTGCCTGGGTCGCACGGTCCATTAGCTGTTTCAGCGATACGTCGTTTTCCTGCACCGTCTTTGCCAGTGCGGCGCCCATGCGCTGTCTTCGTGTTTCTATGACGCTTACCACATCGTCGAGGGCCGGCGCCACCGATTCGGCGGCCGCGGTGGGAGTGGACGCACGCCTGTCGGACACCATGTCGCAAATGGACGTATCGGGCTCGTGGCCTATGCCGGTGATCACGGGTACGGGGCATGCGGCCACCGCGCGTGCAAGCGTCTCGTCGTTGAAGGTCATGAGGTCCTCGAACGAGCCTCCTCCACGTACGAGCAGTATTGCCTCAGGCCGTGCGTCTGCAGCCACCTGGAGCGCGCGAACGATGGTGGCAGGAGCATGTGACCCCTGCACCGCGCATCCCACCACATCCAACTCCACGAGCGGGTTGCGTCTGCGCAGGGTGCGCTTTACGTCTTCTATGACGCTTCCCGACAACGAGGTTACCACCGCCACACGCATGCAAAAGCGTGGTATCTTTCGCTTGCGGCTAGCATCCATGAGACCCTCTGCCTCGAGCTTGCGTGCGAGTTCGGCAACCTGCTGCCGCAGCAGGCCCTCCCCCACCGGCTCTATGGTGGACGCTATGAACGAAAGGCGTCCCGTGCCAACGTATACGTCGAACTTGCCCTTGAGCACGACGGAAAGGCCGTCTTTGAGTGCGAAGTCGAGCTTTGCGTACGAACCGCGCCACACGATCACATCCATGGACGACCGGTCGTCCTTCACCTGGAAGTAGCAGTGACCGGACCGAGCATTCGGACCCCTAAACCCACTCACCTCACCGGCAACCACAAAAGTGCCGAGTCCGTTTACGGCAGACTTGGCAACTCCAACGGCGGCGCTTACGCTAAGGGCCTCGTTGGCAGAACGGTCAGACGTTGCTTTGCTGTTCATAAGCGCTCCGTTCCTATGGGCTAGCGCCTGTTCGTGCGGGCTAGCAGGTACAAGAGGTTTGCAATGGAGACGAGCGCCGCCGCCACGTAGGTAAGCGCCGCAGCGGTAAGCACCTTCTTAGCTCCCTGCTTGTCGATGGCAGAGCCTGTTGAGTCCAAGAACTTAATGGCTCTGCGCGAGGCGTCTATTTCCACGGGAAGCGTAACGAGCTGGAACACGACCGAGAAGGCGAACAAGAGGATGGCAACGTTCACAAGGCCGGTCAAGCGCATTACCACACCCGCAAAGAATACGATTATCCAGGTACCTTGCGCGAAATTCACCACCGGAACCAAAGCGGTGCGCATCTTGCCAAAGGCGTATCCCTGCGCAGTCTGCACCGCGTGGCCCGCCTCGTGGCATGCAACCGCCACCGATGCCACCGATCCTCCGCTGTAGTTCTCGTTGGAAAGGCTCAGGCAGTTCTCTCGTGGATCGTAGTGGTCGGTAAGGGTACCAGCTACAGTACCTATGCGACAGTCGCCCGCGCCGTTTTGATTGAGCATGCGCCTCGCGATGTCGGCTCCGCTGCGCCCCAACCCGCTGGGCACCTCAGACCATTTTTTATAGGTACTGCGAATGTAGCTTTGGGTAATCATTCCAAGCACGGTGGAAAACAGAATGAGCACCAAATATACGGGATCGATGTGACCAAAGTACATGCCACGCTCCAATCGTTTGCGGTCCTTCTCTTATACCCATACAAGATAGTATCAAATCCAAGAGACAGGAACTCTTTTGTCTGCAGTCGCACCGTTGCTCAAAGGCACGTTACTCTTGGCCATTGCTCGCACCCGCACCCGCCGCACCTGGCCCGCATGCGACTCCGCGCTCGCTTCGCTCGCTCACTTCGTGAGTCGCCGCTTGCGGGCCAGGTGCGGCGGGTGCGGGTGCGAGCAATCCCATGCCTACGCTCACTACAAGCGATAGTTACTCACGCCATGCCTACAAAACCTCGACGCGCCCGTCCTTAACGGTGAGCCCCACCTCGCCTCGGAGCAAACCACCGAGCTGCTTGCCCACGAGCTCCCACCGCCAGCCGGTACGCAACGGGCATTCTTTGTTGCCGGCAAGGAAGTCGTGCAGGTCGTCGCGCGTGGCAATAAGGGGAATGGCCACGCCGCTGCTTTCGGAGCGTAGCCTCAGGAGCGCATACATGAGGTCCACGACGCTGTCGGCATCGGCATGAGAGCGCGCCCGATGGCGAGTGTAGGGGTAGTCAGCGGGATCGCAGGCCTCCCCCTTTCGTATGGCCGCTATCACTTGCTGTGCATCCTTATCGGAGAGGCCATCCGTTCCGCGAAGCCTGCGCAAGCGCTGAACGGTATGCGGGGCACGTCGGCATAGCTCAGCCACCACCTCATCCTGCAGCACCCACTTACGTGGGAGGTTGCGTCGCGAGGCGAGCTCCTCCCTATACGCGCAAACCTCCCGCGCTATGGCAAGCTGCTTGCGAGAGAGCGATGAAGAACGCTTGAGGTGCACGTATGCCTCGCGCGGCTGATTGCGTGACGTAGAGCGCTCAACAAGCGCGGCCAATTCCGGCTCGAGCCATGGGAGCCTATCGCGTTCGATGAGCTCGTCAACCATGCGCCGGTATATGCCGGGAAGGTACACCACGTCGTCAATCGCATAGCGCAGCTGATCGGAATCGAGCGGGCGCTTGGACCAGTCGGTGAGGCCATCCGCCTTGGCAAGGTGCACGTCGTCATATGCCTGCACCAAGGCACCATACCCGATCTGCATCCTAAAACCCAGGAAGGCCGCCGCAAGCTGCGTGTCGAACACGGGCGTGGGGACGATTCCCAAGCTGTCCTGTATTACCTCAAGATCCTGATCGCAGGCATGGAACACCTTCGTCTTGGTCTTGTCCACAAAGAGCTCCACCAAAGGAGAGAGGTCCTCCAAAAGAAGCGGGTCTATTGCCACCGCCTCGTCATCCGTGGCAACCTGAATGAGGCACAAGCGAGGATGATAGGTTCGCTCACGCAAAAACTCAGTGTCTACCGCAAGTACCGAATGCCCCTGGGCACGCTCGCAAAAAGCGGCGAGCTCGTCGCCAGTCGAGATATACATGTATGCTCTCTTCGTCAACCAAGTCCTAAAACGGGTAACATACTACTAGAATTGCTTCTGGCAGGTGTATGCAAAGCAAGGGAGAACGACGTGAGGGTCCTTATAATCCACAATGATGCCTCGGGATTTGGCTCCGACGCCATATTTGAGTTCCAACGCGCCCTCATGCGTGAGGGTGACGAGTGCGTGCTTCGCATCCTGCAAACCAATGCGTCGGATCGCAGCGAATCGCTTCTTAACGATGCCGAGGAGTACGATTTGGTAGTTATCTCGGGTGGAGACGGTACCGTTGCGACGATGCTCTACCACTTGAGGAACCGCAATGTGCTTACCTGCGTGTTTCCCTCGGGTACCGCAAACCTCTTCTTCTCGAATCTGGGCAATGCTCCCGTCCCCTCGTCGCTGGCACGTGCCTGCAGGGTTGGGCATTCAGTTCGCACCGACCTTGGCGAGATCATTTGGCTCGACGAAGCGGGAAACAAGCGTAGGCAGGGCTTCTCGCTCATGGCCGGCATGGGATTCGATGCGCAGATAATGCAAGCGGCCATACCCGCCAAGCGCGCCATGGGACAAGCGGCGTATTTTGCGGCAGCCATTGCGAACCCTCGTCCTGAGGTAAAGCGCTTTAGGATCAACGTGGACGGCCACGTATACGAGCGCATGGGAATCACCTGTTTGGTGGCAAACAATGCCATGATCCAAGGTGACATAGAGCTCGTGCCGGATTGCACCATGACCGACGGTATGCTCGACGTAATCGTGGTGGAGGTTGACGCCACGGCGCAGCTTCTTCGTCCTCTAATAGTGGGTTTGGTAGACCACGAGGGAAAGTACATCGGCCGTCCTCACCTAGAGAGCTTCCGTGGTCACGACATTCAGGTAACCGCCTCGTCCCCCGCAAAGATGGAGATAGACGGCGACCCCGTGGATGGCAACGTCATAACCTATCGCGCGCGTGCCATTCCAGAATGCAACCGCCTTGTGGTGGACTCGTATTCTCGCTATGCCGCAGACATAGACGACGAACCCCTCTTTAGCGGGACCGAAGAGATGGCGTACCCGCTGTAGGTGCATCATGCGCTTCGGGCGGATATCGCCGGAAGAAGTCACTCATAACATCCTCGTAGGGTATGGGCTGCGAGAAGAGGTATCCCTGCGCCTTGTCGGTCCCCACGGTTCGCAGAAACTCAAACTGTGACTCCGTCTCCACGCCCTCGACCAGAGTCTGCATGCCAAGGCTTTGCGAGAGTTGAATGATCGAGCCCACGATCGTGCGTGACTTTTCGTTGCCCTCCATCCCGCGAAGGAACTCCATGTCGATCTTCAACACGTCGAAGTCGTAGTCCTTAAGTAGGTTGAGCGATGAGTACCCGCTGCCAAAGTCGTCCATCCACACCGAGAATCCCCTCTTGTGGAAGCGTCCTATTACCGAACGCAGCAACTCGGGATCCTCGGTAAGCGACGACTCGGTAATCTCTATGTGTATGAGATCACGCGGCACGTTGTGGCGGTTCACCGCATCCTCTATTAGATTGGGCACGTCGAGCAGCGCAAGCCCGCTTGGCGAGAAGTTAAGCGAAACGGGAACGGCAACGCCTGCCTCTTGCTTGGCGCGCTTCACATCCGCACAAGCTCTTTCCACCACACAGCAATCCAACAGGTGAATGAGGCGGGCCTCCTCCAGGAACGGTACGTATTGATAAGGGAGCAGGAGCCCTCGATCGGGATCGTCCCAGCGCGAGAGCGCCTCCATACCGCAGGTGAGCCCCGTGGCGACGCGCATCACTGGTTGGTAGTAGTTCTTGAGCCATCCCTTGGACGCGGCCTCCTCTATGTGACCCAAAACATAGTCGCGCATGGTCTCGTCTACGAACAGGCTCTCATCGTAAAAGCGATAGTGCTGGTCGTAGCGGCCCTTTATGGATGCGCACGCCACCTTGGCGCGGTCATGCGCAAAGGCGAGGGAGGTATCGTTGGGCGCGAGCTCGTAAATGCCTGCCTTCAGCTCGATCGGGATGCTTGACATGACTTTAGAAGCGCGCTCGTGCACGACCCCTAACCGCTCCTCCAAACCATCGCGCTCGGTAATAAGCACGAAGTGATCGTCGGAAAAGCGCGCCAGGAGCCCCTTGGGAAAGCTCTCCTGCAATATTCTTGCGACGTGGCGCAAAACCGCATCGCCGGCCTCGTATCCCAAGCGATAGTTGATTGCCTTGAAATGGTCCAGGTCAAAGTACACGTCTGCCATCCGCGTACCAGAGGCCGCAGCCCGCGCCAAAAACTCCGCGGCATGCAGATGGTAAAACTTCATCGAGGGCAGGAGCGTGAGCTCGTCCGTATAGGCAGAGGTTTGTCCGCGCGCAGCCTTTATCTGCTCCTTTGGCACCAATCCCGTCATGTTCGAGACGTCAGCCACGAACACGAAGAACAGGTCGCCGCAGGCCGTGTTGCGTACCAGCCTGCCGTATTCGTCCATAAAGCGCAAAGAGCCATCCTTGGCCTGAATGCGATACGTCACGTGGTCGCGATGCGTAATGGTATCGTGCTCGCGCGCGTTTATTTGCGACCATATGGAGTCCTCAACGCGGAGGCGATCCTCGTGGTACACAACGCCCATGAATGAGCCACCTACCAAGTCGAGGAAATCCTCGACGCTCGAGCACCCAAAGATGTGCGCCATCTGCTTGTTTGCAAACAGGATTCGCTCTTCGCCGTATGCCTCGTAAACAAAGAATCCTCCTGGAAGGCCATCCACGAATTCGGAAAGGCCGAGCCCGAGCTTGCTGAGCCCGTCCTCTCCAAGGAGAATGTCGTGGGTGCACATAGCAATCCCCTCCCTCGTGGTGCGCTTCCAGGCGGAAGCCCGTTCTAAAACCTCGCTATTTCTTGATGTAGGGAACAAGCAGGTCGTCCAGCTGCGACTCAATGGCAGCTTGGTCCATATGGCGCCCAATGAACACGATCTTGGTCATGCGGTCGCCAACCTCTTCGTCCCAGTCGTCCATGATCTCGGGATTCGCCTCTACCAGCTTCTTGAACTCCTCTTCCGGCGCAGAGGCAACGAACAGGCCGTTCTCCTGCAAGTGCAGCTGTTTGCCCGCCTGCTCGAACACGTATGCCATGTTGGGGTCATCGGCGATCCACAGCAGGCCCTTGGCGCGAATGACGGTGTCTGGCCAGTTCTTCGCAAAGCGCTCCAAGTTCGCAAGATTGAACGGCTTGCGACGCTCATACACAAAGGTTGCGATATCGTACTCAAGCGCCTCGGGATCCTCATGCTCCTCGGGATGCTCCATGGCATCGATCCAAGCGGCAGAGCCATAGGCCGTCTCGAAGTCAAAGCGCCCGGTGTTGAGGAGCTCATGCAAATCTATGTTGGCATTCGTAGCCTCCACGATGCGCGCGTCCTTTTGCAGGCCGCGCACGATGGCCTTGAGCTCGCCAATTTGGGCAGGGGTAACGAGGTCGCACTTGTTGAGCACCAGCGTGGTGCAGAACTCGATTTGCTGTATAAGAAGCGCTTCCAAGTCCTCTTCGTCGATGTCGTCCGAAAGAAGGTCCTCCCCTCCGCCGAACTCGTCAAACATGCGCGCGCAGTCAACAACGGCAATGATGTTGTCCAACTCAATGCGAACGCCACGCAGGGACTGCTGCTTGCAGAAGTTGTCGATGGTAAAGGCAATGGGAATGGGCTCGCAAATGCCAGAGGCCTCAATAATAATGTAGTCGAAGTTCCCCGACTCGGCGATCTGGGTGAGTTGCTGAGCAAGGTCGTCGGCAAGCGTGCAGCAGATGCAGCCATTGGAAAGCGGGACGAGCGTGTCGGCCACCTGGCTCACGACGCCGTTTTTCTCTATAAGAGCGGCATCGACGTTCACCTCGCCGATGTCGTTTACGATTACGGCAGCACGAATGCCCTGGTCGTTGCCCAGAATGTGATTGAGCAACGTGGTCTTTCCGGCGCCCAAATATCCGGTAATGAGCGCAATCTTTACAGTCTTTGCTGAATTAGTCATAAAACACACCTTCTGTCGAATCGGACCCTGAGAAGTGTAGCACTGCAATTGGCGCATCCTATACTCTTTGTATAACAAACATGCTTGTTTGGATATGAATGGGACAATTCCCCTTGTACCCAGGCCATGCAAAAGCGGAAGGGGACAATCATGTCGCTCAACCACCTCATTTGTGGATCCGGCCCACTACTCGACACGCAAGGGGTACTTCGCGAACCAGGCTACGCGCTTCGCCCCCCGTTCGAATACAGCCACAACCGCATCGCCGCACCTCGCATAAGGGTCAAGGACTGGGACTACTACCTTGTAAACGACGATAAGTACGCCGTGGCGCTCACCTTCTCGGACCTCGGCTACATCGGCTTGGTGTCGGCTTCCGTAATGGACTTCGAGGCCAAGTCCTTTAAGACCACCAGCGAGCTGCTCGTCATGCCCCTCGGGAGCATGGGGCTACCAACAAGCTCCGACGAGGGAAACATAGTTTGGGAGAACAAGCGCTGCCAAGTGAGGTTTGTCCACGAGGGCATGACGCGTCGACTTTCGTTTTGCATGTCTCGCTTCAGCGACGAAGACGATCTGGAAGTGGAGCTGCTGCTCGATCGCTTTCCACGCGACTCCATGGTTATATGCACGCCATGGGACGAGAACCCGAAGGCCTTTTACTACAACCGCAAGGTGCTCGGCATGCGGGCGTTGGGTGGCTTTAGGTGGGGAGGCCTCTTCCACAGGTTCGATTCGCAGGACTCGCTCGCGCTGCTGGACTGGGGCCGCGGCGTTTGGACCTACGACAACGTATGGTATTGGGCTGCCGCACAAGGCCACCAAGACGGACGCGTGGTGGCCCTCAACCTTGGCTACGGATTTGGCAACACGCAAGCTGCCAGCGAAAACATGGTGTTCGTGGACGGAATCGCCCACAAGCTGGACGAGGTGGACTTTGGAATCCCCCTTGCCGAGGACGGCGGGTACGCATACATGGAGCCGTGGCATGTTACCAACAACGAGGGAAGGCTCGACCTTGTCTTCGAGCCCTCAATCGATCGTGTCGACAACATAAACGTGGGAGGGATCGTGAGGTCCAATCAGCACCAGGTGTTTGGCACCCTTACCGGGCACGTTGTCCTCGACGATGGCTCAGAGCTGCAGATACGTGACCTTCGGGCGTCGGCCGAGCACATCCACAACCGCTATTAGCAATGAGCGAGCAAAAGGCGTCGGGCGAAGGCGTGCAGCAAGCGCTTCTTAAGCTCTTGGAGGGCTCGCAGACTTCCGTGCCGCCCCTTGGTGGCCGAACGAACCTGTTCCAAAAGAACTCTCAGCTCGACACCTCGAACATCCTCTTCATATGAGGAGGCGCCTTCGTTGGGCTCGACGAGATCGTGCGTGGGCGCCTCGAGGGCAGAAGCATTGGCTTATCTGCGCCTGGCAGCTCCAAGAGCCAGCTGGGCAGCGATGAACTCCTAAAGCTCGTCGAGCCGCAAGACCTCTATAAGTTCGGGCTCATCCCTGAGCTCGTGGGTCGCATCCCCGTTATAACGCGCACCAAGATGCTGGACGTCGATGCCATGGTTCGCATCCTAACCGAGCCCAAGAACGATATCGTGCGCCAGTACCAGGAACTGCTCCTGTACGACGGCATAGAGCTCGTGTTTGACGACGAGGCGCTTCGCGCCATTGGCTGTCTTGCTATGCGGCAATCTCAAACTCAACCTCATCGAGGTTCTCGACACCTAGCTTCAGGAACTGCTTAAGCTGCTCCTTGCGATCATTGTCTATGTCGGTGGAAAGCGTGACGGTGGCAACCGTTCGCTGCTCGAGCTTGTTGTCTTTTTGGTTGTACGAGTCGAGCTTGCCAATGCGATACGATTTGAATTCCTTGCATAGGGCAGAAAGCTGTTTGGTTACCTGTTCCGTGCCATAGGTGTCCTGCACCTCAAACACGGTACCGTTCTCCTGCATGGCAGTGCGTACTACCTGATGCGAGAAGAACAAGCAGGGCACCGCGAAGATTATCGAGAAGAAGATGAGGCGGTGGCGGAGCCTCCTGGATTGCATCTCGGCCTCGGCTTGCTCCTCGGCAGTTACGATGCCATCCCCGTCCAAATCGCTCTTTAACGGAACATGCAATAGCACGAACACGATCTCCGATCCAAAGGCGATGAACACCACGTTTATCAAGAACTCATAGAGCGCCGCTGCGGCCAAGGGCAGGTCGCGTGCCGAAAAGCCATATCCCGTGGAGCAGAGCGGCGGCATAAGGGCCGTTGCCACAGCCACGCCCGCAATCAGGGTAGCGGGCTCCTGCTTGCGCGAAATGCCCAGTGCGCCAGCGAATCCTCCCACAAACGCAATGAGGACGTCCCATACCGTGGCGCTTGAGTTCGTGAGGAGCTCGGAAGTGGCCCTAGACAAGGGCGATATAACAAAATACACGGTTGACGTTGCCAAACATACGCCCACCTGAACGAGCAGCCCGATTGCAGATCTTTTGAGAAGCCTCATATCGAGGCCAGCGATTGCGTAGGCTATGGCAATCACGGAGCCCATGAGCGGACATATGAGCATGGCCCCAATGATGGCCTCAGTTGAGTTGACGTTAAGGCCAATCGAGGCGATTATCATTGCGGCAATGAGCTGATAGATATGAAGCCCGTCTATTTCCGCGCCTTCGACGATGCGCTTCCTAAGAGTCTTATGACCCACGTCATGCTTTCGAATCTTGAAAACCCGTCGAACCCTTGATCCAAATGATCGCTCCCGCATACCGCCCGCCCCTATCGTTGGGTACAAAGGGGACAGTCCCCTTTGTACCGTACGGAGGGCAAAAGGGGACTGTCCCCTTTGTCCCCATTTTGCTTTCGCGTCCATAATACATAAGAAAAGAGCCATCCGCACTTGGATGGCTCTTGGCTTAGTTGCGTGTTTATGCTGCGATGCCGTTTCCTATTGCCTCTCGCGGGGCGCGTCATGCTCGGTAAAGCCATCGTCCCAAGAGGAGATTGCGCGATTGAAGGGTTTAGCGACCAGCCCGCCGAACCTATTTTTCATTGCGCGCATTGTAACGTCCTTGGGCTCTCGATCCTTGCCGGGCAAGAACTCGTTACCGAAGGCGTCTGTGTTGGATGACGTCATGACAATCACCTCCAAAAAATAACGCATATGCGTACCATCCCCAATTCCTGTATACCGCCAATTAACGCACGTACAACACACCAATCGGTTTTTGGCAATAAATTTCCGTGAACGGCACTTTTCTACGCATATTAAATATTTATTGAACTTATTTTGGTGTGATTTGCCATCTATGCAGCACAAATTTTAAAGAAAGGTGAATTAGCGTACCTCCCCCATACGTCGGAGAATCCCGTAGCTCACAGAAGGTAAAGAAGCAAATCAACCGATGGCGCCCGACTCCAGAAGGTCTATTACCTTGTCTAGGCGATCTACCACAGCGGTGGCCAAACCACGTATGCGCTCGTCCGGCTGGGCAAGGTCGGGAACCATCACGGTAATAAAGCCGCCGTTGGCGCCAGCCTCGACGCCGTTGAAGCTATCTTCCAGCACCAATGTCCTCGACGGAACCGTCCCCAACTCCTCCGCCGTCTTGAGGAAGATGAGCGGATCTGGCTTGCCACGTCCTAACGCTTCACCCGAGACGAGAACATCGAAGTATTGCTCCAGGCGAGCCTTCTCCAGATTCTTCCGAATCGCCTCCCGGATATTCGAAGACGCCACTGCCATGGGAACGGCGCAGTCGTGAAGGTATTCGAGCAGGTCGTCCAGGCCCGGCTTCTTGGGTACGCCCTGCGTTGCCACGAGCTCGTGAACCATCTCCTTTTCATCTTCCCAGATCTTGTCTACGGGCGCGTCATCGCCAAGGTACTTTTTAAGCGCAGCGATCATGGTGTCTCCCGCACGCCCACGCACGCCGGCCACCATCTCGTCGGTTACGCGGTCCTCCATCCCGTACTTTGCGCACACTGGCCTCCAACAGGCTCCCCATACGGGCTCCGTGTCGAACATGAGGCCATCCATGTCAAAAATCACACCCTGCACCATTTTTGTTCTCCTTGCCAATTCACTTACCAAACCTGCGTCTTCTGTCTATAGTAATAGCGCAGAGGCACATGGAACAACAGAAAACCAGTCAAAGGGATGTCGTATGTACTCTTTCGATAGCACCGTTCGCTACAGCGAATGCAATACCGACCTCACGCTCTCCATACCGTCGATCATCAACTATTTTCAGGATTGCTCGACGTTTCACACCGAAAGCCTCGGTCATGGCATAGCCTTTTGCGCCGAGCGACACTTCGCGTGGTTTGTGGCGGCTTGGCAGATTCAGATTGACCGAATCCCTCGCTTTACGGAGCCCATACGCGTGAGCACTTGGAGCGCAATGCAGTCCGTTACCTTGGCGCATCGCTTCTTTACGCTCACAGCCAAGGACGGAGAGGTGCTTGTTCGCGCCGACTCTCTTTGGTTTGCCTTTAACACGCAGCGTGGGCGTGCCATGCGCATACCGGAGTACGAGCATGTGTACTTTAGCGAAGAGGACCCAATAGACCTTCCGCCCACGCAACGCAAGATCAGGCTCACGGGCGAAGGCATGCTCTTGGAGCCCATTGCCGTGGCGCAGCACCACCTCGACACCAACAACCACGTGAACAACGGTCAATACATTGCCATGGCGGACTATGCGGTGCGCGCGCAGGACAAGGGCTTTGATCCCTGGCGCCTATGCGTGCAGTACAAGAAGGCGGCAAAGCTCGGCGATACCATTGTGCCGAAGCTGCATGTGGAAGAGGGCGGCTATACGGTGGACCTAACCGACGGCGACGCAGACAGCTATGCCATCGTGCGCATGGTCGGCCGACCCTAACTTTGATCGGGGCTGTAACAAAAGCCATCGTTTTGATCAGACGGCCTCGACGGTATCCCTGCCGTCGGGGCCGTCGCCTTCGTGACGTCTTGCGCGAGCGGCCAGAAGGGGGCGGCCCTACACCGCCAGGGCGTAGGCCACCTTCCTTA
>JAFWKQ010000003.1 GCA_017545665.1 Atopobiaceae bacterium
AAAGCTGGCTCTTACAGACCCCAACACAACGCCCCCCTGGCAAAACCAGAGGGGCTAGGTCGAGCACGTATGATCGGAGTGGGCTAGCTAGACAACTGCAAACACTCTCTTGGTACTACGGATCTCAATGTACGTGGCCTTGGAAAGCCTCTTAGAGGTCGTTCCGTACCTATGGGTCTCTACGTGCCCATCATAACGCTTCTTGAGCTCGTCGAGCTTGTCCATGAGATCGTCCATGCTAGAGAAGTAACGTACTCGCTCGTCTCCGGTATCCACGTGCGTGGACTCGTCCTCGCTGTAGAAGTTGGTGTACTCAACGTAATAGTGAAGCTCGTAGATCTTGTATTCATAGCTAGTCATTGCATGCGCCTTCCACGAGCTCCCAATACTTGCTCTCACTGACTGCCAAAACGAAAGCTTGCATCTGCTCGTCAAACGTGAATGCCTCTCGTGCGATGGCTTCCACGTCGTAATCGTCTGCATACTCGCTTACTGACAACAACACGTAGTCTATGCACTCATCGAACGTCTTGAATTGCGTTTGCTCCATGGTATCCGCTCCTTATCTCTGGAACCCTTTGCGTTGATACCATCATAGCAGAAAAACGCAAAACGTACTAGCTCAATTTCTGCAAAATTTCGTTCAAAAGTTTTTCACAATTGCTCACGCGTGGCTCGATGCGCAAAAGCGTGTCCAACGACCATTGGCAAGCGTTGTACAGATTGCGGTTCTCCTCGCGGTCACGATCACCATAAACGTACTCCGCGTTGCCGCGTGCCATGCGTTGAATGTCCTCGTCCGTGATCACCTCGGGTACCTCCTTATACGTCGGCCTGATGCCAAACAAAATGACGCTCCAAAGCCTTTGGCACTCGCAAACGCACATGTTGGGGCCCGTGTTGCCCTCTATGGTCACGCAGCCCCAATCATGCACGCTCACGACGAAACCGGTATGGTCTCCGCTATACCTGTCGTCCTCTCCCCAATCGAACGAAAGCACGTCCAGGGGCCTTAGATCCATGCCGTATATGCGGTCCTTTGGCTCGATGCACGTAGCGTCGAACGTCGTGGAGGATGGAAACCAGCACGAGCTAGCGCCCCACCATAGGAGGTTGCAGCTCACGAACTCCGCGCACCATGGGGTGTCATGCCCGTTGATGAAATAGCCCTGGTCTGGGCGCACGTTATCGGTGTACCAGTTCCAATAACGTGCGCCTCCGTTGCCTAGTTGTGCGTAGAGGTCCTCTATCATATCAATGACGGTTTCCCCGCTCCGGTCACCGTGTAGTTATCAACTCCGGTCGATGGTACGGCTATGTTTGTCGATAGCGACCTATGTACATGGATGGTATCGTTTTCCCGTGCGGTTAGGTCGTTAAAGACTGCGTATCGATTCGAGCCTAGATATATGTCGTAGGTATTCAGAACACTAGCGCTGAAATTCACACGGCGCAATTGGATGGATCCACCGCCCATGAACGCAAGCGCTGCCTTTTGCGCGTTCGTCGGCCTTCCCACAAACGCAAGGTCTGTTATGAACACCGTAGAGAAGCCATTTAGGATGAGCTCTCGAATGTTCGAGGCACCGCTAAAATCGAGTATGGTAACGTTAGAAGGATTGTACAGAGACAATACCTGCGTATCGTAGTTTTCGAAGTTTCCTTTTATACTGACGTTATATATCTGGATGAATGCCATTTCGGACAAAAGGCGTGGGTCCGGCAAGGGCCGTGCGCTGCTGCGGCCGTTCCCTCGCCTATCGGTAGCCTCGACATTGAAATAGATGTTTGCGAGATAGTTATAATATGCTTCGCTTGTTCGGTCGGTAGATAGGGACAAAACCTGACCGTATCCATGTGTTCCCAGATACGCGTTGAGGTAGAGATTCCCGTTGTAGAATCCCATTCCTTCCGCTTCTCTGATCTTGATTCCGACGTCGTTATATTCCGTAATGGTCACCAGACCGCAATATTCTCCGTCGGTTGCCCTAAAGATAGAGATCATGTTGGGAATGGCCAAAAGCATGTATATATAACCGTTATAGGCCGCTATGCTTTGCGTGGCGCCTGACATGACTACCTTTGACACAACGCGCGTGTTGGTTATGGTGCCTGTGTTCGGGTCGAAGTCGGCAAACATAGCGCAATTTCTGGTGCATACGTAAAATTTCCCGCTGGTTTGGTCGTATGCTATGCCGGTTATTTGCACGTCCGTCTCTTGGTATCTCCAACTGGGGCGTAGCGTGGTTTGGTACGTGAGTTGGTTATCCCCAGGGTTATATGAGAACACCTTTATGTCTTGCGTAAAGATTGGTGACGCGCTTGTTCCATAGCGGCCTACCACCACATACAGAAGGTTCGTTTCTGGGTCGAAGCATGCACCGTTGGCATGGCCGATGTTGACGTCCTCTAACAAGGTGCTTTCGTTTGTGGAGAAGTCTATTACCTCGATCGCGCCTAACCTGCCGGTGGTCGTGTAATCTGATGAGTAGCATTGCACATATATGCTGTCCGTAATGGGGCAACCTGCTCCTAGCCTTTGATAGTCGTAATCGTGTATCTTGGTCCAGCCTAGCATCTTCGGCTTTTCGGCGTTGATATAGAGGCTAGAAAGATTGGACACTACCTCTAGCCTTTCTATGTTCCTGTCGATGTATGCTTTTACGGTATCCTGCTGGTCGAAATCGTCTACGGGCAGAAGGTCGCTGACCCTTTGTACCTCTTGCCTATACTGCTCGATCTGCGCGTTGTAGTTGCCCGTCTCTGCCCAGAACTCCTCATTGGTGATCGCCACGCCCTCGGGCACGTACTGCCTAGAGGTGAACGAGTTACCCTGATAGAGAACGATGGTAAGCGGCTCATAGGGCTCGCTGTTGTCCCAGATTATGGACTCTTCTCCCTTGCGGCCGAAGATGGGCACGTAGCGCGCGCCGATGTATTGCCGCGTACCCACGACTGAGAAGAACGCCTCTAGGATCTGCGCGACTTCCTCGGGGGTGAAGGGATTGGGATTTGACATAGTCGTACCTCCTAGTAGTTGAGCACAAGCCGGCCGTAATCGTCGCTTGCGTAGTCCATGATGGTGTCGAAGTACGTAGTGAGTTGCCACAAGACGTTAGCGCAGAAATAGCCGTCTTCGGTGAGTCCGAAGTACACGCCATGGTTCAGGAACTCTCGCATGAGCTCCGTAAAGTGCTCGGCTATCCAGGCTTGGATCTGCTCTTTGTAGTAATCGTCGAAACCGGATTCCTTGAACTTCTCGAATTCTGCCTGGAGCTCTTCGATGATGTCATGGTCTAGGTTGATTGCGATTCCTAGGTCGTTCGCATACTCGCAGATCTTGCAGAGCTCCTCGCAGATGCGGTGGATTCGTTGCTCTTGGCTGAACGTGTCCCAGTAGAGCTTCGGGATCACGGGCGCGCTTGGCAAAAACGCGCTATAGGGCGGTATGGGAATGGGTACGGGCATGATCGTTTAAGCCTCCTTTATCTTCTCGTCTATGCGTGCCAAAACGCTGTTCATGTTGTTGAGGCTGGTCGATAGCTCCTTTAGCGTCGTGTTTATCATGTAGAAGAGCGCCCCGCATGCCACGATGGGGAATCCCACGCTGCCGATTGCCTGCATGAGCTCTTGGTATTCCATGTCCCTACCTCCTAGTAGTTGACGTTGACGCTCACGAGCCCGAAGAATAGAGGCGCGAGATCGTCAAGCAGGAGCACGTCCACATCATCATAAGCGTTGTCTTTGAGCGCGTCCATGAGGCCTCCGTCGCGTATGGTCTCGTATTCGCGATCGGTGCCGCTCGATGCATAGTCTTGGTTTGCGCTGCCTAGCCTGGACTGTGGGAACGAGGAAAACACGTCGCGCGCCTTGTGCCACTCGCTGCCCTGCCGTAGCTGCGTCGAGCCCTCGGCCATGGCCTCGTAGATGGGCTTGTACTTGGGCATCTTCTCGTTGATGGTCGCGCTCAGCCTGTCCAGCCATTTGCGGATGGGCAATATCCCTATCTCGCGCCACGCGTAGCGGCCCAGGAACTTGCTCCATAGCCTGTCTCGCTGCGCATCGTCGTACCAATCGCACGCGTCCCAGCGCTCGCGCGTGAGTATCCCGTCGCTCACGAGCTCAGCCACGGTGATGGTCGCGACGTCGTGGTACTCGGCATCGCCTGGGGATTCCACCTCGGACCAATCGAGAAAAGGTACGTCCTCCATTTCTTACACCTCCGCAAGTCCGTGGGTATCGCCTGCAAGGATCTTGGTGGCCTCTTTGAGGTTGTGGACCGCGTTATAGTTTTCGCTCTCGTTGTCCTGGGCCCAGACGCACGACACGTCGCATCCCATGTGCTTTGAGCACCAATCGGCTGCGCGCCTGCGCATGGTGAGCCCAGCAAGGGCCTGCATGCCTGCGGGCTCCGACATGGACCGTACTTCGTCCTCTATCATGCGCTCGCTCTTGTACGTGATGTTTGATATTCCCAGCATGGTATAGATACGGTTCCATACGTTGACCTCTGCGGCCGTGAGCTCGCCGCCCAGATAGGGCACGTCCATGTCAAGCTTCTTGACGTCAATGGCGCTTCCCACGCCCCTGTACTGGATGGTCGCGGGCTCGCCTCCCATGATGGCGCTAAGGAGGTTCACGGCGGTGAGCTCCATGTCCTGCGGAGTCTCCAGTATGAAGGGGATCTTTTGCCAAAGCCTGTTCATTTGCTTCGTGCGCTGTATGTCCACGAGCTCGCGCACCTGCATGTCGATGGCCGGCATCATGCACGAGTAGGTGGGTGAGTCGTATATCATGACCCCGTTTCGCGGCGTCACCTGGAAACGCACTTGGTCACGTGACTGGGCTATCCAGCGCGTAGGACGGTCGTAGAGGTTGAGCTTGCCGTCGTACACGGCGCGCGCCACGATCCATGGGCCGTTCTTCCCGTCGCGCGCTATGGTCGCGCGGCCGCGCTCCACCAAAAGCCTTTCCAAAAATGTTGCGTCGCACGTGCTGGGTAGCCCTATCCACCTATAGCGCGTGACCGCCAGGCGCATCACCTGGTCTAGGTAGATCTGGAAGAGTCCCGCGTTGTAGCTCTCCGTACCCCAATAGACCTCTCCGTGGAAGCCGTGGCGGTTGCACGGGCGTTGTCCCTTCTTCTTAGCCCTCGTCATACTTGATCACCTTCAAGACGAGTTGCGGTTGCTCCCTCTCGCGTATGGCCTTCTGCATGGCCTCGTACGCCTTTTCCCGTGCTTCGGCCTCTCGCGCCGCCCTTTGCTGCACCGCGACTACGCGCGAGCGGTGGTACTCGGATTGGGTGGCGCGCATGACCTCCCAATCAACGAGCTTGCGTACCTCCTCGCTCGTGAACGTCGCGCCTGGATCCTCTAGGGTCTGCTTGATCTCGTCAATGCCACGCACTATAGCCTCCCCACCTTCGCCGGGTCATTCCATACCGTCACCCCTGCATAGAGCATATCACGCATGACGTCGAACGAGCGCCGGTTGGCTACTTCGTCGAAGCGCGTCACGACGTCAACGGCCTGCCAATAGCAGAAGTCGTGCCCTTCCGGGCAAAGGTCGAAGGCGTCCATGCGCAAGCCGTCCGTCATGTATCCATAGCGGAGCATCGCGCGCCCCGCGCGCGTGATCGTCGCAAGGTCCGCAGTGACTATGCGCACGTGCACGCCTCGCCTCCTCAGCGCGTCGTATGCCATGTCACCCGAATAGGAGCCATGAGCGTGCGGCGCCTCTGCGCTGCGCGATCCGAAGCGAGCCACCATGCGCCTTTGCGCGTTCCATAGGTTCCTCTTGTTGATCGTCTCGGCCACAGTTCGTGATGTGAGGGCGTTGGCCTTGGTCGTGCCCTGCGTTCGCGTCGCGTTGTTTGTGGCCGTGTCGTACGTCCTGTTCGCGTTTCCGGTGTACGTGTCGCCCACTGAGGAAGATCCGCCTACGACTACGTAGTACGAACGCTCTGCGTTCTCTTGCACTGCGTCGCGGGTATACCCCGCGTTCGCCTTTGCCGTGTTGCGCGTGTTGTCCGCGTTCGCCCTATCCAGGGCGTTGTTGTTGGTGGTAAGGTCGTTCTCTGCCGTGTCCTTGTATCCAAGTACCGCATTGGTGCCGCTTATGTCTGCCGCGCAATTCTGTTGCTCTTTCGCTACGTCGTCGATATAGTCAACTGTAGCTCCCTGCTTGGCTATGTTCGCGGTATCGGATAGGTCTGCAAGCGCCTGTTTTGAGGTCACGCTTAGGATGGTCCCGACGCTTGCCGAAATGGTACCTGGAAGGTTGCCTACGGCCGCTTGCCCTACCATGTTCATGGCGCCTGATACCGCCTCGGACTTTGCCTGTACGTCTACGGCATAGAGCGAATAATCTATATCAGCGGCCGATTGGTCATAGGCGTTTTGGTGGGCATATCCTGCGGTACGTGACGTAGCAAGGTTCTGTCGAGCCGTGGTATTATGCCTTAGCGTTTTCGTTATCCCCAAATTTGCCGTTCGCGTATTGCAGCTGTTGTCGGTGTTGGTATAGGCCGTTTCGGCGCTCCGGTCCGCGTTGTCCTTTGCGGTCTGCGCTGACCTGTCCGCGTTGCGCTTGGATACGCCGGCCGAGTCGTAGGCATTGGACCGGTCCGTAGTGGCTGACGCGTCGGCGTTGTCCTTTGCCGTGTCCGCGCTGCGGTCTGCCGTCACCTTCGCGGCATTCGCGCCCTGCATCGCGTTCTTATACGACACTATCGCGTCTAGGCGCTCTTGCTCTACGCTGTCCCAGGTGGTGGAGGCGCTTTCCAGCGACGTTTCCACATAGAGCGCGTATGTGGGGATGCCATAGGAAAGCATGTACTTGGTGAAGTCGCAGGCAAGCGCCGACAATTCGCGCGCGTCACCGGAAAGCGCACGCCACGTGTAGGAGCTGCTACCGCTTGCATGCGCGACGTTCGTAACCATGACGTCCCATGAAAGCGCCGGCCATACGCACGACACTTGCTGTGCTATGTCTATGGTGCCGTCGCGCGTATCCTCTACGCGTACTGTCACGCTGTGCCCCATATCGTCCGAAAGCTCAACGTGTGCGTATTGCTCCGTGTAGAGCTTGGCGATATCGGAGAACGCGGCCGGATACTTGAAGCCTTCCTTGGTGAGCGTCACGGTGCCGACGTCGTGCAGCCAAGGTTGTTCGATCACTTCATAAAAGCTTATGGTCCCTATTCCGTGCCTCGTGCCCTTGGCTATGAGGTCCGATGGCAAGACGTACGCGGCCAATGCGGACGTGAAGAACACTGGTAGCGCTGCGGCCGCTACGTCCAGCTGCCCCTGGAAAACGTCGGACGAATCCACGGCGTAGAGCCACGCCCCGCTTGGTACGGTCTCATGCGGCGCCGTTATGTGCGATGGGCTCGTCATGCCGCTATAGGCATGTCCCCCATACGCCCATTGGTAATCCGCTACGCCTACCTGATATCCTAAATTCCCGGCTTCGTCGTAGTACGTCGGTCCGCTCTCCGTGACGCTCTGTGCGCGCACGAGGCCGTCTATCTCGCCATAGGGAATCGTAGACGCTATGACTATGACGAGCTCCGCGGTGGATAGGGGTAGGAAGTCGTTGGACTTGACGATCTCGGCCGTGGTGCCGCCTCCGACGTCCGCGCCTCCCAGAAGGTTGCAATTGGCTAGAGGGGCCTCTAGGTACGCGTCCGCGTCCATCGCGTACATGGGCGCATGCCCACGGGTGAGCGTGACCTCTTGGAGCGCCTTATAGGGTAAGTAGGTGGTCCAGTAGTCGATCTCCAGGCGTAGCTCGGTCGTGGAGGGGCTTAGGTACACGCAATCGCGGATGAAGGCGTACACGCGGCGTATCCCGCGCGACGCCTCGTAGTCTATGGGCTCGTCCTCCGTGAGCTGCGGCACGTGGCACACGACGTACGTATAGGTGAGCGCCACGTCCAGCGGCACCGGCACGCGCACGCTCTCCTGCTGCACGTGCGTGAAGCCGTTCCCGATATCCACCACGCTACCGGCCTGCGCGTCGAACCACGCGTCGCGCGCGGCCGCGTCGGTCCACTTGACCACGTGGCTATAGTCCGACGGCCACGTCACGCGCATGAGCTTTATGGTCCCTTCGTAGTCATAGCGGCCGTAGTCGAACGTGACGTCTATGTCGTAGGGATCCGCGTTGTCCAGGTGGGGGAAGGGCGTGTCCTTCAGATGGGGAAAATGCTTTGACATATGCACCTCGCCTATAGCAATGGAGGCGCACGTGCTTTTGTGCGCCTCCAGCTTATATATGGGGCTTATGGTCTATCGGTGCCCCATGCGCAATGATACCACTACTCCGTGACGGTAATGGCGGCCGTCGCGTCGTATTGCGTGGTCTCCCCGCTGGGGTTGACGTAGGTGGTCGTGAGCGTGACGGTGATCGTCGCGCCCACGGGCACCGTGCTACCGACGTGGAGGATGCCGAAGCGGTCCACGTATGTGTCCACGTCGAGCTGCAAGGGCTCGCCTTCCTCCTCGCCTTCCCCCGCTGCGGTCTCGGCAGTGAGCGCGTAGGTGACCGAATCGGGCGCCACCTGGAGCACGCTTCCCACCGCGCCCACGCTCGCCGCAAGGGTGCCGGTGAGCGAAGCGACCAGCGCGACCTGACCTCCGCGCGCGACGTTGGCCGTTGCCGGCGTGACGGTGAGGCCGGTCGTGGTCTGCGTCACGACCTGCGGAGTCGTGCCCTCAGCCGTCGTGAAGAGGATGGCCGGCACGAAAGGCGAAGCGGAGTACATGCCGATCACGGTGTAGTAATACGTCGTGGTCTTGGTCTGTGGGTTGCGGAAGTCCTCCGTAGAGACGTCGTAATCGGCGCACATCCAGAAGTCCTCGGTAGTGAGGAGCGCGAAGGCGCCGGGGATGGGGATGGAGTCGATGAACTGAATGCGGTACGGCGACTCGGCCTTGTCCAGGTGAAAGACGCTGGAAAGCGTGTCCACGTCAAGCGTGGCCTTCACGTCGGCCTCGAGGTAGAGCACCATGCTCGCGCGCTCGTCCTCGTTGATCCACACGGGCACGTTGGCGTCCGTGGCGTTGTAGAGCTTGGTTGGTACGGTGATGAGGTCTGCGTACATGCGAAGCGCGCGCAGAAACTCCTTGCCGGTGGTCTCGTCGTTGGGTCGCGCGTCCATGTGGTGCTTGTAGAAGCCGTGGTAATACTCGTGCTCGGCGATGATCTGCTTGTAATACTGGTACTCGTCGTACTCGCCGCTGTTATAGGGAACGTTCATCACGGCGTTGACCAACGCGTTGAGTCCCGTGGGCGTCTGGAAGGCACCGCGCAGTTCCATGTCGTTGATGGAGATCGGGTACTGGTCGTACCTGTTCACGCTGTGGTATGCCACTTCTCCCGTGGGACGGTACACTTTGAGCAAGTTGGTGATGTCCTCCGGGCGGTGCCCCCAATCGTCCTTGTAGCTGTGCGCCTTGCAGAAGTCCAGCGCGATCTCCTGCACGGTCGTACCGTAGTCAATGTCCGCGCGCTTCTTCTTCAAAGGGTTGCGGTACATGCGCTGGTGAACCATCTGCACCGCGAAGACGTTGAAGAGAAGGTCGATGAACTCGTTACGGTACTTCTTGTTCATCGGCTGGAAAAGGAACTTCTGAACCTGCGCGACGGAATGCTGCGACGGATCGGGCACGCGCTGTTGAAAGTCCGTGGACCCGGCAAGGTAGCATGCCTGCAAGACTGTCGTGTTGTCTACCATGTGTCATTACCTCCTAAAGAAGATCAAGCTTTTCGAGGTCGAGCGCGTCCTCCACGGCGTCCTCGATCTCGTCCTCGATAGTGCCCTCGCCCACGCGCGCGCCGCTCTCCAACTCGATTCCGGAAAGCGACTCGATGGCGTCCGCGATGGAGTCGAGCCGCGAGCGCACGAGCTCCGTAAGGTCGTCGATACGGCGCGCGAGCCCCTCGTAATCGTCCGTGCGCTGCTCTTCGGCCTCCTCGCTGGTTTCGGGCGTGGCCTCCTCCTCAACCTCGTTCTCGTCCTCGCGGATCTCCTCGGCCTCTTCTCCCATGTGATGCACCTCCAAAATATAGAAACGGCCCCAATGCGCGTTTCCGCACGTTGGGGCCATGATAGCACATAGCATCATGTAGGGCATGCCAGGCGGGATTCCAAACCCGTGCGACGGAGGCCGGCTCCTCGCCGTGGCTGTCCCCTGACGGCCGCACGTCCCGACACGCGCCTACGTGCCACGCGCATGCGATCATCGTATGCCGTAGAGCCGCATCGCGTCAAGGAAGGCACCCTTTACGGCCCTGTTCTGGTACCTGACTATGCCTAGATAGTAGAGGTCCGCGAAGCCTTTGAGCGACTTCTGGGCCCTGCGCGCTAGCACGTAGTTGGGGCGTGCGTCCGCTGCGGTGAGCGCGTACACGGGAGAGCCGTCCAAAGACTTTGGAAGTCCCTCCACCACGTAGTAGTAACCTTCCCTCCAATCGAGCCATACGCCCCACACGTGCCCCTGGTGGGCTATCCCGAAGTCGAACGTCGCGCCCTTCGGCTGCTTTGGGTAGTAGGTCTCCCCGTCGTTTGCGAAGCGGTTTCGCGTAGCCGCCTCGCCTGCGTCCGTGCCGGCAATGAGGGCGCCTCCCACGGTCGCGTCCATGGCGCGGCCCCACTCCTCGCTAGGCGGTCCGTACCATACCAGGCACCGCTTGTCGTAGTGCCACGAGAACCCTACGGGGGGTTCCTCGGCGATCCCGAAGTGAGCGAGCCATGGGCACGTGAGGTCGCACGCGTTTCCCAGGAGATAGAGCGCGCTGCGGTCGCGCCTGGGCGTGTCGGGCCTCTCGCGCGTCACTGACGTGATGATGCTCGATACCGCCTCTATCTCGCCTGGCAAGTAGTCGTGCACGTTGTCCAGCGAGCGGTCTATGATGGCCTCGTCAAAGATGAAGCGCTTCACGGGCTTGAATCCCGTGGAGCGGTTCTTGGTCTCCTGGGCGTCCGTCAAAGCTATGAAGTAAGAAAGCACGTCCCATTGGGGCTTCTTGCCCTCCTCGGGCCTCTTGGCCACGTAGCCGTAGCGTCCCTCCGTCTTGAGTAGGTAGTCGCATAGCACCGGATCCGCGCAATAGTCAGACTCGAAGCGCGCGAAGTATCCCGCTTGCAGCGAAGCGCTGCCCTCCAGCATGCTCTTGGTGCGCGTGAGCTCCACGTAGCGCTTATGCCGCCTGACGTAGTCCTGCCTGAGCGCGTACTTACGGAGTCCGTAGGTCTTGCCACGCGTGCGCGCGTCGATGATGAGGTTATAGGGCGCCTCGTAGCTCATGACGCGGGGCCAATCTATGTAGCCCTCCTCCGTGTAGCCTATGCGTGACCACTCCTCGCTAGTCCTGCGCATAGGTCCACTCCGGCATCCCGTTGTCGGGAAACTGCATGTCGGCGCCCTCGTTGAAGAGCGCGCACGTCACGAGCGCAAACGTGCCTATGCAGATCATGAGCACCAAGATCATTTCCAGAAAGTCGTACTTGAAGTCGTTCATCCTATACCCTCCTTAGAGTCGGCACGTAGAAGTCGCGCAAGCACATGCGCACGACGGCCCTGTGCGGCCTGTTCATGAGCGCGAGCGCTAACAGCAAACACACGTTGCATACCACGCCTATTTCCTTCTCTGACGTGTCCACGTCCCTTCCGTATTTGGATTCCAGATATGCCACACTGTCGGCGTTGACGCCCTTGCTCGTGTCCCCTAGCCTGCGTCCTGCCGGATAGAGCGCTACGGCCTCGTATTCGTCCACGTGCGCCGCGTTGCCTAGGTAGTCGGTCACGTTTCCCTCGTAACGGTCGCGGAAAAGGGGCTTGTGATGCTCCAAAGCGTGGCACACGTCGTTGGTCACGTTGGTGTTGTATCCTAGCGCGGCGCGCATCACTTCGCGCGGATCCATGCCACGCCTGAGCATGCCGTCGCACCAATCCTCTAGCGTGTAGGCGCCCTCCGGCCGCGAAAGCCCCGCGCACGTGATGTGCGTATGTCCGTCCACGATGGATATGCGGGCCTTGTTCCATCCCTCCATGTGCCAATCGTAGGAGATCTTGCCGCCCTTGGTCGCGGGCTCTATCTCGAAGCATCCCACGTGCGCGAGCGTGGAGGCCTTGTCGGGAAACGTGCCTCGTGCCCTGGACATGCAGACGTCCAAAGCGCGCGTAGCTGCCTCGTGCAAGGGCGCGAGCGCCTGTATCAAGTCGTTGGGTGTCACGCCCTGCGTGAGCATCACCTTTAGGCTGTCCGTGTCACCTCCCGTTACCGCTATCGCGTCTCCGAAGCGCTCGTATAAAAGCGTTATCGCTATCACGAGCTCCATGCGTGACCCTGCGACTATGCGCATGCCGTAGGTATAGAGCACCATGGGATGTTTCGGCTGCTTGTCGGAAAAGTTTTCCGGCGTCGGCTTGGTCGCTTGGTCTATGTGCAGTTCCGCGTCCTTGTCAACCATATAGTCTGGTTTGTAGACGTTTTGGGCCTGAGTCCCATAGATGCCGTTAAACGATCCCTTCACGGTCGATTGGTACCACGAGCCCAGGAACTGCTTGGATAGCGCACCCTCGCGCGTGGCCTGCGCTATCTCCATGGGAATGCTTGCGCCTATCACGCCTGCATAGGGCACGCCCTCCTCGTATCCGGCCGTGAGCGCCTTCGCGTCGCTCTTTCGTGCGAAAAGCACGTTGGACTGCAGCGTCACGTAGTCGGGCGGCAATATGGAGCGCGTCGCTATCTCCCCGCCTATTGCCTCCAATGACTCGCATTCGTACACCTGCATGAAGCACCATAGTTCGATCTCGGTCATGTGCACTATCACCTCCTGCGCCTCGTAGAGCTTGCCCAGCGCGAACGTCGCACCTATTGCCACGTCACCATAGCCGGCGCCCCGTACCGCGTTCTCTGCCTCTATCGCGCGCACGTTCTCGTCGCCCACGTCGAGCCTGGGCACCCTGCGTGCGAACTTAGCTTGGGCAAGGGTGGCTATGCCCCACGCGGCAAAGGCGCTGCCTTGCCTGAGCCGCACGCCCCTTGCGCGCACCTGGACATGGAGCCAACGGCCGAAAGGGTAATGGTAGTGCCTCAGCACGTCGGTCACGCTGTGCCGGCCAATGTCGGTCACGCACACGTCGAGCGCCTCGCGCTCTATGGGCCTGAATTCGACGGGCACGCGCCGGCCGTTGAGGTAGGCATGGTGCATGCTCGTGACGTCCAGCGAAACGACGTCTTGCACGGGCACGCCGGCAAATCGAGCGGCCGTGAAAACGAGACCGCCACGAAAGCACGCGAGCCTCAGCGCGTACGAGTCGAAGTCGTGCGGTAGCTCGCGCCTACATAGCTCCTCGAAAGCCTTTATCAGCTTTAGCTTGCGGCCGCGCACGTCCACGTCCAAAGGTCCTATCTCGGCACGTGCCATTTGGCGCACTATAGACGTCTTAGTGAGCACCCTACACCCCAGCATGTCCGTGCGCATCCAGGGATTGGCCCTGAGAAGGTAGGCAAGGTAGGCCGGAATCACCTGCACGTCGCGCTTTGCGTATCCCAGCTCTTGCTCGGTCAAGGGCGTTTCGGGCGTGCGTATGAGGTCGTAGTCCCAATCACCCATGAGCTTGTCCACTCCGCACGTGCGGCCCATGGCCTTTAGGCCTCCCATTTCCAGGTGGTACGTGTCCCAGAACCTCAATACCTTCTTTCCGTCCAGCATGAGGTCCAGCGTGTAGACGTTCGTGGAGCTCTGCGCGTTCACGACGCATTCGTACGCCTGCGCGAGCTCATAGAGGATGGTCTGTAGATCGAACATCATGTTGTAGACGCACACGATGGGGATGCACCCGCTCTCTATGCCGTCCTCTATCACCTGCTCTATGTACGCTATGGCCTCGCTCGAATGCCTCAAAAACGTGACCTCCTCGCATGGATCGTCCACCTCATACGTAGCTATGTCCACCTTGTGCAAATCATTGAAGATGTAGAGGATTGTATAGGCGCGCCGGCCCACGTTGCACGTCTCGGTGTCGAATGCGCACCATATGCGGTAGTCGCGGCGCATGGTGCGTCACCTGACGGAGAGCACGCGTTGAGACCACGCCGGATAGGGCACGTCCGGATCTCCCAACACGTCCTCGTTGAGCTGTTCGGTGACCCACTCGTAGACGTATCCCAGATCCCCGGCCACGTCGCGCCAATCGAGCCCCTTCTCCTCCCTCAGCCATTCGCGGAAGTCGGCCACGTCCTCGCTTGCGGCCGTGTCCCCCACGTAGAAGTAGTCCAGGATCTTCTCGTATCGCTCTTCCCTCGTGCCTCCCTCCGCGCTCCATATGCGCGCGGTCGAAGCCCAGAAGAGCGTTGCCTTCTCGCCTGCGATGGAGCTTTGCGCGCCCTTGGTGCCGGCCGCGTTTATCTGCTGCATGAAGATGGCATTACGGCGCGCGACCGCAGAGAAGCCGTACGCGGCCTCGCGAGACGCGCCGCGCACGTCGGCCAATCTCTGCAAGAGCGCTTGCCGTTCCTCGCTCGTGAGCTTGGTCCCCGCCTTAGCGAGCTCACGGAGCCTAGCGGCATAGGAAAGCGCTTGCTCTCGCGTGGTACCCGTGGTGTCCTGCGCCTGCCTCTCCACACGCGCCGCGAGCCTCCTCAAGCGCCTACGCGCGTTGTACACGTCGTCGGACGGCTTGCGGGCGCGAGAGGTCGAAGCCTGGACGGTCGCGGCTACCTCTTGACGCGCGCGTGCGCGTGCGCCCTCATATGCCGCGTTGAGCTCCGATATGCTCGTGGTGCGCCCCGTGCTTGCGAGCTCCCGCAGACGTGCGGCCTCTGCCTCGTTTCCCGCACGCGCCGCGCTCTCTGCGGCCCTCCTGACCCTTCTACGCGCGTTGTATAGCTCGTCTGACGCCCTCTTTGCGCGTGCCATGTCGCTACCTCCTGACGGGCATCACAAACGCGCGGTAGGCGCCGGCTTGCGCTGAGACGGCCAAAGGTGCGTCATTTGAGCGGATGTGTATGTCACAGACGCCACACATGGAGGCCATATATCCCATGACGCGCTCGCACATCATGGGATTGACCGACCATAGCCCCGGTTCTGGCTTAGCCTTCTTGTTACCAAAGATGACGTCCAGGAAATCGTCTATGCAAAAGCGCTCGTAGTGCCGCGAGTTGATGGAAGGATCGTCATGTATCCCCAGATCGAGCGTGATCTCGGCAGAAGGCTTGCGACCGTCGCACATGTTCCGAAGCACGCGCGCGTGCACGCAAGCAAAGCCATAGTCTCCGTCGTAGCCGTACACGTCATGCTCCACGAACCATATGCTGTTAGTGTGCATTATGCGCACGCGGCCGAAGCCGGCCGAAACGAGCACGTGCTCGGCTAGCTTCTCATTAGCGTATCCGATATGCAGATTCCGGGTCCTGAACGACGCGAGGTGCACGAGCGCGCGCGCCTCCTTTACCGACATGCTCACCTTTGCGGACATTTTCAGCCTCCAACCTAAGAAAAGAAGGCCCCACCGCATGAGGTGGGACCTTCCCATACGGACCATGAGAAAAGACTAGCAAAGCCTAGACG
>JAFWKQ010000061.1 GCA_017545665.1 Atopobiaceae bacterium
CGAAGCGAGCGCGGAGCCGCATGCGGGGGAGTGGGCGCGGGGCGTGAACTGAGCTCGACGTGAGTCTTCGGTTTTTGTAATCCTGATGGGACGGCGAAGTCTTCTTATCGTAATATAGAGTAATGCATAAGGTTACGGCGGGAGCATGCTATGGACAAGAGCCTCTATGACGCAACAAGCGAGACCCCAAGCGTGAGGGATTGGTTTGACGGCCATTCGGTGCGCAGGCCTTTCGACGCGAGGCGCATACCCCTGATGATCGCGGGGGTCTTTTGCGCTGTATTGGCAGTGGTTTGCCTCTCGGGGTTTACCTACATTCTCTTTCTTCATCCTTCGGGCGACTATATGAGCTCGCGTCATGCTTACACAATCGCAGCGAAGGATATAGCGGATAACCGCGCGGACGTCACGCTTCCGCTGTACGTTCCCGATCTGGACGTTAGGGGTTCTCGCGTGCCTGTTAAAGTTGTGGGTACGCTTAGCGACGGTACACCGTTCGACCAGGATGCTTTTGTGTCGAACGATGGCAAGGGGCTTAGGCTCTCGCCCGGAACGTACGAGACATACGTAATGGGCTCTCCGATCTCGGCTGCCGGTATTATGTATGTCATACCTGATACCCATATTATGGTTACTGTTGCGGATGACCTTACGGTGTCATACGAGCCTGTTGTCTATATGACGTTTGGCGTTCTGGGCGCGTTGGATGTAAGCGACGAGCAGATCGAGCAGGCTCGCGCCTTCATTATTAACGACCCCGATCGCATGCAGTATGCCGACACTCTTGCCGAGGCGGTGCGTGAGCGTAGGAACGAGGCGCAGAAGGAAATTGAGGCTGCGAATGCCGCGCGTCAGGAGGCCGCAAAGGCCGTTGCAGAGCAGAGGGAAAATACTCAGACCCAAAACGAACAGAAGAACAACAACTCCACCGATACGACCAAAAAAGAAGAGGAGAATCGGAATAGCGAAGGAAACCAGGGACAGCAGGAGCAAGGTGGTAGCGATAGCGGTGGCAACACGGGCAGCGATAGCGGTGGTAACACGGGCGGCGACAGCGGCGGCAACACGGGCGGCGACAGCGGTGGCAACACAGGCGGCGACACCGGCGGATCCACGGGTGGGGACACCGGTGGCTCCACCGGGGGCGACACCGGCGGCGGATCGACGGGTGGTGGCTCCACCGGGGGCGACACCGGCGGATCTGGCGGATCGAGTGGCTCTGGCGCCGCTACGCCTGCAGCAGAAAGCGCAGGAGGCACTGCGGGAGGAAGCATGGCGGTGAGTGCCACTACGGCAAGCCAGGGTTAGTTTGAATTTGATTTGCGGATGCGCCCCAATCGGGATACTCCTTGGTTGGGGTGCATCCTTTTAACCCGTTGCGCACTGCTATATGGAGGGCAGTATGCTATTTGAATCTATATATATTGGTGCCTACTGCATTGTTCTTACGGCAGTCCTGGGACTCTGTATGGGATCCTTTTTGAACTGCCTTGCTTGGCGCATGACGCATGGCGAGTCAATTATGCGAGGGAGAAGCCATTGCGTCGATTGTGGGCACCCGCTTGCGGCTCGCGATCTTGTGCCAGTTATTAGTTGGCTTGTCAGCCGTGGTCGTTGCCGCTATTGCGGAAAGCATGTGAGCGTGCGGTACCCGCTCACCGAGATCATATGTGCGTGTGGCTATGTATCCATTCTTTTAGCCTATGGTCTTAGTGCCGAAACCATTGAGCTCATCGCCTTTTTTAGCGTGCTCTTGGTCCTGTCTCTTACGGATCTCGACGATTACGTTATCCCTAACGCAACCATCGTCGCCGCCATAGTCATTCGACTCGTATACCTTGTGTATGGTGGTCTTACCGGGGCGTTTGATCTTTGGCCCACGTTGGGATGGACGCTGCTCAATGGCGTGGTTGTGGCGGTGCCCGTGATCATACTCGCGTTAGTGATGGACCGCGTGTTGGGTCGCGACAGCTTGGGCGGTGGAGACGTAAAGCTCCTCTTTGTTGCGGGACTATACTTTGGCTGGCAGCAATGCCTGTTTTTGCTTATCGTTGCTTGCATAATCGGTATCCTCTTTGCCTTTGTGGGCGCGCGCAGCGATATGACGGATAAGGTTGAGGGTGGGGAAGAGAAGGCTTCCCGGCCCATTCCCTTTGGACCTGCGATTGCTATAGCATGCTGGATCGTTATGCTAGTTGGTTCTCGGGCGGTTGAATGGTACCTCGGCCTGTTTGGTATCTAGCGATTGTCGCTAAATCCATTATGATATAAAGAGACCCTTGGATTTCGGAGGTGCGCATGGCTGCTTCGATTGCGGGAATGGACATAGGAATGGCGTCTGTGAAAGTCGCCTATCGTGAGGGAGGAACCGTAAGGCTCATCTCGAGGGCGTTGCCCGAAAACATAATAGGTGAGGATGGCGTCATTGCGCCTCAAACGCTTACGACGCTTATCGCCGACATGCGAAAGCAAGAAAGGATACGAGCCAAAAACGTGGTGATGGCACTCGATGACAGCTCGACCTTCTTCCGGCACGTTACGCTGCCCCCCATGAGCGATGCTGAGCTAAAGCTCAATTTGCCATACGAGTTTAGGGACTACATAGACGAGGATCCCGGCAACTACGTATACGACTATGCAGTGGACGAGATTCCACTAAAGGAGGACGGCGAGCCAGAGCGTCTTGAGCTCTATGCCGCCGCCGCAAGCCGCAAGCTCATCGAGGAGAGGGCGGGGATGATCAAAAAGGCAGGATACCGCCTTAAGATCGCGCTTCCGGCCCAGATGGCATATACGCGTTTGCTCTTGGACTATCTGGAACGCAACCCCGAGGAAGACGGATTGCATCAGGTATTCATAGACATAGGGTACGAGCGGGTATCGGTACACCTGTTTCAGGGTGCCAAGTTCAAGGCGTCCAAGACGATTGACTTCGGATGTCGTGACATCGATATGGCCATTGCCGACCTAAAGGGAGTGGACCGTCATGTGGCAAGCACCTACAAGCAGTCGAATTTTGAAGGCGTCTTGGACTCACCAGAATGCGAGGCCGTATACGACAGGCTCTGCTTCGAGATTAACAAAGTCATAAACTTCTATAACTTCTCGAATGCCGATGACGTGGAGCGCATGTACCTCTCTGGTGGAGGAGTGGAGATTCCCCAGCTTATGGATGTTGTTGTGCGCTCTTTTCCCATACCGTTGGAAACGACTGTAATGGTTATGCCTCCCGATATCGCAGGGCTCGAAAAAGTGGGAGCGTTTACCATGGCAATCGCAAGCATGCTTGAAGGTGAGGCGAACGGCCGTGGCGCTTGATTGGAAAAAGGAAATATCCCTCTCAACCATACTAGATCTCTTTGGGCGCAAGAAGAAGAATGTAAGCGCCTCTTCGTCTGATTTTCCATCCAAAACGACCATGAATCTGTATCAGGTAGAGAAGGCCTCTACCGACGTGCGAAAGATCGTTATCGTGGGCGTGCTGCTTGCGGTTGGAATCGGTGTGTTCGTGAAATTTGGTGTTATCGATCAGCTCGCGCTTATCTCTGCCAAGGAAGGTGAGCTCGCGCAACAGGAGACGCTTCTTCAGGCCACGCGCTCATCGAATGGCGACTACGAGAACCTCAAGGAAGTCTATGACGCGTATATGGCTCGTTACGGGAGCGACTCTACCGATGTTATAGCGGTTTTGGATATGGTGGAAAAACGCGTTATGCCAAAGGGTTTCGTGAGTGGCATTGTGCTGGCCGACGATGTGATTACGCTTACGCTCGTCGATGTGCCGCTTAACGTTATGGGTGACTTGTCCAAGGATCTGGAGAACCAACCCCTGGTTTCGAACGCAACCGTTTCTACCTCCACCACGAAGACCTCAGAGGGCGAGAAGAACGTCTCTACGCTGGTGCTTACGCTCGTAACGGCAAAGAGCGAGGAGAAGTAGCATGCTTACGTATACGTTTTCCAAGCGCGAGAAGATTATGTTGGCGGTACTTGCCTTTGTTGGGCTCGTGATCCTTTGGTATCAGCTGGTGTTTTCCAATGTCCAAAAACGTGTGCAGGAGTTGGACTCGCAAATTGCGTCCGCACAGGACGAGCTCATCGTAAACCAGTCGCAAGGTGCGGCGGTTTCCAAAATGAAGGAAGCCGTGAAACAGTTTGAGCAGCAGGGATACAAGCCGGTTTTGCTGCCCTCGTACGACAACACACAAAACCTCATGGCATATCTCAATGCGGTGCTTGGCTCCACGCACGATTACGACATTGCGTTTGAGGCTCCCGCCCTAAACGAGGAGGACTCGACCGTGCATCGTGCGGGTACCATATCGTTTGACACAAATACCTATGCGGAGGCGCGCTCCGTTGTTCAGAGCATCGCGCACGGGCCGTATCCATGCCAGGTGGACGCGTTGGGAATAACCGACGCAACAAAGCAGAAAAACGTATCGAAGGACAAGGCACCCGTTACCACGAACATGGAAGTGACGTTCTTCGAAAAGCCTACAAAGAACATGGCAACGCAGAGCGACAGTAGCGAGCAAAAGGGCCAGGACCTCAGCAAGATGAAGGATTGGAACAAGTAGCAAATCGCGTCGTTATTCGGGTGGTGGGTATGGAGACGAACAAGACGGCATTGCAAGGGTTCTCGTGGTATTTGCCCGAAGACGGACAACATTGGAATCGCCTCCGAGCGCTCGTGGACGATTTCGTGGACAAGGGCATTACGGCCGTGTGGCTTCCTCCCGCCTACAAAGGCGCTGCGGGCATACATGACGTGGGGTATGGCGTCTATGATCTCTACGATTTGGGAGAGTTCGACCAAAAGGGGTCTGTGCCAACCAAATATGGAACGCGCGACGACTACCTCGCCTGTGTGGCCGCCCTTCACGACGCGGGATTGCGCGTTATGGTTGACATCGTGCTCAACCAGCGCATGGGGGCGGACGAGTGCGAATGGGTGCGGGCCGTCGCCGTGGCACGCGAAGATCGCAACAGGCAGATTTCGGGCATGCAGACCATCGAGGCTTGGACGAAGTTCAAATTTCCCGGTCGCAAGGGAGTCTACAGCGATTTCGAGTGGGATTGGCGCTGCTTTCACGGCGTTGACTACAACGCTGCCAACGGCGATGGCTCAATATTTCTGTTTGAGGGAAAGCACTGGGACTCAAACGTAACGCACGAGAACGGGAACTTTGACTATCTTATGGGCTGCGACGTAGACCTGCTCTATGAACCAGTTTACGATGAGCTGGTGAAGTGGGGTGTGTGGTATGCAAACGTAACGCAGGCGGAATCGCTGCGTTTGGATGCCATAAAGCACATGGAGCGCGAGTTCTATCTGCGGTGGTTGCGCGATGTGCAACGTACGCTGGGACGAGAGCTCTTTGTGGTGGGGGAGTACTGGGAATCAGACATTGGCGCCCTTGAGGGATATTTGGGAAATGAGCGCGTCATGAGCCTGTTCGACGTGTTTTTACACTTTAGGATGCATGACGCGTCCTTGTCGAACGGCGACTTTGATCTATCCAGAATCTTTGATGGTACCTTGGTACAGGCGGATCCGCAAAACGCGGTAACTTTTGTGGACAATCACGACACGCAAGACGGCCAGTCCCTGCAATCATCCGTGAGCGGGTGGTTCAAGCCAGCGGCATACGCTCTTATCCTACTGCGCGAGGCAGGATATCCCTGCGTGTTCTATGGGGACCTCTATGGATCGCCACGCGTGAGCGTGGTGCCTGAGCTGACTCTGCTCCTCAAGGTCCGAAAGCTTCTTGCCTATGGGGCGCAACGCGATTGGCTGGATGCGCCCGATGCCATTGGCTGGACGAGGGAAGGCGTTGAAGATCGTGAGGCGAGTGGCTGCGCCGTGGTAATTTCGGATCGCGCAGAGGCTCGGAAACGCATGTGCGTGGGCGAGCGGCATGCTGGCAGCACATGGGTATGCGTGCTGGGCGAACACCCCAACGTGTGCGTGGACGATGGCGGATGGGCTGACTTTGACGTGAGCGGCGGCGGACTCTCGATATACGTTCCGGAAGATGCGTGCCAGCTCTTGGTTCACGAATAGTCGAGGGAGGCAGCATGGAGCGTGAGGACCTTCGCGTGCTGTTTGAGCGTGTGGCAACAGGTAACCTGAGCGTGGACGATGCGGTAGTTCAAGTGAGCACTAGCTCCTTCGTGGATTTGGGCTATGCCAAACCCGATTTTCAACGGGGGATACGCACAGGCGTCTCGGAGGTTATCTATGGCGCAGGAAAGACGTCTGCTCAGATTGTGGGGATTGCCTCGTCGCTGATTGGAGCGGGACAGCGGCATGTGCTGGTTACACGCGTGGAAACAAGCAAGGCCATGGAGTGCATGCAACACATGGAAGGTGATGCTACCTTTGCGGGATTGGAGGTTAGGCATCACGAGGACGCGCGGATGCTTACCATTGGCGGTACACCCCGATGCGATGGATGTGGAATCGTAGTTGTTGCCTGTGCGGGAACGAGTGACCTTTACTGTGCGGAGGAAGCTGCGATTACGGCAAGGATGATGGGTAGCGAGGTATACAGGATGTACGACGTGGGCGTCGCTGGCATACATAGGCTGCTTGCCCATGTGGACGTGCTTCAGAAGGCGAGCGTCATTGTGGCGGTGGCGGGTATGGAGGGTGCGCTGGCGAGCGTTATTGGCGGCCTATGCGCTTGTCCGGTTATAGCCTGCCCTACGAGCGTGGGATATGGAGCATCCCTGGGAGGCATCTCCGCTCTGCTGGCTATGCTCAATTCATGCTCGAGTGGCACATCTGTGGTTAACATCGACAATGGTTTTGGCGCTGGATACCAAGCGGCGCTTATCGACCACGTGCGCCCCGCGCGCACAGATAGGGAGCTCAGTGATGAAGAGGATACTTCACCTTCAGTGTGATACTGGAATCAGCGGCGATATGGTAGTGGGCGCGCTTCTGGACATCGGGGCAGATCAAGAGGCCCTTTGCGCTGCCTTGGAGAGCCTGGGACTCGACGGTTACGAAGTGCGTATAACACGCAAGATGGCTGGCGCATTGGACGCCTGTGACTTTGATGTGGTGGTGGACGACGACCATCAGAACCATGACCATGACATGGATTGGCTCTATGGCGCAGAAGGGGTTCACCATCATCGTGGCCACGACCACGACCATGGGCACGGCCACCATCATTACGACCACGGCCATCACGACCACGACCATGGGCACCATGAGCATCGCAGCCTTGCAGACATCAAGTCCATTATCGAGCGTTCCAATCTGTCTGATCGTGCGCGTGAGCTAGCGCTGCGCATTTTCGGCATCATAGCTGCGGCAGAGGCCAAAGCTCATGGCCAAACAGTTGACACGGTGCATTTTCATGAGGTTGGTGCCATTGACTCAATTGTCGATGTGGTTGCGGTGGCTTGGTGCGTGGATAACCTTGCCATAGACGAGGCCGTGGTGTCGCCCCTGTATGAGGGAGAGGGCAAGATACGCTGCGCACACGGCATTCTGTCAATACCCGTTCCCGCTGTGGCAAACATCGTGGAGGCACATGGTCTTGTGCTAAAGCAGGCGCACAGGAAAGGCGAGTTGGTTACGCCAACAGGTGCGGCAATTGCTGCCGCGCTTGGTACGCGCGAATCCCTGCCTGAGCAATACCGCATTCTAGCAACTGGCATCGGAACGGGAAAGCGCGCCTACGATCCTCCCAGCTCGGTGAGGGCAATGCTTATTGGAGACACTGCCACCCCAACGTCACTTGCGGAGTCATTGCTGTGGAAGCTGGAGACCGAGGTGGACGATTGCACCGGTGAGGCTCTTGGCCACGTTCTCGACATGCTGTTTGAGGCGGGCGCACGCGAGGCCCATTTCGTACCGGTGTTCATGAAAAAAGGGCGTCCCGGCTATCAGGTTGAGGTCATTTGCGACGAGGAAAGAATAGCGCCAATCGAACGGATTCTGTTTGAGGAGACCACCACTATTGGCATTCGGCGATATGCCCTCAAAAGAACCGCTCTCGAGCGCGAGGAAGGTGAGCTAACGAGTGCGTATGGACCGGTACGGGCAAAACGGGTAATACTTCCAAACGGGGAGTCGCGTACGTATGCGGAGTACGAATCGGTGGCTGCCTTGGCCCGTGAGCGGGGAGTGTCCTATCAGGATGTGGTGCGAACCATAAGCTATAAAGACTAATCTTGGGCGTACCGATTTTGTGGTTGCGTAGGGTGGCAAGTTTTACCAGGCTACATTGGCGGGAGCTGGGATTCGTGCCACCAAAGAACTAGATATATCAGAAGAGAAATAAAAGCAACAGCTATGACAGCAAAGGCGAGGGTGGTGAGCGCAAAGCGAAGCCGTGAAGCGGAAGAGAGGTCTGCTCCGCACCTCGTACAGGTTGAGGCGCCGTCAGGCAAGTCTTCTCCGCAACTTCTGCAACGCATTGCTACCCCTCCATTGACAATGTCGCCTATGATGGTATCAGTAATTCTGAGGTAGCGTGCGCAAATGTCAAAGAGTTTTGAAGGAGCGTGGCGAATGGAACGAATACGCTATAGGTTTATGGGCCATGTTCAACAACGGGGATTTCGCTACGCCTGCGTTACATGCGCACGCAAGGAGGGTCTTACGGGTTGGGTTCGCAACGAGCGCGATGGTACTGTGACGGCAGAGGTGCAGGGCGTAGCCATGTCGCAGCTTGGGTTCGTGCGCAGGCTCACAAATCTGGTTACGGGATTTGGCAATACGTGGAGCATAGGTACCGAGAGAAGAATAGATGTGGTGGACGGCGAAACGGATTTTGGCGTACGCCGCTATTAGCGTGTGTCTCACTAGTTATCGGAGCGCGTGAAGCCGTTGTCCATACCCATGCTCGCCTCATGGAGCACATGGCTTAGCAGCTCCTCGGTAAGGTTGCGTGCTATGCGCGCAACCTCCTCGTTTGCCTCTTCGTGCGAGATGCCTCTATTCCGAGCGTTCGTTAGTATGTGGATGGCTTTGGCTACGAGTTTCTCCTGATATCGCTCTACGTGTGGCAGCGAGGTGGGATAGCTGGCGTCAGCCAAGGCTCCCACAAGGCGGTTCACCCAATAGAAGCTGTTCGTGCTCACAGTTTCGGTTGTGGTGGAAAAGTACGAGGGAGCGGCATCGACGTCTGCGAAGAGCGGAACGAACGCATTGAATGGATTTGATCCGAAGGCAATCCATTGTAGGGCAAGAGCATCCTTAGAATCTGTGCCTTCCTGCGCTTCTCTGAGTTGCGTGGCGCTCAATTGACTCGTGCGGTTGATGCCAATGCAACGATATATGCCTCTAAGATCAGGGTTGCCAGGACGTCCGTAAGGATCGTAGGGTGTTCCCTGATAATGCCGAGACAGCACGTACTTTACAGTCTCCATGGTTATCTTTTGCTCGGGTATTCGACACCATGGAATATCGTTGGATTCGGGACCAAAGTCCGCGTTTGGCCCATCCCAAACGCAGCTGCGAGGATTGAGATGGCGCTGCATATCCCAAGCACGTGGCGTGTTGTATACGTGGTCCGCGTCGCTGGCGCTTCCGAAGGCAAGGCGAGGATTGAAAACGTCGGGTCCCTCGCCCATGGAAGTTCGTCCACCTCCATCCCGTATGGTCAGATCAAGATTATTGCTCCGGATGAAGTCCTTCAAGTCAGCTGAGCAAAGGTGTTCGGTGCTGATGCTTTGGGCGTCTGCGAGGTCGAATCGGTCGATGCCAAGCTGGTTGGGCATCGTAACGTAGCAGTTGTCAGGCACGCGACGTGCAATCCAGTGATGGCCGCCTATGGTCTCGAGCCACCATATCTCTTCCGTGTCGTGAAAGGCAATTCCGTTCATCTCGTACGTACCATAGCGTTCCAGTAAAGAGCCAAGACGCATCACGCCCTCGCGAGCCGAGTGGATGTAGGGGAGTACGAGTGTCACCATGTCCTCCTCGCCAATTCCACCAGGTCGTTCGGGCTCATAATTGGGGTCTCCCTCCTTTCCCCGAGCTGGTTGGTATTCCACCAAGGGGTCTGCCGCAAGAACGCGCTCATTGGAGGTAATCGTTTCGGTGGCACTCATACCGACGTTGGCCGCGTTTATGCCAGCAGCGGCCCATATGCCTTCGTCGGGCAAGGCGTTTGGCAACGAGGTATATCGCAAGGGGTCGTCTGGCAGCTCAATGGTGAGGTGCGAGATAACGCTTGTATACGTGCGTGGCTGCTGATCGGGCAGCACTACATCAAACCGCTTGGGTGTGAACTCGCCGTTCATTGAGTCCTCGTTGCGTGCAACGATGGTTGAGCCATCATTGCTTGCCTTCTTTCCCACGAGTATGGTTGTGCAGGGCATGGCTGTCTCCTCCAAAAGTAGTTTGTACCACAACAGTGTAACCAATATGGAGGGATGTTGCTAAGGAGTTGCGTAAGCGCGACGTCGAAGCTCTCACTTGCGCTCCTGCCCCGTCCGCATGCGGCTCCACGCTCGCTTCGCTCGATCACTTCGTGAGTCGCCGCATGTGGGACGGGCACGCAAGTGCGAGCTTCGACGTCTTGATGGTTAATGGTTGCATACTGTCACGTGTCCATAAATGCGAATGTGGCATAATGCTTCTTCGTGCACGCGAAGACCTGGGGGAACGGGATTCGTGCAAACTCCGTTCCCACATATTTGTATGAGGTGATCGCATTGTCGATGGATTTCAAGCGTCGTTTGCCCATTCCCAAGGAGATTCGTGAGGAGATGCCCCTTTCGCCGGAACTTGAGGCCACCAAACAGACGTTTGACAGCGAGGTGGCAGATGCTCTTACGGGCAAGAGCGGCAAGCTCCTGGTTGTGGTGGGTCCCTGTTCTGCCGACCGTGAGGATGCGGTGCTTGAGTACGTTACGCGTTTGGCAAAGCTGCGTGAGTCGGTTGCCGACAAGATCGTGCTCGTGCCCCGCGTGTATACCAATAAGCCACGTACAAAAGGCACTGGCTATAAGGGCATCTTGCACAATCCCGATCCCACCAAGCCTGATGACTTGTTGGAGGGAATAAAGGCAATTCGCCATCTGCATATTCGGGTGGTACAAGAGAGCGGCATGTTTACGGCTGACGAGATGCTCTATCCCGAAAACCATCAGTACCTATTCGACCTCATATCGTATGTGGCGGTTGGTGCGCGCTCAACCGAAAACCAAGGTCATCGATTGGTGGCAAGCGGCGTATCGGTGCCGGTAGGCATGAAGAACCCAACAGGTGGCAGCATGAGCGTTATGCTCAACTCCATATATGCGGCGCAGCAACCACAGACCTTCATTTATCGGAACTGGGAGGTGGCGACCACGGGCAATCCGCTGGCCCATGCGGTGCTGCGCGGACGCATAGGATCCGACGGTCGCTGGCACGCCAACTATCACTATGAGCACCTGGAGCATCTTGCCAGCGCCTATAGCTTCGGAAACTTTGCCAATCCCGCGGTTATCATAGACTGCAATCACGACAACTCAGGCAAGCGTCCCTTGGAGCAACTGCGCATTTGCAATGAGGTGCTGGACAGTGTGGCAAGGTCCAAGACCATCGCCAATCTTTTTAGAGGGTTCATGATCGAATCCTATTTGGAAGACGGCGCTCAGGATGTGGGTGGCGGCGTGTATGGCAAATCGATTACGGATCCATGCCTTGGCTGGGAGAACACCAGTCACCTCATCTTGAGCATGGCAGATCGCCTGTAGTCCGATTTCGTCTGCAAGGGCGAAGACGTTGTCCTCTGTTAGCGGGAATGTCACACAGGCTAGCCGTGTCCACAAATCGGACCGCGGACATCCCCACCGTGCGCACTCCTCGGCCCTATGCCTATCAACGGGTACACTTTTCGGTCCGCAACTTCCCCCACCGGGTACACAAACTGCCGATTTGTGTACCCGGTGGGGAAGCCCGTGGGCGCAAAAGTGTACCCGGCCCTCGGTCCCTCTGGGAAGTGTGCTCGGTTGGGATGCACATAAAGCTTTTCCTACCGAATAGCGCGCAGCATTCGCATGCAAAGAAGAACGCCGCCAGAATCTTTGCTCCTGGCGGCGTCGCTTGTGCAATAGGTAACCGGCTTTAGAAGCTGATTCCCATCATAACGCCGGCCTGAATGCCAATGGCCATAATGATCACGAAGGCAAAGGCGTAGACTGCTACCTTGCCAAGCACCTCTCCGTCCTTGCCCACAAGGCCGCACGCTGCAGTACCAATGGCAATAGACTGCGGCGAGAGCATCTTACCCGCTGAGATACCGAGTGAGTTGGCGGCGCAGAGCCAGTACTCATTGGCACCGATGGCCTGTGCGGCCTGCTGTTGCACCGAGCCAAACAGCACTTCGCTTGAGGTGCCGGAACCGGTAACGAACGTGCCGAGTGCGCCGAGGATTGGGGCGACCAGAGGATAGAAGTTACCGAGCGTTCCCACGAAGAACGCAGCGATACTCGCAATCATGCCAGAGTAGCCCATTATCTTGGCGCAACCCAGTACTGCAAGCATGGTGAGAATCGTCTTTGACATCTGCTTGCAGGTAGCGCCTAGGACCTTCATCATCTCGCCAAACGAGCAGCCCTGAATGAGACCGCCCACGAGTCCGCAGACAAGAATGAGCACGCCAGGCGTATTGATCCACGTGAAGGTGAGCTTTGCGTCCGGGTCGCCCTGATAGATGTTCACCGAGGTCTTGATGGATGAAAGCGGACCATTGATAAACGGCACGAGTTTGGAAGTGAGTACCAGTATGACGAAGATGAGGATAAACGGCGCCCAAGCGGTGAGGGCCTTCTTTGCAGTGAGTTTCTCGTCGCTCTTTGGCGTTTCCAAGGCGTATTCGGCTGGTACCTCGCCTTTCATCTTGAGCGCTACTACAAACGTAACGATTAGGGTAACAACCGCCGCAACTACCATAGGCAGGTCGGCACCGATGAACGCGGCAGCAGCGATCTCGGGAAGAGCCATGGCAAGGCCGGTGATAAGCGTGATGGGAAGTACGCCCTTTAGGGCTTTGGGGCCACCGCCCACGATCATGACCATGAGGAAGGGAGTGGCAATTACGAAGGGAGCTACCTGGAGAGCCTGGGTGAGCGCCAGTTGTGTGGGATCGAGGCCCGTAACGCTGGCAAGCGTAGTCGTGGGGATGCCTATGGAGCCAAACATGGTGGGAACGCCATTGGCAACCAAGCAGGCGAGAATTGCCGTGATGGGGTTGAAGCCAAGTGCCATGAGCATGGATGCGGGAATGGCGACTGCCGTACCGAAGCCGGCCATACCCTCCAAGAAGCCACCGAAGCACCATCCTATGAGCAGCACCAGCACGCGTTTGTCGCTTGACACGGATGTGAGCATGCCTTTGATCGTCTCCATGGCACCCGTGTGGACGGTGAGGTTATAGGTGAACACAGCGGCGATGATTACAATCACGATTGGCCAAATGGCCATGGCCATTCCCTCGAGTGCAGCCGTGGCGGCATTGATGGGGGTCATCTTCCATACGCCGATGCCAAGCGCTGCCGATATGATGAGCGCGCCAAAACTGGCTTTCCACGCTTCCATTTTCATGCCGCAGAGTGCGAGCACGAGCCATAGGATGGGTAGAAGCGCGAGGACGAACATTAAAAGCATATCCATGGATGGTCTCCCTTCAGTGGGCATACAGGAGAAGTTTACTCCCAAGACGCCGTGTCGAAGACGACAGAACGATGGACGGTAGGGTAGAGGGGGAGGATGCTCACTGTCCCCTTGAGTGTGCGAGTTGAGAATTCGATGAGTGCCAGCCCTACTACTTGCTTTCGGTTGCCGTGCCGCCGCCGTCTACGAAATCCTTGGCAATGGCGTTGGTGATCATGTCGACGTATTTTGGCTGGCCTTCGGGGGTAAGGTGCTCTCCGTCGGGGTAGATCCAATCGTCATGGCCCTCGCTGTAGGAGTACCAGTCTATGAGCTCGACGTTGTCGTATTTTTTGGCAAACTTAGCGATTTGCTCGTTTATCTGCTTCTGCTCGACCTCGGGAATACGCACGTTTACCAGGTAGACGTGGCGATTGCCGCAAGCCTCGATAAGTGACTTCATGGTGTCGTCGGTGGCGGGAACGTTGGAGAAGGAGTCGAGCACTACGATGTCGCCCACGACGTTTTGGTCCAAATAGCCCTTAAGAACTTCTAGAGCCTGATCGGGCCTGCGCCCAATATAGCTATCCAAAAAGCCGTCGGGTATGTGTTCCTTGAAGCACCAGTCGGCATCTCCCGCAACGGAATCGGCGACGATGAGAGGGGTAAAGAGACCCTTCTTCGTGCTTTCGGAAGAGGCCTTGAGCGTAATGGTGCCACTTGGGATGTCGCCAGAACTCTGCTTGCTGCTGGAGTCGTCCTTCTTGCTGTTGGAATTGGAGTCGTCCTTCTTGCTGCTGGAATTGGAGTCGTCCTTCTTGCTGCTGGAATCCGACTTTGAGCTGCTCGAACTGCTCGAACTGCTTTGGTCGCCTTTTGAGTTGGCGTTTCTACCCGAGAGGTCTATGGCCTCCGCGGCGCCTGCGCCCGTGCTTTTAAGGGCGTCCTCGGGCACTGCGGTTTGATCGGGAACCACTGCAAGGCCAATGCCGCCAACCAGCAAGGTGATGGTTACGAGGGCAGCGGGCACGATGGAAACCATGCGTGCCGAGCCGCCATACTCAAGCATCTGCTCGTCAAGCACGAGCGGTATGCGGTTTTGCGAGACCCGCTGCTCCACGAAACGAAAGGTAAACTCGCTGGCCAAAAAGGAGAGAACAACCGCGAGGGCGATCATTATGGGTGAAGTGGTGTTGTTGGTAACCTTGAAGAGCTGGAAAAGAGGGAAGTGCCAAAGGTAAAGCCCGTATGAGCGCGTACCGAGCCATACGAGGGGTGGCAGCGAGAACAGCTGAGAGAAGAGCGACTTCCGATTGAGGGTGCCTGCAATGACGAACACGGAAAGAATGGCCACCAGGAGCATGCCACCTCGGAAAAGGAAAGGCGAGGTGTTGGGAACCAAAACCATAATGACGATGATGGCCACAAACGATAGGGGGGCGAGTATGGTAAGGGGGAGGTCGCGTAGCGTGCGGCGAGCGGACGTAAGCCGTACGGGCCTGCTTCCCAGGGGCCATGCGAGGCCCAGCCAGGCGCCGAGCAAAGGAGCGAATGCCCGTGTGTCGGGACCGTAGTAGACGCGCGTGGGGTCTGCGTTGGGATCGTAGAACACCGCCATGAGGATGGCCGATATTACGGCGAGGACAAGTGCCGTTCTGCGAGCAGCACGCGTCGACCGACCGCGTGGGCACAGAAAAGTGGCTATGAGCACCCATACGACGAAAAACTGGATATCAACGCCGAGGTACCAAAGATGCCCGAGGGGAGAGGTGCCGCCAAGGTTGTCGAAGTACGAGGCGCCTCGTAAGATTGCGGCGATATTGTTTGACAACAGCATGGACGGGATGAGGTCTGGCTTGAGTTTGGTAAGGAGTACATGGTTGAACACGACGCAGAGCGCTACCACGCAAACGATCATGACCGCCATGGGAGGCCATATGCGCACGATGCGCTTGAGCCACGTTCTTGGAACGGAAATCCCCCCATCACGCCGCATGGCACGTAGCACTGTGCTTGAGGCGAGGTAGCCTGTGAGCACGAGAAACACGACGACGCCCATATGGCCACTGGGAAGCCAGGGGATGGCCATGTGATAGAGCACAACGGCAATGATCGCAAAAGCCCTTAGACCGTCGAGCGCATTGTTCCGCGGTGCACTTTTGGCTCTTTCTCTGTTGCGAGGCATGAGTTGACAACTCCGTTCCATAGTTGGCGCACAGCTATCATACCGTTTTTTCCGTGGATTCCAAGAGTTACAATCGGTTTCGTATATATTGAATATCGCTTATTAGTATGGTCACTATGTCATTGCCATCCAAGAGATTTGGCAACATGACGATATCGGTAACTGAGGCCGAGTTCCATAGCCTATGCAGAGGAGGCGCCGTGCTTCAGCTTGAGCATGTGTGCAAGTCCTATACCACGGGGACGTTTACTCAAGTCGCGCTTGACGACGTGAGTCTTGCCTTTAGGGACAACGAGTTCGTCTCGATCCTGGGACCTTCGGGTTCGGGCAAGACGACTCTGCTCAACGTGATAGGCGGCCTCGACCACTTTGATGGCGGCGACCTGCTCATAGACGGCATATCCACGCGTGAGTACAAGGACCGCGATTGGGACGCGTATCGAAACAACCGCATCGGCTTCGTGTTCCAGAGCTACAACCTCATCCCGCACCAAACAATACTGGCCAATGTGGAGCTTGCGCTTACGCTGTCTGGCGTGAACCCTACGGAGCGCCGTGAGCGGGCGCGGGCGGCGCTCGAGGATGTGGGGCTTGGCGAGCACGTTGACAAGCGTCCCAGTCAGCTGTCTGGCGGACAGATGCAGCGCGTGGCGATTGCGCGCGCGCTCATAAACGATCCGGAGATCCTGCTTGCGGACGAGCCCACCGGCGCGCTTGACTCTCAGACGTCGGTGCAAGTAATGAACCTATTGCGTGAGGTTGCGGACGACCGCCTGGTAATCATGGTCACGCATAACCCTGAGCTCGCTCGCGAGTACTCCACACGCATAGTGGAGTTGGCAGACGGTCGCATACGATCCGATTCGAACGCCTTCGTCCCAACGGAGAGCGATTTGCGTGACGCCAAACCCGCCCGGCGCACTTCCATGAGCTTCCTCACCGCCCTGTCCTTGTCATTTAACAACCTCATGACCAAGAAGGGCCGTACTCTTATGACGGCCTTCGCCGGCTCCATTGGCATCATTGGCATCGCGGCGATCCTGGCGCTCGCAAACGGCGTGAACGCCTACATCCAGGAGGTTGAGGAAGACACGCTCTCCGCCTATCCCCTGCAAATAATGAGCTCTGGTTTCGACATGACCTCCTTGATGGTGGACATGCAGGGAGACCAGGCCACGGCCGCGGAGGGGGAGAACCAGCAGACGAACAAGGGCCAGGGCACCGTGAGCGAGCGCCGCATGGTGGGAAAGATGTTTGGAAGCGTTGGAAAGAACGATCTGGCTTCGCTCAAGGAATTCTTGGATGGCAATGGGTCAAACATAAACAGCCACGTGCAAGACATTGAGTACAAGTATGCCGTGGTGCCGCAGATCTTCTTGCAAAAGGACGGCAAGACGCAGCAGATCAATCCCGACAAGACCTTTGCTGCATTTGGCATTGGCAACTCCTCCTCGTCGCTCGTCTCGTCGTCCAGGGCGTTTTCCACAAACGTGTTTTCACAGCTTCCCAAAAACCTCGATTTGCTCTACGGGCAGTTTGACATAAAGGCGGGTAGATGGCCCAAAGGTCGCGACGAGCTGGTGATTGTGCTGTCGCGCAACGGAAACATAATCGACTTCGTGAGCTATGCCATGGGGCTGCGCGACCACGACGAGCTGCAGGATATGGTGCAAAAGCTTTCGGAGCAAAAGGACTTCGAGGTGCCAGACGATGAGCGCACCTATACCTACGAGCAGCTTATGGAGCCAACCTTTAAGGTGGTTCCCGCTGCGAGCATGTATAAGTACGAGCCGGAATACAAGGTTTGGACCTCCAAGGCGGACGATGACGCCTTTATGAAAGACCTTCTTGCGAAGGCCCAACAATTGCACATCGTGGGCGTGCTGCAACCAAAGGAGGATGTGGAGGCGACTACCATATCGCAGGGCATCTACTATACCCCCGAGCTCACCCATTGGCTTATGGAGCAGGCCGCCGACTCGAAGATAGTTCAAGATCAGCTGGCAAACCCCAGCATAAACGTAATAAGCGGCAAGTCATTTGATGCCGAGGCAAAAAACCGAGGCAACGATTTTGACATGAGCAAGCTGTTCACTATAGATGAGAGCAAGATTACCAATGCGTTTAAGATGGACCTGGACGCGTTGGATCTCTCGAATCTTGACCTCTCGAGCATGGATTTTTCGGGGCTCGATCTGAGTGGCGTGAGCATGCCCAGCACCCCCATGCCAGAAATGGACTTCTCGGGGCTTCAGACTGCGGACTTTTCCAACATCGAGTTCGACATGTCCAAGGTCGACCTGTCCGGCGTTGACGTAAACAAGCTGCTGACGCCTGAGGTCATGAAATCACTCACCCCCTATATGAACAACATCGACACGGCGCAGCTCATGGATGGCGTGACTCCTACCATTGACCAGGCAAAGCTACAGGGTGCCATAGCGCAGGCCATGGCGGGGCTTCCGCAATACATTCAATCCAAGCACATCAACCCGATGGATGGCGACGCCCTTTCGGCCGCCATGGCAGAGTACATGGCACAGCCCCAGGTATCCGCGCAGCTCCTGCAGGGGTTGAGCGGTGCCGTGAGCTTTGACCAGGCAAATCGCGAGAAGATGGCGGCAAACCTTCGCAAGCAGATGCAAGCCGCAGACCAGAAGCTCACCGACGAGGAGCGCGCCAGCATAAACGCTGCCACCGAGCAGGTTGCATCGCAACTTGCGGGCCAGGTGGCAGACCAGCTTGCCGACCAGCTTGCCGACCAGATCCAAGCTCGCCTTTCGGCAGTGTTGGCCACGGGTCTCACCTCCATGTTGCAAACCTATATGGGTGAGGTGATGGGTACCTACATGGCACAGATGTCCGAGACGCTGAGCGCGCAGATGGCGGATGCGATGGGTGCGGGCATGCAAAGCGCCATGGAAAACCTCATGTCAAACATGGGCGATGCCTTTTCCATAGACGAGCAGGCTTTTGCCGAGGCGTTTACGTTCAACATGAGTGAGAAGGAACTTGGCGAGCTGATGGTTACACTCATGAGCACTGAGCGCACCAGCTACGACAACAACATTGCAAAGCTGGGCTATGCAGACGAGAAGAAGCCCTCCGAGATAGACATCTATCCTATTAATTTCGAAAGCAAATCCAAGGTGACTGCCATATTGGACGGCTACAACGACAAGCAACGTGCCGAGGGAAACGATGACAAGGTTATTACCTACACCGATATTGTGGGCGCATTGATGAGCTCCGTAACCGAGATCGTAAACATGATCAGTTACGTGCTCATTGCCTTCGTGGCCATCTCGCTGGTGGTGAGCTCCATCATGATCGGCGTCATCACCTACATATCGGTGCTTGAGCGTAAGAAGGAGATTGGCATACTGCGCTCCATAGGTGCAAGCAAACGTGACGTGAGCCGTGTGTTCAATGCCGAGACGGTAATTGAGGGATTGGTTTCTGGCGTTATGGGCGTGGGCATTACCGCCTTGGGCTGCATACCGGCCAACATTATCGTGGAGCAGAACTTTGACGTGGTACAGGTGGCACGCCTGCCCATAGGCGCCGCCCTCATACTCATAGGCGTAAGCGTGTTCCTCTCGTTCATAGCGGGGCTTCTGCCTTCACGCAAGGCCGCCAAGGCCGACCCAGTGGAGGCCCTGCGCAGCGAGTAGGGTCGTTTGGCATGTTGGGCTCCGCGTGCTCAAACAGCGCTACACCGCTACGGTGGGCGTGGGGCAGGGCGGGAGAGGCTCCGCGTGCTCAAACAGCGCTTCGCGAACTGCGCCCGCGGAGCTCATCCCGCCCTGCCCCACGCCCACCGTCAGGTTTCGTGAACTGCGCCCGCGGTTCTGGCTGAACTCTGCGCATCCTGCCTCGCGCGGCGCGGCTCTTGTCAGCTCCTTTGGGGCGAGCCGTGCAGATGGACGCACTACTCGTCCGTGTCTTCAACGTCGTCGTCAACTTCATCGGCAAAGGTGTAGCCGTCACGCCCGTGGCGCTTGGTGGCATACAAGGCCTTGTCGGCTGCCTTGAACAGGCTGTCCTCGGTGGAGGTGGGGTCTCCAAAGGCGATTCCAACCGATATGGTAACGGGAGGCAGTCCGTTTTCGGTATCGAGCAAGAATGCGGCAACCTTGTCTATCTTTGTTGCTATTACATGTTTGTTTTCTGGACCGATGTCGGTTACGATGACGGCAAATTCGTCTCCGCCAATGCGGCAAACGTGGTCCGTGCTTCTAAAGGACGAGAAGAGCGTGGCTGCCACCTCTATGAGTATGGCATCGCCCATTTCGTGCCCGTAGTCATCGTTGAAGTTCTTGAAGAGGTCCACGTCCACGAGCACGAGCGCCGAGTCATGCCTATGCTGGTACAAGAGCTGGTCGTAGGAGGTGCGATTGAGAATGCCGGTGAGGGCGTCGTAGCGTGCTTCATATTTGAGCGATTCCGTTTTGAAGTTGTTCCTCTCGTACATCTGATTGTATGTGTCGGTAAGGTAGCGAAGCTCTTGTGCCCCGCCCGAAATGAGCGGCTCGTCCTTCCGAATGCTCTTCTCGTGTAACGAGATGGGCCAAAGAAGCAGGAAGTTGGTTGACACAATCACAAAGAGAACCACGAGCATGAGCATGATTACGAACACATACATGAGGGTCAATAGAAGATTGAGGCGAGTGTTGTTCTGGTCGAGGTCCTTTTGCAACGAGTCTATGAGGATGCTGGAACATGTTTGGACTTGCTCGCGTATGGAAAGCTTTTTGCTGTTGTACTCATTGCCAAACAGCATGTGGTGGGCAATCCCAATCTTTTCTTTTGGAGAGAGCGATTGCTCTTCGGAAGTGAGTTGGACTTTGGAAAGGGATTCTGGCAAGTCGGTGAGGCCATAGCCATCGGCTGCCAGACGCAAGGCCTTAAGCTCCGTTTGGGCGAGGTCGTCGGAGAGAACGAGAGCGTGCTTTAAGGACTCAAGCGCTTCGTTCGTGCTCGCGTGCTTCTGGAGCTTCTGTATGGCTTCCTCCCGATGCCTGCCCCCATAGACTTCTGCGAGGTATTCGTCCAGGTTTTGCCTATTGCCCGTATCCACGAATTGGCGTGATTGGCTGGTAAGCATGTCTGAAGTCTCTTGGAGCTGTATTGCCGCGTTTTGGCACTCGCTGTACGACGCGCCCTTTTCCCCTGCCTGGCCATATGCGGCAAGTACCTGTCCCAAGACTATGATCGTGAGGATGGCAAGGGCCATTGCGCCTACGCCGGCAATGATTCCGATTTTGCGCATACGCGGCGAGGCCTTGCGCAAACGTGACAAAAGCAGCGTCTCAAGGCGATTCCTTATGGATGAGGAGTGGTCTTCCATTGGTTCCCTTACTAATATTTTCACACTATAGATATCATGACGTTTACTGCTAGAAATGAAAAGTGGTACAATTGTTCGCATGTCGGTGAACGGTAGAAAACAGTACCTATGCATAGATTTGAAGAGTTTCTATGCTAGCGTAGAGTGCGTGGACAGAGGCCTTGACCCCATGACCACGGACTTGGTGGTTGCTGACCCTACGCGCACGCAAAAGACCATATGTCTTGCTGTGTCGCCTTCGCTCAAGTCCAAGGGCGTTCGCAACCGCTGTCGCGTTTTCGAAATACCCGAGGGCATGCGCTACATTATGGCCAAGCCACGCATGGCTCGCTACATAGAGGTCTCGGCGCAGATCTATGGGATCTACCTGGAATGGATGAGCAAAGACGACATTCACGTGTACTCCATTGACGAGGCCTTCTTCGACGTTACGCCCTATCTTGTGCTCTATGGCATGAGTGCACGAGAGCTTGGTGAGCGCATTCGTGAGGATGTGGTAAGGCGTACGGGAATTCCCGCCACCTGCGGGGTGGGACCAAACCTGTATTTGGCAAAGGTCGCGCTCGATATAACGGCAAAGCATAGTGAGGACTTCTTCGGGGAGCTAACCGAGCAGACGTATAAGGTTCAGCTTTGGAACCACAGGCCACTTACCGACTTCTGGCGCGTGGGTCCTGGTACGCAGCGTCGCCTTGCGGAGCTGGGAATACACACCATGGGCGAGCTGGCGCTTGCCCCCACCGAACCCATATTCAAGGCACTTGGCGTCGATGCGGAGATTCTTATAGATCACGCATGGGGCATCGAGCCGGTGGAGATGCGTCACATCAAGGCGTATAGGCCGCAGACCCACTGTCTCACCAACGCACAGGTCCTAGCGCGCGACTATACCTTTGACGAGGCTCGCACCGTAATAAAGGAGATGGCGGATGCGGTTGCCTTGGAGTTGGTGGAGAAGCGCAAGGCGGCGAGCTCGGTGGTGGTGTGGGTTGCGTATGGCCTCACCTCCGAGGAACGTGCGGCCATGCGTGAGGAGGGAAACGTGCGCTATTGGGGCGGGCCGTCCGACGGTGGCACCTCACGGTTCGTATGTCCCACAAGTTCGCGGAGCCAGATTCTCTTGGCGGTGCTTCGCTCATACGATGTGCACGTTTCGCATGAGCGTCTGGTTCATCGCCTGAGCGTTACGCTCGATGGCGTAGTGGACGACGATGCCAAAGGAATACAGATGGACCTGTTTGCGGATGTGCAGGCCCAAGAACGAGAGCGGCGTCGCCAGAATGCGGTGAGTGCGGTTAAGCAGAAGTTCGGGAAGAACGCCCTCCTGAAGGGAGTGGATCTGCTTCCGGAGGCAACGGCGCGGGAGCGAAACAGGCAGATTGGGGGACATGCGAGTGGAGACGAATAAAAGGACCTATGGCGGGCGCCCCAGCATGCCGCTCGAGGATCGGGCGAAGATTTTCTCGCCATTCGACCCACTCGACGGGTTTCGGGAGGCCTTGCGGAAGAAGGAACGCGAGGTGGAGGAGCAAAACCGCGACACGTGGGAGCGCAATGAGAAAAGCTAATAGGAAGACGGTGGCACGCTTATACCTGGTATAAGCGTGCCACCGGGCTTAGCGATTTCTTTGGGCGATGCTTGCAACCGACTTTGCCACGACGTCGGCGACGGTCTTGTTTAGCGCAGAGGGAATAATGTAGTCGGCGCTGAGCTCGTCGTCGGTTACGAGCGAGGCGATGGCGTATGTGGCGGCAATCTCCATCTCCTCGGTTATCTGCGGCGCACGGCTGGCGAGCGCTCCCTTAAAGATTCCGGGAAACACGAGCACGTTGTTGATTTGGTTGGGGAAGTCAGAACGGCCCGTGGCGACGACGGCTGCCCCAGCCTTCTTTGCTTCGCTGGGCATGATCTCCGGCGTGGGATTTGCCTGTGCGAAGACAATCGGGTTTCGTGCCATGGAGGCTACCATGTCCTTCGATACGAGACCTGGGCCCGACACGCCCACGAATATGTCTGCGCCCACCATTACGTCGGCAAGGGTGCCCGACTCGTTCTGCCTGTTGGAGATGCGGGCAAACGCAGCCTTGGAGTCGTTCATGTTTTCGCGACCCTCGTAGAGCGCGCCGTTGCGGTCGCAACATATTACGTTGCCAAAGCCCATGTGTATGAGCAGCGTACCGATTGCTACGCCGGCGGCACCTGCTCCCGAGATGACGATTTTGAGCTCGCCCAGCTCCCTTCCGGTGAACTTTATGGCATTGAGGAGGCCGGCGGCAGTAACGATGGCCGTTCCATGCTGGTCGTCGTGGAATACGGGGATGTCGCAGATTTCCTTGAGGCGACGCTCGATCTCGAAGCATCGCGGAGCGGCGATGTCCTCCAGGTTAATGCCCCCAAAGCTCTTGGAAATAAGGTAGATGGTGCGTACCGCCTCGTCCACGTCGTGGGTGTCGATGCACAGGGGAAACGCGTCCACGTCGCCAAACTCCTTGAAAAGCAGGCACTTGCCTTCCATTACCGGCATGCCGGCAGCTGGTCCTATGTCGCCTAAGCCCAGCACGGCAGTGCCATCGGTAATGACGGCGACCAGGTTCGCGCGGCGCGTGAGCTCCCAGGACTTCTGGTAATCCGCCTCTATGGCGCGGCAGGGCTCTGCGACGCCTGGTGTGTAGAGCAGAGAAAGATCTTCGTTGGTGTTTGCATGAGCGCGAGTAACGATCTCTATCTTCCCGTGCAGCTTTTCGTGCAGCGCAAGGCTTCGTGCGCTCGTGTCTTGTGTGATATCCATTGCACTCCTCTGATTCTGTGTGGACAAGCGGTACAAAGGGGACTGTCCCCTTTGTACCGTTTTTGGCCCAGCGTCTCTGCTAGACCATCTCCTCCGGCTTGAACACCTCATCGAACCGCTCTTCCGAAAGAAAGCCGAGCTCAAGGCAGGCCTCACGGAGGCTTGTTCCCTCTGTATACGCCTTATGCGCAACGGCCGCGGCTTTCTCGTACCCGATATGGGGGTTCAGACAGGTGACAAGCATAAGCGATTCGTTTAAATTTTGCGCCATCTTTTCTCGATTTGCCACTATTCCCACGGCGCAGTTTTTGTTGAACGACTCTATGGCGTCGGCAAGCAGGCGCACGGACTGAAGGAAGTCGTAGGCGATTACCGGCATAAAAACGTTGAGCTCGAAGTTTCCCTGGCTTGCGGCGAAGCCTATGGTCGAATCGTTTCCCATAACCTGAACGGCCACCATTGTGACCGCCTCGCACTGGGTGGGGTTCACCTTGCCCGGCATGATGGAGCTTCCCGGCTCGTTTTCGGGTATGGATATCTCGCCGAGGCCATCCCGCGGGCCGCTCGCAAGCCAGCGAACGTCGTTGGCGATCTTCATCATGTTGGCAGCCAGAGCGCGTACGGCGCCGTGAGCGAACGCGATGGCGTCCTTGGATGTAAGGGCGTGGAACTTGTTTGGGTCTGTTTGGAATTCGCAGCCTGCCAGCTCGCCAATGCGGTGGGCGACAATAACGTCGAAGTCCTTGGGGGCGTTGAGTCCGGTGCCCACGGCCGTGCCTCCCAGCGCAAGGCGCGCCAGGTAGGGGAGCGTAGACTGAATCTGGGAGCGCGAGGTCTCGAGCATGGTACGCCAACCGCTTATCTCCTGGCTGAACGCAATTGGCACCGCGTCCTGCAGATGCGTGCGACCTGCCTTTATAATGCCTTGATTCTTGCGTTCGAGATGCTCGAATGTTGACGCAAGGGCGCTGACGGCGGGTATGAGCCGCTCTGTGAGGGAGAGCGTCGCGGCTATGTGGAGAGCGGTGGGGAAGGTGTCGTTGGACGACTGGCTCATATTTACGGTGTCGTTGGGATGCAGCCGAGCGATCGCGCCTCCCTCCTCGAGTAGCTGGTTGGCACGGTTGGCAATGACCTCGTTTACGTTCATGTTGGACTGTGTGCCAGAACCCGTTTGCCATACCACAAGAGGAAAGGCGTCGTCGTGCTCTCCGTCCAAGATCTCGTCGCAAACGCGGCCAATGAGCTCGCAGGTGTTTTTGTCCATCCGACCAAGCTCGTTGTTCGCCATCGCTGCGGCTTTTTTAAGGATGGCAAATGCCCGAATGATCTCTTGCGGCATGCGCTCGGTGCCTATGCGGAAGTTCTCGTGGCTGCGTTGGGTCTGTGCTCCCCAGAGTGCGTGTGCGGGGACAAGAACCTCTCCCATGGAATCATGCTCAATGCGATTGTCCATGCTTCTCTTCTCTCTTTGGGGACGTGGTTCGCATAAGTATACATTGACGCAAGCATATGTTTGGCCGCGCCCCGCGTCCGCGACACGCCCCCAGGCGGCGACTCACGGAGTGAGCGAGCGAAGCGAGCGCGGAGCCGCATGAGGGGCGTATCGCGGGCGCGGGGCGCGGCCGGCCCCTGCACCGCGGCAGTGATGCGGCTCTCTGGCGGCGACTCACGGAGTGAGCGAGCGAAGCGAGCGCGGAGACGCTCGCCATACGTTTTGCAGGCGCGGGGAGGCGGGCCACAGCTCGATTTGTGGCCATGCCCTGCACATGCCGATGCTCGCAAAGGAATTATGCGGGGGATTAGTCTAGACTCTTACCAATACGGGAACAATGAAGTAGAATCGCTGACTTCTATCTGGCCATGCGTACGTAGGAAAGGAGCTGCTGTGCCAACCCCATTGGAAGACGAATTGGGACTTGGTCCCGTTATGCATCGCGTGCGTAAATGGTCGCATAGCGTGTTCTCGCGCATCGGCAACGGAGCGAGGCCAAACGATAGGCGCATGCTCGACCCGCTTACGGTGAACTATGCCGCCTGGCATGAGGTTCGCCATACCGTGCGCGAATGGCCGCAGTACAAGGAGGCCGCGAACTGCATCGAGATTCTGGTGAGTCCCGAAGACTGGGACGAGTATTGGGGTATCGATACCGCGCGAAAAGAGGCAAGCGTTGCGGCGTACGTGCTCGCAAAGGCTCGGGAGAAGGGCTATTGGATTGCGGGCGAGCCGCAAGTGTTCGTGGAACCAGACGATGCGATCCAGATTGGTGAGGTGGAGGCGATCTGCCAATTCGCTGAGCCGGAAACGGAGGAGGAAGTCCCTTCGGCCTCAACGACGATGGAGCTTGAGCCGCTCGAGCATACGGTACTCGAGCATAAGCCTGCGGCAGAGACTACCGTTCTGCCCCTTGCGGGAGACGATCACGCAGCCGACGCGAGCCAGGAACCACCCACTCTGCGCTTTGTTGATGCCGCGAGCGCCGGCGAAGCGTGTCTGAGCGACGGCGAGGGCTTTAGGCTGCAGTTGAAGTCGGGAGACTGCATTGGCGCCGTGGTAGAGGAAGAGGATTGCCCGCCCGAGGTGAACGTGCGCCTTGACTCGGATGGCTTTCCTTACGTCGAACCTAAACAATGCGTCATCGGCGTTGTGGATGGTCGCTGGACCATTACCAATTTTGCTTACCACGGTACGATGCTCGTTACGGCACGGGGCCAGCGCCTAATGCTCGGAACCGCCGATCCGTATCCCCTGGAGGAAGGTGACATCGTTTACCTTGGGCCCAGCCGTCCCCTGCGGTTCGAGCTTGCGTAGGGTGCCTGTGGGTACCCCTACCTTACCCACAGGCGGTGACTTGCGAAGTGAGCGAACGAGGCGAGCGCGGGGCCTTGTGCGGGACGGCATGGGCGCTGGGCGTAAATGGCAGCGCATGGCCTATAGCATTTATTTATAGAGTGTGCGCAGGGCGCCTGCCCCAACGCGATTATGTGCAACAATGGCGAGGGCGACGAGCGAAGCGTTAGTGGGGGCGCCATGGCGTTTGTCGAGTTCATTGACGTATGCAAGACATACCAGATGGGGGACGTGGAGGTGCACGCCGTCCATGGCATGAGCTTTGCCATCGAAGAGGGCGAGCTCGTGGTGATCGTGGGCCCTTCTGGTGCGGGAAAGACGACGCTGCTCAACATGCTTGGCGGCATGGACGCGGCGACGTCGGGAACCATCCTGCTCGATGGGTGCGAAGTGAGCGCCTTGGGAGAGGCAGAGCTCACAAGGTACCGTCGCCATGACATTGGATTTGTGTTCCAGTTCTACAATCTGGTGCAGAACCTAACCGCCTTGGAGAACGTCGAGCTCGCCAATCAGATATGCGAAGACCCGCTTCCTGCCGACGAGACCTTGTCGTTGGTAGGGCTGAAGAATCGCATGGACAATTTCCCGGCACAGCTCTCGGGTGGTGAGCAGCAGCGCGTTGCCATTGCGCGTGCCCTTGCGAAGAATCCCAAGCTCCTGCTTTGCGACGAACCCACCGGCGCGCTTGACTACCAAACGGGCAAGCAGATACTCAAGCTCTTGCAAGACACGTGTAGGACTTACGGCCGCACCGTTGCCATCGTTACGCACAACCTTGCGTTTACGCGCATTGCGGATCGCGTCATACACGTACGCGAGGGCAAGGCGGCGCAGATAGAGACAAATGCGCATCCTGTGAGCGCGGCCACGCTGGAGTGGTAAGGATGGCCGCGCGAAGATGGGGAACCTCGGCCTTCACGAAGACGGTGATACGTGGCATAGGGGGCTCCCTGGGACGGTTTCTCGCCATTGTGGGAATCGTCGCTTTGGGCTGTGGCTTCTTCGCAGGTCTGCAAATGTGCGGACCTGCGATGCGCGAGGCTGCCGACGCTTTGTATGACGGAACGCGTTTGTATGACCTGAGGGTCGTCTCGACATTGGGCTTTGGCCCAGACGACATAGATCGCGTACGCAAGGTGGATGGCGTTGAGGAGGTCATGCCATCCATAAGCGGTGACGTGATGGTGCGCATGGGCTCGACGCAGCTTGCCTTACGCGTAAGCTCACTGGATGTGGGTGCCGCACAGAAGTCTGTGGCGCAAGGCCAGAGCGTGGTGTCTTCGGACGATCCACGCTATTTGAATCACCTCTTCCTTCGTGAGGGAAGGTGGCCAAAGGGATCCCAGGAGTGCGTGATTAGCGCGGACGATCAGGGCCTTGGCGTGGGTGTGGGCGATACGGTGGAGGTCTTGTACGGCTCGCCTGACTCGGCAGACCTGCTACGGGAACGCTCTTTGCGCATTGTTGGAACCGTGAGCTCGTCTATGTATCCCTATACCGGCAGCTATGGGTCTACCACTTTGGGATCCGGCTCCATTGGGATGTATGCCTATGTGCACGGCGAGGCTTTTGTCGATGACACACCGTATACCGAACTGTTTGTGCGAGTGCGGGGATCCCAAGAGTTCGAAGGCGCCTCGGACGCATACAAGCGGGTGGTCGGCGCGGCGCGCGATGGGATTGAGGCGGACGAAGGTGAGCTTTCCCGAAAGCGTCTTGATGACGTTCGCGCAAAGGCCCAGGAGGAGCTCAACGAGGGGAAGGCGGAGTACGCGCGGGAGGAGGCGAAGGCCCAGCGAGAGCTTGCGGATGCCCAGAAAGAACTGGATGAGGCGGCCCGGGAACTCGAACGAGGACGCAAGGAGCTCGAAGACGGGCAGGTTTCCTATGACGAGGGGATACAGGAGCTTGAGGCGTCCAAGGCCAAGTTGGCTGACGCGAGGGAAACCTTGGACGCCTCGCGTGCCAAGATCGAGCAAGGTCGCAAAGAAAGAGACGATGGCGAGGCGTCGTGGCAAGCCGGCAAGCGGGAGCTGCTTGCGGGCATTGGCCTGGGGCCGGGCGCCTCACTTACGGAGGCGCGCACGCAGCTGGAGGCACAACGTGCGGAACTTCTCTCGGGCAAGGAGCAGCTAGAGACTGGGATCGCCCAGGCAAAGGCGGGCGTCGAGCGGGCCCAGGGAGCCGCAGCCCAGCTGGAGGCGGGAATCGCATCGATCGACGAACAGATAGCAATCTTGCCCGAAGGCCCGCAAAAGCAAGAGCTCATAGCTCAGCGTGAGGCACTTTCGGTCCAGCTTGCTCAGGTGCAGGCGCAAATTGGCGAGGGTATGGCGGCGGTTGAGCAATTGGAGCAGAAGCTGGCGGCCTTGCCCTCTACCGAAAAGCTCGATCAGGCGCTCGGTGCCATTGCCCAACTGGAATCCACGCGTGCGCAGCTAGATGCGGGGGCAGCCGAGCTCGCTGCGGGAGAGCGTGAGCTCGCTGCGGGTGAGAGGGAGTATGGGGAAGGCGTAAAACAGCTTGAGCAGGGACAGGCGGAACTGGATGCAGCTGCGGGCGAGCTCGAAGGGGGCCGTGCGGACCTTGCGGACGGGCAGGCTGCCTATGAGGACGGACTCAAAGAGCTCGAGCAGGGACGCGCGGAGGCAAACGAAGAGCTGGCAAAGGCAAGGGCGGAGCTAGCCGAAGCCCAAGAAGACATCGATGGACTCGAGCCTCCAGACATCTACGTGCTCGACCGTACACAGAACGAGGGCGTGGCAACCCATGAGGCGGACTCCCGTCGCATAGATTCCATAGCCACTGTCTTCCCCCTTATGTTCTTCCTGGTCGCTGCGCTTGTTTCCCTTACCACCATGACGCGCATGGTGGCCGACGACCGCATAGAAATTGGAACATACAAGGCTTTGGGATACTCCAAGGCACGAATCGCGAGCAAGTACCTGTGCTATGCGGGCGTTGCGGCGGCTTCCGGCGCGACGCTGGGCATACTCGCCCTTTCGCAGGTGCTGCCCATGGTGGTTATGTCGTCGTATGCCATTATCTACACGATTCCGCTGCACCCCTTGCCGCTTCCCATAAACATGCCCATAGCGCTGACGTCAGGTTGCGTTGGCGTCGCCGTTACGCTTTTGGCCACGTATGCGGCGGTGCTGGCGAGCCTTAGAGAAGTGCCTGCGACGCTCATGCTCCCTCGTGCCCCTGCGGCGGGAAAGCGCATATTCCTCGAGCGGCTAAAGCCCGTATGGCAGCGCCTCTCGTTTTCGTGGAAGGTCACTTGTAGGAACCTGTTCCGCTATAAGCGCCGTCTTGCGATGACAGTCGTAGGCATTGCGGGCTGTACCGCGCTGCTCTTGGTGGGATTTGGCCTACACGATGCCATTTGGGACATCATCGAATGCCAGTACGGGCCTATTGTGCGCTATGACACCACGGTGGGTCTTAAGGACGGCGTCTCTCAAGCGGACGTGGAGGAAGTGGTGCATACGCTTGAGACCGTGGGGAGCGCGCATAACATTGAGTGCGTGCATTCAAAAAACATGCAGGCAGGTAGCGTTGATCGCTCTGCCGAGCTGTTGCGCGTCCAGGTGGTTGTGCCGCAGTCGGACGAAAGCTTGGCACAGGTGCTCAGACTGCGAAACCGACAGAGCGGGGAGGACGTGCGCGTAAGCGAAAACGCGGTGGTGCTTACCGAGAAGATATCCCTCAAGTATGGTCTGTCCGTTGGCGATGCCGTCGTGCTATACGAGCAAGACGATATTGGCAACGCCGTTGGCGAAGGACACTCGCTAACAATAACGGGCATAGCCGAGAACTACGTGGGAAACGTCATGTATGTGGGACGTGATGCCTGGAAGACGATTTCCGAGGATCCGCCGGTCTTCTCTACGGCCTACGCCTCCACCCCAGACGACGCCCCGCTGCGCGAGAGGGTGGCGAGCGCGCTCCACGAGAACCAAAACGTGTCGACGGTTGTGTTCTCGGACGAAACGATACAGACGTATCGCAACATGCTCTCGGTGGTAGACCTCGTGGTGGTGGTGCTCATTGCGAGCGCCGGAACGCTTGCGTTCATAGTGTTGTATAACCTCACGAACATTAACATTGAGGAGAGGGTGCGCGAAATCGCAAGTCTTAAGGTTTTGGGCTTTACCAAGCGGGAAGTGTATGCCTATTTGTATCGCGAGATAGCGCTGCTCGTCCTTATGGGAGACTTGCTTGGTATGGTGCTGGGAACGTGCCTCGAGACCTTTGTGGTAACTACGGCCGAGGTTGACTACGTTATGTTTGGTCGCACAATACATCCAATGAGCTATGTCATTGGCTTCTTGATTACCCTCGTCTTTACGGCCGTAATCCTTTTCGTGATGCGTCACAAGCTGGACAAGGTGAACATGGTTGAATCATTGAAGTCCGTTGACTAGTTCGTCTGGCAGATAATTGGTTTACTCTTTGCGCATTCGTGCTATGGTAGGAGCCTAACTGAAAGGAGCCTGCAATGGAAACGAAGGGTGATTCGCTGACGATATCGCGGAAGCTTAGAGGCATGCTTGTTGCGTTCCTGACGTTTTGCGTCGTGTTTACGAGCGTGCCAGCGCAAGCGATAGAGGATACCGTAGGCAACGCCAAGGGTGCCAGTTCGGAGAATGTTGCTCAGAACGGCGACGAGAAGCCGACGGAAGAGAAAAAGTCCCCCGAAGGTGATGGCAACGAGCAGGAGGCGACTGAGGGAGACGAGACGAAGCCTCAGGACGAACTTGTAGAGGGCCAGAATCCCAACGAACAGACCGATAAGAACAAGGATGGATCGGACGGAGATCCCGCAGACAAGCCCCAGGCCGACGCCGGCGCAGCCGCCCAGGCC
>JAFWKQ010000008.1 GCA_017545665.1 Atopobiaceae bacterium
CATGCGGCTCCGCGCTCGCTGCGCTCGCTCACTTCGTGAGTCGCCGCTCGCGGGCCGTGCGGACGCGGAGGCTTGCCGACAAAGACAAGCCCGCCTTTTTGCCATTGCGGTAATCCTCGCGCGGCAAATAAGACGGGCTTGGTGCATTTCATGCTATTAGAGATATCCGACTCGCTACTCCTCGGAAGCCTCAGCCTCGTCATCCTTCTGGGCAACTTCGTCCACGATGGTTACTTCGGCATTCTGTACAAGCCACTCGACTGCCTTGGTGCGTCGTATTCCCTCACGTACGGCAGGCATGCGCCCTTCGCTTTCGAACTGCTTCATGGAGGCGGCTACGTCTGGGACGCCCGCACGCTCAAACTCGGCCTTGACGTCGTCCTCGGTAACCTCTACGGCGAGGTGCTCTGCAAGGGCATCCAGCGCAAGGGACTGACGTGCACGCTCGTCCGCCTGTTCGTGCAGGTCCTTGACGAAGTCGTCGGGAGTTGCACCACGCGACTGCAGATACATGTCAAGCGACATGCCCTGGCTCTGCAACGAAGAGAGGAACTGATTGGCAATCTCGTTAAAGATCTGCTCGGTATAGGCCTCAGGAATCTCCTCAAGGGTGAGGTGCTCGCCAATGGCCTCAACCACGCGATCCTCCTTGAGTTGGGGCAGGCTGGACTTCTTGTCTGCCTCAATCTCCTCCTTTACGGCCTCGTGCAACTCGTCGATGGTGTCAAACCCGAAGTCGCTCTTCACGTTCTCCTCGGTGAGCTCGGGTGTAACGGGCCGACGAAGCGCTGTGACCTTAACCTTTGCGGCAAAAGTTGCCTCATGCTCCTCGCCATCGCGCTCGGCAGAGCGAGTCCAGGAAATCTCCTTCTCGTCGCCAACCTTCATGCCGCGAAGGCCATCCAGGAACTCCTCGTGGAAGCGCGGGTTGTCAAGGCTGAACATACGGTTCTCGCCTTCGTACTCACGCAGGTTGCTAATGTTCTCCACGTCGGCGAGCACCATGTCGTTACCCTCGGCGCCACGATCTTCCTCGACGTCCTCGAAGGTGGTGCGGTACGAGAGGAGCATCTTGATCTGCTGATCGATCTCGGCGTCAATGGCCTCCTCGGGAGGCATGTTGATGCTCGGCGCGTCGTAGGAGTCCAACTCCACATCGGGACGCACGTTAATCTTTGCCTCGATGGTGTAGTCGCTCTTCTCGCTTACGAGATCGGGCTCCTCGCCGTAATCAATCTGGCCAAGGGGCACGATGTCGAGCTGCTCAATCATAATAGGCTCGGCCTCGGTGAGCAGATCGTTGGTGGCCTGCGCCAACACGGCCTGACGTCCCACGATGCCGTCGATAACGGGGCGTGGAGCACGACCACGACGGAATCCCTGGAAAGCGTACTTGCGCGCAATATCCTTGTATGTCGCAACGATTGCGGCGTCCACGTCTTTCTTGCCGATGGTAAGCGTAGCAACCAGAAGACCGCTTTCGGGCTTCTGAGTGTTGACGGTGATGTTCAACGTTCCTCCAGTGTCTCGTGCTCTTGTGCTATGGGCAAATACCCAAAATGCGAAATGGTGCGGGCGAAAGGACTCGAACCTTCACGGGGTCTCCCCCACTGGAACCTAAATCCAGCGTGTCTGCCAGTTCCACCACGCCCGCAGGTACGCACGAGGAAGCATAATAGCAGATAGGTGCGAAATTTACCATGTGTGATGCAAAACACACACAGGCGACGGCGATGCTCCCCATTGCCTGATGTCATAGGCAGACAAAGGCATTCTATAGGAGCGCCCCTCGCGATATACACCTATCGCGAGGGGCGCTCCCTATGTTCGCTGCGAGCGGGTTCCGTGTTCCCTATGCCTTGGGATACCTCTCACGGGCCACATAGCTCGTGTGCAGCGCCTGATGTGCCTTACCCTTACCATAGCCCTCGGTAAACCACTCCTCATAGAGCTTTATGATGGAAGGATTCTCGTGCGACATGCGAAGCGTCGCGGCCGCATCGGCGTCATAGAGAGCCTTTGCGCGCAGAGCCTTGACGTCAACCGTGTCACGGACGTACTGCGGCTGTATTACCTGGCCGCCGCCGTTGACGCAACCGCCCGGGCAGCCCATGATCTCGATGAAGCCCCAGCCCTCGGGGTTGCCGTCGCGGACCTTTTGCATGACCTCGGCTGCGGCACTCGCACCGGAGGCAACGCACACCTTAAGTTCGGTACCTGCGACATTGACCGTAGCCTCCTTGATGCTCTCGGTGCCGCGAACCGCCTCAAGCTCGAGCGGCTCGGTAGCACCGTTGAGCCATGCGTTGGCGGTACGCACCGCGGCCTCCATAACGCCACCCGTAGCGCCAAATATTACGGCAGCACCGGTGTCGTCGGCCATCGGGTCGTCGAACTCCTCGTCGGGAAGCATGCTGAACTGAAGGCCGGACTTCTTGATGAGGTAGCCGAGCTCGCGCGTGGTAATGGAGATGTCGAGATCGGGTATGCCGGGGCCAGCTGCGGACTGGTCATCGCGGCCGATCTCGAACTTCTTGGCGGTGCAGGGCATCACGGACACGGACACGATGTCCTTGGGGTCGATGCCCATCTTGTCCGCGAAGTAGGTCTTGGTAACGGCGCCCTGCATCTGTTGCGGCGACTTGCAGGTGGAGACGTGCGCGAGCAGATCGGGATAGTAGTACTCGCAGAACTTGACCCAACCGGGGCTGCAGGACGTAACCATGGGAAGCACGCCGTCGTTCTTGATGCGCTCCACAAGCTCGTTGGCCTCCTCCACGATGGTGAGGTCGGCGCCAAAGTCGGTGTCGAACACCTTGTCGAAGCCGAGGCGACGGAGCGCGGCGACCATCTTGCCCTCGACGTTGGTGCCAATGGGATAGCCAAAGCTCTCGCCCAGCTGCGCACGCACGGACGGCGCGGTTTGCACCACGACGTACTTGGAGGGATCGGCGATCGCCTCGAGGACCTTGTCGGTGTCGTCCTTTACGGTAAGTGCTCCCGTGGGGCACACGACCGTGCACTGGCCGCAGGAGATGCACGGAACGTCCTTGAGCAGACGGTTGAACGGCGATCCGATGTTGGTGTCGATGCCGCGGTCGTTCGCGCCGATGACGCCCACGAACTGCTCGTTGCAGGCCGCTACGCAGCGACGGCAGAGGATGCACTTGTTGTTGTCGCGCACCAGGTGCGGCGTCGAGTAGTCGATCTCGTAGAGAGGCTTGAAGCCCTCGAACGCGTTCTCGTTCACGCCATACTCCAGGCAGAGCTTCTGCAGCTCGCAATCAGTGGAGCGCGGGCAGGAAAGGCACTTCTTGTCGTGCGTGGAGAGCATGAGCTCCAAGGTGGTCTTGCGATACTTGCGCACCTTCTCGGTGTTCGTCTGTATCTCCATGCCTTCGGCAACGGGATACACGCAGGCGGTCACGAGGCCGCGCGTGCCGGTTGCCTCGACGACGCAGATGCGGCACGCACCGATCTCGTTCTTTTCCTTCATGAAGCAGAGCGTCGGGATCTCGACACCTGCCTTGCGGGCTGCCTCAAGAATCGTGGAGCCCTCGGGCACGCTAACCGCGATGCCGTTAACCTTTACATTAACCATATTCATACCTACAGGGCTCCTTCTATTGCTTGCTAATAGCCTTGAACTTACAGTTGCTCATGCAGGCACCGCACTTGATGCACTTCTCGGCATCGATGCGGTAGGAAGGACGCTTGTGCTTGGGCGCCACGTAATCCGTCTGCTCGATTGCGTCGGCGGGGCAGTTGCGCGAGCACAGGCCGCAGCCGATGCACTTGTCCTTGTCGATCGTGAACGTCAAGAGGTCCTTGCACACGCCTGCGGGGCACTTCTTGTCCTTTACGTGGGCAATGTACTCCTCGCGGAAGAACTTGAGCGTCGCCAGAACGGGGTTGGGGGCAGTCTGGCCAAGGCCACACAGGGAGTTGGCCTTGATGTAGTTGCAGAGGTCCTCGATGCGGTCGATGTCTTCCATCGTTCCCTTGCCGGACGTGATCTTATCCAAGAGCTCAAGGAGACGCTTGGTTCCCACGCGGCACGGGGTGCACTTGCCGCAGGACTCGTCCACGGTGAACTCGAGGAAGAACTTGGCCATGTCGACCATGCAGTTGTCCTCGTCCATGACGATGAGGCCGCCAGAGCCCATCATGCAGCCGATGGCGGTGAGGTTGTCGTAGTCGACCTCGGTGTCGATCAGGCTCGCCGGAATGCAGCCGCCGGACGGTCCGCCCGTCTGCGCGGCCTTGAACTTCTTGCCGTTGGGAATGCCGCCACCAATGTCGTAGATGATGTGCTCGAGGGTCGTGCCCATGGGAATCTCCACGAGACCGGTGTGGTTGATCTTGCCTCCCAGCGCGAACACCTTGGTACCCTTGGATTTCTCGGTTCCCATGGAGGCGAACCAGTCGGCGCCGCGAAGGATGATCTGCGGGATGTTCGCAAACGTCTCGACGTTGTTCTCCACCGTCGGCTTGCCAAAGAGGCCCTTGACGGCCGGGAACGGCGGACGCGGACGAGGCTCGCCGCGATTGCCCTCGATGGAGGTCATGAGCGCCGTCTCCTCGCCGCACACGAATGCGCCGGCGCCGAGGCGAATCTCCAAGTCAAAGTCGAAGCCGGAGTCAAAGATGTTGGTGCCCAAAAGGCCGTACTCACGTGCCTGCTCGATGGCGATGCCGAGGCGCTTGACGGCGATGGGATACTCGGCGCGCACGTAGACGTAGCCCTTTGTACACCCGCAGGCATAGCCGCAGATGGCCATGGCCTCGACGACGCTGTGCGGATCACCCTCGAGCACGGAGCGGTCCATAAAGGCGCCGGGGTCGCCCTCGTCCGCGTTGCAGACGACGTACTTCTGGTCCGCCTTGTTGGGAGCGCAGAGCGCCCACTTGCGACCCGTGGGGAAGCCGCCGCCGCCACGACCGCGCAGGCCAGAGTCGGTAATCTCCTGGATGACCTCCTCGGGAGTCATCTCGGTGAGGACCTTGCCCAGTGCAGCATAGCCATCCATCGCGATGTACTCGTCGATGTCCTCGGGATTGATGACGCCGCAGTTGCGCAGCACCACGCGATTCTGGGTCTTGTAGAAGGTGGTGTCATTCAGGGCGATGTTGCCAAACTCATCGGCCTCAGCCTTGCCATGGTCGTCGTAGACCAAACGCTCGACGCGACGTCCCTTGAGCAGGTGCTCGGTCACGATCTCGTCGACGTCTTCCACCGTAACGCGGCTGTAGAACGTGCCGTCAGGATAGACAATAACAACAGGGCCAAGCTCGCACAGGCCAAAGCAGCCGGTACGCACGAGCTTGATCTCGTCCTGCAGGTCGTACTTTTCGATTCCCGCCTCAAAGGCGTCTTGGATTTGCTGGCTGCCCGAAGACGTACAACCGGTACCGCCGCAAATAAGGACTTGTGAACGAATCACGAGATACCTCCAAACTTATGCCGAAACAGCACCGATTGTGTACTCACTAATAACCTGACCACCTTTGAGATGCTTCTCAACAACCTCCTGGGCCTTTTCGGGAGTCATCTTCACATACGTGATCTTTTCCTTGCCGGCCTCGAAGACCTCCACAACCGGCTCGTACTGGCAGATGCCGATGCAGCCAGTCTGAGTCACGGAGACCTTGTCCTCGAGGTCCTCCTTGTTCACGCCTTCCACGAAGGCGTTGAGCACGGGACGGGCGCCCGCCGCGATGCCACAGGTTGCCATGCCAACAACCACGCGGATGCCCTCCATCCCGTCGCGCAGGATGACCTTGTCCTTCATCCTGTTCTTGATCGCTTGCAACTCGGCCAATGATTTCATATAGATCCTCTCCATTTATGCGTTTGTCTACGACAACGCTTCGTACTGCTCGCGCAGATACTCCCTAATCCACTCCAATACATCATAGCTGTTAAGCGGCACATCTTCTAGCACCTCACGCAGTTGCCTCGTATCCAACTCCACAACCTGCCCATCCTTTTCGTGCCTGAACAAAAAATCCGTGTCAGGATGGCCTTGTATGAGCGTTAGGACCGACGATGATACGTCGCCAAGCGGCATGAAGTCAATGTGGTCCATGTTGAAGGTTGCCGTCACGTGCGTCCCATGCGCCGTGGGGTCTTCCTCAATTGTGGTGGACTCTATGGTGAGCTGTCCCTCCGTCTGCTCGCAGGCGAGCTTGAGCAACGGTATGCCCATGCCGACCTTGCGCGTCGTCCTCGTGGTGTAGAAGGGATCGGTAACGCTCCTCACGACGTCTTCGTCCATGCCGCAACCGTCATCCACGATCTCAATCGTGAGCACGTTGTCCTTCTCGGTTAGAAGAATCTGCGTCAGCGAAGCCCCCGCCTTTACGGAGTTCTCGGCCACGTCCAGTATGTTAAGTGACAGCTCTTTCATCTTGTCTCCGTGTCGACTATGACCTGAGGTCTTCGAAGAGCCTCTTGCGCACCAAGGCGCTGCTGTATGGCTCGTCGTCAATCTCGATCCAGTCGTTCTCGTCTCCGTCCCTGAGTTGGTGCAGGTAGTGCGCGTCCGAGCTAAACAACAGCCTCATGCCTTGAAGCCCGTATTTTTGCACGTACTCGTCCTTCTTTTCGCGATCGTGAAGCTCCGCGATGCGAAACCCCGCGTAGTGTGGGAAGTCTCCCAAGATCTCGATCGCCCCGTTCGACGGCCGATCAATGTGGGCCGGATAGCATATCCCGCCATACTTGGCCACTATCTGGGGCGCCTCGTCCAAGGATATCGTGGTCGCGTTGATGAGCAGGTCCTCCTCGCGCCCAATCACGTTGTCCTCGTCGTCCAAAATTAGCTGTTCGCCAAATATCTCCTCTCGGTTCTTCACGCGTATGCGCCTTGTGTCTACTTCGTCGTTGAAGGCCAGTGCATCCTCGAGCGTCTCGAACAGACACACCGCGTGTATGTCCTCCGAAGTGGTAAGCTCCATACCAGCTATAGGTACTACCCCATACCTCCTTGCCGCCGCAAAGAAAGCGGGGCAGTTTCGGGAGGTATTGTGGTCGGTGAGCGCCATGATGCCCACGCCATTAAGGCTCGCCATGCCAGCGAGGTTGTTGGGCGTGTTGTCCGCATCCCCGCAAGGAGATAGGCACGAGTGCACATGGAAGTCGTAGTAGTACCTGGTCATGGCTTTTTACCTCAACCAATGAGTCCGGCCAGCCTAACGGCGGTCTCAAAGATAGGATCGGCGCTACCAAGTACGTTCACGTCCTTGGCCTCAGCGGTTTCTTTGAGCTCGTCCGTCATGGCGACCCCCTCCGCAAGAATCACGCACGAGGTGTCTGCGAGACTTGCGACCGCCACCACGTTTACGTTGTTCATGATGGTAATCCACGCATTGTCCATCTGTGCGCGCCCCATGACCCAACTCAGCAGGTCACCAATGTACACGCCGTCAATCTCACGGTCGCCGTCGGGCAGCGATAGCGCCTCGAACCCATGACCAAGCAGGTCCTTGACCTTCAATTCGTCTACCTCACTTCTCTAGAATCTTGCAGTCCCCTATGGTCGCCCTACCACGCACGACGTCTTCGGCCAGCGCCCTGCAAGTCGGGGCGCCGCAAGCGCCGCAGTCAATACCTGGCAAGGTATCGCGAAGCCTTTGGATGTCGGCCATCATGCGCATGGACTTTGCCATGTTGTCGGACAGCTGCGTGATGGGCATGTATTCCGGAAGCTCGTCAAACAGGTAGAGGTCGGGAATGTATTCCTGCTCCTGCGGTGTGAGGAAGTTCCGTGAAACGGGTATGTAGCGCCTCAGCGATTGCAACCTGGTCTTTGCGATGTAGGGATTCTGCACCGTAAGCACGCCACCGACGCATCCTGCCGTACAGGCATCCAACTCAATGAACTTCACGGGTGGGATGTTGCCGTTTTCGATCTGCTCAAGCACGTTGATTACATTTTCGATACCGTCGGCGGCAAGGTACTCGTCGTTAAAGAGCGCCGTGGCCTCCCCGCCTGAGCTTGCCCACCCAATGCCAACCATACCGGATTCCGTCATGGAATCGACGTCATCGTCGCGTGACATCTTGCTTATGAGGCTAAAGTACACGTCACTCATGGAAATGACGACGTCGACCTTGCTTTCGTAGTCCGCAAAGCCGTTCTTCACATAGCTCGCCTTGGCCGGACAGGGCGAAATAAAGCACACGCCAATCTCGTCATCAGCGAGTTCGGGGTGATTCTCTTTCGCACGCTGCCTCGCCAAGGCTGCAGCCACTTCCATTGGCGGAAGCATGTGCATAACGTTGTCGTTAAGCGAGGGAAAGCGTAGGGCGATAAGGCGAACTACCACTGGGCACGCGGAGCTTATTATGGGAAGCTTCACGCCTTCCGTCTTCAGATACTGGCGGGTGTAGGCACTCACGAGCTCAGCGGCCTTCGCCACTTCAAACACCTCGTCGAACCCTATCTTTAGCAAGCCGTCTAGAACGTAGTCCACGTCTTCCAGATTGTCGAACTGGCCGTAAAGCGACGGCGCGGGCAAGGCAATCTTGTAGCGGAACCGTTCCATGGCTTCGAGCTTCTCGACAACGGCCTTCTTCGCGTTGTTGTCACATATGCGAATGCACTCTCCGCAGTCAATGCAGCGAGTGTGGTTGATTACCGCATGTCCGTTGGAAATGCGAATCGCCTCTGTTGGGCACCTTCTTAGGCAGTTTGTGCAGCCGGTGCACTTGCTGACATCCAACTGAACCGAATGCTCATATACGTTACTCGTCATCGTGCTCCCCACCCATAGACCTAAATCGCGCCTCATTAGGCTAGGCATTGGCGTATGACTAAAGGTCCACGCGCATGGTTATGGTAGTGCCTTGTCCAACTACGGTGTCGATTTGCATCGAATCGGTGTAGCGCTTCATGTTTGGCAGACCCATTCCCGCTCCGAACCCAAGTGAGCGGATACTGTCTGTGGCGGTCGAGAACCCCTCCTGCATCGCCTGTTCGACGTTCTTTATTCCTGGCCCCTGGTCCGCAAGAACAATCTCGATGTACTCTTCGGTAACTATTACGTCGGCAGTTCCACCATCCGCATGGATTACCATGTTGATTTCGCCTTCATACATGGCAATGGACACGCGACGGATGATCGCGGGTGAAAGGCCAAGCTGCCGCAGGTTCTTCTTCACCTGCGTGGAAGCCTGGCCGGCCGAGGTAAAGTTCTCGCCGTCTACGTCAAAGTGAAAAACAAGTGAATCAGACATGTACGGCCTTCGTTCCTATGAGTCCGTTAATGTAAAGCGTGCCGCACGCGTCATACATACGTTTGTCCGATGCCATCATTACGATGCCACTGTCTTCGGCCATAGACACCATGGCCTCGGTTGGTTTCTTTGACCGCACGAACACGATGCACACCATGTCCATCATCTCTGCCGTCCTAATTACCTGCGGGTTCACAAGCCCCGTAAGCAGAACCGCTTGGTCCTTCACGTATGCGAGTACGTCACTCATCATGTCGCTCCCGCATGCGGAATAGACGTCGCTGTCAAGATGCTCCTCGCAGCACAGAACGTCTGCGTCAAGAAGGTCTCTAATCATCGAGATTTTCATATTCTTCGTCCCTCTACGCGCCACAACCCATCGGGAATTTTGCGATTAGTCTGCGTACTTTGCCAAGATGTCGTCCACGTCATCGGGAACAAGACGGCCATAGACCTCTTCGTTTACGGTAAGCACCGGAGCTAGGCCACATGCACCGATGCAACGGCAGGCCTCAAGCGAGAACTTCTCATCGGGCGTGCACTCCCCAACGTCAACCCCAAGCTTCTCCTTGAGCTTCTCAAGAACGTCGCCAGACCCCTTGACGTAGCAGGCGGTACCAAGGCAGACGGAAATGTTGTACTTGCCCTTTGGAGACAACGCGAACTGCGCATAGAACGTTGCGACGCCGTATACCTTCTCCAGAGGCACGCCCATTCCATCCGCAATCATCTCCTGCACTTCTATTGGCAGGTAGCCATAGATGTCTTGGGCCTTTTGCATGACCACCATAACGTTGCTCTTGTCATGGCAATTCTCAGCTATTACGGCTTTGAGCTGCTCTTCCTGCTCTGGCGTTCCCCTAAACGGAAGCTTACTGATCTTCTTTTGCATGAAATCGGATCCCCCTTATCCAACAACGTGCCACAACCAAAACCATGTTGCAATGAAGCGCCGATCGCATTCGACAAAGCGCTCTCGGCAACGGGAACGGTTCGTTCCAAAGAGATATTATCAGATGTAAACACTTATATACACGGCTGTTTCTTTTTATGGACTAATATCAAAAAACATTGTTCGCGCTCTGCGCAGCCTCTCATGCCGCTCCGCGCTCGCTTTGCGAGTCGCCGCCTGCAGTCCGCTCAGGCTCGTCGGCTCTTGCGCTCTCCCGCACCCCCGCCGTCCCCGCACGCGGCTCCGCGCTCGCTTTGCGAGTCGCCGCCTGCAGTCCGCTCAGGCTCGTCGGCTCTTGCGCTCTCCCGCACCCCCGCCGTCCCCGCACGCGGCTCCGCGCTCGCTTCGCTCGCTCGCTTTGCGAGTCGCCACATGCGGG
>JAFWKQ010000004.1 GCA_017545665.1 Atopobiaceae bacterium
CGATCTAGCACGTATGGTCGGGCTGAGGGCTAGCTAGTTAGCTTTGTCTTTCACTAGGTGCTTTAGCGCTTGTCTCTGCACATATCTCTTTTGACCTAACAGCTTTAAAGCTAGCTCTATGCAATACTTAATCTGACATGCTATCTCATGGTCTTTTGTATGCCTCTCAGCTATCGTGCATATGTACCAGGCTAGCTCACACGCAGTTTTCAGAGTTCTAATCAATTGCTCTTTTGCTTCAATAGCTTCTAAGGTTCTCACGTCAGCTCCGTTAAAATAAAATTCTTAAACCAGTGCCACTCTAAGAATTCCGTATCGTCAAGCAATAGAAGCGCTTCCTTAATGAACCACCCTACGGAAAATGATGTTTCGTATTCGTCGGTACCTTCTTTATCAAGCGCATTTATCGAGTGTGCAAGATCTAGAGCACTGCGCAGCTTGGTAACTAGCTTCTTTTGTAGGTCTTTTCGCAGATCTTCCTTGCTGTAGTTTATCATCATATTGTCACCTCATAATCATCAATATTCGCTAGTATGTCTTGCATCCACTCCGTTAGTTGAGTTGTGCCAACTGACTTTACGTGCTCTTGTTCTCCAAGCACTATCAGAGTTTGCTCTATGGCATGCTTGATCTCTATCGCATCGTCTCGCTCTTCGGTCTCGGGCTCGGTGTTCCAGAACAGTTTCCAGGCTAGATATAAGTTATATTGCTCAGTTCGTATCAACTGGTTTTTGATCTCATCCTTAGAGGCCGTATCCAGCGCAACGTGGCTGCTCATATCGTCACCTCGTTGTTGACGATAGCCATAGTCTTGTCGGCTATGATCTTCGCCTTATTCTCTGCATGCTCCGTATGGCTCCTTGCCAACTCCCTCCATACCTCGGCTTCCTTCGGATTCAGCACGAGGTCAGCCATGAGCGAGCAGATCTCGGCTTCTTGCAAAGCGTTGTTCATGCTCATGGTGAGCAGCCGGATCATGAGCCTTTGTCTCTTCTTCTCGAACGTGGACATGTGCATCCCTTCTCTCGTACTAACGGAATTACATCATATCACAAACTCCAAAATTTCTCACTTGACGTTTTGCAAAACGTGTGCAATGATGGAATCCCAACGGTACGACACGAAAGAAACGGAGCAAAGAAGATGCGAAACCCCGGCATGTGGCATTTCGGTTTGTTCTCCTTTACCATGCTCGCGCTTTGCCTCTCCTTCGAGCTCTACGCCTTCGGGCTCACCGAGGCCATCTTTCGCGTGGTCATGCCCAACTGGATCATAGCCCTATCGATACTGCGCTTCCTTTGCGCGGACGAGCTGGAGGGGAGGTGACGCTATGGCTATAAAGGCTAACTTTCGGCCGGTGCGAAAAGGTAGCCAGGTGAGGCGTGCGATCGTGTTCACTCGCTGCATCGGTGACGAGGTGCTAGAGGACGGGTCTACGCGACCTTTCGAGGACGTTCTCTTGGGGGACTACACGCCCAAACAGGCTACGGCTTGCATCGGACGGGAGCGGGCCGACAACCTGGTACGTATCACTAGAACGACGGTCTACAAGCAAGTGTGCGTAATGCCGCTACTGGACTTCTGGAGCGCTTCGGTAGCGGTGACGGAACCGATCATCACGCAGGAATACGTGATGGACAAGAAGAAGGAGATCTAAACATGCCCGACAACAACGAGACCACCAATTACGAGCTCGCGACCATGAGCGCGGCACCCGTCTACGCCCTGGAGTGCATGAGCACGATAGGAGCGGATACCGTGGAGGACAAGAAGCGCGCGCTCCGTGCGAAGAACGCGGCCGGGTCGCTCGCGCGTCGCTTCGATCCCGGCGAGCCCTTCGAGGTCGTGGACATTCTTCAGACGCGCGGCACGATGCGCTCGCGTCAGATGGGCGTGCCCGACAAGCCGTGCATCAACACGTACTTCCTCCTTTCTGACGGTACGGCCGTCATGTCGCAGAGCTCCGGCATTGCCGAGAGCGCCCAGGACCTCATGAGCCTTTTCCCCGGTCTGGGACGCGATACCGAGGACGGGTGCATGCTCGTTACCATCAGCGAGCAAAAGCTGGACAACGGCAACATCGTCAAGAAGGTCGTTCCCGTCTAGGCTTTGCTAGTCTTTTCTCATGGTCCGTATGGGAAGGTCCCACCTCATGCGGTGGGGCCTTCTTTTCTTAGGTTGGAGGCTGAAAATGTCCGCAAAGGTGAGCATGTCGGTAAAGGAGGCGCGCGCGCTCGTGCACCTCGCGTCGTTCAGGACCCGGAATCTGCATATCGGATACGCTAATGAGAAGCTAGCCGAGCACGTGCTCGTTTCGGCCGGCTTCGGCCGCGTGCGCATAATGCACACTAACAGCATATGGTTCGTGGAGCATGACGTGTACGGCTACGACGGAGACTATGGCTTTGCTTGCGTGCACGCGCGCGTGCTTCGGAACATGTGCGACGGTCGCAAGCCTTCTGCCGAGATCACGCTCGATCTGGGGATACATGACGATCCTTCCATCAACTCGCGGCACTACGAGCGCTTTTGCATAGACGATTTCCTGGACGTCATCTTTGGTAACAAGAAGGCTAAGCCAGAACCGGGGCTATGGTCGGTCAATCCCATGATGTGCGAGCGCGTCATGGGATATATGGCCTCCATGTGTGGCGTCTGTGACATACACATCCGCTCAAATGACGCACCTTTGGCCGTCTCAGCGCAAGCCGGCGCCTACCGCGCGTTTGTGATGCCCGTCAGGAGGTAGCGACATGGCACGCGCAAAGAGGGCGTCAGACGAGCTATACAACGCGCGTAGAAGGGTCAGGAGGGCCGCAGAGAGCGCGGCGCGTGCGGGAAACGAGGCAGAGGCCGCACGTCTGCGGGAGCTCGCAAGCACGGGGCGCACCACGAGCATATCGGAGCTCAACGCGGCATATGAGGGCGCACGCGCACGCGCGCGTCAAGAGGTAGCCGCGACCGTCCAGGCTTCGACCTCTCGCGCCCGCAAGCCGTCCGACGACGTGTACAACGCGCGTAGGCGCTTGAGGAGGCTCGCGGCGCGTGTGGAGAGGCAGGCGCAGGACACCACGGGTACCACGCGAGAGCAAGCGCTTTCCTATGCCGCTAGGCTCCGTGAGCTCGCTAAGGCGGGGACCAAGCTCACGAGCGAGGAACGGCAAGCGCTCTTGCAGAGATTGGCCGACGTGCGCGGCGCGTCTCGCGAGGCCGCGTACGGCTTCTCTGCGGTCGCGCGCCGTAATGCCATCTTCATGCAGCAGATAAACGCGGCCGGCACCAAGGGCGCGCAAAGCTCCATCGCAGGCGAGAAGGCAACGCTCTTCTGGGCTTCGACCGCGCGCATATGGAGCGCGGAGGGAGGCACGAGGGAAGAGCGATACGAGAAGATCCTGGACTACTTCTACGTGGGGGACACGGCCGCAAGCGAGGACGTGGCCGACTTCCGCGAATGGCTGAGGGAGGAGAAGGGGCTCGATTGGCGCGACGTGGCCGGGGATCTGGGATACGTCTACGAGTGGGTCACCGAACAGCTCAACGAGGACGTGTTGGGAGATCCGGACGTGCCCTATCCGGCGTGGTCTCAACGCGTGCTCTCCGTCAGGTGACGCACCATGCGCCGCGACTACCGCATATGGTGCGCATTCGACACCGAGACGTGCAACGTGGGCCGGCGCGCCTATACAATCCTCTACATCTTCAATGATTTGCACAAGGTGGACATAGCTACGTATGAGGTGGACGATCCATGCGAGGAGGTCACGTTTTTGAGGCATTCGAGCGAGGCCATAGCGTACATAGAGCAGGTGATAGAGGACGGCATAGAGAGCGGGTGCATCCCCATCGTGTGCGTCTACAACATGATGTTCGATCTACAGACCATCCTCTATGAGCTCGCGCAGGCGTACGAATGCGTCGTGAACGCGCAGAGCTCCACGAACGTCTACACGCTGGACCTCATGCTGGACGGAAAGAAGGTATTGAGGTTCTGGGACACGTACCACCTGGAAATGGGAGGCCTAAAGGCCATGGGCCGCACGTGCGGAGTGGACAAGCTCATGGGTGATTGGGACTACGACCTCATACGCACGCCCGAAACGCCCTTGACCGAGCAAGAGCTGGGATACGCAAAGCGCGACGTGCAGGTGATTCCGGCCTACCTTGCCTACCTTCTCAGGGCCAATCCCTGGATGCGCACGGACATGCTGGGGTGTAGGGTGCTCACTAAGACGTCTATAGTGCGCCAAATGGCACGTGCCGAGATAGGACCTTTGGACGTGGACGTGCGCGGCCGCAAGCTAAAGCTGATAAAGGCTTTCGAGGAGCTATGTAGGCGCGAGCTACCGCACGACTTCGACTCGTACGCGCTGAGGCTCGCGTGCTTTCGTGGCGGTCTCGTTTTCACGGCCGCTCGATTTGCCGGCGTGCCCGTGCAAGACGTCGTTTCGCTGGACGTCACGAGCATGCACCATGCCTACCTCAACGGCCGGCGCGTGCCCGTCGAATTCAGGCCCATAGAGCGCGAGGCGCTCGACGTGTGCGTGACCGACATTGGCCGGCACAGCGTGACCGACGTGCTGAGGCACTACCATTACCCTTTCGGCCGTTGGCTCCATGTCCAGGTGCGCGCAAGGGGCGTGCGGCTCAGGCAAGGCAGCGCCTTTGCCGCGTGGGGCATAGCCACCCTTGCCCAAGCTAAGTTCGCACGCAGGGTGCCCAGGCTCGACGTGGGCGACGAGAACGTGCGCGCGATAGAGGCAGAGAACGCGGTACGGGGCGCCGGCTATGGTGACGTGGCAATAGGTGCGACGTTCGCGCTGGGCAAGCTCTACGAGGCGCAGGAGGTGATAGTGCACATGACCGAGATCGAACTATGGTGCTTCATGCAGGTGTACGAATGCGAGTCATTGGAGGCAATAGGCGGGGAGATAGCGACGCGCTCCATATTGCCGCCCGACTACGTGACGCTGCAGTCCAACGTGCTTTTCGCACGAAAGAGCGACGCGAAGGCGCTCACGGCCGGATACGAGGAGGGCGTGCCCTATGCAGGCGTGATAGGCGCAAGCATTCCCATGGAGATAGCGCAGGCCACGCGCGAGGGTGCGCTATCCAAGCAGTTCCTGGGCTCGTGGTACCAATCGACCGTGAAGGGATCGTTTAACGGCATCTATGGGACTCAGGCCCAAAACGTCTACAAACCAGACTATATGGTTGACAAGGACGCGGAACTGCACATAGACCAAGCGACCAAGCCGACGCCGGAAAACTTTTCCGACAAGCAGCCGAAACATCCCATGGTGCTCTATACCTACGGCATGCGCATAGTCGCAGGGTCACGCATGGAGCTCGTGATAGCGATAACGCTTTTATACGAGCGCTTCGGAGACGCGATAGCGGTAACGGGAGGTGACACGGACAGCCTAAAGGTGATGCTCACGCAGGGCGTGACACCCAACGACTTGATACAGGCGCTCGCGCCCTTGCACGAGGCAGCTACGCGCGCTTTGGACGTCTGCATGTCCAGGGCACGAGGCACGTTTCCCGACAAGGCCTCCACGCTCGCGCACGTGGGATGCTTCGAGATAGAGCCCGCGACCAAGGGCGGCAAGATCTCCTACGATTGGCACATGGAGGGATGGAACAAGGCCCGCATATCCATCGTGGACGGACATACGCACATCACGTGCGCGGGGCTTTCGCGGCCGGAGGGCGCCTACACGCTAGAGGATTGGTGCGACGGCATGCTCAGGCGTGGCATGGATCCGCGCGAAGTGATGCGCGCCGCGCTAGGATACAACACCAACGTGACCAACGACGTGTGCCACGCTTTGGAGCATCACAAGCCCCTTTTCCGCGACCGTTACGAGGGAAACGTGACCGACTACCTAGGCAACGCGGCGCACGTGGACGAATACGAGGCCGTAGCGCTCTATCCGGCAGGACGCAGGCTAGGGGACACGAGCAAGGGCGTCAACGCCGACAGTGTGGCATATCTGGAATCCAAATACGGAAGGGACGTGGACACGTCAGAGAAGGAAATAGGCGTGGTATGCAACGTGTGTTTGCTGTTAGCGCTCGCGCTCATGAACAGGCCGCACAGGGCCGTCGTGCGCATGTGCTTGCGCGACTTCTACGTGCCGACTCTAAGGAGGGTATAGGATGAACGACTTCAAGTACGACTTTCTGGAAATGATCTTGGTGCTCATGATCTGCATAGGCACGTTTGCGCTCGTGACGTGCGCGCTCTTCAACGAGGGCGCCGACATGCAGTTTCCCGACAACGGGATGCCGGAGTGGACCTATGCGCAGGACTAGCGAGGAGTGGTCACGCATAGGCTACACGGAGGAGGGCTACATAGATTGGCCCCGCGTCATGAGCTACGAGGCGCCCTATAACCTCATCATCGACGCGCGCACGCGTGGCAAGACCTACGGACTCCGTAAGTACGCGCTCAGGCAGGACTACGTCAGGCGGCATAAGCGCTACGTGGAGCTCACGCGCACCAAGAGCATGCTGGAGGGCAGCGCTTCGCTGCAAGCGGGATACTTCGCGCGCTTCGAGTCTGACTATTGCGCGGATCCGGTGCTATGCGACTACCTACTCAAGACGGAGGGACGCTACGGCTACGTGGCCAAGAGGCCCGAGGAGGGCAAGAAGCCCCAATGGGACGTGCTTTCTTACTTCATAGCTTTGACGGACGCCCAGGAGACCAAGAACCGCTCCACGGGATTCAAGCCCGTGAAGCGCTTCATCTTTGACGAGGCCATCATAGACCGCTCGCTGGACAACGTGCACGACTACTTGCCAGGCGAGATAGAGGCGGTATCGAGCATCATCACGTCAGTGACGCGCGAGAGGCCCGACACGCCCAGGCGCGACCGCAGCGCGCTCTATCTCCTGGGAAACGCGTGCGACCTCACGTGCCCATGGCTCGCTCACTTCGGGATCACCGAGGAACCCCCCGTAGGGTTCTCGTGGCACTACGACAAGCGGTGCCTGGTATGGTACGGACCGCCTAGCGAGGAGTGGGGCCGCGCCATGGACGCGACCGTGGGAGGCGCCCTCATTGCCGGCACGGACGCAGGCGAGGCGGCTACGCGAAACCGCTTCGCAAACGACGGGGAGACCTACTACCCAAAGCAGCCGAAGGGCGCGACGTTCGACTTCGGGATAGCCCACCAGGGGCACGTGTGGGGCGTATGGCTCGATTGGAGGGAAGGTTACTACTACGTGGTGGAGGGACTTCCAAAGTCTTTGGACGGCTCTCCCGTGTACGCGCTCACCGCAGCGGACGCACGCCCCAACTACGTGCTAGCGCGCAGGGCCCAGAAGTCGCTCAAAGGCTTCGCGGACCTCTACTATCTAGGCATAGTCAGGTACCAGAACAGGGCCGTAAAGGGTGCCTTCCTTGACGCGATGCGGCTCTACGGCATACGATGATCGCATGCGCGTGGCACGTAGGCGCGTGTCGGGACGTGCGGCCGTCAGGGGACAGCCACGGCGAGGAGCCGGCCTCCGTCGCACGGGTTTGGAATCCCGCCTGGCATGCCCTACATGATGCTATGTGCTATCATGGCCCCAACGTGCGGAAACGCGCATTGGGGCCGTTTCTATATTTTGGAGGTGCATCACATGGGAGAAGAGGCCGAGGAGATCCGCGAGGACGAGAACGAGGTTGAGGAGGAGGCCACGCCCGAAACCAGCGAGGAGGCCGAAGAGCAGCGCACGGACGATTACGAGGGGCTCGCGCGCCGTATCGACGACCTTACGGAGCTCGTGCGCTCGCGGCTCGACTCCATCGCGGACGCCATCGAGTCGCTTTCCGGAATCGAGTTGGAGAGCGGCGCGCGCGTGGGCGAGGGCACTATCGAGGACGAGATCGAGGACGCCGTGGAGGACGCGCTCGACCTCGAAAAGCTTGATCTTCTTTAGGAGGTAATGACACATGGTAGACAACACGACAGTCTTGCAGGCATGCTACCTTGCCGGGTCCACGGACTTTCAACAGCGCGTGCCCGATCCGTCGCAGCATTCCGTCGCGCAGGTTCAGAAGTTCCTTTTCCAGCCGATGAACAAGAAGTACCGTAACGAGTTCATCGACCTTCTCTTCAACGTCTTCGCGGTGCAGATGGTTCACCAGCGCATGTACCGCAACCCTTTGAAGAAGAAGCGCGCGGACATTGACTACGGTACGACCGTGCAGGAGATCGCGCTGGACTTCTGCAAGGCGCACAGCTACAAGGACGATTGGGGGCACCGCCCGGAGGACATCACCAACTTGCTCAAAGTGTACCGTCCCACGGGAGAAGTGGCATACCACAGCGTGAACAGGTACGACCAGTACCCGATCTCCATCAACGACATGGAACTGCGCGGTGCCTTCCAGACGCCCACGGGACTCAACGCGTTGGTCAACGCCGTGATGAACGTTCCCTATAACAGCGGCGAGTACGACGAGTACCAGTATTACAAGCAGATCATCGCCGAGCACGAGTATTACCACGGCTTCTACAAGCACCACATGGACGCGCGACCCAACGACGAGACCACCGGCAAGGAGTTTCTGCGCGCGCTTCGCATGTACGCAGACCTCATCACCGTACCAACCAAGCTCTACAACGCCACGGACGCCAACGTGCCCGTGTGGATCAACGAGGACGAGCGCGCGAGCATGGTGCTCTACCTCGAGGCCGACGTGAAGGCCACGCTTGACGTGGACACGCTTTCCAGCGTCTTTCACCTGGACAAGGCCGAGTCGCCGTACCGCATTCAGTTCATCGACTCCATCCCCATCCCCGGCGCCTTCGCGCTCCTCACTACCGAGGACTTCTGGATGTGCGCCGACTACGACGTGTCTACGGAGGACTTCCGCAACCCACAGACCAAGACCACGACGTATTACTACACCGTGATCGGCATGTACTCCGCTTCGCCTTTCGTGCCGGCCATCCTCTTCACGACGGCCGAGGGCACCACGCCGCAGGTCGTGACGCAGACCACGACCGGCCTCACCGTCACGCCGGCAACGGCCAACGTCGCGCGCGGAGGTCAGGTCGCGCTGGTCGCTTCGCTCACCGGCACCCTTGCGGCGAGCGTGGGCGCGGTGGGAAGCGTGCTCCAGGTGGCGCCCGATTCGGTCACCTACGCGCTCACTGCCGAGACCGCAGCGGGGGAAGGCGAGGAGGAAGGCGAGCCCTTGCAGCTCGACGTGGACACATACGTGGACCGCTTCGGCATCCTCCACGTCGGTAGCACGGTGCCCGTGGGCGCGACGATCACCGTCACGCTCACGACCACCTACGTCAACCCCAGCGGGGAGACCACGCAATACGACGCGACGGCCGCCATTACCGTCACGGAGTAGTGGTATCATTGCGCATGGGGCACCGATAGACCATAAGCCCCATATATAAGCTGGAGGCGCACAAAAGCACGTGCGCCTCCATTGCTATAGGCGAGGTGCATATGTCAAAGCATTTTCCCCATCTGAAGGACACGCCCTTCCCCCACCTGGACAACGCGGATCCCTACGACATAGACGTCACGTTCGACTACGGCCGCTATGACTACGAAGGGACCATAAAGCTCATGCGCGTGACGTGGCCGTCGGACTATAGCCACGTGGTCAAGTGGACCGACGCGGCCGCGCGCGACGCGTGGTTCGACGCGCAGGCCGGTAGCGTGGTGGATATCGGGAACGGCTTCACGCACGTGCAGCAGGAGAGCGTGCGCGTGCCGGTGCCGCTGGACGTGGCGCTCACCTATACGTACGTCGTGTGCCACGTGCCGCAGCTCACGGAGGACGAGCCCATAGACTACGAGGCGTCGCGCGGGATACGCCGCGTGTACGCCTTCATCCGCGATTGCGTGTACCTAAGCCCCTCCACGACCGAGCTACGCCTGGAGATCGACTACTGGACCACCTACTTACCCTATAAGGCGCTCCAAGAGGTCACGCTCACCCGTGGGCATGCGCCCATGTACGCGATGGACGCGGACGCGTACCTAGAGGCCCCTCTAGCCAATTGCAACCTTCTGGGAGGCGCGGACGTCGGAGGCGGCACCACGGCCGAGATCGTCAAGTCCAACGACTTCCTACCCCTATCCACCGCGGAGCTCGTCATAGTCATAGCGTCTACGATTCCCTATGGCGAGATAGACGGCCTCGTGCGCGCACAGAGCGTCACGGAGAGCGGACCGACGTACTACGACGAAGCCGGGAATTTAGGATATCAGGTAGGCGTAGCGGATTACCAATGGGCGTATGGGGGACATGCCTATAGCGGCATGACGAGCCCATCGCACATAACGGCGCCGCATGAGACCGTACCAAGCGGGGCGTGGCTCTACGCCGTGGATTCGTCCGACGTTTTCCAGGGGCAGCTGGACGTAGCGGCCGCAGCGCTACCAGTGTTCTTCACGTCCGCATTGGCCGCGTACGTCTTGCCATCGGACCTCATAGCCAAGGGCACGAGGCACGGAATAGGGACCATAAGCTTTTATGAAGTGATCGAACAACCTTGGCTGCACGACGTCGGCACCGTGACGCTCACCAAGGAAGGCTTCAAGTATCCGGCCGCGTTCTCCGATATCGCCAAGCTCTACACGGAGCAATACGCACACGTTGAGCTTTCGGACGATATGGGGCACAGCGTGACAGTACGCGTAGAGGATACGCGCGACGGCACCATAGACATAGCACAGCAAGTGTCGTGCGTATGGCCGGCGCTTTCATGGGACGTCATGGTTACGAACGTCGCGCATGCAAGCGGTAGCAGCTCCTACACGTGGCGTGCGCTTTCCGGTGACGCGCGCGAATTGTCGGCGCTTGCCTGCGACTTCACCAAGTACATGCTTTCCTATGGCATCCCCACATACGCGCTCTATGTGGAAACGTCGCTGGAAAGCGCCTCCACCACCTGGGACAGCGTAGAGCAAGAGCGCCTAGACGCGATAGTGTCGTATAAGAACGCGATGCAGGGCGCGAATGCCGCGAAGGTGACGGCAGACCGCAGCGCGGACACGGCAAAGGACAACGCCGACGCGTCAGCCACTACGGACCGGTCCAATGCCTACGACTCGGCCGGCGTATCCAAGCGCAACGCGGACAGGTCAGCGCAGACCGCAAAGGACAACGCGGACCGGAGCGCCGAAACGGCCTATACCAACACCGACAACAGCTGCAATACGCGAACGGCAAATTTGGGGATAACGAAAACGCTAAGGCATAATACCACGGCTCGACAGAACCTTGCTACGTCACGTACCGCAGGATATGCCCACCAAAACGCCTATGACCAATCGGCCGCTGATATAGATTATTCGCTCTATGCCGTAGACGTACAGGCAAAGTCCGAGGCGGTATCAGGCGCCATGAACATGGTAGGGCAAGCGGCCGTAGGCAACCTTCCAGGTACCATTTCGGCAAGCGTCGGGACCATCCTAAGCGTGACCTCAAAACAGGCGCTTGCAGACCTATCCGATACCGCGAACATAGCCAAGCAGGGAGCTACAGTTGACTATATCGACGACGTAGCGAAAGAGCAACAGAATTGCGCGGCAGACATAAGCGGCACCAATGCGGTACTTGGATACAAGGACACGGCAGAGAACGACCTTACCACCAACAACAACGCCCTGGATAGGGCGAACGCGGACAACACGCGCAACACGGCAAAGGCGAACGCGGGGTATACCCGCGACGCAGTGCAAGAGAACGCAGAGCGTTCGTACTACGTAGTCGTAGGCGGATCTTCCTCAGTGGGCGACACGTACACCGGAAACGCGAACAGGACGTACGACACGGCCACAAACAACGCGACGCGAACGCAGGGCACGACCAAGGCCAACGCCCTCACATCACGAACTGTGGCCGAGACGATCAACAAGAGGAACCTATGGAACGCGCAAAGGCGCATGGTGGCTCGCTTCGGATCGCGCAGCGCAGAGGCGCCGCACGCTCATGGCTCCTATTCGGGTGACATGGCATACGACGCGCTGAGGAGGCGAGGCGTGCACGTGCGCATAGTCACTGCGGACCTTGCGACGATCACGCGCGCGGGGCGCGCGATGCTCCGCTATGGATACATGACGGACGGCTTGCGCATGGACGCCTTCGACCTTTGCCCGGAAGGGCACGACTTCTGCTATTGGCAGGCCGTTGACGTCGTGACGCGCTTCGACGAAGTAGCCAACCGGCGCTCGTTCGACGTCATGCGTGATATGCTCTATGCAGGGGTGACGGTATGGAATGACCCGGCGAAGGTGGGGAGGCTATAGTGCGTGGCATTGACGAGATCAAGCAGACCCTAGAGGATCCAGGCGCGACGTTCACGAGCGAGGAGGTACGCAAGCTCGTTGATTGGGAGGTCATGCGCGCCACCCAATCCGAGTACCACCGCTCGCGCGTAGTCGCGGTGCAGCAAAGGGCGGCGCGAGAGGCCGAAGCACGGGAAAAGGCGTACGAGGCCATGCAGAAGGCCATACGCGAGAGGGAGCAACCGCAACTCGTCTTGAAGGTGATCAAGTATGACGAGGGCTAAGAAGAAGGGACAACGCCCGTGCAACCGCCACGGCTTCCACGGAGAGGTCTATTGGGGTACGGAGAGCTACAACGCGGGACTCTTCCAGATCTACCTAGACCAGGTGATGCGCCTGGCGGTCACGCGCTATAGGTGGATAGGGCTACCCAGCACGTGCGACGCAACATTTTTGGAAAGGCTTTTGGTGGAGCGCGGCCGCGCGACCATAGCGCGCGACGGGAAGAACGGCCCATGGATCGTGGCGCGCGCCGTGTACGACGGCAAGCTCAACCTCTACGACCGTCCTACGCGCTGGATAGCCCAGTCACGTGACCAAGTGCGTTTCCAGGTGACGCCGCGAAACGGGGTCATGATATACGACTCACCCACCTACTCGTGCATGATGCCGGCCATCGACATGCAGGTGCGCGAGCTCGTGGACATACAGCGCACGAAGCAAATGAACAGGCTTTGGCAAAAGATCCCCTTCATACTGGAGACTCCGCAGGACATGGAGCTCACCGCCGTGAACCTCCTTAGCGCCATCATGGGAGGCGAGCCCGCGACCATCCAGTACAGGGGCGTGGGAAGCGCCATTGACGTCAAGAAGCTTGACATGGACGTGCCCTATCTGGGCGGCGAGCTCACGGCCGCAGAGGTCAACGTATGGAACCGTATCTATACCATGCTGGGAATATCAAACATCACGTACAAGAGCGAGCGCATGATAGAGGACGAAGTACGGTCCATGTCGGAGCCCGCAGGCATGCAGGCCCTTGCTGGGCTCACCATGCGCAGGCGCGCAGCCGATTGGTGCTCAAAGCACATGGGATGCGACGTGTCGTGCGTCTGGGCCCAGGACAACGAGAGCGAAAACTATAACGCGGTCCACAACCTCAAAGAGGCCACCAAGATCCTTGCAGGCGATACCCACGGACTTGCGGAGGTGTAAGAAATGGAGGACGTACCTTTTCTCGATTGGTCCGAGGTGGAATCCCCAGGCGATGCCGAGTACCACGACGTCGCGACCATCACCGTGGCTGAGCTCGTGAGCGACGGGATACTCACGCGCGAGCGCTGGGACGCGTGCGATTGGTACGACGATGCGCAGCGAGACAGGCTATGGAGCAAGTTCCTGGGCCGCTACGCGTGGCGCGAGATAGGGATATTGCCCATCCGCAAATGGCTGGACAGGCTGAGCGCGACCATCAACGAGAAGATGCCCAAGTACAAGCCCATCTACGAGGCCATGGCCGAGGGCTCGACGCAGCTACGGCAGGGCAGCGAGTGGCACAAGGCGCGCGACGTGTTTTCCTCGTTCCCACAGTCCAGGCTAGGCAGCGCAAACCAAGACTATGCATCGAGCGGCACCGATCGCGAATACGAGACCATACGCGACGGAGGCCTCATGGACGCGCTCAAAGACAACGCTTATGATGATGTGGACGTGCTCCTGCTTGACGATCTCGCGCCTCTATTCTTCGGGCTCGTGAGCGTCAACGTCAACTACTAGGAGGTAGGGACATGGAATACCAAGAGCTCATGCAGGCAATCGGCAGCGTGGGATTCCCCATCGTGGCATGCGGGGCGCTC
>JAFWKQ010000062.1 GCA_017545665.1 Atopobiaceae bacterium
GCACCATCTCCTCCCACGATCGTCTTCGATCCTGTCGAGGACAATTGTGGCGAAGGGTGCCCGCGAGTTGTAGACGCGTTACTTTTGGCGCTTACGTATCTAAGAATGCTTAAAGGTTGAAAGTGCTGGTCAGCGCCTATGAGTGCTCGCAGAATGAGCGCCGCAGATGCTTGGGGGTCAAGGGGTCGCTGGTTCGAATCCAGTCCACCCGACCAAATGGTCTCTCTATGAAATCCGATTCTTCTGTCCGAAGAAACCTTCCACTTTACGTTGCTAGCCTTGAGGCACCCAGGCGGGAACGTCGGCGGGTGCCATGGGCTTGGAGTAATAGTAGCCCTGAATGAAGTCACAGCCTAGGCGCACGCAAGCATACATCTGATCACGCGTCTCGACTCCCTCCATCACGACGCGCTTTCCGAGGTCATGAATGAGCTGCACGAGGTTACGGGTTACGGTCTCCGTATCGGATGCGAGGAACGAGTCGACGAAGGTCTTGTCGAGCTTGACAAAACCAACGGCATCGAACGTCAACCGGTCAAACGACGAGAAGCCAGTACCAAAGTCATCCAGTGCCAAAGACACGCCCATGTCCGTGAGCGTGGTCACCAGCTCCTCTGCCGCGACTCTGTCTCCCAACATCATCGACTCGGTAATCTCGACCTTGATAAGGGATGCGGGGACGTGGAATGTCTCAAGCAAGTCGCGCAGGTAGCTGCAGTATTGCGTGTCATTGAGCTGTACCGTCGAATAGTTGAGCGAGACGACACGCGGGACGAGGCCTTGGTCGAGCCACTCACGCTGCTGCGCTACGACGATTCGCGTGATGACACGGCTGAGCTCAATAATCATGCCGCTCTTCTCGGCAATGGGGATAAACTCGCCTGGGCTGTAAGAGCCTGAGGTAAGACGTGCCAGAGCCTCGTAGCCATATATCGTGTGAGTGCTGGTGTCGATCTGTGGCTGGTATACGACCAGTACCCCATCGTTGTCGATCGCATGGCGCAGCTCGGAGGTAATCTCGTTGTTGCGTCTGAAGGCTTCACTCATCCATTTCTCGTAGAAACATATGGCATGCTTTCCGCTTTGTTCCTTCGCTGTGCGAACGGCAAGACTAGCATGCCTGATGCGATTATTGTTCTCCCCTGGTGCGATGTTTCCCACCACGCCCATCGATGCGGTGATGGAGAGGAGCGACTCATGCCACGATATGGGTGTGTCAAAGACCTGCGAAACAAGCTTCAGCTCTGATGAGCCAGGCGACAGGGGGTGATCAAAGGTCAGGAGGAACTCATCTCCGCCGACGTGCGCGAGCATTGTGCAGGGGATGTTTCCCAAGCGCTGGGCGACCTCGCAGATGACCTCGTCGCCTGCCGCCATACCGTAGGTGTCGTTGATATTCGAGAAGTCGTCAAGGTCCACCATGATGATGGCTCTCGTCTTGCATACAGCATCCTCTCCCTCCAGGTGGGCAACGAGGGCCTTGCGGTTGGGCAGTTTGGTGAGATGGTTGTGGGTAAGCTCGAAATCGAGAATGTCTCTGGTGTGGGTGAGCTTCTGGGCGTCCGCCATCGAGAGACGGTAACCGATGTAGGCAAAAGCGAGGAATGCCAGCAGCGAGCCGACCATGAGCGCGAGGGGAAGGGTGATGGGACTGATGAGTCGTCGCTCCTCATCCTGAGGGCTGTTCAAAATGACGGCGTCAGAAGGAAGAAGCGTCTTCGAAATGCCAAATTGCTGCAACATGCGTGCGTCGGCGGTAATGCCTAGCGAACTGTCGGTATCGAGGGGAATCTCTGAGGGGCTTGTGCCCGAGAGGATGAGCGACGCCGTTGTGGCAGCCTGCCGTCCCGCCTCGTAGAAGTCGGGGCAGGTTATGACGCACATGCCATCGCCATCTCCACCTACACTGCCCCTAAAGAGTGGGACAGGGCAGCGGTCGGAGAAGTATCGGGCTGCCTCGGGAATACTGAGCGTATTGCCTTTGACGTCTACAAAGGTGTCGAGATGAACGACAACGGCGTTTTCATCGAGCTCGCGAAGCCTCTCGCGCATATCGTGGAAACTCATGGATCCGGCGTCAAGTACCTCAAACCTAACGCCGGGGTAGTTGTCCTCAATGGGGTGGAACTGTGCCAAGTCGCCGATTCCTGTAGTCGTGCGATCGGCGAGAACCACGATATGATTGGTGTTGGGCCTTAGCGTGAAGACAAGGTTCATCATTTCTGGGTAGCAGCTCACCTCGATGACACCTGTCGCCCAGCCTTCGTCAACCACCTCACGTGCATACCCATGGTCATTGATGCCAAAGAAGACAACTGGCGCGTCGGCAAAGAGGTCGTGATGGTGTTGGTCCACCACTCTGAGCGCGTCGTCGTCGGCCACGATGATGACGTCGTAGGGACCGCGTACCGCAAGTTTCTGGGCAAGGGTTTGGATGATGGCGTCTGACGTCTCCGTCCCGAGCGGGTAGATTTTTGTATGCAAATACTCTACGTCGGTGGTGACGTTGAGCTGGTCGAGGGTGTCGAGCACGCCGTTGCGCTCGTCGGGAATAGTCACATGATTGTCGTCGTAGGACATGAGGAGGAGGACCTTATGGTGCTCGCCCTGTTCGCTGAATTCGATAGGTGCTGAGGGCTGTCTGCTGCTTTGAGCATAACCCCGTATAGCGACTACGAATTGATATACGCTAGCGATTGCGAGAATAAACCCGCACACCAGGAGGATAACGCGCAGAATACGTATATGCGGCCGCGAGGCAACGGGCGAATAAGTTCGCCAGTGGGCATGGTGCGTGTCCGATGTGGCATGCTTTGTGTGCCGGTCACTGTGGCTTTTGGATGCCATGGCACTCCTAGAGGGGAAGTCGCGTTCGAGGGCGGGATTACATTAATTATAGCATATAGAAGCGCCGAGCATCCCATATTCCGTTTCCGACCTCTTGACCCCAGCATCATGCCGTTAAGCTGAGTGCGTGTGCGTGGGCTGACCTCGGCAAAGAGTCGGCGTTACGATTTCTTGCCGTCATACGATGCGGTAGGTTGTCCATCTGCCCTTGCCTTCCATGACTACCAGCCCCTCTTCACCCAATGCAGCCAGATACCTTCTTACGGTACGCTCGCTGACACCGGTGTGCGGCGTGATCGCGGAGATGGGCATGCTCTCGCCTTTGGAGAGCACGTTGATGATTGCGGAATCTATCGTGTGTCACCCATATTTCATCTCCGCGTTCGTCTGACCCGCCCACGATGCGGCGCACATCCATCGCTAGGAGCGCAAACGCCTCTTCAATACGAAGTCTGCTTGATCCATTGCCTACGCATCGGGCACCCTCGCGAGCATCCCCAGGCCTCCCTTAAGCACGAAGCGTGGCTCCGGCTCGCTGAAGACGCGGCACAGCAGGCGGTGGAAGTAGAACCCGGCTATCGCCCTGTTCGTGTCCTGCGGCGAGGCCTTTGCCGCGTTCCTAACCGCCATCTCGAGCGCCGCTGCCGTCTTGTACCTCATAAGAATCCTCCAGACCCATTGTTAGTGACGCCTGCTTCCGTAAGGAGGGTGTCGAGCGTCCCTGCGGGTGCGCCCCACCTGCCTTTGCTCTCGCGGAAGAGCTTGGAGAGTCGCGAGATATCGAAGTCCTTGGGCTGGGCGAGGTTGCGCGCGGCATCTGCGAGCGCGTCGGCGACGAGCGAGGGGTCCTCGCCGTCGAGCACGAGGTCGAGTATGGTGCGCTCCGACCTCGTGACGGGGATGCCGAGCGCGAAAGAGACGTCACGCTCGTCGACCCTGCGGACTGCCGCCGACATCTCTGGGAGCGTAGAGCGGATGGCGCGTGGAGCGTACATGCGGCAGGGATAGGGATGGAGGTCGCCGAACCCGAGAGCGCAGGCGGCTGTGGCGCCGCCCACAACGACGCCGTCCCAGCTGGCTAGGCGCTCGTGGGCGAAGGCCGCCGGCTGGGTGAGCTTCCAGAGCGCGGTCGCGAGGTCGAGCTCGCCCGCGGGTGAGCTCGCCATCCTGTACGCGCCACGCACGACGCGCTCGAGGGTGCCCGCACGCGTCGCATGCGAGAGGGCGTCGCGCGGCACACCAAGCCTCGCCGCCTGCGCAGCGGTGAACACGCCGCCTTCCGACCGAGCGAGCTCCGCTATCGTTGTTATGTGCATCGTTTTTGACATAGCAATATTGTATGAAATTATCATACAAAGTCAACATTACGAATTGCTTCTGGTATGAGATGTTCGACTCCGTGCGAAGTGAACCCCGAGCTGTCAGCGCTTACTTCGCTACCCCTTTAACACGTCGCAGTTTACGAGGCACGCTTAACAGTAGGCCTTTTGTCATTCTACTCATATGAATGGCACCCTTGTGAGCGTGTCTCGAGATGTATCCAATATATTTAAGAGTTTATTGGCAGAAAATGGCAGACATAGAGTTGTGGAGGGTGCCTATGAGTGCTTTTCGAGCTTGTGTAAGGTCTGAAAGTGCTGGTCAGTGCCCGTGGGTGATCGCAAAACGAGCGCCGCAGATGCCTGGGGGTCAAGGGGTCGCTGGTTCGAATACAGTCCACCCGACCAGAATTTTCGCAGGTCAGAGACTTAAAGCTCTGACCTGTTTTCTTTTGCCCATCATATGCCCATCATATGCCCATCATATGCCCACCATGGTGCCTACCAAAATCGCAAAGGGGATGCTTCCACCGAAAAGGAAGCACGCGTCTTTATCTGTTGCAATTGTAGGCTATTACCCTACAATTGAAGCATGACTTACTCGAATCACATAGCGTCGATTGCCGAGCTGTCGGAGTCCGAAGGGGTGTTCACGACCGCGCAGGCCGAACGCGTGGGCGTAACGCGAGACGCGCTGCACGATGCGGTCGAGTCTGGTCGGCTTGAGAGGGTGATGCGGGGAGCCTATCGCATGGTTGGGTCGGGATCATCCTACACCGACGAGCTTGTGGCAGTATGGAAACTCACGTCCCCCTCTTTGTTCACGTACGAACGAATGCGCTTTTCGGCTTGGGACGGCATCGTGGTCGGAGGACAGACGGCGGCGTCCCTCATGGGCATCGGTGATTTTCACCTCTCACCTTATCGCCTTTACGCTCCCAAGAGGTTCAATACGAGAAATCGGCTAGCGAGGTTTGGAAAGCGCATCGTCGCACGCGAGGACGTCGTGTTTCAACAAGGCGTGCCGGTTACGAAGATGGAGCGTACGATATCCGATCTCATTCTCGATAACGAGGACATGTCGCTGGTGGCAGATGCGCTGCAAGACGCATTGCATGCAAGCCAAGCATTCGACTTGGAGAAGCTCGCGGGTTTCTTGCGCGAGAGCCAACCAAAGAACGCGGCACGCTCGCTTTACGAGGAGCTCCTCGCGAATGCCGGCATTGACGGAGAGGGGTCATGATGGATCCGACGTTTAAGAGTCCCCGGGCCTTGGAGATGGCAGTAAAGGAAGCGGCAAAGCTTTCTCCCATGGACACAGGGAAGGCTGTATCCAGTTTCTATTTCCACCGCCTGCTCTGCAGGGTATTCGCGGACGACAGCATGGGCTTCGTGCTCAAAGGCGGCCAGGGGATGCTGGCGCGCACGCTCGACGCAAGAACGACGCGTGACATCGACCTGCTATCCAAGAGAGGCAGCCTTGACGATGCGCTCGATGACCTGCTGGAGGTTTCGCGAAAGGACCTTGGTGATTTCGTGTCGTTCGAGCTTACTGAGACGCGTCCAATCAAAGCGGACGACGAGTACCGAAGCGGCCTTTCGGTAAGGTTCGCTCCATATCTGGGCGCTAAAAAAATGCAAGACATCTCGATAGATCTTGTGGTCGATCAGATACAACTGGATCATGCTCAGAGAATCACGCCCATTGACCGGCTTGATGTGGGTGGTGTCGAGGTTTGCGACTATCTGGTCTATCCAGTCGAGAATGCCCTCGCAGACAAACTCTGCGCCCTGATAGAGCGGCATGATGGTCGCCCGTCCTCAAGGGTAAAGGATCTGGTAGACATAGTGATCTATGCGACGACATGCGAGGTTGATGGCGACTCATTGCAAAGGGCAATCCATCGCGAGCTTTCTGCAAGGCGGCTGGCTCCCATAGGGGCGTTTTCCGTTCCAGAGGAATGGGGCGATGCCCACGACCGCCAGTTTGCGAGTCTTTGCGCGCAAACAGGACTAGTAGATTCCCTACGATTGCGAAAGAATGCAGAGGCGCTTGCCTCGACCCTTTTGGAACCGGCAATTCGAATGAGCGTGACGGGAAAACGCTGGAATCATGATGAGCTATGTTGGCGGGAATAGCCGCATCTAACCGCATCTGCCCGGGGACCAAGGGGTCGCCTTCGAGTCCAGCCCACCCGACCGGTTTGCTACAGGGGCTCAAGGGTCCCTTTTTTCTATCTCGTCTATCAATACGAGGGGATATGCCGACATGTGCCAAGTAGTCTTCGAGATTCCCGACGAGGTCCTCTACGACAACAAAATGAGTCGTCGGGACGCCCTCGACTTCGCGCGGCGAGCCACCGCGCTGCACTTCTACGCGACCAAGGGGGTGTCTCTGGGCTACTGCGCGCAGATCGCGGGGATGGACAAGGAGGACTTCATCTATTTCCTCGGGCAGAACGGCGTCTCCATATTCCACTTCGACGGCGAGGCGGAGTTCGTCGAGGAGATGGGCAATGCCTAGGGTGGTTGCCAACACAACCCCGCCCATCGCCTTCGCAAAGGTGGGCCAGCTCGACATCTTGCGTCAACCCTATGGCGAACTGCTCATACCAGAGGCGGTTCTGTAAGAAGTAAAGTCTGCACTCGTGGGCGAGGAGGCGCCGCGCAAGTGGATGAGGACGAGCGGCATAAAGGCGCTGCTCAAGAAGGGGAAGTCCGTCCGCCGGAGGTAGCCGCCGGGCGGTGTGCCGTCGGAAAACATTCAACGCGAAGGCGCCGTTTGCCCTGCTAGACAGAGGCAAACGGCGCTAAACTACTGCGGAAGTCAGTTAGCAACGTCAAGAGTCGCGAAGGATTCTTTCCCTAAGCAGTGGCAAGATCCTTCTTCGGTCGTCCCGCCTTGCGCTTCTCGGCCTGCCTGCACTCAACGGAGTCCAGGCTAACCATGCGCGTACCGCCCGACTTCCAGCTTTCGAGGGCGCCAGCCTTCACGAGCTGCGCCACCCGAGCCGTGCTCACGCCCAGCATCCGTGCCGCCTCGGCTGAGGTGACGGCGGGCACCTGGTCGAGAGACGCATCGACGGCGAGCGTCACCATGCGGCCGCCCCTCGTCGGATCGCTGCCAAGCGGGAGCTCTGGCCATTCCTCACCGCGCATGAGGAAGTCGAGCGCCGTTTCCCTGAGCCAGTCGGCAGCCATCTCAACCGCGTCCTTGAGGCCGTATCCCTCGGTCGCGCCATCGAGCCCGACTGGATGGACGACGTATGTGCCGTCATGGTCGTAGTCGACCAACTCGAAATCGCAAATGAAGACTCCCATCATCTCTCCTTTTATCGCGTGGCCATGACCCCCGAAGGGGGCGGGACTACTTGAGTCCCGCCTGTTTGCGAATCTCCGCCACCGTGTGCTCTTTCGGCTCGCGGTGCCTTGGGATGGAGATCGAGCGCATCGCCGGCTTGGTGAACTTGTCGTGGTCGCCTCTCTTGTGCGGCACCTTCACCCAGCCGGCCTCGAGTAGCCCCTTATCAACGACTCGCTTCTTTGTCATGTCCACCTCCTTTGTTTTGCTTGCTTATATATTAGTAAATACTAAGGGTATGGGTAATGTATTTATTAGCAATTGCTAACGATATACCTACGAGTCAGTCAGCCAGTCCATGCCAACGCGATCCATGTACTCGAAAGCACGGTGCGCTCTCATCATGCACCAGTGCCTAGCATCCTTGCTCTCTGGCCTCACCAGCTCGTCGGCCACCTCTCGTGAACATGGGCGTGTGGTTCGACTGCCCGCTTCACGTGCCCGACCACAGGCGAGTGCTCGCCCAGTGTCCCTACGACGGAGGCGAGGCGCGATCCACCGACGGAAGCGGCAGGAGCCGTGCTCAGGCGCGGGAGGAGAAGTGGCGTTGCCTCGAGGAAGCCTTCGAGGCCGTCTCCATGGGCGAGGACACCGTTCGCATCGACGACCTCGCGGAGTACTTCGGGGTAAGTCCCAAGACCGTGAAGCGACGCATAGACGAGTCGCGCCACCTCGAACGCAGCGACGGCTACGTAAGGAGAAGGGCATGAGCAAAGACGGGAAAACCAGCCTGTCCGCCTGTCCAGACGATGGACAGGCGGGCGTGTCCTGCCACATGGACAAACGGACAGCTACCTCGACTTGCGTTCGGTAACGCTCATACGAGCCGCCGACATTACCGCGAATTGGATATTTGCTTCGGCGAACGAAATATTGTCGTTTGGCTGGACATGTAAGCCTTACCTTGTGGCTCCTTCCGCTATGCTGTAAATAGATTGCAGGTATGCTGCGCACTATCGCCGTGACTCGTCTATAGAAGCAAGGAGAAAAACGCGAACGTATGACGTACTCAAGTACTGCCATAGTGGCGCTGCTTGTTCATTGTATCGTGAATTTCGATGCCTTGATCGGTCGGCAGTTCAGAAACGACACACCGGCAGGAAAGTCGTATCGTTGGCTCATCCTGAGCGATGTCGCATTTTACATCTTCGATGCTTTCTGGGGCGTGCTTTATGACGCACAGATGATGGATGCGGTATATGCAGATACCGTTTTGTACTTTCTCGCAATGTCCGCCACACTCTTTCTGTGGACCCGGTATGTGATTAATTATCTGCAGGATACAGGCTGGCTTATAGCAGCGCTTAAGCATGTGGGGACGCTTTATCTTGTCTTTGTCGCTGCTGTACTGATGCTTAACTTCTTCTTGCCGGTCATGTTCTGGTTCGATGAAGCCGTAGTATATCACTCGGCAGATTTGAGGTATGCCATATTGGCAGTGCAGGTCATTCTGTTCCTAGCTTCTGCTTGCTACGCGCTGTTTACGGCAAGAGGTAAGCATCAGAGCGCGAAACGGCATCACTGGGCAATAGGTGTATATGGCATCACCATGGCGGTCACGATTATCATACAGGTTTTCAACCCGCCGCTGCCTCTGTATTCCATCGGGTGCCTGCTGGGGGCCTGCATCCTTCACACCTTCATTTTGGGAGACTTGATGGAGGAGCGCCGTCTAGAACTGGAGGAGATGGTGCGGAGGGAGGAAGAACACAAAAAGGAGCTCGGCTCCGCAAAGCAAATGGCGTTTCGCGATTCTCTTACGGGCGTAAAGAGCAAGCATGCATATATGGACTGGGAAGAGAGAATAAACGAGAGAATCAAGACGGGGGAGCAGGAGTCCTTCGCGGTTGTGGTCTGCGACATCAACGACTTGAAGAAAGTCAATGACCTGTATGGACACCACGAAGGGGACGCTTGCATAAAGAGTGCTTGCGAAAGGATTTGCGCCGTATACAGCCACAGTCCCGTGTTCCGGATTGGCGGTGATGAGTTTGTGGCCCTTCTGTCCGGACAGGACTTTATCCATCGATATGATTTGATGGAGCAAATCAGCACCATCCCGCGGGAGCAAACGAAAGTCCAGGCGGGCGGAACCATTGCCGCGGGTATGGCCGAATACGATGAGGCCCAGCATTCTTGTCTTTTGAACGTCTTCGAAGAGGCTGACAGAGCCATGTATAAGCAGAAGCAGTTCATGAAAGAGTCTCTTTTGCAGTAGGTCTGCGGCTCCATATTCGCCCTGTGTGAAACGTCACGTATCCGCATCGTGTGAGATGCCAAGGGCATGTTTGCGCCAGCTCGATGACAGGTAGTACAGGCGCAGAAGCACAACTTGCTACTTGTCAGGGTCTTCATGATACACCGCGACAAACACGCCGACCTTCCGCCAGCGGAGGTCCGTGTCCCTCACGGGTGAGCCGTATCCGGGGAAGGCGGAGACGAGGTTGCAGAATCTATGCTCACTCAAGACCGAGTCTCTCGCGAATGCCCGTGGATAGGGCGTGGGCGTCTTGGAGCCTGTCTACGCGAACGTCACGCATTGCGAGCTCTATACCGTCCCAGAACTCGCTCTCGGATGCGATCTCGTTTGGGAGGATGGGTTTAGCCGTGAGTATGGCGCGGGTGCCGTCGAAGCTCCAGTAGACACGGGACTCGGGTCCGATGCCAAGCTTCGCCCTGATCTCGCGGGGGACGGTTGTATGACCACCCTTGGTCATCTTGGTGCTCATCATGGTTGGCATGGAAAACCTCCTCGTGAAATCATTGAAATCAATGATAGTACACACTCCTTCCGGAGGTGCTCGAAACCACTCGCACAGGGAAAAGCGGCCGATCGAGCTCGTCGCCAGCGCAGCGATACGAGGGGACAACGAGATGATGGAGGCGTTGATCGAGGGCCTTGTCTGGTGCAGGGCGCCAAGGCATTCGATGGCTGCAGCTACCTCAAGTAGCTATCTCTCTTGGGCTGGAAGAAGCGTAAGGCAAGCGCATTTGAAAGCCTGCCGAACCATCGTAGGCATGTGAAAAGTGACGATGATTCCTGCTAGGGCGAAGGGGAGTGAGCGCAATACACATATGCCAACTGTAGGCTTCCTGCATAATGGCAGGTAGATTTGGTAAGAAGGAGAACCGCTAATGCCTGGGAGTCAAGGGGTCGCCTTCGAAACCAGTCCAGCTCGACATCTTTCGCCACGCTTTGTATTGGCGGGACGTAGACAGTCGGTAAATGGGAGAGTCCTTCGCTGGTAGTTCTCATACTATCTTCCGCAGCCTCTTGCCGAAGGGTTCAAGCAGGGCACGATGCCCACACTTCCCACCGTCTTTGTTAACGGATCTCATCACTCTGCGGAAAGCGGCACCATAGGGCATTTCGTTGTGGCAACGGGCCAAACGGTCGCCTTTGTACCCATTTTCCGTAATCAGAAATCACTCGATGTTGCACTTTGCGTGGCTTCGTTCTGTTGGTTAAGGCTCTTCGACCATTATTTGTAAGTTGTCGGCTTGACCCATTGCCTACGTTCTGGGTCCCATTCGTCCGTGTCGGCCAACTCGTCGTCGAGCGCGGGGTTGATGCAATGCCTTGCGAGCGATTCTGCGGCATGCATGTCCCTGAGCTCGGACGGGAGGCTGGTTTTGCTTGCAAGCCTTTGGTAGGAGGAGGCGTAGGCGGTGCTCTCCCATGTGGTGGGAACAGCGAAACCGTTGGAGATGTTTAGTTCATGAAGAGCCACCTCCAGTCGAAGCCTCTCGCGCAGGTCGGACAGGGCGAAGCTTTCCCTTGTAAGGTATACGGCAATGTCAACAAGGTCCTTGATCCGCGACGACGGTCTCTCGTCGTGCACCTCCATGATGCCGGAAACCTTGTCTGCGACCGCACTGGCGACGGGGTAGACCAGATACGCGCATGTTGGGATTCCCTCTATGGCTAGCCTATCGGCTGGCGAGACCATGTCGGGCGTCCCGCATGGGATGCTGTCCGCCACGAGGTCGACGGATACCCTTGACATCGGACGTCCACCAAGCAGCGGCACGAAGGTAACCTTATTGCCGCTGCGGTACCCGTCGTCAAGGCGTAGCCTCTCAGTTCCCTCGAAGCGAAAGGTAACGAAGTCGCCGAGGTCCTTTGCGGCGAGTCTTTTGAGCTCTTCGACGGCCTCTTTGCTAGAGTACGCCTCGGTGGAGAGGTCGATGTCGCGCGTCGAACGCGCGTCGGGCACCCTCGCGAGCATCCCTAGGCCTCCCTTAAGCACGAAGCGTGGCTCTGGCTCGCTGAAGACGCGGCACAGCAGGCGGTGGAAGTAGAACCCGGCTATTGCCCTGTTCGTGTCCTGCGGCGAAGCCTTCGCCGCATCTCTCACCGCCATCTCGAGCGCAGCCGCCGTCTTGTACCTCATGCAATCACTCCATACTACTCGCTGCTGACGTCCGCATCTGCGAGGAGCATCTCGAGGGTTCCCGCGGGCGCGCCCCACCTGCCATGGCTCTCGCGGAAGAGCTCGATGAGCCTCACGACATCGAAGTCCCTAGGGCGCGCGAGGTTGCGCGCGGCGTCCGCGAGCGCGTCGGCGACGAGCGAGGGGTCCTCACCGTCGAGCACGAGGTCGAGTATGGTGCGCTCCGACCTCGTAACGGGGATGCCGAGGCGAAGCGTGACGTCGCGCTCGTCGACCCTGCGGACTGCCGCCGACATCTCCAGGAGTGTGGAGCGGATGGCGCGTGGCGCGTATATGCGGCAGGGATAGGGATAGAGGTCGCCGAACCCGAGGGCGCATGCGGCTGTGGCGCCGCCCACAACGACGCCGTCCCAGCTCGCTAGGCGCTCGTGGGTAAAGGCCGCCGGCTTGGTGAGCTTCCAGAGTGCCGCCGCAAGGTCGAGCTCGCCCGCGGGTGAGCTCGCCATCCTGTACGCTCCGCGCACGACGCGCTCGAGCGTGCCCGCGCGCGCGGCGTGCGAGAGGGCGTCGCGTGGCACGCCGAGCCTGGCCGCCTGCGCCACGGTGAACACTCCGCCCTCAGATCGGGCGAGCTCCGCTATCGTCGTTATGTGCATCGTTCTTGACATGGCAACATTGTATGAAAATATCCTACAAAGTCAACCTAACGAATCGCTTTTGGATATGAGACGCGTGACTCTGCGCGAATTAAACCTCAAGGTGTTAGCGTTCACTTCGCCATCCTTCTGCCCACTCCACTGCCGGTGGCGACCATTTTACTGACTCCAATAAAATGGTCCTTACCTGCTGTCTCACTGACTCCTGCCGTAGTCATGGCACGGCGAATTGCCGAATCGCCGACGAGGAACTCGCCGGTGAGGAACGGGCGTGTATGGGGCGCAGACGGTGAACGGGCTCGCCAGGGACCTCACGCTACGTTACGGTAGGGGCCACACGCGAAGGGCCCTCTACAAGTACCTGCAGTTCTATCGCGCCTACTCGGAGAACGAGAGGACCACGATCGCCCCCGTCTGCGCGCTGGGCGGGGCGACCTCGTAAAGTCGCTTGACGTAACCAAGATTGCGGTAAGTGTGTGGTCGTGTGGCCCGGCACTCAATACACAGTTACACGTTTTGAGGGAGCAAATCGTAAAAGTACAGCTCAGGGACCATGAGCTTTGAGTTTTTTTTGTAATTGTGTGTCATAGATACGGTTATATAGCACACAACTACACATACACACAGTTTCAATTTACAAAACCCAAGGTAGATGACCTGCGGCAAAATACAGAAGTGTAAATGTGTGCTACACAGCCGCAGATGCTGATACACAGTTACAAGAATCCCGCGTCATGGGACGCTTTGCCGCGACACGTTAGTCTGCGACGCTGCGGAACGCATCGTTCGGCCATGCATAAATGCAACTGTGGCAAAAAAAGATGGAAAGGTGTTACTTATTACGCATATAAAACCATATGGCAAATGGCATCGCATGTAGCTGGAGTCGGCTCATGAGGTGGCCCATGCAGCGGTTGCGTAAGATACGTGAGAGGACGGTAACATGAGGTTCGAGGATCTAACACCCGAGAAGATTGAGCAGGCAAAAGAGTGCAAGACCGCCGATGAGCGCATAGCGTTCGTAAAGGAGAACGGCATCGAACTCACCGGCGAGCAGCTCGACGCCCTCGCGGGAGGCTTAAAAAAGGTAGGTAAAAAGGAGTGCCTCATGAGCCCAACCGGGAAGCACGTTTGGGAGGACACGGGACGAACGCGTCCTGGCGAGGTATGGGGGAACGTCTGGCCGGACAAGGAGATACGTTGCATCCATTGTGGCAAACCGGACTGGAGGGTGTAATCGGGTGCACCATGACTATGCCATGCACAGGGGCAGCTCATAGCGCTTAGTCGCACGGGCTTCAAAGTCGAGCGCGGGTAGCTCCCTGCCAATCCGGGCGAGTGAAGTCTTGGCAGTCCCTATGTGGCCCTGCCAGCACACAGGTTGCAAGTTGTGTGCTGGCAGGGCCACATGTAGGACAAACAGCGTTTGCGATAAGATAAGTGGTTTGAACGCCACCACGAGGGATAGCTTTGCTCCGATATACCTAACCGTCCTGCCCGTAAGGTAAGGAGCCATCATGCACAAGCGAATGGCCGCCACGTTCTTGCTCGCGCTCGTCCTGCTACTGGTCCCCTCGGTCGCGCTGGCGGACGATGTCACGGCGTCTGATACGACATGAGGCAGCGATGGCGGTACGACCACCATGAATGTTGCGAGCGATGTAGAGCTCAGCAATCGCGTGGAGGTTAGGGGAACCGTCACGCTCAATCTCGGCGAGAAGACCACCCTTGCTGCCACACAAGGCATCACTGTTAACAGCGGCAATACTCTTGTTATTGAGGGAACGGGCAAGCTGATAGCAATAGGTGGTGTCGACGCTACATACATCAGACGTGGCCTATCCGGTATTGGGGGAAATTACGGATTTGGTACCGGTGCGATTACGATCAACGGTGGCGATATTACCGCGACGGGCGGTAGCGGAGATACTGATTTATGAGTAGAAGGAGACTGTGTTTGTGCGGGATAGAAAGTGCTTGATGTTGGTGAGTGCTTCTGTATAACAGAAGGTAGATTGTATGATTTGGTGAGCCGTTAATGCCTGGGGGCAAGGGGTCGCCTTCGATTCCAGTCCACCCGACCAGCTTATTAAAGGGACTCAAGGGTCCCTTTTTTATATTGGCGGAGGTAAAGTAGGGGCCTGCTCGCACGCGCGTGTGTGAAGCGACGTGGATTAGGTCAAAGCCAGGCACGTTTCCCATTTGACTATAGGTGGCATTCGTTGACGTGATGTGGGTGTACATGCTAGTTTTGCTATTATTTGAGGCAACGGAATCATTGAGTTGATGAGGGGAATCGCATGGCTGGATTTAGATGCACAAAGGGTGTCCTGCTTATAGTTGCCGTGCTGGAGATGGTGTTGTGTCTCGTGCCGGGAATGGCATTGGCGACCGATGACACGTCAGGAGAGAATTACGTGACTGTTGCGCTTTCGGGGTTCAATGTTGATGTCGTGGCGGACGGGTCAAAAACTGGTACGGAGCTTCAGAGTTCGGTATCCGGTTACATTGACGCCAATGACGAGGGCGGAGGCCACACCTACTTTGCCGGAAGATCAGAGAAATGCCTGCCAGATAGTGGTCTTATAACCTTGAACAACGGAATGGCATTTCAGCTGGGAGGCTATGGCGCTTCCAATGCCTTGCGGCTTGAGGCTTCGCAAGAAGGTACGCTCAATTTGGGTGAGCTGGGGAGCGGGTGCAAAAAGGTCGCTATCCTTTGCACCGCTGCCGGAACCTCCGATGGTAGCGCCAAATTGGTGGTGACCCCGTTATATGGTACGGATAAGAAACCGGCAAGTGACGGGAGTGGAAACGCCGTTTCGCAAGCAATTGAGATTCCTGATTGGAATAGGTCGGTATATGACGGGAATCTGACCTACAACAGAATTCGAATATCAAACGCACTGACCGATGACGGATTCGCGCTGTACGTGGCGGAGGGGATCGACGTGGATTCCTCGAAGGAGTTGACGGCAATTCGCTTCAAAAACACCTGGGGCGAGATAGCGACCATCTTTGCCGTCTCCGCGCTACCGCTCGAGCACGAATGGAGTTATTCCGCCTACGGCGCGAGCATAACCGCAACCTGCGGCAAACAGCCCTGCTCCGTATTGACCAAACCCACACTCGCCATCGTGGCACCCACACTCAAGGTCGAGGGCGGCGAGGGCAGTGCGAAGGCGACCGTAATAGCAAACCGAACCTGGACGGCGGACAACGAACTGCCCAACAAACCCAAGGTGGTCTACTGGAGCGGTGAAACTCAGCTCGACGAGGCGCCCACGACCGAGGGAAGCTACAGGGCCGAGATAACCGTAGAAGGCGCAACGGCGAAGCTTGAATACACCATAGAAGCAAAGACGCCTGCCGTCATAGCAAAGAGGCCGGAGGCGAAAAACCTCATCTATAACGGGAGCGCGCAAGAGCTCGTGTCGGCGGGCGAGGCTACGGGTGGCACGATGAAGTACGCGCTCGGTTCGGATGCCACCAACGCGCCGGTAGATGGCTGGGACACGGCCGTCCCCAGCGGCACGGACGTGGGGACCTACTACGTCTGGTACAAGGCTGCAGGCGACGCGAACCACGTCGACTCCGAGGCTGCGAGCGTGACCGCGACCATCGCCGCGCCGAGCTACGACGTCGTTTCCGGCGCAGACTCCACATGGACCCAGGGATCCGGGAAGGGTCTCTCCTTCACCTTCAAGCGCCCCGACGAGGGCACGGAGGACACGACCTTCTCGCACTTCGCCTCTGCCTCCGTGGACGGCAAGGAGCTCGTAAGGGACACCGACTACACCGCCGCCAAGGGCAGTGTGGTGATCACGCTGACGTCCGCCTACCTGCAGAAGCTCGGCACTGGAAAGCATACCCTCAAGGCGACCTTCGACGACGGGTCGGCGGACGCCGCCTTCACCGTGGCCGAGGCTGGCGCGACCGTTACTGTTACCTTCGACGCCAATGGCGGCAAGGGGACCATGGCAAAGATGTCCGTCGCAGCCGGCGAGACCGTGTCGCTCACCAAGAACGCCTTCACGCGTGACGGCTACACGTTCTTGGGCTGGAACGACAAGGCCGACGGGTCCGGCGCCTCCTATAAGGACGGCGCCAGCGTAGAGGTCACCTCTAACATGACCCTCTACGCGCAGTGGATCAAGAGCTCGGGCTCGTCCTCCAGCAATGCCGCGACATCCGGATCCTCTAGCAATACCGCGACGACGTCAGGTACCACCAGCAATGCCGCGACTTCCAGAACCTCCAGCACGCTCGCCAGGACCGACGACCCGACGTCCTTCGTGGCCGTCCTGGCTTCGGCGGCCATGGGTGCTACCGCATTGGCGGCGGGCTGGCACAGGAGGCGCTAGCTCATCGCTGGCATCTAACTCAGAAGGGGGGATCACATGGAGTACCGCGCAAACGTCAACGGGATCGAGGTCTTGGCTTCCTATGGCCACGAGAGCGTCGAGCAGATCTTCTTGCCGCTGTTACGGCATCTTGGCGAGATCAGCCACAATAAGGGCTCGCGTGTGCTCGCAATGCTCGCCGCCCCTCCAGCAGCGGGTAAGTCGACGCTCGGGGCGTTCCTCGAACACCTCTCACGAACCACTCCCGGGCTGTGTCCCTTGCAGGCAATCGGCATGGACGGCTTCCACCGCCGTCAAGACTACCTAGAGACGCATACCATGGTGCGCGATGGGGCGCAGGTGAGTATGGCACAGTTCAAGGGCGCCCCCGAGACGTTCGACGTGGGTCTGCTGCATGCGGCGCTCGAGAGCGTGGCCTCGGGCGAGGACTGCCCCTGGCCAGCCTATGACCGCACCATCCACGATCCCATTGACGGTGCTCTGCGTGTGACTGAAGACATCGTGCTGGTGGAGGGCAACTACCTGCTGCTCGACTGGCCCGACTGGAAGGACCTGCGTTCGCTGGCCGACTACACGGTGGCGATTACGGCAGATCCCGAGATTCTGCGTGAGCGCCTGGTGGGCCGCAAGGCGTCAAGCGGCATGCCGTACGCCGATGCCAAGGCGTTCGTCGAGCGCAGCGACCTCTACAACGCGCGCACGGTTTTGTCGCACACGACGTCGCCCGACCTCATGCTAAGGCTTACGGCCAACGGCGAGTACGTGCTTCCGGTTAGCATGTTTCAAGACGAATAATATGTTTGAAACGTATATTAGGCACCTATTATAATTCCCTCGTTACTTTGCGCTGGCGAACGTAGGCAGCGCTATTCGCTAACAGGGGGATCGAAATGGGAGTCTTTTCCAAGCGCATGCGCTATCGCGAAGAAGGGGAGCAGGCGAACGTGTACAACGTGGAAAGCTTTGGCGACCCGGCTCGCTCGCTGTTCCTCTCCACCGATGTGATAAAGATTGGAATGAAAACCGACATAACCGATAGCGACGGCAACGTTGTGTACCATAGCCAGAGGAAGACGGTTTCGATTCACGATAAGACCGAAGTCGTGGACTCCGAAGGTAAGCCCGTTGCGCATATCGAGAAGGTCATCCCTTCGGTGCGCGACCTGTACCTCGTGACGCTGGACGATGGGATGAGCTTCGAGTTTGCGAGCGAGCTTTTGCATGTTGTGAACGTGGTCTACAACATCAGCGAGCTGGGCTGGCAGCTTCGCGGGAGGCTCGCTGCATGGAACTTCCAAATTTATGACGAGGATGGCCAGGTAATCGCCGTCATCAGCGAGAAGGCCGTCTCGATCCACGACAAGTACTGCATCGACATATACCGAACCGAGCAAGAGGGCACCGTCATCGCTATACTTGTTGCTCTCCAGCATGCGATACGAAACCGCAAGAAGCGGGCGCGCATATCTGCAAGCAGGATATAGTCCGTTTGCTAGTATGAACTCATCGTCAACAGGATAAAGTACATCGCGACGTGCATTACCACCGTAACCCTTGTTGTGGCGGTTACGTACCTTCTTCCAACGCGCATGCAGCCAATTATTACCTTTCTGAACGGCACGAACCTCTTTCAACACACGCTGTGTCCCATTCTGGGAATCGTCTCGCTGTTGTTCATGGATCCAGTGGAGAAGAGGGATAGCAGGTTGGCTCTGATCCCGACTGGACTCTATGCTCTCGTGATGACTCCACTAAATAACTTCCGCGTTATTTCCGGGCCGTATGTCTTCCTAAGAGTTCACGATCAGCCGTGGTACATGAGCATCGTCTGGCTGATTGGCATTGGTCTCGTGGCATTCTTGGTTGCGGTGCTGCTACGCAGAATCTGTGGCAAAAGGAATCCGATGAGTCTGCCGGGTGCTGAGGGATCGGCATAAAAGGACGAGTATAATAATGCGGTATTTGTCGAGGCGATTCGGTGGGAGTGGGTGAGCTCTATGGCCGTAGGCAGTGGTCTCTTTGCCCGCCATGGCAAGGCGATAAAGGAGGGCATTCGTGATGGGATTCCCATTGGCGCTGGTTACTTTGTGGTTGCCTTCTCGCTTGGCATAGTTGCTCGCAATGCGGGTCTTTCCCCTTGGGAGGGCTTCGTTGCGAGCTTCTTGAACAATGCGTCTGCGGGCGAATATGCTGGCTTTACCCTGATGGCCGCCAATGCCTCATATTTGGAGCTTGCCGTCGTCACGTTCATTGCCAATGCTCGCTATCTGCTTATGAGTACGGCGTTGAGCCAGCGATTCTCGCCCAAAACGAGCATCTTGCATCGCGTCCTCGTAGGTTTTGACGTGACGGACGAGCTCTTTGGCATAGCCATCGCGCGTCCTGGTCCCATTGACCCGTTCTACTCGTACGGCGCATTCATACCTGCGCTTTTGGGCTGGTCTGTTGGTACGGCGTTGGGTATCGCCATGGGAAACGTCCTGCCCGCGCGTGCGGTAAGCGCACTCTCGGTTGCGCTCTACGGCATGTTCCTGGCCATAATTATTCCGCCGGCAAGACAAAATCGCGTGGTGTTGGGATGCGTTGCCGTGAGCTTCGTCGCAAGCCTGGTTTTCTCCGTCGCTCCCTTTGTTGCAACGCTGTCGCCTGGCACGCGTACCATAATTCTTACGGTGGCCATCTCTTCGATCGTGGCACTCGTCTTTCCCGTGTCGGATGAGGAGCTTATGCACGAGCAGCAGGGAGACGAGAATGCAGCATAGTACGCTTATGTATATTGCCGTGATGTCTGCGGTGACGCTTTCGGTTAAGATTTTGCCTCTCGCACTGATCCGCAAGCCCATCAAGAGCCGATTCATACGCTCGTTTTTGTATTACGTACCATATGTCACATTGGCCGTTATGACGTTCCCGGCCATCGTGCAGGCTACGAACGTACCAGTGGCTGGCGCCATTGCCCTGGTGATAGGCATCGCGGCCGCATGGTTTGGCGCGAGCCTGTTTCAGGTGGCCGCGATTTGCTGTGCTCTTGTATTTGTCGTCGAGCTCTTTGTGTCCTAGCACGTGGCCCTATCAGAAACCCTCCCGCAAGTGGGAGGGTCTCTGGTGCTTATCGTGCAAAGTCGTCCTACGCCTGCTGGAAGAGCCATTCCATCGCGGCGATGCTGCGATAGGCATAGTCGAACGACGCCATGTGATAGGAAGCGCCGCCCATTCCGCCGCCTTGGCCACCGCCGCCCATTCCGCCGCCCGCAGGTCCGCCTTCGCCAGACGGTCCGCCCACAGGTCCGCCTTCGCCGGAAGGCGCAGATCCACCTCCTGGGCCAGCGGAATTTCCGGCGTCTGCGGAGATGGTACCCGTGGCCCAGGAGACGAAGTTGGCGTTCTTACCCTGCTCGAACAACTTCTTGGCGGCATCGGTGAGCTCGTCGGGCGTCCAGTTGCCGTCCCACTGAGCGGATGCATACGGTACGGAGTCGGCGTCGAACATGGACATTACTTCGCTCATGCCTGCGGATGCGCTGGTGTCGTCCTCGGCCGCAAAGTATATGAAGCGTTGATTCTCGAGCCCCTTGAGTGCGGAGACGTCCCATTGTCCGTCCACGAACATGCAGGCGGCGTAGAGATCGGGATACTCCGAGGCAAGAATGAGCGTGGTCATGCATCCCATGGACTGTCCCGTGCCATAGACGCGGCTCTTGTCGACGGCATACTCGTTCGAGACGGAATCGATAAGCCGCTTCGTGAGCTCCACGTACTCGGTTGTGGTGTATCCGTTGTGATCGTCCAGAATGGTTTCGGGATAGGTGGGGACGCATACGATGCTGGGATGTGCCGCCTGCCATTCGTCAGTTGCCCACACCAGCGCGCCCAATCCTTGGGTGAGCGATTGCTGGGCATCGCCCTTCGCACAGCTGGAGTCCGCAATGAAGACGACCATAGGATAGCTCTTTGAGGCATCGTAGTCCTTGGGCAAGAACAGATTGTAGGTTACCGAAAGCCCCGTGTTGGAATCGACGTAGGTCTGCTGAGAAAACTTCTGGGGATACGTTGCCACGAGCGCGTCCTCGTCGTTGGCAATGGTGTTGGGCACCGTTCCTATTGCGCTCGTTGTGGATTGGGTGACGCTGGACTGACCCTCGACCTGTTGGCTCTCAGTCGTTTTGGAGCCCTCGGACTGGCTGCTCGCCGGCTGCCCACCGCATGCTGCGAGGGTCAGGCTCAGTGTAAGACCCGCAATGGTTGCCGTCACAATGCTCTTGCGCATGGCTACTCCTAACACGTGGGGTGTTTTATAGGGCGGACCACCATCCGCAGAACAGATTGCTTAAAACCTTAGCACACTCAGGCGTGTTTTTCGCGGCAACGAGTATTCGTGCACGAATTGCCATATGGCATAAACGAACCTTAATGCCTAACAGGCAACGGGGCCAGGCAATGGGGGTACTTCCCTTTGCCTGGCCCTATAACATCAGACAATGGCGAGTGTCCCCTTTGCCTGACAATGTTCTTGCGCATGGCTACTCCCAATACATGGGGCGCTATGTGGAATGGACAAACGCCGAATGCCTAGTCGAGCTTGTAGAAGCCAACCACTTTGTCTGGACGGTCCTTTACGCGGTCTGCTGCAATCATCGCATAGACGAAGCGCTCCTCGACGTCAGGCTCCTGCTTGGCGTTGGTGCATACACCAAAGCGAATGCTGACCTCGTCCGTCAGAGACTCGTCAGCCTGGATATCCAGCAATAACTCTTCCAGCAGCTGCTCATAGTCACTCTGGTGCGCGCAGTAAAGCAGGAACGTGTCGCCCTCCTGCCTGCAGCCGATGCCACCTGTCTTTCGCGCAAGTTTCCTTATGGTCTTGGCGAATCTGCGCGTCCTCGTCCTGCAGGCCGACGATCAGCAGGTGCTTTCCGTTTTCCTCGATCGTTGCGGCCTTAAGACGCACGTATGTGGGAAGGCCGTTCATCACCAGGCGATAGTCCAGGGCGAACACTCCGTTTTGCCCAATGGTGGCAAGGACGTTCTCCTTCGTAACTTGCTCGCGGAAGAGCGCCTGATCGTCGGGATGAATAAGCCTCATACCGTTTTCGTGCGAGGTCTGGAAGAAGTCCGACCCGTGCTTGGCGATGCCGAGCCCCTCGTAGCTCTTTGAGGAACTGTATTCCGTGTATTCCTCGGTTTCGAGGTCCACAAAATACAGCACAAGCAGGTTGCCATTGAGGGCATTCAGACGTTGGTACGTCTCACGCTCCTCCTTCGCGCGCTCAGCCGCCTTCTGGTTTTTAACCTGGGAATCGACGTCGCTCACACCAACGATTATGTGCTCGTCGTCCCCTGGGATCCTCGTGGCCTTCATGCTCACATAGGTTGGCTTGCCATCGACGAGCAGTCGGTATTGATAGACGTAGGTGCCGTGTTCGTCTATGAGCTCGAGCAGCTCATCCCTACTGAGTACTTGCGCGATTTTGTCTTGGTCCTCCTCGTAGACGATGCGCTGGGCGTTTTGTTTGCTCTCCGCGAAGAAGTCGTCGCCGTATCGCGCAAGTGAATCGTTGCTCTCGTTGGTTCGAGAGCCAAGGTTCCCGATGCGATGTCCTTGCTAAAGCTCATGGTGTTAATAACGAAAAGAGGGCGCTTGTTTGGCTTGATGGAAGGCATACGCATCGTCCTCACAATCGTTCATTTGGAAAGCTAATGTCACCCTATATTGAAAAGCGCAGGAGTAGTTTTGTATACTTAATTTGTATGCAAAAAAACTAGTCGACTCATAGGGCATTTGTTGCTATAGGCGAGGTGCACCATGAAACGCTTCAGAAGAATAATGTGCGTGCTCCTTTCGTTCATTTTGGCGTTTAGCATGATACCGGTGGATCCAAAACATGGCATTGCTGTTGAGTCGCCATCCGATGCTCCCGCGACTCCGACGGCAAGCGAAGAGCCTGCGTCTGAGCGAACGAAGGAAAAGACGCCGGCCGGGCAGCCTCCCAACGCGCCCGAGAGTGATTCCGCGGGTGCGCCTGCGAAAACGCCGGCAAACGATGGGCATGAGCAAGCGCAAAAGGAGAGCAGTTCCTGGAAAGCGCTGCAAAAGGCAATAGATGATGCGGAAAACGGCACGACCATCGTACTCGACGCGGACTATACGGCGGCAGAGGATGACGCCGGCCTCGTGGTTCCCGCAGACAAGAGCATTGTGATCGATCTGGCTGGCCATGCTCTCGAGCGCAACCTAAATGCGCCATCGAGCGACGGATACGTCATTGCCGTGCGTGGCACGCTTTCCGTCGTCGACAGCACCGCGAACGCTGGGACAAACGGCACAGGCAGGATTGCTGGTGGCAGGACGCAAAATGGCGGCGGCATCTATGTGGAAGACGGTGGTTCGCTGAGCTTTGAGGCGGGCTCCATAACGAACAACGAGGCGGATGACGGTGGCGGAATCTACGTTGCGAGCGGCGCGTCGCTACGGCTAGCCGGTGGCAGCATTGTGGGAAATGCCGCGAGCGGTGCTGGCGGTGGCGTGGCGGTGGCGCCTGGCGCAAGGGCGGTGAGCGTCGAGGGAGCCCCCGTCGTTCGGGATAACGGTGGAAGTGGATCTGGTGCAAACGTGTATCTGCCAGATGGGTTCGTGCTTACGGTGAGTGGGGAGCTCTTGCCCGGAGCATCGCTTGGCGTGGCGTTGGAAACGGGCACCGGTGCTCTTACCAACGGATATGGCGCGAACAATGGTGAGGCGGATCCTGCTTTGTACTTTGCAGCAGAAGACGGCCTGCGCGTGGCGCTGAATGAAGGGGAGGCGCAAGTAGCCTCTGTGGAATCGGGGGAGCCCGAGCAGAAGGAAGAGGGCGAAGCCCTTACCACGCAAGGCAGCGCGACGGAGCCCAAAAATGTGGATAACAAGAACGCGAGCGCAAAGAACGTTGGTTCGCTGCCACTCAAAGGCGCCGAAGAAACAGTTCAAGTGAGCGACTGGCAGGGGCTGCAGAATGCCATCAACGAAGTGGGGGATGGGCAGACCATAACGCTGGCCGGCGACGTTACGGCTGGAGACGGCAACGGCTCCCTTGCGGTCCAGCGCCCTGACGTAAGCTTTGCCATCGACTTGGCCGGCCACACCATAAACCGTAACCTCGCCTCTAAGAACGAAGACAACAAAGGCCACGTCCTAGACGTATACCAAGGCACGCTTACCATCAAGGATTCCAGTGCGAACAAGAACGGCAAGATTTCCGGTGGCTACGACGAGAACGGCGGCGGCATCGTCATTGGCGGAGATGGTCATTTGCGCGTTGAGTCCGGCATCATCACGGGCAACTCGGCAGACAACGGCGGGGGAATCTTCGTATATGGCACGTTGGAGATGACGGGCGGCTCGGTTGTGAGCAACACGGGTGGCGATTGCGGTGGCATATACAACCACGGTGGTACCATCAGCCTCAAGAACGTAAACATTTCGAGCAACCACGCGGTTGGCGCCGGCGGTGCGGGCATCAACAACAAGGGCACCGCGACGCTCGAGGAATGCGTGATTAGCAGCAATGTGGCAAATGCCGAAGGCGGTGGCATCTATACAAACGGCGATGCCAGCCTTACGGCCACAAACTGCTCGTTTACGCAAAACGCAACCAACTACGATGGCGGCGGCGTCTGCTCTTACGGTGCCACCACACTCGCGAGCTGTACCCTCAACGAAAACACGGCGCAGGCTTCTGGTGGCGCGATCCGCGTGCACGGTGGCACTACGACGCTCGACGGAACCGCGCTTACAAAGAACACAGCGGCAGAGTTTGGCGGTGGCATCTACTGCAACAACGAAGGTGTGCTCAAGATCCTCTCCAGCTCTTCCATTGAGGAAAACGTTGCTTACAAGGGTGGTGGCGGCGTGTTCGTTGCGAGCCAGACGGGGGAAGTCCAGGTTGGCTCGGGCGTCGTTGTTTCGCACAACCAGGCCAACAACATCTACCTTATGGGCGACAGAAGGCTAACGGTTGTCGACAAGCTCAATAGCGGCACCTCCATTGGCGTCTCGCTCGAGAATCTTGGTGGCACATTCACAACGGGATTCAAGGACAAGAATCCCGACGTGGATCCAGGCAGTGTGTTTGTGGCCGAGCCAGGCTATTCGATACTGAAGGATGGCGATGGCGAGGCGCGTGTGGTTACCTCAGACTGGATCGTTCTGCAAGCGCAGATCGAGCAAGCGGGCAACGGCGCTACGATCACGCTGGATCGCAGCTGGCAGGCGGCCGACGAGAACACGGCCCTTGTGATCCCAGCGAATAAGAGCATTACCATCGACCTCAACGGCTACACTATCGACCGGCACCGCTCGTCCTACACAGATGGCGGCGAGGTGTTTACCGTTTTAGGAACGCTTGGAATCGTGGACAGCCCCGTTGCAAAGAAGGGCGTCGTTCGCGGTGGGTACGGCGCGGGCGGCGGATTTGTGGTTAAAGACGGCGGCACGCTAAAGCTGCAGGGCGGCACCGTTACGGGCAACCACGCTGCAAACGGCGGTGGTGGCGTGCGTGTTGAGCGCGGCGGCACGCTCAATACATACGGCGGCTCGATTTCCGGCAACGTGTCGGACGCTGACGGCGGTGGCGTGTACAACGGCGGCACGTTTACGAACGCCGTCTGCACGATTAACAGCAACACCGCAAATGGATTGGGCGGAGGAGTGTATACCTCTGGCCCAACCACGTTCAACTCTGGCTCGGTGTCCTCCAATACGTCCAATGGCAGCGGTGGCGGCATCTGCGTGGATGCGGGAACGCTTGCTGTGAATAAAGGCACCCCTCCCGTGAGCATATCCTCCAATGTGGCCAAGAGCGGCGGTGGCGGTGGTATATACATCCGCGGTGATGCGCAGGGCGCTCGTGGCACAGCGAATCTTGACACGTGCGAGATCACGGGAAACTCGATTTCTGACCCAGACGGGAATTATGGCGACGGCGGCGGCATTTATGTTCAATATGACGGTTCGGCGAGCCTTAAGGACACAACAATTACGGGCAACAACGCAAGCAACCACGGAGGCGGCGTATACGTTGGCTATTCGGGCTCGCTTTCCGTGTTGGGCGCTCCGCAGGTTACGAACAACGCGGCGGCCATAGGCAAGAACATCCTGGGCGACGGCGACGGACCTTGGCTGACCATAGGGGGTGCCCTCGTCTCCGGCGCACATCTTGACGTGCTTACGGGCAGTCCGAACAAGCCCATTACGAGCGGCTTTACGGCCCAAGGCTGCACGATCGACTACTTTACCACCAATGATGTCGACCACAACCAGTTGGAGGTGCGCGAAGGCGAGCTTTACCTCAAGCAGGCCGAGGGCGGCACACGGGTGACTGAATGGGCGCAGCTGCAGGAAGCCATAAAAAACGCGGCGTCAGGCGAGACCATCGTTCTAGATGCCAACGTCACCGCAATGACGGCGGAGGGCGATAAGCGCCTCATTGTGGAGGATGGAAAGAACATAACCATCGACCTCAACGGAAAGCAGCTCCACAGGAACGCCGACGAACCAGAGGGCGGCGATGGTCGCGTGCTTGAGGTGGATGGCGACTCCACGCTCACCATTAAGGACAGCATTGGCACGGGCTACATCCTTGGCGGCTATGCCGATGACGGTGGCGGCATCTACATCCACGAGGGATCGACGGTCAACCTGCTTGGTGGCGCTGTTATGAACAACCGGGCAACCGAGGATGGCGGCGGCATATACGTTGACGGCACGCTCAATACGACCGGAGGCGCGATAACGCGCAACATAGCCGGTGACAACGGTGGCGGCATCTATGCCGAGGACGATGGCAACCTGAGCATGGAGAAGACCGTCGTCTCCTACAATACGTCGCACAACGAGGGTGGTGGCCTCGACATTCGCATAGAGAACGAGCGCACGATCAAATCGTGTCAGTTCATAGGCAACAAGGCTGAGGACGACCATGGCGGTGGCATCTATCTTAGCGAATCTAGTCTGCTCCTTACGCTGCAGGACTGCGTGGTAGACAACAACCTTAGCGATGGGGGTCACGAGGGAGGAGGCATCTACGTCGATGACGGTCGACTTATTGTGAACGGGGGAACGATATCTCGGAATCGCGCCAAAAACGGTGGCGGAATCTATAACTATGAGTGCGCTATCGTTCTAAACGGCACCACCCTCTTAGAAAACACGACGTATGACGAAGGAAAGGGTGCTGGCATCTTCAACAAGGGTTCGTGCCAGACCACTGGATGCGCCTTCAATGGCAATGCTGCCGAGGGCTTGGGTGGTGGTATCTACACCGAGGGCGACGACTACCTTACGGTAACCAACTGTTCCTTCCAAAACAACGAGTCCAAGGAGTCTTCCGGCGGAGCCATATATAGCCATCGTGCGACCACCCTCACCAGCTGCACGTTTACGGGCAACAAGGCGTATGTGTCGGGCGGCGCCCTGTATATTGACTGCGACACCTCAATCGTTGGCGGAACCTTCGAGCAGAACGAGGCCGTAAGCCATGGTGGCGCCATCTGCGCAGCCAACGACAGTACGATGCGTCTGGACGGCAGCGCTGACCATCCCATATCTGTTACCAACAACGAGGGAACATCGGGTGGCAGCGGCATCTTCGTTGCGGGTGGCAGCCATTACCTGAGCATGCAGGGTTCCGTAACGGTAAAGGACAACGTGAACGACGACTTCCGAATGGAAGGGGACAAGTGCATAGATGTAGTCGGCAACCTTGACGGGTCCCAGGTTCGCGTGACCCTCGAGCGCGATACCGGCGTCTTTACGATCAACTACTCAAACTTTGAGTCTGGTGTGGCACCGAGCACGTTCTTTAGCGCCAAGGCGGGGTATGCCGTAATCCCTGCAAACGAGGAGGCTCAAATCGTGGCCTCCGATTGGTCTTTTCTCCAAAAGATGATAGACGACGCCGCGGATGGCGCCACGATTAAGCTCGACCGCGACTGGAGGGCCGCACCCCAGGACGTCGCGCTCTGTGTGCCCGCGGGCAAGGACATTACCATAAACCTCAACGGACATACCATAGACCGCGCGAGGACGGAATACGCGCCGGGTGGTGAGGTCTTCAACGTGAGCGGAAGCCTTACCGTTACCGATACGAGCGAGGGCGGCACGGGCAAGATCTGTGGCGGCCATGGCGACGGTGGAGGAGTCGTCGTTCAGGGAGGCGGCACGCTGAACTTCGCTGGCGGCAACATAAGTGGCAACAAGGCAAAGGCTGGCGGAGGGGTGTGCTGCTCGGGTACGTTTGCAATGACGGGTGGCCAGATTACGGGTAACGAGGCGAGCGAGAGCGCCGGTGGCGTGTGGGTTGCCAACGGCTCCACCCTTAGCGTGGGCGGCAAACCGCACATTGCCGACAACGTAGCCTCCGTTGGCCGCAACCTCTATATGGCCTCGGGAGTCGTCATGAACGTGTCGCCAAAGCTTGACGGCACGGCGCGCATAGACCTGGTGGCAGAGAGCCCCACGAATGCGCTTACCTTGGGGCTTGAAACCAGCGGTAGCGCTGATGTGGCCAAAACCGTGTTCTCCTATGACGGGGCTGCGGAGCGCCTTGAGGTTTGCGATGGAGAGCTCTGGGTAATCCAGCCTGTTTCGGAGCTCACAGTAGACGATTGGCAGGCACTGCAGAATGCAATAAACGACGAGGCCAACCGTGACAAGGTCATCCGCCTTGCCAACGACATTACGGCAACCGAGCACGACAACCGCCTCTTGCTGGACGGCAAGAGCGTGATCGTGGACCTCAACGGGCACGCGCTCAACCGAAATCTGGACGATGACGACGAAGACGGCCACGTGTTCGAACTCTCGAACAGTTCCACGCTTACCATTCGCGATACCGCGGGCACGGGTCGCGTTACGGGCGGCTATGCCGAGCACGGTGGTGCCATAAACATCCACGAGGGGTGCACCTGCAACGTTGAGGGCGGCACCTTTACGGGCAATCGTGCGAGCGAGGAGGGCGGCGCTTTCTTCGTGTACGGCACGCTCTACATGTCGGGCGGCATAATAACGCGCAACTCCACACCTTCCGGTGGCGGCATCTTCGTGCATGAGAACGGAACCATAAACCTCAAGAACGTCGTGCTCGTGAGCAACGAGGCGAACGAGTGGGGTGGCGGCGCCATCAACAACAAGGGCAACGCCACGCTTACCAACTGCGTAATCACGGAAAACTGGGCCAACAACGAGGGTGGCGCCATATACAACGGCGACAAGCGCCTTGTTGTTGATGGATGCACGATTACGCAGAACTCCTCTAGTGCCGGCGGCGGCCTGTGCTGCTACGGCACGACTACCATTACCAACACGACGATTTCCAACAACTACGGCGATGACTACGGCGGAGGTCTCTTCACGCGCGGTGCCGTAACCATCAACGGTGGCACCATTGCGAACAACGTGGGCAAGAGCGACGGCGGCGGCATATACAACTTGGGCGGCCTAATAACGGTTACCGGCACGAGCTTTACCGGAAACAGCACCGAAGCCGGTGGCGGTGCCGTCAACAACAAGGGTACGGCAACGATCAATTCGTGCGAGCTGGCTGGCAACCATTCCAACATGGAGGGTGGCTGCATCTACGCCAGCGTCGACTCCGGTACGACCATAAGCGGCTGTACCGTCAAAACGAACTCTGCCGGCAAGGACGGTGGAGCCATTGCCGCATGCGGCGTCATGCAGATCGAAAACTCCACGATTACCCAAAACACGACTGAGGCTGGCGGTGGCGGCGTGTACTCCTACGGCGACACCACCATAACCAACACGTCGATAACCGAGAACCAGGCAAAGGGGTCGGGCGGCGCGCTACTGGCTCGCACACGCACGCTTACGCTCGAGAACGTTACCGCCACAAAGAATGCGGCGAACAACCTTGGCGGCGGCCTTATGGTGGAGGGCAGCTCGGATGCCGTGGTAATAAAGGGTAACGTGGTAATAAAGAGCAACGAGGGGAGTGGCGACGTCTATCTGAGCGACGGGAAGCTCTTGTCGGTTGGCGGTGCGCTTGAGAACGATACGGGAACCTCGAGCATTGGCGTGCGCACCCAAAATGGCCTTGGTGTGGTGTTTACCAGCGGATACGCACAGTACAACCCTGGCAAGGACCCAGCCTCCCACTTTGTTTCCAATGACGGCTATAAAGTCTATCTTGAGGGCAACGAGGCCTCCACGAAGAAGGACCCGATCGATGCCAACCCCTTTATCGACGCGGGTAGCCAGATAAACGGCAACATCGACCAGCTCACGGGATTTGACTGGATGAGCGGGCTTTCCGGCGAGCGCCGCCTTAACGAAATCAACCTGCCTGGCACCCACGACTCTGGCACCAAGGAAGTCCAAGGCAACCTAAGCACTGGCAAACTCGCGGAGTACTGCGAGCTTGGCGGAGCGGCTCTAGGCTTTCTTCTTGGCTCCGCTACATTGGGCATTGGGGGAGGCCTGGTCTTTGGGCTTTTGGGAAGCGATGTATTGGCAGAGGACATTAACGACTATGCAACCAAGTTCGCATATTGCCAAACGAGATACATTGACGAGCAGCTAGAGGATGGTATCCGACGCTTGGACATTCGTCTGAACACATACTATGTGGAGCCGGGCTGGCCGGTTAGGCCAAAGGAGGACAACGGCGAGGACCTCTACCTGTGTCATGGCAAGGACGATACGGGCGGAACTTACTTTGCCATGGATCGACGTAACGGCGACGAGTACCTAACCTTTAGGAAGGTCCTCTCGTGGATAAAGGCGTTCTTGGAGGAGCACCCCACCGAAACCATCATGATAAACCCGCAGGTAGAGAGCGTGGACGACGTGTACGACGAGGCCATGGCTCGCATTAGGAAGCACCTGCGCGAGGAGCTTGCCACGCAGATCAATCCCTCCACGGGCAAGCCCTATCTGTATATGGAGGACGGTGTCTTTGGCAGGAAGTACTCCGAGTACCCCGAACTCAAGAACTGTCGTGGCCAGGTGGTGCTTGAGTGTGGCGAGGGCGAGGCAGAGATCCTTGGTGGCTTGGTTAAGGGTGTGGGACTCTCTGGGGTCGAGTCCCCCGAGGGCGACTACGAAGACAATGCCCCCATGAAGATCAGAAACCTAAAGAAGTTCTTCTCCGATCATGGGTACAACGATCTGCCGCGCAATGCGTGGGAGTTTATCGACTACCTGTACTCTGTAGGCCTTAACGGCACGGATGCTCGCACCATTCCCGAGATAACGCCCCTCGAGATAGCCGAGGACGTACTTGAGGCGATGTTTGGCGAGAACGGGCTTGTTGTGGACAAGGCAGGCAAGTACATTGGCCTTATAAACATGGATGGCGAGAACGCCGAGTACAGCAAGATCGTGTGGTCATCGAACTTCTTCAAATCGCAGGAACGTTGCAAGGTTACGGTGAAGAACGGGCTAGAGAACGAGATTGTGGAAACGTATACCGTGGAATACGGAACCGTGATTACCATACCGGAGTGCATCTTTAGCAACCCGAGTCCCGAAGGAAAGTACTTCAAGACGTGGGAAGGCAAGATAGACAACTCGATTACGGGCAATACGTGGAACAGCGACCCTGGAATGACCTGCGGAATAATAGCAGACACGACGTTTACGGCGCTATGGGATGACGAACAGCACACGCCAGTGAGCGTGCTCTGGCGCGACGGCAGGAACAAGGACGGTTTGCGACCGGAGAGCCTTACGATTAAGGTCAAAGACCAGGATGACGTGACGTTTACCCAAAGGACCAACTGGAATGCATCGGTTTCTGGCAACATAAAGCCCGGCGACATTACCGTAGATTGGGATGAAGGTATTGGGGGGGACACAGACGGCAAGTATGCGTGTGTGGTTCGCGAGAAAGAGAGCGGCTATGGCGTCGTAATAGAGCTCACGCACACGCCGCAGGAAACCATCCAGGTCAAGAGCGTGATTAAGTGGTCCGACAACGATGACGCGGCGGGCAAGCGGCCTGCCAGCGTGACGGTTCACCTTTTGGCCGACAGCAGAGTAGTCGATTCGGTGGTGGCTGAGGCCAAGAACGGCTGGGCATGGGATTTGGGAGAGCGGCCAGCATATGTGGACGGCGAGGAAGTCTACTACAGCGTGGAAGAGGATCCGATCGAGGGATACGACACCTACACCAAGGGGTTCGAGATAACCAATGTGCTCGGAGGTGCCAAGGTATCTACCGAGATCAGGGGCTTGGTACGCTGGATCGACCACGACAACGCCGAGAATACCCGTCCCCGAAACGTGACCATCAACCTGCTCAAGGATGGAAAGCAGGTTGACCAGCAGGTGGTTACCAAGGACGAAGGAGGCCATTGGATCATAGGCTTCGAGGTGCCAGGTGTCATTGGCGATGACGAGTACACCGTTACGGAGGATGCGGTACAAGGGTATACGACCGTGATTCGCACGCCAGAGGAGACGGGCGGCCTCTTCCTTGTGGCAAACATCTTCGAGGGCCATATACACGAAAAGAAGACCGTGTCGGGCGACATGATAAAACCCACGTGCACGCAAAAGGGCTTGCACAGGACGATTGAGTACTGCGAGGAGTGCAGCGAGATTTTCTCCGACGTGAAAGAGGACATCCCTGCGACTGGGCACGACTGGGACGCGTGGCATACGCTCATAGATGCCACGGAAGTCCATACAGGACTCGAGACAAGGTATTGCAAGAACGACAAGTCGCACACGCAGACCAGGATTGTTCCCAGGACTGGACATAAGCATACTCTTGTGCACGTAGCGAAAAAGGCGGCCACCTGTACCGAGGACGGCAACATCGAGTACTGGGCGTGCGTGGGCGGCGACGATCCCTGTGGCATGTGCTTTGAGGACAAGGACGCCACGAAGTGGATCCACCAAGAGGGAACCGTCATCCACGCGCTTGGCCACGAGTGGGGAGAGTGGGAGGTAACGCAGGAGCCCACCGAGCATACCTGGGGTGCCGAGCGTCGGGTATGCGCCCATAACCCGGCACACGTGATGGTCCGTACGATTCCCAAGAAGGCCCACGAACATGGCTTGGTGCACGTGGATGCCAAGCCGGCAACCTGCACGAAGGACGGCAACGTTGAGTACTGGCAGTGCACGGAGGGAACCGATCCCTGCAAGCTGTGCTTCCTGGACGCAGCGGGTACCGAATGGGTCCACCAAGAGGGCACCGTCGCTCATGCAACGGGGCACGATTGGGGCACATGGCGCATGACGAAGGCGCCCTCGGAAAGCGAGGAGGGTGAGGAAGTACGCGTTTGTCACAACGACCCATCGCATACGCAGACGCGCAAGATTCCCAAAGTTGGGCACGTGCACTCGCTCGTAAGGGTTGCGGCAAGGCCCGCCACTTGCACCGAGGACGGAAACATCGAGTACTGGAAGTGCGCGGGGGGCAATAGCCCCTGCGGATTGTGCTTCAAGGACGCCGGAGGCGTTGAATGGGTGCACGAGCAGGGCGTTGTTGTTCATGCGCTCGGTCACGAGTGGGGCGAGGCCACCTACGAGTGGAGTGACAACAACACCAAGGTAACGGCTACGCATGTGTGTTTGCGCAATCCGTCCCACAAAGAGCAGGAGACGGTGACGGCAGGCAAGGTGGAGTACGTTCTGCCTACCTGTACGCAGGCGGGCAAGACGCTCGTCGTGTCGCATCCCTTTGAAAACAATGATTTTACGACACAGGCAAGGGAAGGTGCGGATGTGCCTGCGCTCGGCCACGACTGGGGTGAGTGGAAGGAAGCGAAGCCAGCCTCCGAGACCGAAGAGGGCGAGGAGACGCGCACGTGCGCCCGTTGTGGCGAGACCGAGACGCGTACCATACCCGCAAAGGTCGCCTATCGCTATGTTGGGGCTGACGGACAATCCTGGACGAAGGGTGGCACCGAGGCGTTGGAGTTCACATTCAAGCGCTCGTTCAAGGACGAGCTGACGTTCGGTCTTGTCAAAGAGATTCAGATTGACGGCAAGGCAGTTCCGCAGAAGGGTGCCTCGGGCAAGGCGAACTATGAGGCGAGGGCGGGAAGCCTCGTGCTTGACCTACAGCCGCAGTATTTGGAAACGCTCTCTGTGGACGATCACAAGGTGACGGCGGTCTTTGAGGACGGGAGCGCCTCGGCCACATTCTCCGTAAAAGCCTCGTCTCAAAAGGACGAGAAGGATGGGGGTGATTCGGGGGACACGAAGGACAAGGGAAAGAAGACGGACGAACCTGATGGGAATGTCTTGCCCACAGGCTCTACAACCTACGCGCAAGCCTCGAGAGCCAGCCTACCCAACACGGGCGATGCGTCTTACGTTGCTCCCTTGTCCGCTGCAGGCGCCATGGCACTCACGGCATCGGCAGTGGCAAGGAGAAGACGCAAGACAAAGTGACACTTGGATGAGACGTCGATAACCGTTGGCATGCCTTTGGCTTGCTTGCGTGGCTAGAATATCGCAAAATGTAGACACCTTTAAATGATATGCGCCATAGCTGCGCATATGGTGATAGAGAGGTCTGTTGCAATGACCAAGACGCATCGTAGCCAAGCCGAAGAGGATCAGCGCTGGGCCATGTACTATGATTACATGACAGGCCTGCCGAGCATGACCTACTTCTTCGAGTTGGCCGAGGCGGGATGCAAGAGGATGCGAGGGCAACAGGTTGACTCGTCCATTCTCATCTTCAATCTAACCGACCTTAAGAGCTTCAACCGTTGGCATGGTTTTGCCGAGGGCAACCGACTCATCTGTGCGGTGGCCGACATTCTGGCAGAGGAGTTTGGCCAGAAGGGCTGTGCCCGCTTTGCGCAGGATCACTTTGCCGCGTTTGCGCCGGAGGAGGGGCTGCGCGAGCGTCTTGATGTCGTTATGGGGAAGTGTGGCGCTACCAATGGTGGCAAGACCCTTCCCATAAGAATCGGCATCTACCCAAATCGGCTTGAGTCGGTGGACATCGCTACGGCATGCGACCGCGCAAAGCTGGCGGCAAACGAGTGGAAGTGGCGCAAGGAGTCTTACTATTCTTTCTTCGATATGCATATGTTGGAAGAGGAACGGAGTCGTCAGGCGATTATCGACAACCTGGATCGGGCGATTGACGAAGGTTGGATTCAGGTGTACTACCAACCCATCGTACGTTCGACTAATGGCAAAGTCTGTGACGTGGAGGCGCTGGCCCGCTGGCACGACCCAGTACGCGGAATGCTCATGCCGTCGGCATTTATCCCCGTATTGGAAGAGGCCATGCTCATACACAAGTTGGATCTGTGCGTGGTAAGACAGGTTCTGCATCACATAAAGGCCAACGAGGAATTGGGTAACAAGAGTGTGCCCGCATCCATCAACTTCTCGCGCATAGATTTTGATGCCTACGATCTTGTGGAGGAGATCTGCACTCTGGTGGACGAGGCAGGGGTCGACCGCAAGCTTCTTAATATCGAGATCACCGAAAGCGTCGTGGGACGGGACTTCAAGTTCATGAGAGAGCAGATCGATCGCCTGCGTGCCCAGGGATTCAGGGTGTGGATGGATGATTTTGGGAGTGGCTATTCCTCGTTGGAGGTCTTGCAAAGCCTGAAGTTTGACCTCATTAAGTTTGACATGGGGTTCATGAGACGCCTTGACGAGGGGGAGGAGGGAAAGATCATCCTCACCGAGATGATGAAGATGGCCACCTCCCTGGGTGTCGATACCGTATGCGAGGGTGTGGAGACGAGCGATCAGGTTCGTTTCCTTCAGGAAATTGGGTGTTCGAAACTGCAGGGGTACCATTTCATGAGACCCGTTCCGCCCAAGAAGATCATAGAGAAGTACACAAAGCTCATTCCGGATGGGTTTGAGGAGCCACGGGAGGCCGACTACTACGACATCATGGGAAAGGTAAACCTCTTTGACCTCTCGTTTTTGGCCAACATGGATGACAGCGTTGCTAAGAACACCTTCGACACGGTGCCCATGGGCATTATGGAACTAAACAGCAGCGGGGACGTTGCGAAGTTCGTACGCAGCAATCAGTCGTTCCGCGATTTTATGAAGCGTGCCTTCTCGATTGACCTCTCTAATCCCGACAAGGAGTATCCGGTGCCGGAGGAGGGCCTTGGCTCTGGGTTTATGAGGGCGTTCGAGCAGAGTCGAAGTGGCGATAACCGTGCGTTTGTGGACGAGACGCTGGAAGACGGCAGCATTGCACGCTCCTTCCTCAGGGGAATCGGAAAGAATCCCGTAAATGGATGCGAGTCCGTTGCCGTTGCCGTGCTTTCAATCACCGAGCCCGATGAAAGCACGACCTATGCGGAGATAGCTGGCGCCTTGGCTGCCGACTATTACAACATCTATCTCATCGACTCGGAGACGAACGATTACATCGAATACTCCTCCAGGGTTGGCTATGATGAGATGTCTTTGGAGCGCCATGGCGGGGACTTCTTTGAATCGGCAAGAAACGATGCCATGACACGCATATACCAAGCGGACAGGAAGGCGTTTTCGGAGCTATTCACCAAGGAGAACGTGCTAAAAGACTTGGATGCCCAAGGTGTGTTTACGACGACGTATCGCCTTATAGACACCGGAACGCCCGTGTACGTAAACATGAAGATCACCAGAATGCCAGGTGGCAACCACCTGATTTTGGGTGTTAGCAACGTCGACGCACGCATGCGGCAGCTGGAAGAGCAGAAGCGCCTGCGGCGAGAGGCGAAGTCATTGGGAAGAATCGCCGCGCTCTCTCCGGACTACATCGTCTTGTATACGGTTAATCCCGAAACGGGGCACTACACGCAGTACAGTCCGTCCAAGGGATTTGAGGACTTTGACCTGGCAAGTCATGGAGACGATTTCTTTGGTGACGTGAGGCGGGATGCGACCAAGGCCATTGACCCTCGAGACATGGAAAGACATTTGCGTGTGATGACGAAGGAGCACATGATTGAGGAAATAAGGGAAAAGGGATACTTTACCCATAGCTATCGACTGTTGATAGGCGGAGCTCCTAGGCCGGCAAGCCTTAAGGCCGCAATGGTTCACGAGGATGGCACGGACCTTATTATCCTTGGCGTTACCTATAGCGAGGGATAGGCACAATATCGGACGACCTTCGCGTGGTGCATGCATTACGCGAATCTTGCCAAGGGGCCCAATTATGGATCTCAAGATTACGGAATGCGGAGGCCGCCTATTCCAATGACGTCGTGCACGCGAATCGGATCGTGTACGCCTTTGGGATGTACGAGCATGCTGCCGCCCGCACTCACCACAACCTGATCTCCCGCAGCAGAAAGCGTCTCGTCGGTAACGAGGATCTGTCCGCCCTTGGTGAAGCCCTCCACGCGTGAAGCAAGATTCATGTTGCGTCCGATGACGTCGTATTTCATGCGAGTCTCGGAGCCAATGCTGCCCACGATCGCCTCTCCTGTGTGTATGCCGATTCCCATCTGGACGCTCGGATAGCCCTCGGAACGATTCCACTCGTTCACCGTTGCCATGCGTCGCTGCATGGCAACGGCGCTATAGATGGCATCCATCGCTGCGTCGGGATTTTCGAGAGGCGCACCGAAGACGCACACTATGGCGTCGCCTGCGAATTCCAAGATGTTGCCTTTCCACCCGTCGACGATCGTTATCATGTCGGCCAAATAGTGGTTGAGCAGGCGGATGTATGCCTCTGGCTCCATCTGTTCGGAGAGCTCGGTCGAGTTCCTAAGGTCGGTGAACATCATAGTCACCTCGCGCCGCTCGCCGGCTATTGTTGCGTTCGTAGAAGATGCAATCTCGCCCATAACCTCAGCGGTCACATAGCGGGCCATCGTAAGGCGAAACGTCCTCTCGTTCTCTTCAATGGTACTCTTCAGGCTCGCAACCTCTTGCTCGAGTTCAGCTATACGTTGCTCATTAGCATTGCGTGCATTTTTGGCGTTGCTCATAGCTCGATCATCTCTCCTTCGCGTGCGAATCGAATCTTGGGGTGACTCAATGCTCGCTCGCGGGAAAGAAGCGTGGAGTCGGTGCTATGCGGGTCGTGATGCACGATGAGCATATGCCGTGCCCCACAACGATTCATGAGCGCTACGCCCTCGTCCGGCGTCGAATGCCCGAAGGAACGATGCGACTCGTATTGTTCGTTGCTGTACTGACCGTCGTAGAGTACCAGGTCGGCATTGCGAGAGAACTCGGCGAGCCGCATGGAGGCTTCCTCGCCGTGCTCGAAGTCCGTTGCATACACCAACGTCTTTTGCGCGTAGCGTACTTTTATGAGGAGACAGGTGCCAGGATGGCTCCCTTGCTCGGTTTCCACAGTTACGTCGCCAATGCGCATATTCTTGGGCAGTACGTCGATTTGCAGGTTGCCCTTGTAGTCGCTAAGCCTTATGGGCCAAAGGGGAGGGGAGTATAGGCGCTCGATTGCCGTACGGGCGCACTCTGCATCGCTTGCGGGCACAAACAGCTTGGTCGTTGCGCCAGACAAACCGATTCTTTCGTACATGCCAAGACCAAGTAGGTGATCTGCATGCAAATGGCTCAAAAGGATTACGGGATCACGCTCAAACGAGCCGGGAGCGCCCATCAGACCAGTTCCGGCATCGAGGAATATGCTTTCGCCGCCTACTTCCACGAGGTAGCAAGACGTGTTTCCGCCAAAGGTCGCATAGTCGTTGCCGCAAACGGGTGCGGACCCCCTCGTTCCCAGTACGGTAATGCGCATGTGCCGAAATCGCTCCATACCAAATGACTCCTAAGAGCGGGAGAGGTCGTTCTTCTCGGAACGTCTGGCAAAGCGCAGCATGTTCGTGAGCTTGCTCACGAGGGATGAGCTCTTCCTCTCGCCGGCGTTCTCTGCCTCGATGGCGTCGTGAACCGCCTTGCGAGCTTCCATGTAGCGCTCGTTCGTCTCGCGCAATCTTTCGCTAAGCGACCGCATGATGGCTAGCACCGTCTCGGGATTGTCCTCAAAGAAGCTGGAGAACTCGTTGCTTTCAATCTCATCCAACGTGGTGTTTTCCTCCAGCGAAACGGCGGTGGCGCTGCGAGGATAGCATTCGGCAAGCCCCATCTCACCAAAGTACTCGCCCTTTCCAAGCGTGGCCAAAAGGCGTGCGTTCGTCGAACCGTAGCCTGCATAGATTCCCACGGAACCGGATTCTATTTGGTACATGGTGAGGGCAAACTCCCCCTCGCGGAAGATGACTTCGTCGCATCCAAAAGCCAGCTGTTTCATTGGTCTGCCCTCCCTTACGCCTTTGTGATTTCGTTCGCATGCACGTCGTCGTGGATTGCCCTTAGCGTGTCGTTTTGTGCGAATCCGTAGGTCGTGGACGCGTCCATCCCGTCCACCTGTGCGTCCACAGAATCGTTTACCGCTTTGCAAATCTCAAGGTAGCTCCTGTCGGCGGCCCGCAGCTTGTGACAGAGGCCTCGGAAAATGTCCATGACCCGCGCAGGCTTCTCGCGCAGGAACTCGTTGAACTCATTCTCGGTTATGCGGTTGAGGATGGTTCCGTGCTCAAGGCTCACGACGGTCGCCGACCGGCTCGAGCGATTGAGGAGGGCCATCTCACCAAAGTAATCGTCTGCCCTCAGCTCTGCGAGCTTCTCCTCGTTCTTCTTCCCGTAATTAACAAAGACACCAACACTGCCCCAGCGAATGTAGTAGAGGCAGTCGTCATACTGGCCTTCCAGCACTACGATTTGTCCCTTGCGGAACTTCTCCTCTTTCACCTGAACCCCCTTGCTGCGATACCGGATGAATCGAATTCACTAACGGAGCAAGTATAGGTTATAGAGAGAGGCGGGAAGAATAGCGTTGCTCACAGTATGAAATAATGCCACACAAGAGAAAAGGCCAAGTGCAAAAACGCTTGGCCTCGTGAGTCGCAGAATGTACATTAGATCACGTCGTGCCTTTGGTCTAACAAACGTCGGCGAGCGGTAAGAATTGCGTCCCAAGCGCGGTTACGAAACGCAAGATGAGAAAAAACCGCCCATTTTGGCAAATCCGTGCATAGGAAAAATGCCGCAAAGAGATTTACCTTGCATTATTACATCGCTCCACAGTGCTTCCATTGCGAAATCCGTCTTTTTGGAGGAATGGACGAAGGCCATACCTGCGAGTTTGTATGTTTTCGGGAAAAAACTGCGAAGTATGCGCGAACTTGCCGAAACATAAAACTATGTATATAAATCTCGAACGTCCCATCACCTTGCTGTGCAATGCTGAGTGCTGGGGGTGGGGCGTATGGCGCAGAGATGTGATGGGCGCACAAGAAGGCTCAGGCTACTGGCACGAAGATACGGCGTTTCGGGCAAACGGGGGGCAGCGCTTGGATGCGTTGTGCTCGTGGCTTTGTTGGGGGCATTTGGATTCCTTCGTCTGTCGCAATCGACGGGAACCGTGGTGGAGAGGTCACAAAACGACACGCCGTCAATAGAAGCCGGATCTGGCGGCGGGCGGAAAGACAAGTCCGAAGGGTTGGCCAAAGACTCGCAAGGGGATGGAAAACGGACTGATGCCGCAAGCTCCGAGGTATGGGTACACGTGGACGGCGCGGTAAACAAGCCGGGCGTGTACAAGATCCTTTCGTCTTCGCCTCGCGTAAACGATGCCATAGATCTTGCTGGCGGCCTTTCGCAAGACGCGAACACGGCAAACGTCAACCTTGCGGCGCCGCTCTCGGACGGGCAGAAGGTGTATGTGCCGCACGAGGGGGAGGCGGAGCCTCAGAGCGGCCAGGCAACGGTTCCGGAGAGTGCTTCGTCGGATGCGACAACCTTGGGCAATGGGAGTTCCGCCGATGGGCGAGTAAACATAAACACCGCAACGGAAACGGAACTGCAGACTCTGCCTGGCGTAGGCGAGGCCACGGCAGCTGCCATCATGGAGGAACGTCAGAGCGGCGGGCCCTTTTCGTCTGTGGAGGACCTCATGCGCGTCTCGGGCATTGGCGAGAAGAAGTTCGCAAAGGTTAAGGACAAGATCTGTGTATGACGACCGAGACATGCCGCGTCGCCCTGCCATTCCTAGGACGCTTTATGCGTTCGTCTCGGTCCTGCTTGCCGAACGCATGGTGCTTGAGCGGCCGAACGGATGGTTTTGGGGTTTTCGCGGTGTGGTGGCCCTGGCTTTGTGCGCCGTGGTCGTTGCAATGGGCATAGTGGCTCTTGCGCGAAGGTGGGCGTTGACGGGCACGCTTTGGGTAGTCCTTGCGAGTGCTGCGGTTGGTGTCTTGCTCTCGTCGCTGGTAGCCTATGGTGGAGAGCGCTTCACGCGTGAGCTTGCGTCCAGTTCGGTGAGCGACTGGGAGTTCAGGATATGTAGCGATGCCACAAAGAAGGATGACGCCTATCGATGTAGAGCTACCATGTGGCGCGAAGGGTCTGCGCGTGGTGACGTTTGGCTCACCCTTCCCCAAAGATGCTCCGTCGGTGCTACCGTGCGCTGCATTGGGCGTTTTGTGGCAAACGGTGATGACGAATGGGGAATCTCCTCGCGCTTGCAAGGTGTGTGGGGGTCCGTACGTGCCGTGCGAATGCTGCATTCGAGTCCCCCAGAAGGCTTGTTGGCATTCGTGCTCGGCATTCGCTCCGCGGCTCTTGATTCAATCGAGCCAAGCGCGTCACCCGAACGCGCGCTGCTCGCGGGTTGCGTATGCGGATGGAGACAAGACCTCAAGGAACGTGGCCTGGACAAGTCCTTTTCACGATGCGGGCTGTCGCACCTCATCGCCGTCTCGGGCAGCCACCTTGCCATATTCACCGCGCTTCTGGGGGGTTTGCTCGACCGACTGCAGATTCGTCGCGGCTTAAGGGCCGTGGCCCTCATGGGCTCCTGCGGCCTATTCGTATTGTTTTGTGGCTTGCCGATATCGGCCATAAGGGCATGGATCATGGCGAGCCTGGCCATGGCGTCTCCCTTTGCGGGAAGGAGGTCGCACGGACTTTCCGGCGTCTCGGTTGCCGGCCTTGCGATGGCCATAGCGGACCCAAGCGTATGTGGCCAAATAGGGTTCTTGCTATCGGTCTCTTCGGTGTGTGGACTATGCCTCTTTTCTGCATATGCATCCTATGCGATCGAATCTCTGTTTGGTGCCGAGGCCATTTTGGCTCATGCGCCAAAGCCGATTGCGCGAGCTCTAAGGCGTGCGTGCATGACGCTGCGCGATACCCTTGCGGCGACTTTCGTTGCGCAGGCGTCAACCATGGGCATCACTGCGCAGTCGTTTGGAGAGCTTTCCCTTGTGGGGCCCTTTGCCAATACCTTTGTGGCCGTTCCCTTTACGCTTTTGGTGGGAGTGGGTTTGGTTGGGGTGGCATGTGCATCCATTCCCCTTTTGAGTGGCGGGGCGCTCTGCATATGCGATATGCTCGCGCACGCGGTAATCGAAATGGTGGGTATTGTAGAAAAGATACCCTATCACTGTGTGCGGGTTGCAGACGGAGGCCATGCGATTGCTGTCAGCATGGGATTGCTCGCACTCGTTGTCCTACTGCTCTGGCCACGCGTATCGCGATCGAAGGTGCTGCCCGCAACCTGTGCGTTGGCGGTCATTGTGCTTGGGTACCACGTGTGGTGGCGCTATTTTGCCCCCGCACGCGTGTGCGTGCTTGATGTGGGACAAGGTGATGCCATATTGGTGCAGGAGGGGTCGGCGACGCTGCTCGTGGATACCGGGCCAGACGACGCCATCGTTGAGGCGCTGCAGCGAAATCACGTCACGCACTTAGATGCCGTTTTGATTACGCATCTGCATGATGACCACTATGCGGGGCTATCGGAACTTGTGGGCAATGTGGCTTGCGAGCACATATACGTTGCGGAGGGGGTTGCGAAGGGCATGCCCGAAAAGATGCTCCGCGCTTGCGATGAGCTCGTACAGGGTAAGGTAGAGGAACTCTCGTATAACGACATCCTCCGCGTGCGGGGATTCGAATTGCGCATGGTTTGGCCCCGATCAAGCGTCGATGGGATGAGCAACTCTGATTCGATGGAGCTTATGCTGCGCTATGAGGACGGTGACGCCTCGCTTACGGGATTGCTTACGGGAGATGCCGAAAAGGAGGAGACCGGATCGGTAATCTCGTTGGGTGATGCCTCGGACCTCGATTTCCTCAAAGTGGGCCACCATGGGTCGTCCGTATCCATAACGAGCGAGCAGGCGCAGTACCTCGATCCAGAGGTGTCTGTGGCGAGCGCGGGTGAGGGCAACACTTATGGCCATCCTACGCCGGAATGCGTGGAGGCATTGGAAAGTGCGGGGTCGTTGTTCCTTTGCACCAAAGATGTCGGCGACGTGGAAGTAAGGCCTGCGGAAGGAGGACCAAGGGTTATGCAAAACACGAAGCCTTAACTTGTTCATACATACCGCCGAGCTTACGCTGGCCTGCGCGTGGCGGCTCACGAAGCGTGCATGCGAGGCGAGCGTGGAGCCGTGTGCTGACCCGCGCAGACGCTGTGGTGCGAACAGGTTTGAACTTATACAAAAATGGCGCAGTTGCCGTCTTATTGTTGTGAAAACGACTTTCTATGAGATAATTGTTCGGCTTATATACATTTAGTGGCCGTTGCCTGGCTAACCACATATACGAAGGGGATGCTCGTGAGTTCATTCGATGCAAAGCGTTCCAATGCGCAAAGCACCTATGATGGGGCAGAGCCGTGTAAGGTGCATAGGAGCATTTTCCCTCGGGGGAGCATATGGACGTGGCTCTTTACGATTTCGCTGCTGTGCGTGCTGTTCGTTGTGGGCTCGTTGTCAATATCTCTCATGCGATCTGTCAGCGTAGTCCGCGATGAGGCTTCGAACGTAAAGACCCAAGCCGGTGAGTTTCTTGCAGCCGCAAAAGAGGGGAACAAGAGCAAGCTCGAGGCTTCTGCGCAAAAGGTCAGCAATGCAGCGCACAACATCCAAACTGAGATGAACACCTCGCTTTGGGAGTTCGCCTCGCGAATACCTATAGTAGGTACCGATATTGACGACGTGCGCATTCTGTCGGAGGTGCTCACGGACTTCTCCGATAACGCGATGATTCCCATGGCCAAAAGTGGGAAGATTCTGGCCCTATCGGAGTTCGTAAAGGACTCGTCCATTAACGCTTCTGTGTTGCCGAGCCTGTTGTATGCCGTCGAGGAGGCGAGTCCGTCGCTCGAGCGAAGCGCGGCGGCGTTTGAGAGCATGCCACCTGCGCACATTGGTCCCATAAAGTCCATTATCGATGGCGCAAAAGACGCCCTCGTAAGCGCAAACACCTCCATAAAGCGTATGCGTCCAATTTTTCCTTACCTACCGGGCTTGCTTGGTGCGGACGGTCAAACTAAGCGCTATCTAATACTTGCCGAAAACACGGCAGAGATTCATGCGAGCGGCGGGTTCGTCGGGTCGTTTGCCATCATGACCATTACGAATGGCAACATAGAAATCGGCAAGTTCAGCAATCTGGCGGAGGTGCTGTCGTTTAATGACAACCCCGCCGGTGCCACCAAAGAGGAAATAGATACGTTTAGCATAGCCTGCGACGTGAGTCATGGCGACCACAACCTCATTCCTGACTTCACGCGTGTGGGGCAGCTCTATCGCAACATCTGGAGCTTCTATCAGGACTTGGAAGTGGACGGGGTCTTTGGTTTGGATCCCGTGTTCATACAGTACCTGCTTGGCGCCGTTGGCGAAGTGAAGACGAGCTCTGGAGTGACGGTTGACGGTACCAATGCCGCCGCGGTTCTGCTCAACCAGTCGCTGTTCTGGTGGGATCCGGGAAAGTGCGATGAGTTCTATCGTGAGGTGGCCGACAAGACGCTCGGCAGGATCTTCGGAGATTTGGACGGCCTTGACGTAACCGCATTTCTTACGGCCGTCTCCAAGGCTGCAGACGAGGGACGCTGTCTCGTATGGGTAAAGGACCCGATTATCGAGGAGTCGCTCAAGGAGGCTGGGTTCGCAGGGAACCTGCTGCATGATCCCACAAGTCCGCAATTGGGCGTATATATAAGTGACCGGAGTGCCTCTAAGGAATCATTCTATCTGAGCTTGGATGTTGACGCGGCCAATCCCTCCAAAAACGAGGATGGCTCGAACAGCTACAAGGTGAGTGTGACGATAAAGAACAACTTCGATCCGAAGGTATATGAGTCCATACCAAACTATATAGAGGTCATGTCTAAGGGCAGGGACAAGTTCGACCTTACCGAGCAGTTCCATCTCGTTGCGCCCGAAGGCGGCAGAATTGAGAATGTGGATTTGCAGCGTGTGAACACCCAAGGCTCGCCACCAGCTGACGGCGAGTGGAAGCAGACGCTCTATCAGGGTCTAGACGTGCATACCATAATACTCAGGATGGAGCCGCAGGAAAGCGCGGTGGTATCGTTTACCGTCGTTACGTCACCTGAGGTGGTAAATCCCCTTACCGTTCGCAGGACGCCGCTCATGCCACCTGAATATGCGTATTGGAACACGAAGATGGAGAAACCCGCCAAATAGGATGATGGGGAGGGATCTTAGTGGCGTCTGGACTTCTTGCCGCCTATTTGGTGGTAGGGGAGAACCAACTCAAGCGCGAGACTGCCATCAAGCGTTTGCGTGCGCGGCTTGAGGGAGGTCTTGAGGCCTTTAATCTCGACGAGATGAGTGCCTCTGCCAACCTGGAGCCAGCTGACGTTGCCATATCGCTCAATACGCTGCCAGTGGGCACTGGCATTAGGCTGGTGCTCATCCATGATGCCAACCGCATTGCAAAGGCGGTGTCGGAAACCATCATCGCCTATCTTGAGAACCCCAATCCGGATTGTGTCCTGTGCCTGGACGCTCAAAAGCTTGCAAAGAACACACGGCTGTACAAGGCAGTCGCTAAGGTGGGCAGGCAATCGGTGATTGACTGTACGCCAGTTAAGTCATACAAGCTGCCTGAGCATGTGGCAAAGCATGCGCGTGCGCTGGGCATGCAACTTGACATCGTCGCCGCCAAGGAGCTGATCAGCAGGGTTGGCGAGGATATGGTATTGCTCGATCGCCAGTTGCGCACGCTCAAGGAGCTCTGTGAATCTCCACACGTAACGCAGGCCGATGTGGAGCGCTACATTGCACGGACGGCAGAGGTAAAGCCCTGGGAGTTCCTCGACACGCTAGCCGCAGGCGACATCCAAAGATCTTTGGAACTATATCGGCACATGACTAACGCTTCTCATCATGCGCTGGTTGCGCTCATAGAGAGGCGCGTACGTGAGCTCATCTGCGCTCGCTCGCTTATGGATCGCGGACAAAGCGCGCGCATTGCCTCCGAGCTCAAGCGGCAGGAATGGCAGGTGCGAAGCGTGGTGAGCGCCGCGCGCCACCATACGCAAGAGAGTCTTATACGGTGCCTTTCGGCCTGCGAGACGTGCGAGCGTGAGCTTAAGTCTGGCTCTGACGAGGAAACATCGTTCCTGACTCTGCTCTTCGTGTTTTGCGATCCGGCGTAGTGGTGCCTTCGGGAACAATCGCACTGATGGCCCGCCCCCAAAAGAATCGTCAGATTCTTTCGGGGATGTGGAAAGCGCCATGCTCGAACAGTCCGCGCTTCGCGCGGAAACTCGCATGGCTTGCTTTCCAGCATCCCCTCGCGGATCTGACGATTCTTTTGGCGGCGGGCTTTAGTAAGTAATCAGAAAGGGGCCCGAACAGCACTTTCGGACCCCTCGTTCTGTGAATGCATGGAACAAGTCGGCGTGCGACTGCCTTACTCCATGCCATTTACGAGCATCTGTACGCCGCTCTTACGCTTTGCGGCTTGGTTCTTGTGTATGATGCCCTTGGATGCGGCCTTGTCGAGCTTGCGGCAAGCTTCGTTTGCTGCTGCCTGGGCAGCTACCTTGTCGCCCTCATCAACGGCCACATGGACCTTCTTAACGTAAGTCTTGAGTTCGGAGCGAACCGCACGATTGCGGACACGAGCCTTTTCGGCGGTACGGATACGCTTCTTCTGAGATTTGATGTTTGCCACGTGCTTACCCTTTCGGTCATGTACATTGAGGCCTCTACGCTGAGACACGGTTGCAGTAAAGGTCAACTTCGGAAGTATAGCATGGTGTTCTGTTTTTCACAAAGAATACCTGAGTCCTATAAAATTTACCCTATTGAATGCGGACGGCATCGGGTATCATCTTCAGCATGTCTACGAAAACAGATACCTCACTCATAAGGAACTTCTCGATCGTGGCTCACATAGACCACGGGAAGTCCACCATTTCCGACCGCATCCTGGAGCTCACCCATACCGTCGAGCAACGCGATCTCTATAAGCAGATGCTCGATTCCATGGACATTGAGCAGGAACGCGGGATTACCATCAAGTCGAATGCCGTGCGGGTGCTCTATGCGGCAGACGACGGCAACGAATACCAGTTCAACCTCATCGATACGCCGGGGCATGTGGACTTTACCTACGAGGTGTCACGTTCGTTGGCGGCATGCGAGGGCGCGATTTTGGTGGTAGACGCGACGCAGGGCGTGGAGGCACAGACGGTATCCAACGCACTGCTTGCCATGAACGCAGATTTGGACATAGTGCCCGCCATCAACAAAATCGACTTGCCCTCGGCCGAGCCTGAGCGTGTGCGTGAGGAGATCGAGGAGGTGCTTGCCATACCTGCCGACGATGCGGTGTGCGTGAGCGGAAAGACGGGCGAGGGCATACACGACTTGCTCGAGAGCATCGTGTATTTGGTGTCTCCTCCCGAAGGCGACGCCAATGCGCCAACAAAGGCGCTTATCTTGGATTCGTACTTTGATGCATATCGTGGCGTGGTTGCTACCGTGCGTGTTTTTGACGGCTCCATACGACCGGGGATGCGCATGGTTATGATGGCGGCCGACCAGCCATTCCTCTGCGAGGAAGTTGGCGTAAAGCGACCCTTGGAGCAGCCGCTCGACGAGCTTGGCATGGGTGAGGTGGGCTACGTGGTAACCGGCCTTAAGGACCCTGCCCTCGTGAAGACGGGCGATACCATAACACTGCAAGAAAGGCCGTGCGAGCAGGCGTGCCCAGGCTATCACGAGGCCAAGCCCATGGTGTTTACGGGCCTCTTTCCCATAGACAACAAATACTACGAAAACCTACGCGATGCCTTGGAAAAGCTCAAAGTCAACGACCCGTCGCTGGTTTGGCAGCCCGAAACGAGCGTGGCGTTGGGATTTGGCTTTAGGGTGGGGTTCTTGGGCCTGTTGCACATGGAGGTTATCAAGGAGCGCTTGGAGCGCGAGTTCGACCTTGACCTCATTGCCACGAGCCCTTCGGTGGATTACCACGTGTTCAAGACCGATGGTCAGATGATCGAGGTCACAAGTCCGCAGGATCTACCCGTGCCCGAGAAGATAGAGCGTATAGAGGAGCCCTATCTAAAGGCAACGGTAATCGTGCCGCCCGATTACGTGGGCGCAGTCATGCAGCTGCTCATAGACCATCGCGGTATATCAACCGATATGGTCTATCTATCCGAAAAGAGCGTGGAACTGCACTTCGACATCCCGCTCGCAGAGCTTATCCTCGATTTCTTCGATCAGCTAAAGAGCCGCACCAAGGGCTATGCCTCGCTTGACTACGAGTTTGCCGACTACAGGGTTTCCGATTTGGTGAAACTCGACATTCTGCTTGCCGGCGAGGAAGTGGACGCGCTTTCGTTTATCGTGCACAAGGACAAGGCGTATGCGTTGGGTCGCGGTCTTTGCGACCGCCTGAAGGGCATAATCCCACGCCAGCAGTTCGAGGTGCCCATTCAGGGGGCCATTGGCAACAAAATCATTAGCCGCTCGACGGTAAAGGCGCATCGTAAGGACGTGCTCGCAAAATGCTACGGTGGCGACATCTCCCGAAAGCGAAAGCTGCTGGAGAAGCAGAAGGAGGGCAAGAAGCGCATGAAATCCATCGGACGCGTGGACGTGCCCCAAGAGGCCTTCCTTGCCGTCCTTAAGGTGGACGATGAGTAGCAATAGCGCATGCGTTGCGTCTGAGGTCTTGCGAGAGTATGCCGCGCAAACGGGGCTTGCGCCCGAATTGGTCCCCTTCGCGCGCGGTGGATCGTTGGGCGAACGCGTCTTGGCTAACCCCCTGCTCATGGCACCTATGGCGGGGGTAAGCGATGCCGCGTATCGAATGATGGCTCGCGCTGGTGGCGCTGCACTCGCCTACAGCGAGATGGTAAGCGTGGCGGGATTGCATTACGGTAGCGACAAGACCTGGGCGCTTGTGGTGCCCAAGGATCCCGAACCCGACATCGCCGTGCAGCTCTTTGGATCGGATCCGGCGCAGTTCGGCGAGGCGGTGGGCGCCGTGTCTGAGCGCCTGGGCAGCAGGCTGGCACTGGTGGACATAAACATGGCGTGTCCCATGCCCAAGGTGACGAAGGGCGGTGCGGGCGCGGCGCTAATGGGAACGCCGGATCTTGCGTCTGAAATCGTGGGTGCGTGTGTGGCCATGGCAAAGGTTCCCGTGACGGTTAAGATCAGGCGCGGATTGCACATGGGAAAAGAGGTTGCCCCGCAGTTTGCCCGCAAGATGCAGGAGGCGGGAGCGGCTGCCGTGGCGATTCATGGGCGCTATGCGGCGCAACTCTATAGGGGCGAAGCCGACTGGGGCGTGGTGAGCCGCGTGGTAGGAGCGGTTGAAGTGCCTGTAATTGGCTCTGGTGACGTGCGCACGCACGAGGATGCGTTGCGCATGCTTGGGGCCACGGGTTGCTCGGCAGTCATGGTGGCGCGCGGTACATACGGCATGCCCTGGGTGTTTTGCGATGTTGTGCCAACCACGCAGCAGCGTTTGGCGGCGTACGCGTGTCACGTGCGGTTGCTGGAGGCAACGGGCGCACACATGGCTCGTGCCCGGAGCCTCGCCGGATGGTATCTGCGAGGCATGCCACACGCTGCCTCATGGCGAAATCGGGCCATGCGCTGCGTGACGGTGGATGACTACCTTGCGATGGTTGATGAGCTGGTGGCAGCTGGTGCCCAAACATGATTTCGGTAGGAGCTCTCTACATCCACGTTCCTTTTTGCAGGAGGAAATGCCTTTACTGCGACTTTGCCAGCATGCCTACGTCGGCAGACGATGCTAGGCTGCGCCTGTACATGGAGCAGCTTGGGCACCAGTTGGAAGAGTCGTGTAACGCAGGCCTATTGCGTGAATGCAGGACGGCCTATGTGGGTGGCGGAACGCCGACCCTGCTCGGCGCGGACCTCTTGGGGGAACTGATTGCACGCGTGCGTCGCACTTGTCCCCAAGTGCGCGAGCTTACCTTTGAGGCTAATCCCGACTCGCTGTCGGATGAGGTGCTTGCGGCGGCACTTGGCGCTGGGGCAACGCGGATATCCATAGGCGTTCAGTCCTTTTGCGACGAAGAGCTGGAGGCACTTGGGCGCCTGCACACGGCAGAGGTGGCTCGACGTCGCGTGCGTAATGCCGTGCGAAGCGGGCTGAGCGTCTCTGTGGACTTGATGTGTGCGGTACCTTGCCAAACGGACGACTCGTGGCAACGAACGCTCGACGAGGCCGTGGGGTTGGGTGTGGGGCACGTGAGCGTGTATCCGCTTACCATAGAGGACGGCACTGAGTTTGGTGCACAATATGGAAGGCATGTGCCTGCCTGGAACGACGAGGATGTGCAGGCGGATCGTATGGAGCAGGCACAAAGAACCCTTATCGCGTCGGGATTTGAGCGCTACGAGGTGGCGAGCTACGCGCGCCTTGGCATGGATTGCAAACACAACCAGGCGTACTGGACGGGCGTACCGTATTTGGGGCTGGGTACTGGGGCCGCGGGCATGTTGTTGCCGGGGCAATGCGATGCGGTGCGCAAGGTCTTAACATGGTTCCCTAATATCGATGCAACTGCCGCACGCGTACGCTATGAAACGCAAAGTCGTGAGGTGGAGTTCCTCGGAGCTCGGGAGGCGTGGGCGGAGGATTTGATGCTCGGCATGCGAATGAGTAGGGGTGTGGATGCTCAGCTCGTTCCCGCTAACGTACTCGAAAACTTGGAGCAAAGGGGTTTGGTGCGGCGGGAAGGCGGACGCATGGTGCCCACGCATGACGGTTGGTTGCTGGGAAACGAACTCTATGGCGCTCTGTGGGATTTGGCGTGAACGAATACGGATCGTTTTCGTTCTTATCAACACGCCTGCGCCCGCCCCGCATGCGGCGACTCACGAAGTGAGCGAGCGCAGCGAGCGCGGAGCCGCGTGCGGGCGTGGGCGCAGGCGCGGGACGCGAACGGCCATGCTCCGAAGCTTGTGTTACGTCCCACAAGCGGCGACTCACGAAGTGAGCGAGCGCAGCGAGCGCGGGACGCGAACGGGTCTTCGGCTTGCACAATCGCAGGACACAATCTCGTAGTTTGTATGGGCGCGTCTCAAGTTGGGTAGAATGTATTCCGTCTGACTGTCTATAGGAGGAGCTCTCCCCATGGCATCAATGAACGAAAAGGATTACTACAAAATCCTTGATGTGGACGAAGGCGCCACCACAGAAGAGATTCGCCGTGCGTTCCAAAAGAAGGCGCGCACGTTGCATCCCGACGTAAACAAGGAGCCCGACGCCGAGGAACGATTCAAGGAAGTCAGCGAGGCGTATGCGGTGCTTTCGGATGCCGATAAGCGCAGTCGCTATGATGCCATGCGCTCGGGAGCGCCGTTCGCGGGTGCGCCTGGTGGTGCCGCTGGCGCAGGGTCGCCCTTTGGTGCGGGATTTCCCTTTGGTGGGACGTGGACGCGTCGCACAACAACGCCGCGGTCGTACAAGCCGCGTGGTGGCGAGGATGTTGTATACCAGCTCGACCTTGACGCGGAGAAGGCGAAGAAGGGTACCAAGCGTGGCATAACATACCAGCGATATGTATCGTGCGATGTCTGTCACGGGTCGGGCTCGGTTGAGCACGTGCAACCCATAACGTGTCCCACATGCGGGGGAGCGGGGCATATACGCATAGACTTCGGCGGATTGGAAATATTCTTCGCCATGGAGGACATCCGGTGTCCCGAGTGCGAGGGGTCGGGCAAGGTGGTTGCCGATCCCTGCACCTCATGCGGGGGTTCGGGTCGCGTTCTGAGCGCAAGCGAAGTGGTTGTGGACATTCCGGCCGACTCGCATGACGGCGACGAGATTCGCAAGGAGGGTATGGGCAACGCAGGCACCAACGGGCGCGAGTCGGGTGACTTCGTCTGTCGCGTGGGCGTTGAGGAAGAGCGTCTAACCCAACAGCAGGAAAGCGGCCTTCGCATGCTGGGACTGGGCATACCGCTCATCATTATTGGCCTTATTATCGCCGGTCCCTTCTCTACGCTCATGGGCGCGCTGTTTTGCGGCATAGGCATTGCGAGCATGGCTCGAGGCGGGGGCATGCATGCCAATGGCCGATGGCTAAAAAAGGCCGCCACCGCATTTGGGTCGGGGGTTATCTCGGGTGGTATCATGTGCTTGCTGTTCATTGCAATGAACTTCAATCCCTTCCTGTCCATCATGCTTTTCCTTGCTGCCATGATGCTCATACCCGCATTCCTGGCACGTCGTACACAGCGATAGCGCACACAGTTTTCGTACGGAGGTCGTTTCGTTTTGGACTCAAACAGAGATTACTACGATATTTTGGGCGTGGCGCGCGATGCGGATCAGCGCACTATAAAGCGTGCCTTTCTTAAGCTCGCAAGGACGCTGCATCCCGACGTGAACAAGGAGCCCGACGCCGAGGAGCGCTTTAAGGAGGTCAACGAGGCGTACTCGGTTCTGTCGGACGAGCGCAAGCGTGCGAACTACGACCAATATGGCAACCCCAACGGGCCCGGTGGATTCGGTTCCGAATACGTGGACATGTCTGATATATTCGGTGGCGGTTTTGGCGACATCTTCGATTCGTTCTTCGGGGGTGGCGCTCGTGGCGGCAGGGCGGCGCGTACGCGTGGCCGCGACATGGGCATCGCCTTGCGCATAACGCTGGAAGAGGCTGCGTCCGGATGCAACAAGACCATTGCGTATGACCGGCTTTCTCCCTGCGACGATTGCAACGGAACCGGAGTCGCGGATGGTGGAAGCGCGAGGCTGTGCGACCGTTGTGGCGGGACGGGCAGAGTCACGGAAGTCCAGCGGACGATATTCGGGCAGATGAGGAGCGAGTCGACGTGTCCGGTTTGCCACGGCTCTGGCCGGGTGGTCGATAATCCCTGCGACACCTGCGAGGGTGAGGGCCGCACACCTGCGCACGAGACGGTAAAGGTAAACATACCCGCTGGCATTCACTCGGGCCAGTCGGTTCGCGTGGAGGGCCGCGGCGAGGCCGGCGTGCGAGGCGATGCGAGCGGCGACCTGGTGGTGACGGTGCAGGTTCTTGAGGACGAGCGGTTTGAGCGCCAGGGAGACGACCTGTTTGCCGTGGTGCAGGTGGATGCCATCGACGCCATGTTGGGCACGTCGGTTGAGCTTGAGGGCATCCTTACGGATGACAAGGTAGTGGTGGACGTCCCTGCGGGATGCCAATACGGACAGCATGTTGAGCTCGAGGGGCTTGGCATGCCAAGGCTGGGCAGCTCTGCACGTGGCAAGCTCGTGGCTGCCGTTCAGGTGATGATTCCCGCCGATCTCAACAAAGAGCAGGTTTCGGCCTTGCGAGAAATTCGTGAGCAGCGTGTGAGTGCAGGCGTAAACCTCACGCAGGCAGATGCTAACGGAAATTCCGAAGAAGACGAGGACCGGGCGAGCGATGGCAAGGATCGGCAAAAGCGTCCTCGACCAAAGGCAAAGCGCAGGGGCCCGTTTAGGGGAAAGAGACGTTGACGGCCCCATCTTCTGCGCGCGTGGCCCTTGTGAACCTGGGATGCAGACTCAATCGCGTGGAGAGCGACATCGTTGCGAACGCACTCATCTCTGCCGGTTGCGAGCTTGTTGACAAGAGCGAGGCGGACGCCATCGTCATAAATACCTGCGCGGTAACGGGTGAGGCGCAAACAAAGACGCGCAAGGCGGTGCGCGGCGCGGCGCGGCTCTCGCAAAGTCCCTTTGTCGTCGCTACGGGTTGCGCAGCGAGTCTATTTGCCTCCGAGCTCAGGGAGCTTGGTCCTAACGTGGTTGTGGAGGCGCGCAAGGACCTGGTGGCAAAGCGCGTGCTGGAGCTCATGGGTGCAGACGCAGGACGGCAGGTCCGTACGGGCATACTGGCCCTTTCGCCCACCCCTACGGGAAGAACGCGCCCTGGCATAAAGATTCAAGACGGCTGTGACAATCGATGCACGTACTGCATCGTATGGAAGGCTCGTGGACCTTCCCGTTCCGTGTCCTCTGGCGAGGTTGTGCGCGCAGTGGAAGAGGCGTACGGACGAGGTGCTCACGAGGTCGTGCTCACGGGCGTCAACCTTGGGAACTATAGAACGAGCGAGAAGGATGAGCTGGGCATAGGCGTTGGGCTGGACGGGCTCTTGTCTCACATTCTGGGTACGACCTCCATCGACAGGGTGCGCATTTCCTCGCTTGAGCCGCCGGATGTGAGTTGTGGGCTTCTGGACGTTATGGCGAGTTCGGGGGGTAGGGTTGCGCCCTTCCTGCACATCTGCCTGCAATCGGGATGCGATGCCACACTTAAGCGCATGGGAAGGGTGTATGACACAAGCCTCTACGCACGTGTGGTAGAGCAAGCCCGTGCTCGCATGCCTCGCCTTGCATTGGGATGCGACCTCATCGTGGGCTTCCCTGGCGAGACAGAAGAGGAGTTCGAGCAATCGTATTCCTTCTGCGAGCAAATGGAGTTTGCGCGTATGCACGTGTTCCGCTATTCCAGGCGCCCAGGTACGCCTGCCGCCCAATATGAGGATCAAGTTCCGCCAGTGACGATGGCACGAAGGAGCGAGGCAATGCGAGCGCTCGCAAAGCGTATGCGCCTGCGTTGCATGCAAGGCCTTCTTGGAACGAGCGAAGATGTTTTGGTACAGTCTGCCGGCCGTGCTGTGAGTGAGGGGCTTTTTGATGTTTTGGTGGACGAGTCATTGCCTGTAGGTGAGTTTGCGCACGTTCGCTTTGAGACGGTCGAGGAGGGCGCACTCGTGGGAAAATGCATTAAAAGCTGACATGTGACCTATCCCTCATGTTGTCATAGGGCTCGGCACGGGGCGGGAGGGTCTCCGCGGCGCAGTTCGCGCAGCGCTGTCCGAGCACGCGGAGCCCCTCCCGCCCCGTGCCGAGCCCGTCTGCGATGCCGCCCGCGCAGCGCTGTCCGAGCACGCGGAGCCGCTTCCATTTCGTTCTTTGCCATCCAACGGCAAGCCCAACGTCGTCCAAGCGCACCGAATGCCGTCTCTCCCGCAGCTGACGACACTCTGCGCTATTATGGTAGGGAAGCCTAGCGAGGAGGACGATGACGCTTGGAGCCAACCCACGTCTGCCTGACCATACCCGACTCAGTGGAGCCCGCTCTGCTCATGGGGCCTTCGGACGCATATCTTCGACGCATTGAGGACTCGTTCGAGGCGTTGGTGACGGTACGCGGCAATCAGGTGGCCGTCACTGGGCCTGCCGACGTGGTGGACCAGGTGACGTCGGTGTTCTCGCGGCTCATACAGCTGGTAGAGGTTGGAGACGCGCCTTCGATCACCGATGTGGAGATGGTTGTGGGTCAGACGCTAAGGGGTGCACCCGGCGACGCGTCGTCGTACTATGACATTCTCCTTACCTATAGGGGACGTGCCATTAGGCCTAAGACGGTAGGCCAGTCTCGCTACGTTGACGCCATACGAACGCATACCATAACGTTTGGGTTGGGACCGGCGGGCACGGGCAAGACGTATTTGGCCATGGCGATGGCGGTGGCGGCGCTTAAGCGACGCGAGGTGGCTCGCATCGTGTTGGCTCGTCCGGTGGTGGAGGCAGGCGAATCGTTGGGTTTTTTGCCGGGAACCTTACAGGAGAAGCTCGATCCCTACATTCGTCCCCTCTACGACGCGTTGTTCGACATGACTGACCGCGAGAAGGGCAATACCCTCATAGAGCAGGGTGTTATTGAGATTGCGCCGTTGGCCTTCATGCGCGGACGCACGCTTAACGATGCCTTCGTAATATTGGATGAGGCGCAAAACACCACGCCCGACCAGATGAAGATGTTCCTTACGCGTTTGGGTTTCTCATCTAGATTCGTTATTACTGGAGACGTGACGCAGCGTGACCTTAAGGGAAGCTCCGGCGTTGAGGTGGCACGAAAGGTTCTGGCGGGCATCGAGGACATTGCGTTCGTGGACCTGGACGCCTCGGATGTCGTGCGTCACTCGCTGGTCGCTCAGATTGTGGATGCGTATCACCAAAGAGAGGGGGAGTCGCATGGGGTGTGAGGTTGATCTTACCTACGAGGACGACGTCGCATGCGCCCTGAGCACCGATGAGGTGATTGGCATCTGCGAACGTGTCCTCGCTGAAGAGGGGATACAGAGGCACTGCTTGGTTTCGGTGTCCATCGTCGAGGAAGAGACGATGCGTGGGCTCAACGCCCAATGGAGGGGAAAGGACGCTCCCACCGACGTGCTCTCGCTTGAGTGCGAGCGGCCCGATGACCCCGACCTGGCGGATGACGAACCTTGTGAACTCGGCGACATTGTGTTGGCGCCAGAATACATAAGGAACCAGGCGGAGGCGTATGGCACGACGTGGGCCGACGAGACGAGGCTACTCTTAGTGCATGGCATGTTGCATCTTTTGGGATATGACCATATGGAGGACGAAGAGGCCCAGGCTATGGAGGCCCGTGAGGACGGCATAGTCGAGTCAATAAAAACCGATGCGCATCTTCAGGGCGTAGAGTTCACGCGACATAGGAGGGAAGGGCTCGCATGATACCCGGCAAAAAGGAGAACCACCCTACATTCAGGCGGAGCTTCCTCTTTGCCATGCAGGGATTTCGGACGGCCCTACAAACCGAGCGTAACATAAAGGTTATGATCTTTGGCGGAATATGCGCCATCGTTGTTGGCATTGCGCTAGGGCTTGACTTCATAAGCTGGGCCATAGTGCTGCTGTGCTGCGGCGTCGTAATTGCCGCGGAGCTCCTCAACACCGCCATCGAGACGGTCGTGGACCTGGTGTCTCCCGAATACCATCCTTTGGCGGGCAGGGCAAAGGACATAGCGGCCGGAGCGGTTTGGTCTCTTTGCGTCATCGTTGCGCTCGTTGGAATAATTGTGTTCGCACGTGCCATCCTCATGAAGCTTGGCATGTTGTAAGAAAAGCTAACACTTATATATGCGCTTGCCTTAGGAGGGAAGACACATGGGCGACAAGTTCTACAGCGGCTTCGTTGCGTTGGTGGGAAGGCCAAACGTCGGGAAGTCGACGCTGCTCAACGCATGCTTGGGACAGAAGATTGCCATCGAGAGTCCCGTCGCGCAAACCACGAGAAAGCGCCTGCGCGCAGTCGTAAACGCGAAGGATGCCCAACTCGTTATAGTAGATACGCCTGGATTGCATAAGCCAAAGGACGCGCTGGGCAAGGAACTCAATCGCTCCGCTCTGGGCGAGCTCGCTGACGTGGACGTGGTGGCCTTTCTCATTGATGCCACAAGACCCGTGGGACGAGGGGATGCGTGGGTGGCGCGTCACGTTGACGCCTGTGCAGCCACCTATAAGCTGCTCGTAATTACAAAAGCGGACCTATCCGACCCTAAGCAGATCGCCGAGCAACTTGACGCGGCACAAAAGCTCGCCAAATTCGACGATGCGATTGTGGTGTCGGCACGCGAGGGCTTTAACGTCGACGGCTTTGTATCTTTGGTATGCGCGCATCTGCCTGAGGGACCCAAATGGTTTCCCGACGACATGCCCTATGATGCGTCTGCAGAGGACCTCGTCGCCGAGTTCGTGCGCGAGAAGGCATTCCTAAACCTCAGGCAAGAGCTGCCGCATTCTGTTGGTGTGCGTTGCGATTCGCTGGAATACGCAAGGGACGGCCATGCCTCGGTTGGCGCCACTATCCTTGTGGAGCGTGAGGGCCAGAAGGGCATCGTGGTGGGGGCAGGTGGCTCGATGATAAAGAGAATCGGCGCCCAGGCCCGTCCGGAAATCGAACGATTGCTAGGCTGTAAGGTGTACTTAGAGCTGAACGTGCGCGTGCAACCCCAATGGAGAAGGGATCGTAGCGAGATAAGGCGCCTTGGCTACGATGCGGGCGAATAGGCGATGCCTGGAAGGCGATCAAAGCGCTGCCGTGCGATTGTGCTCGATCGCACGAAACTGCGCGAACAGGACCTTATACTCACGACCCTGTCCCTTGGTGGCGAGCAGCTGAGGGCGGTTGCCAAGGGTGCTCGCAAGCCGGGAAGCAGGCTTGCAGCCTCCACAGGGCTCTTTTGTGACGTCGACTTGCTTGTTTCCGAAGGGCGTGGGCTGCCAATCGTTACCGAAGCTCAGCTCATTAAGGGCCATGCGGGCCTATGCCTCGACTTGGATGCGCTGTCGTGCGCATCGGCCATTTGCGAGGTTGCGCGCATGACCTGCTATGAGGATGTTGAGGACCCATTTCTGCATCCCTTGCTCGCACGTACGCTCGATGCCTGCGACCAAGCCATAGACCGTGCCCATTTGGACGCAGTCTATGCGGCATACACATTCAAGGTGCTCTCCCATTGCGGGTGGAGACCGGTCCTCAATGCGTGCGTATCTTGCGGCGAGCAGGGTGGCACAAGGTTTTGCACTCAGGCGGGAGGCATCCTGTGCGAGAGCTGCGCAAAGGACGTGGAGGGTGCGACGCCAATCGAGCCGTGGCAGATCGAGTGGATCGGAGCGCTCGTCGGCCTTACGTTCGATCAGATAATGGACGCAGAAATAGACCAGCTCACGGCAGGGTTTCTAGCGTCTGTCGCACACGAGTGGGCGGTAACCCATCTTGATTGCAGGCTAAGGGCGTCAGAGTTCTTTACGGGTGCTTAACAAAGTTCTTGTCCTACTTTGCAAACTTTGTGTATAAAATGTCTTCATCCAAGGAAAGTTTAAGTTTCGTCGGAAGGAATGCCTATGCAAGCGAAAAGACGTCACGGCGGTGTGCCGCGAGCGTTACTGGCAGTTTTCGTGGCTCTGCTTATGGTTATCTCTACCACACCCACATGGGCGATTGGCGAGGAGAGCGTTGCGGAAGAGCCTGCGAAGAAAGGGGAGGTGAGCAAGCAAGTCAGCACGCCGGCGAATGTAAGCACCGACGAAACAACCAACAATGCAAAAAACACAAACAATGAGCCGGTTACGAAAGCTGACGGGTCAAGCTCCATCTCCAACTCAAGTAGCTCATCTGTTCCAAGCGAAGAGCAAAGCGTTCAGGCGGCAAGTTCGGAAGAGTCGCAACCAGCCAACACGGAGGAAATGGCAGTCGAAGAGTCTGCGGCAAAGAAGGAGAGCGACGCCCTAACCGAAGAGAAGAGCGACGCCGCCGACAAGCTCCAGGCAGAGGCAAACGCCGAGCCTCACGTCATCTACTCCGGCCACGTGCAGAACTTTGGATGGATGAAGGAAGTGCGTGACGGCAATTTTGCTGGCACGCAGGGAAAGGGCCTTCGCGTCGAGGCGTTGAAGATTAAGCTCGACCTGGCAAAGACCGGCCTTACCGGTGGCATCGAGTATCGCATGCACGTACAGAACAAGGGTTGGCTCGGATGGGTAAGGGACGGTGCCCTTGGCGGTACGCAAGGGAAAGGCCTCAGGGTCGAGGCTATGCAGCTTCGCCTGTATGGCGAGGTTGCCGAGAAGTACAACGTGTACTACTCGGTACACGCCCAGAATCTTGGTTGGATGGCGTGGGCAAACGATGGCTCAAACGCAACGAGCTATTCGGGTACAGCTGGCCATGGGCTAAGGCTCGAGGGCGTAAAGATAGTTCTCGTTGCGAAAAACGGTGGCAAGGTACCGGATTCGAAGTTCGTAAACTATAAGAAGAATTTCTACGGCGCATACATCATTGGCGTGCAGGCACATGTGCAGAACGTCGGATGGCAAGCCGCCGTGGGAAATGGCGAGATTGCCGGCACAACGGGTCGCGGATTGCGTGTTGAGGCGCTGAGGGTTTCCACCGCTGTGGGGCTTGACGTGCCAGGACGCATCCAGATAGCGGGCCACATTCAAGACCAGGGCTGGACTGGTTGGAGAAATGGCTCGGTTGGAACCGTTGGCAAAGGCAAGAGGCTCGAAGCGATTAAGCTCAAGCTCGTCGGAAACGAGCTCAGCGGTGCGTACGACATCTATTACCGGGTGCACGTGTCGAACCTCGGATGGCTCGGATGGGCATGCAATGGCGAAGAGGCTGGCACCTCGGGCATGGCAGCTCGCGTCGAGGCCATTCAAGTTCGTCTCGTGCCAAAAGGCTCAGAGATAGGGGGATCCGGCTCCATTGAGGAAGCGTTCCTGTCGGGTACGAGCATTCAGTATAAGGCACACAGCCAGAACGTTGGATGGGGCCGATACGTTTCCAATGGTAAGACCGCGGGAACTACGGGCAGGGGATTGCGAATGGAAGCCTTTGCCATGAAGCTTAGCGGTGGCTCCATTGGCGGAAGCGTGTCGTATCGCGCCTACGTTGCCGGGTCTGGATGGCAGGGCTATGTTGGTAGCGAAAACAACGCTGGAACCATAGGAAAAGGCAAAGGCATCGAAGGCGTGCAGATACGCCTGACGGGTCGTGCGGCGGCAATGTACAACGTCTACTATCGCACTCACGTAAAAGACGCCGGTTGGCTTGGATGGGCTAGGAATGGTGAGAGTGCCGGTGCGCCTGGCACTGGGAAAACCGTCGAGGCAATACAGGTGAAGATCGTTTCCAAGAGCGGTGCGGCACCTGGACCGACTGCAGACCACGTGGTAAACAAGGCATACTTCGATGATGCAATGCTCAAACGCGCCCGAGGCTACTCGAGCCCAACGGGATGGCTCATAATGGTTGACGTAGATAAGACCAAGCTGGGTGTGTATCGAGGATCGCAGGGCCATTGGAGCAAGGTTGGCAAGTGGGACGTGTCTTGCGGAAAGTCCAGCACACCCACGGTAAGGGGCGTCTATTCCGTGAGTGGCCGCGGTTACGCTTTCGGACACGGGTATACGGCCTACTGGTATACGTCTTGGAACGGTCCGTATCTGTTCCACTCGATTCTATACAACGAAGGCTCTATGAACGTGCTGGACGGCAGATTGAACGGTCACATTAGCGGAGGGTGCGTGCGTATGGAAATAGGCCGTGCCAAGTGGATTCATGACAATATTCCCGATGGCACGACAGTGGTCACGTACTAAATAGGGCTACGCTCATAAAGGTCGGCCCCCGTCACATCCTTTGTGACGGGGGTCGATTCGATTGGATGGACGATATGGTTTTCAGCTCCTTGGCATTTCTTTGCGCATTCTTACCGATTTGCTTGCTAGTCGAGCGCATTGTTCCTACGACAGGCTTGAAGAATGCAGTGCTCATCGTGGCAAGTCTTCTATTCTATGCATACGGCGAGCCAGTGCTCGTGCTTCTGATGATTGCGAGCACCTTATTCAACTACCTCATGGGATTGGCTGTGGCGAGGGCTGATGGCAGCAGGCGAAAGGCCTGGCTCGCCGTGGCGGTAGTCGTGAATCTTGGGCTGCTGGTAGTCTTCAAGTATTCTGGAATGCTGGTGTCGACGTTTAACGCCATTACGGGACTCGGCGTTGCCGTGCCCCAGATACCCCTGCCGTTGGGCATCTCTTTTTATACGTTCCAAGCCCTATCGTACGTGATAGACGTGTATCGAGGGGAAGTGGAGGCTCAGCGTCGTTATTCAAGAATTTTGCTGTATGTATCCTTCTTCCCGCAGCTCATAGCCGGTCCCATAGTGAAGTACCACGACATCGAGCTTCAAATGGCAAATAGATCTGCAAACTTTGAAGACACCGCTGTTGGGCTGAGACGCTTCTGTTTGGGTCTTGCCAAGAAGGTGCTTATTGCAAACACAATGGCCGCAACGGCAGACTCGTTGCTTGGACTGTCGTCCTCTACGCTAAACGCACCTTGCGCCTGGCTGGCGGCATTTGCGTATCTCATGCAAATATACTTTGACTTTTCCGGATACAGCGACATGGCGATTGGCCTGGGTCGCATGTTCGGGTTCCACTTCAAGGAGAACTTCGACCATCCCTATGCATCAACGAGCATAAAAGAGTTTTGGAGACGCTGGCACATTAGCCTTTCCACCTGGTTGCGGGAGTACCTGTATTTTCCGCTGGGCGGAAACAGGAAGGGCCGTACGAGGGCGTGGATAAATAGGATTATCGTGTTCTTCCTTTGCGGGCTGTGGCACGGAGCGAGCTGGACCTTTGTGGTGTGGGGTCTCTGCCACGGCATGCTTTTGCTCCTGGAGGACGTCGTGCCAATGCGGAAGTTGCCGCGAGCGCTGGGACATGCGTACACCATACTGTTCGTAATGATTACGTTCGTCATATTCAGGTGCGATACCTTGGGAGAGGGGGCAAACGTAATACGGACGATGCTCGTAGGCTGGAACTTTAGCACAGCCTCTACCGTGGCGTTCATGGAACAGCTCACTCCCGTATTCGTAATAACCTCTGTTGTGGCCATCGCCCTGTCGGGATCTTTGCCTGGCAAAGCAAAAGAGCTTATAGCAAAGTCTGGCGCGAAATCGGATAAGAGAGTTGCGGTTGCGTGCTATGCCACCTCGTTCGTGCTGCTGGTAGCTTGTATGCTGACGCTATCAAGCGGTACGTACAACCCGTTCATTTACTTCAGGTTTTAGGGGGGTAGATCATGGAAGACAACTCACCTAGGAGGGCTCGCCATATGAGAAAAGCCGTATCGCCGGAAGACTCAGCGCCGGTTCATGTGGAGCACAGGGAGAACAATCGTGGCATATACGTTGCGTTTGTGGTGGCCGTTCTGGCCGTACTGCTCATACCACTCGTGTGCATGCCATTCGCCCATGAGAGCACGACAACAGAGAAACGCGAGCTTGCGCCCGTTCCCCAACCTATGGTCGACGGAAAGCCGAACCTGAGCCTCTTGTCGGATGCGGGAGACTACTTTAGCGACCATTTTGCCTTTAGGAACGTAATGGTCGACGCCAATGCAACCATACGCCAAAAGCTGTTCCTTACGAGCGCCACTCAAAACGTTGTGGTTGGAACGGACGGATGGCTCTACTATGCAGGTACGCTAAACGACTACCAACGTCGTAACCGTATGAGCGACCAAGCGCTCAGGAACGCGTGCACGAACCTCGCTCTTATGCAGGAGTACTTTGAGAGTCAGGGAAAGGCGTTTCTTCTTGCCATGGCGCCCAACAAGAACGGTTTGTATCCAGAGCATATGCCCTATTACGAGGTTCAAGGCGAGGGTGAGTCAAATTTCGATCGTCTGGTACCGCTTCTTAGGGAGGCGGGGATTCACTATGTGGACCTCCATGCCGCATTTAGATCCAAGGATGAAGTCCTCTACTTCAAGCGGGACTCCCACTGGAACGACCGAGGAGCAATGCTTGCGTATGATGAGATAATGTCTGCGCTTGGAAGAGAGGCAGTTGATTCGTCTGCCCTGGAACAGGGGAACACGAAACACATCGGAGACGTCGATTCGATGCTGCATCCCGCCTTTCCCGAGCCAGAAGAGCAGCGGATTGTGAATCTTAACGATGCATACCGATTTGCCGGCGAATCCACTGACGTCGAAGACAGCTATCTTATAACCTCGAGTGACAGTGCCGTGGACGGTACCTCTCTTATAATGTACCGTGACTCGTTTGGCAACAACCTCATTGCCCCATTTGCCGCCTCCTACGCACAGGCCGTATTTACCAAGCTTGTGCCCTATGACATGAGTGCGCGGATGTGTGCCTTTGCCCATGACGTGGTGGTGGAAAGGACTGAGCGTCACCTCGCATACTTTTCGACGAACCCACCCTACATCCTGGCCCCAGAGAGAAGTGTTCGCGAGTCGGATGCGGCTGCTTCCGGCACGGCTTCCATGCGCGTGGCTGAGAACGGTCCCTATATGGTTGTGGAGGGGTCTCTAGAGGGCTTGGACCTGGATAAGGTGGCGCATGTGTACGTTCGCGTGTCGAAGGAGGACGGCTCAGAGAAGACGTATGAGGCCTTTCGCGTTTCGGCTACCAAAGACGAAGAGAGCGATTCCGAAGGCGATGCCCAAAATGATAGCGACGTAATTGCGGGCGATGGCGGATACAGGTGCTATTTGGACAAGGAAGAGGTTGGTGCGAAGGTATTGGAGTCGGCGGAGGTGATGGTTCAGACGCAAAATGGGGTGCAATGCATTAACGTTTTGCATCATTCTGCAGGACAGTCCAAATGATGATAGAATTCTTTTCATTCAGCAATATTGTAGGTAGCTATAAGAAATCCATGAAAGGAATGAGCATGCACAAGAAAAAGATTGGCGCGTGCTTGGCCGCGGGAATGCTCACGGTTGGTCTCGTCGCTTGTGGCGCACAGCAACAGAGCAGCGTGTCATCCGAAAAAGCCGCGGAGCAGAAGACCGAGCAGACAACCAAGGCCGAAGACAAGCGACAAGTGCTTGGCAAGCAGGGCGAAAATTCGGTGGAAGTCGCATTGACGAATGGCCTAAACGCAAACGTCACCGAGTTGAACGTACGGGTATCGGGCGAGAAGAAGTATGGCGATAGCCTTATTGCAAAGGGTGGCAAAATCGCCAAGGCCGAAGAGGTCCGCTTGTTCTTGGAAAAGCAGAAGGACAATAACGCAAAGATAGACATTCGCGTTGTGCAAGAGGGTAAGAAGGAGGCAACCGAATTCTCGTCGGTGCCCGTTGCTTCGGTTGCGAGCATGAAGCTCATGGAATCGGATGGTGTCGCTTACGTTGAATATACCGATGCAAAGGGCAAAAAGGCATCGACCAAGGACGAGGCTATAAAGGCAAAGAAGAAGGCTGACGAGGAAAAGGCAAAGGCAAAGGAGAAAGAGAAGAAGGCGCAAGACTCTAATGCCCAAAGCCAGGAGGAGGGCGCAGAGGCTGGCGCAGGCGCAGCAGCGGTTGCGGTTGCGAGCTCAAACAACGAGGATGAAGGGTATGCGGATGGAGGAAGTAACGAAACCGTTACGTATGAGTCCGCCCCCGTCTCCGAGCCCGAGCCAGCACCCGAGCCCGAGCCTGCGCCTGCGCCCGAGCCTGCGCCTGCGCCCGAACCGGCGCCAGCACCTGAGCCAGCCCCTGCACCTGAGCCAGCCCCTTCTAGCGGCGGGGGATCTGGTGAGCAGTCCGGTGATGCCTGCATGGGTGACGTTGTGCTAAGAAACTAGCCAAGTCTTACGCTTGGCAGGTGAGCTCCCACTAAGGAAGGAAACAGGTGTTTAAATTAAGAAGCGTATCCTTGGCGATACTGATGTCTGTGTTAATGGTCTTTAGCATTGCATACACTCCGTGTGCACTTGCTGTGGAAGAAGGGCAGCAGCCTCAGGTTGTAAACGAAAAGGGCGTGTTGTCCGATACCGATACGATAGAAGAGACTAAGCGTAAAAACGATGATTTGGGAACAAGCGCCAACGACGATAGTTCGTTGGCTAAGAACGCTTCCGAGAATGCGGTAGTCGGTCAGTCGAAGAGCGCAGCAGATACTGCATCTGATTCGGCAGAACCC
>JAFWKQ010000063.1 GCA_017545665.1 Atopobiaceae bacterium
TATTATATCGAAGCTAGAAAAAGGGTCATGAAGACCTGTTGTAAGGAAAGAGAGAAAACCAATGGCTACACTAGGCATCACCGATCTTAAGGTTGGACTGGGCGTCAATATTAAGGGCAATGACTGCGTTATCCTTGAGGCGCAGCACGTTAAGCCTGGTAAGGGCAATACCTATGTGCGCACGAAGTATCGCAACATCCGCACGGGTCGCGTGAACGAGGAGAACTTCCAGCAGTCCGCCAAGTTCGAGAGCGTTGACATGCGCACGCGCGAGATGCAGTACCTGTATAACGATGGCGATCTCTATTACTTCATGGACACGGAGACGTACGAGCAGATTGAGGTCGGCACCGATCTTATTGGCAGCAATGCCAAGTGGTTCAAGGAGAACGACATCTGTCTTCTCAACTATGCCAACGAAGTGTTGTATGCGGTGCAGCCTCCTATGTTTATTGAGGTAGAGATAACCGAGACCGACCCTGGCTTTAAGGGCGACACCGTGCAGGGTGGCACGAAGCCAGCCGTCATCGAAACTGGCGCGAGCATTCAGGTTCCCATGTATCTGAATGTGGGTGAGCGTGTGAAGGTGGACACCCGTACCGGCAAGTTCGTCTCGCGCGTCTAGCACGTTTGCAAGGACATACCAACACGTCGAACCACGTGGGTTGGCAGGAAAGGTGAAGTATGGAAAGCGAACTTGTTATTTCTGGCATCGGTGTTTCTCGGGACGTTGTTGCTGCCATTGTGTCGATGGCGGCGGAGCGCGTTGAGGGAGTTGCTTCGGTAGGCGAAAACGCCATAGCCTCGAGCCTCATTTCCGTCTTTACGGCAAAGCCTGTATCGAATGAGCCTGCGGTTGAGTCCGAGGTCGAAGACAATAAACTCAACGTTACCGTACGGCTTTCGGTGTTCTATGGCTATCCGTTTACCAAGTTGGCCGAGGACGTTCGTGAGGCGATTGCCGCTTCGGTTAGCAGCCAGATGGGCTTCAGCGTAGGATGCGTGAACGTCTGCATCGATAACCTCGTGTTCCCCAAGGAGTAGTCGTTTGTCTGCACGTAGCTTTGGCGGGCGAACGCTCGCGCGTAGCCAGGCGCTGCAGCTCCTTTTTCAGGCTGAGGCGCTTGGTCGTAGCGTAACCGAGATTCTTTCTGGGCCTTATGCTCTGAGCAAGGGTCCGCTGGACGAGTATGGCGAGAGGATCGCACTTGGTGCCGACGCCATGCGCGAGGAACTCGATGCGATCATTTCGTCTTCCTCCACAAATTGGACAATCGACAGAATGCCCTCGGTGGACCGTAACCTGCTTCGTCTAGCAATCTACGAGATGCTCGAGGTCGACGAGGTGGCTGTTGCCGTGTCAATAGACGAGTCGGTTGAGCTCGCCAAGGCATATGGCACCGACGAGTCGTCTCGGTTCGTAAACGGCCTGCTGGGCAAGGTGGCGTCCGATTTGGAGGGCGGCGTCAAGGTATCGTGTGCCGTGGAGGCGCAGGACGTCGGCGAAGATGCGAGTGGCGTGCCGCAAGAAGCAGGCAATGCTGAAGATGCGGCGGCCGATGCGTCGGGCTCCCAGGGAGTTGAGGATGCTCGAGAGGCAGCGGAGGGGGAGTCCGATGGCGAGTAGGAAGCGCATAGACACCTCCTCCTACACCACTTTCAGCCAAATAACCGAGCGCTTGGACGAGATCGTCGTTCAGGTAAAGCGTAAGGATGTCCCGCTGGAGAGCTCGCTCGACCTCTTTGACGAGGCGATTGCTCTGGGTTCGAAGGCGGTGGACTTTGTGGATACCTCCAAGGTGCTCCCTTCCGAGGTACCAGAACCCATTGAGGGTGAATCCACCGAAGGGGACGACAAAGAGAGCAAGCAAGAAAATCAGGACAAGAATGGCGCGCAGGGGAACGAGTCGTAGGCATCGCCTGGACCAGGAGCTGGTTGACCAGGGCTTGTTTGCCACAACCCAAGACGCCATGCGTGCCGTCATGGCGGGTGAGGTAAGCACAAGCGATCGCAGGCTTACGAGTCCGGGCGAACAGGTGCTACCAGGCATTCCGCTACATGTGCGAGGTCGCATACCCTACGTAAGCAGAGGCGGGCTCAAGCTCGAGCACGGCCTTCGCGTGTTTGGCCTCAACGTAAGCGGGCTTGACTGTTTGGACGTAGGCTGCTCTACGGGTGGCTTTACGGATTGCCTCTTACGACACGGCGCCGCTTCGGTGCTTGCGGTGGATGTGGGATACGCCCAGTTTGACTGGTCGCTTCGCCAAGACGATCGCGTGACGCTTGTTGAGCGAACGAATGTGGTGGATCTTCCCCAGCATCCTCAGGCGCGTAAGGTGCATCTTGCCGTGTGCGACGTCTCTTTTACCTCCGTGGCCAACGTCTTGCCAGCCGTATGTGCTTTGCTGGTACCGCATGGCACGTTTCTCACACTCGTAAAGCCCCAGTTCGAAGCAGCGCGTGAGGATGTGGATGAGGGTGGCGTGGTGCGCGATCCCCTGGTTCGCCAAGAGGCGCTGCGCCGCATTGAGCAAGCAATGAGAGACGCCGGTTTCGTGGTGGGCGGGAGATGCACGTCTCCCATCCGGGGTCGTAAGGGCAACGAGGAATACCTGCTGCTGGGGACGCTGGGGTAGGTTCCTGCCTTCGGGCTGGCCCTTTAGTCGCGCTATTTGACCTCTATGGTCGCGCCGTTGTCGAAGAATCCGTTTGGCCCTCGTCTGACGTAGACGCGCTTGCCGTTCGAGGACGTGCCGACGAGTTCGCAATTGCCGCTGCCGTCAGCCCAGGGTACGATCATGGTGATGCTGCCCCAATTGCTTGGGTTGTTTACCTCGGACTTCGTGCCGCACATGAAGGCTCCGTCCTCGTAGGGTCGCACAATATAGGTGTCCTGCCAGCTGGCGGGCATCTTCACGATGAAGTCTTCGTTCTCAAAGGCGACCACCATCTGTTCGTCCTTGGTCGCTTCCTTGGCTGTCTGTCCGCCGTCGTTGCCTGCCCCTTCGGCATAGAGGAGCTCTGCCTGCCTGCCTTCGTAGGTGGAGGGACACGTTACGAGCGATACACCGTCGCTTTGGGAGAAGCCCGTGCATGCGACGCATACGCGCTGCCCGTCGTAGTTGGGCCAATCGCCTATGTTCTGACGCCTGCCTTCGTTCATGCCAATGCATACGTGGTCGACGTCACGCGAGACGGTGCCTGTGTCGTAGGCAACGTTGTTCACCGTCGTCGTCTGGTCGAACATGAGGTAGGCATAGGTGGAGTTGCGCCATTGCTCGGCCACCGAGGGTCCGTTTGCATTGAGTGGCGTTCCGTCGAGTGCCGATACCTCCTCGCCCGAAAGAATGCGTAGCGTTCCTTCGAAGACCTGCTTGCCGGAGGCCACGGCGTTCTCGCGGATCTTCGCGCGCCGAGCCGTCTCAACATCCTGCGCCGACTCCTTTGGCTGATCGGTGGATTGAGCACTTGAATCAGCCTTTGCGATGGCGGGCTCTTCCTTTTTTGGTTCGGAGGTCTCCTGGGCCTTCGAGCCAGACTCCTTATTCTCCTGTGCGGGGGTGCTTTGCTCGGTGGCAGCGATGGAGCCAGACGTCTGCGATGGGCTGTTGAGGGTTGGCCATACTGCGAGCGCAATTATTGCGCACGCGACCGCAGCTGTGGCGAGTGCCGAGATGGCGAAGAGCAATATCTTAGGCATTCCCGCTTTTGGCTTTGGAGGCTCTGGCGCCTTTGCTGGAGATGCCGGCGCAGGACTCGTATGCGTCGGGGCATTGGAGGCATTCTGCTCGGCGGGCGCACCCTTTTGCACAGGTGCGCCGCAATGGGAACAAAACGTTGCGCCTTCGATTAGCTCATGCTTGCATTCTGTGCAGAAAGCCATGGTATATCTCCAAAATGCGATGGGGGTTTTCCGCTAGATGGGATTTTTATCACTGCAAGTATAGTACACTAGGCCTTGCAGATACTAGAACAAATGTCCTAGAGGGCTAAGTACGCATACGAACAAGGGCGGCATTTGATGAAGGTTCTTATAGTACCCAACTACATGCGGCAGGATGCCCTGGAGGACTCTTCCAAGCTTGAGGCCTGGTTGGAGTCCGAGGGAATAGAGACCACATGGGTGCCTGACAATCGCATAGCCAATATTCGCGACCTCGACCCCACGGAATTCGGGCTTGCAATTTCTCTTGGGGGCGATGGGACGCTATTGCGCGCTGCGCGCACCGTTGGCTATAGCGGTGTGCCCATAGTGGGCATATCCTACGGGCATCTGGGCTTTCTTACCTGCGCCGGACCCGAGAATCTCTTTGACACGGTGTGCGATGCGCTGGCGGGGGAGCTACACGCCTCCAGGAGGGCGACCTTGGAGATAGAGGCAGAGTTCATGTGCGAGGGAGTTGACCAGAAGCGCGTTCGCCGCATGGCACTCAACGACATGGCTCTGAGCAGGGGACCCCTTGGTGACGTCATATCGTTTGAGGTAAGCGTCTCGGGCAATCACATCGACCACCTGCGGGGTGATGGCTTTGTGGTATCCACCGCAACTGGCTCCACAGGCTATGCGCTGGCGGCCGGAGGGCCTATCGTGACTCCGGAGTTCAGCGGTATGGTGTGTGTGCCACTTGCGCCCCACACCATAATGGCGCGCGCCTTCCTTACGGCTCCCTCCGATGTGGTGGAGATCGTCGTGGACCCCGAACGGAAGGTGGAAACGTGTGTGTTTGCGGACGGGCAGCCATTGGGAGACAGAAACCAGCTTACGAAGGTCACCTGCAAGCGCGGGGAGGGTGACGTCATTCTTTTGGACTACAGCGCGCAGGGATTCTATGGTTCCGTATCGCGCGTGTTCTACGGAAAGGCGGGCAACAGATGATCGACGAGCTTCATGTGTCCAACGTCGCGCTCATTCGCGATGCCACGATTTGCCCTGCTGAGGGACTTACGGTGCTTACGGGCGAAACCGGAGCTGGCAAAAGTGCGCTGCTCTCCTCTGTGAAGCTGCTCATGGGGGAACGTGCGGACGCGGGTGCCGTGCGCGAGGGTGCCGAAGCCCTCGTTGTTGAGGGGCGCTTTTTCGGACGGGACTTGGATCCCGATGGCGTAGTGGTGCAAAGACGCGTTGGCAGTGACGGTAGGGGCAGAGTGAGCATAGACGGTCGCATGGCGTCCGTGCGAGAGCTGTCGCAGGGAGTCGGCTCAACGATTGACCTATGCGGTCAGCATGAGCATCAGCGTCTGTTGCAGCAGGGCACCCACGTGGCGCTCATAGATGCATGGGACAACGATGAGATCGGCCCCGTCCTAAATGCATACAGGGATGCGCTGCGGGCGGCAAATGCCGCGAGGGTGGAGTTGGATCGCGTGCGCGAAACCTGCAGATCTGCCGCCGAGCGTTTGGACGAGGCGGAGTTTGTGCTTGCGCGCATAGACGAGGTGAACCCCAAAGAAGGCGAGATCGAGGAACTCGAGTCCCTGTTGCCACGCGCCGAGCACGCCGAGGCGCTCATGCGTTCCGCCGTCGAGGCACGCCATTGCTTGAGCGGCGAGGACGGAGCGCTCGACCTCATGAGCGATGCGCTGGACGAACTGCGAGATGCAGAGCGTCACGATGAGTCCCTGGGCAAGCTTACGCAGGCGTTGCAGAGCGCCTTGCTCGACGTGGAGGATGTGGCCAGCGAGTTGCGTGCATATAGGGATTCGGTGGACTTCGACCCCGAATCGCTGGATCGCATGCAATCTCGCATGTCTGAGCTGCGCGGGCTGCTTAGGAGCTACGGCCCTCATATGGAGGACGTGTTCGCCCGCCGTGCGCAGGTGCAGGAGCTTGTGGATGCGGCTCAGAACGGCGACGAGCTCCTCCGCAAAGCGCAGCGTCAGGCGGATTTGGCCGAGCGGGACCTCGTCGCATGTGCGGACGCGCTGGAGAAGGTCCGCAAGCAAGCGGCCCCACGCTTTTGTGCGCTGGTGAGCGAGCAGATGGCCTTCCTGGAGATGGGTTCCGCAAAGTTGGAGGCCTCGTTGGAACGGCTTCCGCGCGCGCAGTGGACTCTGGCGGGTCCCAGCAGGGTCGAGCTGCTGTACAAGCCCGCGTCGGGCCTCTCTGCCCGCCCGCTGCGCAGGATTGCCTCGGGTGGTGAGGTGAGCCGCGTAATGCTGGCGTGCAAAGTCGTGCTTGGCGACTCGGATGAGGTGCAAACGCTCGTGTTCGACGAGGTGGATGCCGGCGTGGGCGGGGCCACCGCCGTGGCGTTGGCGAGCGTATTGGAACGGTTGGCCAAAACACATCAGGTTATTGTTGTTACCCATTTGGCCCAGGTGGCCGTGCGTGCCGATCGGCACTATTTGGTGAGCAAGTCCGCGAGCGCAGACGAGGACGGCGTGCCGGTTACGCAAATCGAGCCGCTTGATGACGAGGGACGCGTGGTGGAGATTGCGCGCATGCTTTCGGGCGACGCGAGCGAGGCATCGCTAGCGCACGCACGCGACATGCTTGCCACGCTATAGTCGTTTTATTATAGGTCCCCATCCCCGAGTCAGGAAAAGAACACTTGACTCGGGGGTGGGGGCCTATCATGCAACATAACGCCCGATTTTGTTGGCAACTGGTAGGTGTTGTCCTTGGCTAACGAAAACGTCACCTCGGCCTAACCGGGTCCACTTTTCGGTCCACGGGCTTCCCCGCCGTGCGCACTTCTCGGCGACGCGCCTCCTACCGGGTCCACTTTTCGGCCCGCGACTTCCCCCGCCGGGTACACAAATCGGCCATTTGTGTACCCGGCGGGGACGTTCGCGGGCGCAAAAGTGCGCCCGGCCCTCGCGACCCCTTTGGAACGTGCGCCCGGCAAGGAGGCCCGCGGGCGCAAAAGTGCGCCTGGCATTCAATAATCGTTTGCGTAACCGCCGCGTAACGTGCGTGAATCATAGGGTTGATATCATGAAGGCCCGTAGGGAAGTACCGTCTTACGGGAGGCAACCATGGCAAAGCACGTATTCGTTACTGGTGGTGTGGTCTCGGCACTGGGCAAAGGCATAACCGCGGCGTCTCTTGGGCGTTTGCTCAAGGCGCGCGGGTACAAGGTCATCATGCAAAAGGCCGACCCTTACCTCAACGTGGACCCTGGAACCATGAGTCCCTTCCAACACGGAGAAGTGTTTGTCACCGAAGATGGCAAGGAAACCGATTTGGACCTTGGCCATTACGAGCGCTTCATCAACGAGAACCTAACCGAGGACTCAAACTTCACCTCGGGCCTCATCTATCACGAGCTCATAGAGCGCGAGCGGCGCGGTGACTTTTTGGGCGGAACGGTTCAGGTTATCCCGCACGTAACCAACGCAATAAAGGATCGCTTTGCGCGCATAGAGCAAACGAGTGGTGCCGATGTGGTGATCTGCGAGCTTGGTGGCACCATTGGCGACATAGAGGGCCAGCCATTCGTGGAGGCCGTTCGCCAGTTTCGTAACGAGAGGGGCGTGGACGACTGCTGCCTCATTCATGTGAGCCTGGTTCCCTACATCGCAGCTGCGCACGAGATAAAGACAAAACCGACGCAGCATTCGGTTAAGGAACTGCGCTCCATGGGCCTGTCTCCCGACCTCATCGTATGCCGCTCCGACCACGAGGTGAATGCGGACGTGCGGGCAAAGATCGCGAGCTTCTGCGACGTGCGGTCTGATTGCGTGTTCGAGAATTCCGACTGCCCATCCATCTACGACGTGCCTCGCCACCTCGCCGACCAGGGATTCGACCTCAAGGTGTGCGAAAAGCTCGGTCTCGATGCGCGCAAGAGCAATATGAGCAGCTGGTATTCCTTTACGGGCGCACTGCACGAGGCTGAGATGCTTCATGACATCACGCACGTAAAGGTGGTGGGGAAGTACACTCAGCTTCCCGACGCCTATCTCTCGGTAATAGAGGCGCTGCATCACTCGGGTGTGTTCTACGGTCGCCATGTGCGCATAGAGCTAGTGGATGGCGAGACCATAGACCAGGGCAACGTACGCGAGAAGCTAGGCGATGCCGACGGCATTCTGGTGCCTGGTGGCTTTGGCAAACGGGGCTTCGAGGGAAAGGTGTGCGCCGCCCGTCTGGCACGCGAGGAACGAATACCTTACTTTGGTGTGTGCCTGGGTCTGCAGGTGGCGGTATGCGAATTCGCGCGCAACGTCTGTGGCCTGGAGGGTGCCATATCCACCGAGTTCGACGATGCGGCGGTGCATCCGGTTATAGATCTTATGCCCGAGCAAGAGGGCAGAGACAACAAGGGCGGAACCATGAGGTTGGGAGCGTACCCCTGCGTGCTTGCCGAGAACACCCTTGCGCGAGAGGCCTACAATACCGATCTGGTGAGCGAGCGTCATCGCCATCGCTACGAGGTGAACAACGACTATCGCGAGCGATTGCAAGAGGGGGGTCTCGTTATTTCGGGAACGAGCCCCAACGGAGACCTGGTGGAGATGATCGAGCTTCCGCGCGACATGCACCCTTGGTTCGTTGCGTGCCAGGCACACCCCGAGTTCAAGAGCCGGCCAAACGACCCCTCGCCACTGTTCCGCGAATTCGTGCGGGCGGCGATCGCCCGCCACGAGGACGTGGACCGACAAGGGCTTATCGTGCTCGGAGTGCCGGTGATTCCCGATGGTCCTGTCTCCGGCGCATACGACTAATATAGGGATGGCGTCGAGCAACGGGAATTGGCCACGAAGCTGCATACCAAGGCTTTGTAACAAGGGGGGAGCTTTCTTTTGGACATAGCACAGGCGCGGGACGAATACCTCATGTACCTTACGGTGGAGCGAGGCAGTTCGCCCAACACCATCGAGTCGTACGAGCGCGACCTCAAGCGATACGAGAGCTTTTTGCAATCGTGCGGAAAGGGAGACGTCCAGAGTGTGGCTCGCGAGGACGTGGAGGCGTTCGTGGCATCCTTCTTGGAGCTCGACTACGCCGCTGCGTCTGCTGAGCGCGCGCTGGCATCCGTGAGGGGTATGCACGGCTTTTTGGTGGAGGAGTGTTTGTGCGAGCATAACCCCGCGCTCGGAGTCCCCACGCCTCGTCGCCCTCAGCGACTCCCTGACGTGCTCTCCATCCAGCAGGCATGCGCGCTTGTTGAGCAGGCCTTTCCCCAAACGGCGGCAGGCCAGCGGGATCGTGCGATTCTTGAGGTGCTCTATGGCTGTGGCCTGAGGGTGTCGGAGCTTTGCGGCCTGGATGTGCGCGAGGTTTTGCTGGAAGAGGAGCTGGTACGCGTTTTTGGCAAGGGATCCAAAGAGCGCGTGGTACCCCTTGGCGGAGCGGCGCTTCAAGCTCTGTCTTCCTATCTTCAAAACTGGCGTCCCAGTTTGCTGCGCGTGGGAAAGCCAGCGAACGCCGTGTTTTTGAACCAACGGGGTGGACGCCTTACGCGGCAGTCGGTGCATGCAATATGCGAGAAGTACGGTCGCTACGCGGGCATAGACGGACTCCATCCCCACACGTTGCGCCATAGCTTCGCGACGCACCTGGTGGAAGGCGGTGCCGACTTGCGCGTGGTGCAGGAGCTCCTTGGGCACGCGAGCATTGCCACTACCCAAATCTATTCGCACGTGGACCGCACGCATATTCGCTGGGAGTACCTAACGGCTCATCCGCGTGCCCACGCGCAGAATAGCGATTAGATGGCCATTAGATGGCCCTGAGGTGAGCGGCTGCGAGTGGGTTTGCCGAAATCGCGAACGGTGCGGGACCGCTTGCCGAGATGCGCCACAGTGTGGCCGTTCCCAGCAAGTCACCCGGAGCGTTTGCTCGGATGAGCCACAGTGTGGCCAAAGCCGGCAAACCCCGCCGCACCGTTCGCGATCTCGGCAGATCCGGGCCTACGTGTGGGGGAAAGTGGGGGATTGTTAGGCCCCAAAATGACCTCGCGTTACCGTTTGGACTAAGCATATACATAATTCCTACACAATTTGTTTGGCTGGCTCAAAGATCTTATCTGCGAGCTTGTGTTGCGATTTTGCGTGTTCCACAAGATGTTGGGTAACTCTTGTTCGGGTCTCATAGGGGAGGAAAAAGTTTCTTGAGGGGAGAAGGTGGGGGAAAGTGTGGATAGGTGTATTATGTGGTCACGCATTCGAGAGGATCGAATGCCCTCGTGGGGAAGGCCGACACACTACCAACGCAGCTTAAACGCACCACAAATGCACCCAGGCTTTCCACGGGACGTCGGAAGGGATGTGAAGGATGTACCTATATGGCTCCAAGCGTTACAACTTGGATGCCAAGGCGCGCCTTACTCTGCCTGCGAACTATCGCAAGCAGTTCGACGGCAATCAGCTGTTGCTCATTCCCCTCAAAGATGCGTTGTACGGGTTCACTCCCGAGGGCTTTGGCTTGTGGGTGAACAGCTTCTTCGAGAAGGACGGGAAGAAGTTCGAGCCAGGCAACCGCAAGCACGTGGCGCTTCGTCGCATGCTCACGGGCAGTGCCGTTCCGGTGGACGTCGATTCTGCTGGGCGCATTGCGTTGGGCAAGGTGGACGCAAGCGATGCCGGAGCGCGCAAGCGGCTTGGGCTCGAGCGCGACGTAACAGTCGTGGGCGTGGAAGACCACTTTGAGGTATGGAACACCCAGAAGTGGGAGGATCAGCAGGCCAATCTGGCTGAGGATCTTGACGCGCTCATGTTCGGCGAAGAGCTGTAGGGGAGTGAGTGAGTTGACAAGTGAATATCGGCATGTGCCAGTAATGCTCTCCGAGGTTCTGGAACAGCTGGCTCCCTGCGAGGGGGAGGTTGTGTGCGACTGCACCCTGGGAGGTGCGGGCCACAGCGTCGAACTTGCAAAGCGAGTGGCGCCTACGGGAATGCTCGTGGGAATCGACCAGGACAACATGGCACTCGACGCCGCAGGCATGCGTCTGCAACAAGAGGCGCCCGAGACAAAGGCAGTCCTTCTTAAGGGAAACTTCGGTGACTTGGACGAGCTGCTTGTGAGGGCCGAGTTGCCAGGCGTCGACTGCTTCTTGTTTGACCTCGGCGTATCGAGCCCTCAGTTGGACGTGGCGCAAAGGGGATTCTCCTATAGGGAGGACGCCCCGCTCGACATGCGGATGGACCCGGGTAACAACACCACTACCGCAGTTGAGGTCGTGAACAACTATACCGAAGCAGACCTCACCCGGATTCTTCGATCATATGGGGACGAACGCCATGCACGAGCCATTGCGCATCGTATTGTGATCGAGCGAAAGCGCGAGCCCATCACCAACACGCTCAGGCTTGCAAATATAGTTCGCGACGCGATTCCGGCACGTGACAGGCGCCACGGGGGACATCCCGCGCGCAAGTCGTTCCAAGCGATTCGCATTGAGGTCAACCACGAGACGGAGGTGCTCGAGCGGGGGCTTGAGGCCGCAATCCGCTGGACAAACCCTGGCGGGCGCATTGCGGTAATAAGCTACCACTCGCTTGAGGATCGCATAGTAAAGCACACGTTCAGCCAAATGAGCAAAGGTTGCATTTGCCCGCCGGACCTTCCGGTGTGCGCATGTGGACACGTGCCGATTGTTCACGTTAACACAAGACGTCCCCTCGTCGCGTCCGAGGACGAGGTGGCGACGAATCCCCGTGCAAGGAGCGCGCTCTTGCGCGTTGCCACGAAGCTCGAGACCTCGGACGCGCAATAGACCGACCACTGACGCCGACGAATTATCGCCGGCGTCAATAGCCTAAACGGAGCGGAAACGTAGCACCAACGAACAGGGGTCACCATGAGATACCAAACAGCCGAGGCGTATTCGTACGACGGACTTGCATATGAGCGCGATTATGCGCCGGATGTGCTCACGCCGCTGGAGGGTGGCCGACTTGACGCGCGCGCTCGGCGCGGAGTGTCTCCTGCGCTCACGCGTGTGGTGGGCTATCTTGTGGCCGTGGCCATAGCGCTGTTTGTGGCCGGTGGCGTTAGCGTTGCGCTTACGTCGGGCACCGTCGCGTTGCTTCAGACGAATGCGGCTACCAGCTCGCAGATCAAGCAGACCCGCGCCCAGAACGGCGACCTGCGCATTGAGCGCTCCTTGCTCACGCGCGCGGACCGAATCTCCAAGATCGCCACTCAAAACTATGGCATGGTTTACGCAAACGATGCGCAAAAGATTGCGATTGACTAGACGGACGCATGCGGTCGGAGTACCATGTGCGATTCGCAGCCGAAAGCGTGTCGTGGTTTGGCGGAGGCCATACGGGGAAGGATGTAGTTGCTAGATGGGGCGCGGCAGGGCAGATGACGAGGCGTCCTATGACGAGGCGTCGCGCAAGCGGTACGGCACGGGTGGCGGCTGGTTTGGGTTTGGCGCCGGTGGCGGTGGTTTGCCCTACGTGTTCATAGCCATTGTGGTCGTAATGGCGTTTGTCGTCGCCCGTCTGTTCTACCTACAGGTAATCAATGGCAAGACCTATGCCGACGCGGCGGAACAGCGCAGGACAAACACCCAAACGCTCCAGGCGAGGCGCGGTACCATCTACGATCGCAACGGCAACGTTCTCGCGATGAGCGAGGAGTGCTATGACGTGTACTGCAATCCCCGCGAGGTGAGCGACATTGAGGCCGAGACGGAACTGCTGGTGCGCATTTTGGGCGGTGACGCATCCAAGTACAAGGAGCTGTTGAGCCAGGACTCCACGTTTGTGTATGTGGAGCGCAAGGCCGACAAGGACGCGTGCGAGTCGCTGCGTGACGAGCTCATTGCCAATGGATATGCCGGCGTATATCTGCTCGGCCAGACAAGGCGCGTGTATCCATACGGCGAGGTGTGCGGTCAGGTGCTGGGCATGGTCAACGTCGACAACCAAGGCGTCTCCGGGCTCGAGCTCATGTACAACGACGAACTCTCTGGCACCAATGGCGAGATGATCATGGAAACCGGTTTGGGTGGGGTTCCCATCGCGGGAGCGGCCGCGGAGGTACGGCAGCCCAAAGACGGCAAGGACATCGTGCTTTCCATAGATGTGGACGTGCAGCGCTTCGTGGAGGAGCAGGTGCTTGCTGCCGTGGACGAAAACGAGGCAAAGTCGGGCTTCGCCATGGTTTGCGACCCCCGCACGGGCGAGATCATTGCTGCGTGCTCCACGCCCTATGCCAACCTCACTGATCCCACATCCATTGAGGGAGAGGCGCTTAACCTCAAGCTCGTATCGGACTCCTACGACCCAGGTTCCATATTCAAGGTCCTCACCGCAGCGATTGGCCTGGAAAGCGGCACCGTGCAGACGAGCTCCTACTTTGACATGCCGCCAACGCTTTTGGTCGGTCACGACATCGTGTCCGACGAGGACGGCCGCAACGAGCACACGCAGATGAATCTTCGAGAGGTGCTTCGACGCTCCTCGAACGTGGGAGCGGCACTCATAGCGCAGGAGAAGATCGGTGCGGATGCGTTTTCGGAGGGAATCAAGAAGTTTGGAATCGGCCAGCTTACGGGTATCGACTATCCCGGTGAGTCGCCGGGCATCGTCAAGTCGCGTGAGGAGTACGACGGGTCGTCGGTGGGTTCTATGTCGTTTGGCCAGGGTCTCTCCATACCCATGGTGCAGATGGTGCGTGCGGTTGGTGCCATCGCAAACAAGGGGGTCCTCTGCACGCCTCACTTCGCGGTGACGGTTGGGGGGAAGTCGGTGCAGTGGGCAAACGAGAGCCAAGCCGTTTCGGAAGGTACGGCCGAGAAGATCACCGATATGATGAAGACCGTGGTGGAGGATGGCACTGGACAGACCGCTGCGGTGGAGGGCTACGACGTGGCTGCCAAGACGGGCACCGGTGAGGAGGCCGAGAACGGCAAATACATAAAAGGCAAGTATCTAGCCTCCCTCATTGGGTTTGCGCCGGCAAGTGACCCGCAGGTTCTTCTGTATGTTGGTTTGAACGAAACTCCATATATCGCTTACTCATCCGCAGGTCCCGTATTCTCGGCTATTATGGGTGAGGTTCTTGAGGATATGGGCGTCCTGTCCACTTCTTAGGGGCTTGGTAAGGAGTGATACATGATTCGCATGACGGTTGGGGAGATGATGGAGGCAACTGGCGCCGAGCTGGTTGCGGGCGATCCTAGCGTCTCCTTCGAGGGTTTGAGCATCGACTCTCGTACCATACCTCCTCACGGGGCGTTTGTCGCGTTTGCGGGGGAGCGTGTGGATGGGAATCGGTTTGCCGCTAACGCACTGGAGTCGGGCGCACGCGTGGTCGTGCTCACGGCACAGGCTCCGAGTGAGGCGCTTGGCGCCGTTTCGAAACGCGGCGGCGCACTGTTGCGCGCGGCGGACGACGATGGCGAGGCCTTCATGCTGGCGCTCGCAAAGGCATGGCGTGCGCGCAATCCGCAGTGGAGAGTGGTAGGCGTCACCGGTTCGGTGGGCAAGACCACCACCAAGGAGATGCTGGCCGCGGGCATAGGCGCCTGTGCGCGCACCCATGCAACAAGGGGAAACTTCAACAACCTGCTCGGCGTTCCGCTCACGCTGTTCGACGCCTCGCCCGAGGACGAGGTCCTCGTGGTGGAGATGGGCATGAACAACGCGGGCGAGCTCAGCCGCATCGCGGATGCCGCCATGCCCCAGGTTGCCGTAATAACAAACGTGGGGACGAGCCACATCGGAAACCTTGGATCGCGAGAGGGCATCGCCCGCGCGAAGGCCGAGGTGGTGGGAGGCCTTAAGGCGGCCAATGGCGTTGGTCCCGTGCTCGTGCTTTCGGACGCAGACGACTTCGCCGACTTCATAGAGAGCGAATTCTGCGCGCCAGCAGGTGTGCGTTGCTTGCGCGTGGGAGGCTCTGGTTCGCCAGTGGGACCTGCCAGGGTGACGCTTGACGCACAGGGATTGCCCACCTTCGAGGTGGCAGTCCAGGGCGTGGGAACGCTTTCGGGGACGCTCTCGTTGCCCGGGCGTGCCATGGTATACGATTTGCAGAGCGCCCTGGGAGCCATACTGGCCCTCGGTCTTCCCTGCAAAGAGGCCGTGGAGGGCATATGCAAGATGCGCGCCGCCCGCATGCGAATGGAGGTTCGTCAGAACGGCGAGTCTCCGCGTGTTATAGACGACTCGTATAATGCGAGCCCGAGCTCGATGGCGGCGGCCTTGGACGTGCTGTGTGCGATGAAGTGCGAGGGTCGTCGCGTTGCCATCCTGGGCGAGATCGGCGAGCTCGGAGATGAGTCATGCCGCCTGCACGAGCTCGTGGGCGCCTATGCGGCGGCAAAGCCGCTCGATATGCTGGTGCTCATTGGCTCGGATGAGGCGGAGCACATGGCTCAGGCGGCACGTACCATGGGTTTCTCGGAGGATCGGCTGGAACGGTTCGCCTCGGCAAAAGACGCGGCGAAGGCATTGATTGATGTATTCGGCAAGGATGACCTTGTCTTGGTTAAGGCGTCGCGCGCGGCGGGGCTCGACCGGCTGAGCGAGGAGGTGCTCAACGCATGATTGGGATGTTTATTGGCAATCCAGCCTATCCCACCTATCAGGTGTTCCTGGCCGTCTTGATTGCAGCGTTGCTGGTTGGCATTGCCATGCCTGCGTTCATTCGCATGATGAAGAGCGGTGGCATCGGCCAGCAGATTCGTGCCGACGGGCCGCAGCGCCATCTCGTGAAGCAGGGCACGCCAACCATGGGCGGCGCCGTAATGCTTCTGGGAGTGTTCCTAACCTGTTTTGTCATGGTTCCCTGGTCGCCCGAGCTCGTATGCGCCATGGTTGCCATGCTCGCAACGGGGGCGCTCGGCCTTTTTGACGACATCGAGTCCGTCGCGCACAAGCGCTCGCTTGGCCTCACGCCGTCCCAGAAGATGGTGGGGTTGGTCGTGATTTCGGTTTCCTTCTGCCTTGCGGCGGTAAACTGGGTGGGAATTCCACCGGACGTGCGCTTTCCCGGTGGCTTTACCGTGGATCTTGGCGTGTTTACCACCACGATCGGAAGCGGGCCGCATGCGTTTAGGATTCCCTGGCTGTACATCTTGTTCGTGTTCCTGCTTATGGCGGGCCTCTCCAATGCGGTAAACCTTACCGACGGCTTGGATGGGCTTGCGGGCGGCACGGTAATGATGGCGATGTTTGGTATGGCCATGGTTGCCTTTAGATATGGCGAGCTACCCATGGCCGCGTTTGCGGGGGCCATAGCCGGTGCCTGTATTGGCTTTTTGTGGCACAACTGCTTCCCCGCATCCATCTTCATGGGCGATACTGGCTCTCTGGCCCTGGGAGCCGCCTTCGCCGCTCTTGCTGTGCTCACCAAGACGGAGATTACCTCGTTGGTTATGGGCGGGCTCTTCGTCGCGGAGGCCCTTTCGGTAATGATTCAAGTTGTGGTGTTCAAGCGCACTGGGAAGCGCGTCTTCCTTATGGCGCCCATCCACCATCACTTCGAGAAGCTCGGTTGGAGCGAGAACAAGGTCGTCATTCGTTTCTGGATCATATCTGCAGCGTTCGTGGCCCTTGGTTTTGCGCTGTATTTCCAACTTCGGTAGGAGGCTTTTATGGAATCCGTTTCGTCGCTCGGCGACGTCGTCGTTTTGGGCCTGGGCAAAACCGGCATTGGGGTGGCAAGCTACCTCGTGGACCTGCCGCCTGCGCGTGTTGGGTCGGTGACGCTGTATGGGGGTGCCAACTCCAAGGAAGGAGAACAGACCCAAGAGCTCACGCGGCGCGGCGTGCGTGTGGTATGTGGGACGGAGGAGCTCGAGGGTTCCTACGACCTTGCAATCGCGTCTCCTGGCATACCCCAGAAATCGGCATTCTATCGCTCTGCGGAGGAGCATGCTCGCCGTATAGTGGGCGAGCCTGAGTTCGCGTGGTCGGAAAGCCCCGATCGCTGGGTTGCCATTACCGGCACCAACGGCAAGACCACAACCACCATGCTTGCGACGCAACTCCTCAAGGTTGGCGGCCTTGAGGCCCAGGCTGTGGGAAATGTGGGTACGCTTGCGACCAGTTGCGTGGCCGAGAGGACACCAAACAGCTGGTTTGTGGCAGAGCTCTCGAGCTTTCAGCTCGCGGGCGTGCAACGGCTGCACCCTCGCGTCGCATGCCTGCTCAACGTGACGCCCGACCACCTGGAGTGGCATGGCTCCATGGATGAGTACGCGCGTGCCAAGGAACGGGTGTTCGCCAATTTGGACGAGGACGACCTCGCCATTGTCTCGGACGAGGACGAATGGTGCCGCAGTGCGATTTCGCGACTGGAGGCCAGGGGGCTTCGCGTATGCCACGTGTCGGTGCACTGTCCGCCCAAGGCACAGAATGCGGCATACGTGTGCGATGGACGACTCATGGTGAGGCTTGATGGCGTCGAGCATAAGCTCGTGCGCTCGGAGAATCTTTCCATTAGGGGAGACCACAACGTGCAAAACGCTCTTGCGGCATCGTGCATAGCTTTGGAACTGGGCGTGTCCGAAGGCGCCGTGAGCCACGGCTTGCTGTCCTTCCAGCCCTTGGGGCATCGCATCGAGCCCTGTGGTTGCATAGACGGCGTCCAATACGTCAACGACTCCAAGGCCACCAACGTGGACTCGGTGGAAAAGGCGCTTACCGCCTTCGTTCCAGGCCGGGTCGTGGTTTTGCTGGGTGGTCACGACAAGGGCACCGATCTATCGTCGCTTGCCCACGCGGTATCTGCGCGCTGCAAGGCGGCGGTATGCTATGGGGAGGCAGGGCCACGTATTGCCGAGGCCCTACGCGTCGCCGACGACGGGATGGGTCTCGTCGTTGAGGAGGCACAGCATATGGCTCAGGCCTTTGAGTGCGCGCGAGCGTTGGCAGGTGAGGGAGACGTGCTGCTTCTTTCGCCCGCATGCTCGTCCTTCGATGAGTTCGCCAACTATCAGCAGCGCGGCGAGGAGTTCAAGCGCCTGGTCGCAGAGCTTGCCGCGCGGGAGGGCGCGCAATGAGTGGGTTGGCTGCTCGCCTTTTGCCATTCAAAAATCGTGCGCGTTCTGCCGCCAGCGCCCTCGATCGCGAAGCGGTGCCCGCGCGCGTCATGGCGCCGCGCATGCTCTTCGTTGCGTGTTCTGCGGGCCTTCTGCTCTTTGGCCTTCTAATGATCTATTCGAGCTCGTCCATCGTAGGCCTTACCTCCAAGGCGTATGGAAATGACCCGAGCTACTTTTTGGTTCGACAGATCGCGTTTTCGGTTGCGGGACTCGTATTCGCAACGGCGCTTGCGGTCTTTGACTATCGAAGGTGGCAAGGCATTGCGTTGAAGGTCATGTGGGTGCTCACGCTCCTTTCGCTCGTTTTGGTGTACACGCCCATCGCGGGCCACGATGCCTACGGTGCCACGCGTTGGATAGCGATGGGTCCCTTTTCGCTACAGCCCTCGGAGTTCGCAAAGGTTACGGTGTTGCTCACGGCCGCGCTCATTGCGCAAAAACGCTTTGAGGAGGAATCCATCGACAACGTGCAGGCGCTCAAGCTCCTGGTGGGCGGCGTAGCCGTTCCCATGGCCCTTATCCTCTTTCAGCCCGACAAGGGTACTACGGGCGTGTTGGCGGTAACCCTTTTGGTGATGGCATACCTGGCGGGCGTGCCCATGCGCAAGGTCTTCCTCATCCTTTTGGCGGGCGTTGGTGTGGCTGCGGTATTGGCCTTGCGCGACGAGTACTCACGAGCGCGCGTCATGACCATGTTCGACCCCTTTAGCGACGAGTTTGGCGCGGGGTATCAGCTCGTACAGGGCTTTTACGCGCTGGGTTCGGGCGGAGTCACCGGCGTGGGAATCGGGCTCTCGCGCCAGAAGTACAACTACCTTCCCATGGCGCACAACGACTTCATATTTGCCGTGGTGGGAGAGGAGCTTGGCTTCGTGGGAGCCCTGCTTATGATTCTGACCTTTTGCGCGCTTTTGTGGGCGGGCCTGAAGATTGCCGAAAATGCGCCGGACCTCATGGGACGCCTCATTGCTGCGGGCTGCACCTCGCTCATCGTCATACAGCTTCTTCTAAACGTGTGCGGCGTAATTGGCATATTCCCTCTGTCGGGCAAGCCGGTGCCGTTCGTCTCGTATGGCGGTTCGTCAATAATATCTACGCTCATGCTTGTGGGGCTGGTTTTGTCGGTGTCGTTCCGTTCCACGTTGCCGCAAACGCGCTACGAAGAGCGTCGGTCGAAGTTGAGGCTCGCGGTTGACGACACCGCGTCGGATGCCTTCTCTGCCCACGTGGGAGGCTCCACGGCTGGACGGGCGATGCCGCGCTCCACGCGCCTTGCGGGCACAAGACAAGCGAACGCTCCCTTGGCCTTTGACCGTTCGGAGTCCGTGCGACCCGATTTGCGAATCGTGGATGGGGGAGCGCGCTCTGCGAGGCTCGCGGGACGTACGAGTGTGGATTCATCTGGGAGAAGGCGAATAGACCTTGGCCCGAGCGCCGCGGAACGTCTACGCTCTACGCGACGTAAAAAATGATAGGAGCATCGCATCATGGCTAAGACGTTGGAAGTTGCCATTGCGGCCGGTGGTACGGCCGGACACATTAACCCCGCGCTCGCGCTTGCCGAGGAGATGACCAAAAGAGGCCACCACGTCACGTTCTACGGACAGACGCAAAAGCTCGAGGGGACGTTGGTGCCTCAAGCTGGCTTTGACTTTGCTTCAATCTCGGTAACCGGCTTCGATCGCGCTCGGCCTTGGACGCTGGTGACGGCCCTCCGTAAGATGAGGGCGGCAAAGCGTGTGCTGGCGCGCAAGTTCGCTGCCGAGGGCGCTCCGTCGGTTGCCGTGGGGTTTGGAGCGTATGTGGAGATGCCCCTGCTGGAGTGGTGTCGCAAGAATGACGTGCCCTATGTGATCCATGAGCAAAACTCGGTCCCGGGCCTGGCAAACAAGACGAGCGCCCGTGGAGCCATGAGTGTCTGCGTGTCGTTTCCCGGTGCATTGACGGCCTTCGAGGACCGAATCGGACCTAAGACCTCGCTGGTCGTAACGGGCAATCCGGTGCGAAAGTCAGTCGTTCAGGCCTCACGTAAAAAGGGCAGGCAAGCCTTTGGCGTCGGTGAGGACGAGACCATGGTGTTGGTGTTTGGCGGGAGCCTAGGTGCCAGGCACCTTAACGAGGCCGTGTTGAGAATGGGACCTGATCTTCTCTCGCGTCCGAACCTCAGGGTAATACACTCAACGGGCAAGGAGCTCTTTGACGAGGTGACCCAAGGGCTGTGTGTTCCAGAGGATCAGCGCGATCGCTGGAAGGTGATGCCCTACATCGACAACATGGGCGAAGCACTTGCCGCGGCCGATTTGGTTGTGTCGCGCGCCGGCGCCTCCTCCATAGCGGAAATCGCGGCACTCGCGGTTCCCTCCGTGTTGGTGCCCTATCCGTTGGCGACCGCAGACCACCAAACCACCAACGCTCGTTATCTCGTGGATGCGGGTGCGGCAAGGCTTGTGCCCGACGATCAACTCGATGGCGATGCGCTCGCAAATGCGGTGTTCGAACTGGTTGACGATGCCGAACGGCGACAAGGCATGCGCCAGGCTGCGAAAAGCCTCGCACAAGACCAAGCTGCGAGCGTTCTTGCCAATCAGGTGGAGGCTGTCGCTTCAGCAGGCCGTTAGCCCACCATTGTTGGTTTTGTAGCGGTCTGCCATACATGGCAGAAGAGCGCTAAACTTATGCAATTACGATGGTTAGGGAGGACACATGACCCAGAACGATCAAAAAGCGCGCTTTACCAGCGCTCATTTTATAGGCATCGGCGGTGCGGGCATGAGTGGCATCGCACTTGTGCTCCATGAGCGTGGATGCAAGGTTACCGGCTCCGATCTTAAGGAGTCGCACTACGTGCGCGAGCTTGAGTCTGCCGGAATAGACGTGCGTGTGGGTCACGAGGCCAAAACCATCGACGAGATGCAGCCTGACGTGGTCGTTATTTCCACGGCCATCCCCGAGAGCAATCCCGAGCTTGTCCGTGCGCGAGAGCTCGAAATACCCGTGTGGCCGCGCGCAAAAATGCTCTCGGCGCTCTCGGAGGACGCAACGACCATCGCCGTGGCCGGCACGCACGGCAAAACCACCACAAGCTCGATGGTTGCGACGATGCTCGACGTTATGGGACTCGACCCCTCCTTCCTCATCGGCGGCGTGGTGGAGGGTTACGACACCAACGGACGCAACGGAAAAGGCGGATATTTCGTAGCTGAAGCCGACGAATCTGACGGGTCGTTCTTGTTCCTTGACCCCAATGTGGTGGTAGTCACGAATATTGAGGCCGACCACTTGGATCACTATGGCACCCTTGAGCGCTTGGAAGAGACCTTCTGCGAGTTCATGGGTCTCGTGGGCCAAGACGGCACGGTTATCATAATGGGCGACGTCCCTCATCACGTAGAGTTGGCGAACTCTACGGGTCGCAACGTGGTGACCTACGGCTTCAATGACGATAACGACTACGTATGCCGCAAGGTCTCATCAAAGGGGCTTTCCACGTCTCTGGAGGTTCGCACCCCCTCGCAGCAGGTTGTTTGCGTTACGATAGCCGCCAATCCCGGACGTCACAACATCCTCAATGCCACGGCGTCCATTGCCGTAGCCGATGTGCTTGGGCTCGACGTCGCCCAGGCAGCGCAGGCACTTACGAGCTTCAAGGGGGCGCGCAGACGCTTTACCAACGTGGGCGAGGTAGCGGGAATTACGGTTGTGGACGACTATGGTCACCATCCTACCGAGATCGCGGCAACGCTGCATGCTGCGTCCACCCTGGACTTCAAGCGCGTTGTGTGCGTTTTCCAGCCACATCGCTATACGCGTACCCAATTGCTCCAACACGATTTTGGTACGGCGTTTGACGACGCGGACGTCCTTTATGTGATGGACGTGTTCCCGGCGGGTGAGATGCCCATACCAGGCATATCTGGGAAGACCGTTGCGAGCGAGGTTCGCGCACACGGCAAGGTAAAAGACGTCTCGTACGTTGCGAATCGCCGTGAGCTCGTCGAACGTCTTTGCAATGAGTGCGAGCCGGGCGATTTGGTTGTGACGCAGGGGGCTGGCGATGTGACTCTTATGGGACCTGCGTTCGTCGCTGCCCTCCGAGAGCGTGCAAAGAGGAACTAACCTCCAATGGATGGCAAGAGCACACGCAGCTCGAGGAACACCCGAAAGAGCGCTAAGCGATCTTCTGTGGTGGGGTCCAAACTCACGGACGTATCTGCGAAGTCCCAGGGCCGTAGGTTGCCGCGCGGTGGAATACGCGAGCAAGACGGACTAAAGGTTGCGGATGGCGCGATTCCGGACTCATCCGCCAGGGATTCCTCAGGGCGAATAGATCTTACGCGTAAGGTTCTTCGCATTGCGGTAGTGATCATTGCCGTCGTTCTCGTTGCGCTGATTACCGTCGCAATAGTACTGAGTCTGCTCTCGAATACCTCGGCGTTCCAGATTTCGAAAGTCGAGACGTTTGACTCGGAGCATGTGACTGCCGACGAGGTGTTGCGCCTCTCCAACGTCGTTGAGGGAGCCACGCTGCTCAACGTAGATGAGGGGGCCATTCAGAACAGCGTCCGAAAGAATCCGTGGATAGCCTCCGTGGACGTGGAACGTGTTTTTCCCGATACCCTGCGTTTGCATGTGAATGAGCGTAAGCTCGGTGCCGTAGTTGCCATGGGGTCGGGTGGGGTCGCATGGCTCCTGGGCGATGACAACGCGTGGATCGAGCCGCTCAAGCTCGAGGTGTCGCAAACGGAATCGACAAACGACGCGGCGCTTGCCAAAGCCAACTCGATGGGTGTGGTGCTCATATCGAATGTTCCAAATGAGGTGGCACCCGTGGCGGGAGCGGAATGCACGGACGAGGCAATCCAGGCTGTCATGCTCGTGGGATCGCAGCTTTCCGAATCATTCAAGCAGCAGATTGTGTGCTACTCTGCATCGAGCCAGGACGACATCTCCTGCATTTTGAAGAATGGCGTGGAGGTTTCGTTTGGCTCTGCGAGCGATATTGGTACCAAGGAATCCGTTGCGTCACGAATACTGGAGCAGTTTGGCGGACAGATCGTATATATAAACGTCAGGATTCCATCTCGTCCGACCTACCGTCGCGTAGATTCAGAGTACGTTCGCGAGGGAACGGGAGCTACGGGGACCTCCGTAGACGAGCAGAGCGTCGTGCCGAAGATCCGTGGCATCGAGGAAGAGGAGGGCACGAATTCTGCGGAGGGCCAGACGGATGGCAATGGCGAGTCGGGTGAGAATGCCGAAGGCAATAACGGCGGTGCGAATGGCTCGCAGACCGGGGCAAACTCGGCGAGCGGAAGCAAGAATGGCATGTCCTCGTCCTCGTCGAGTGAAGGGGGATACGGGGCAGGAGGATCCGCAAACGCAAACGGAGGCTATGACTCCAGCTATGACTCAAGCTATGGCTATGACTCCGCGTATGGTTCCACCTATGGCTATGAGGGCGCCTATTAAACGGCGCGAACGGTATGGTTGTGTGTCCGAAGTCCGGGTTTCAAGGCTCAACCTTCAAGAGGGTTTGCAAAAGATCGGACAGATTCGAGCGTTTCCAATGCAAACTCGATTGCAAAATGTATTAACCTAAACCTAAGGTTTAGACTTTTGATGAGTTGGTGCATAGTCATTTACCTGCGGTCTTCATAAAACGCACAAATGTGTTGACAAATTACTTTGTGGTATGTAAATATTACGCGCTTTGCGAGAGGCATTGAGGTTAACTTGAGGTTGAGGGTTTTGACCTCGGAAAACCGCAGCAGCACGAACCATAACGCAGCCTAAACGCACTACCATCGCACCACCCTCGCTGCCGTGCCTCCTCCAAAGCGGAAGGATAAATGCAACACTAACGTACTGGCAACACACCAAAAACGCACCATCAAGCGCTCGCCCAGGCGAGGACGCCACCACGCAAGGAGGAAGCATGAACGAGACCAACATCCCAAACAACTACTTGGCAGTCATCAAGGTGGTTGGTGTTGGCGGCGGCGGAACCAATGCCGTTAACCGTATGATCGAGCAGAATGTCCGGGGGGTCGAGTTCGTTGCCGTAAACACCGATGCGCAAGCGCTTGCTCTCTCCGACGCCGACATTAAGGTTCACATTGGCACCGACATAACCAAGGGCCTTGGTGCAGGTGCCGTGCCTGAGGTTGGCGGCGAGGCGGCAGAAGACTCGCGAGACGAAATCAAGGCAGCCATCGCCGGTTCCGACATGGTATTCATCACCGCGGGCGAGGGTGGCGGCACCGGTACGGGCGCCGCTCCCGTAGTGGCCGACATCGCGAAGAACGACGTGGGCGCACTGACGGTGGGCGTGGTCACCAAGCCCTTTGCCTTTGAGGGGCGCAAGCGTGCGCAAAACGCATCCGACGGCATCAAGAACCTCTCCGACAATGTCGATACGCTCATCGTCATTCCCAACGATCGCCTGCTGGACCTCTCCGAGAAGAAGACCACCATGCTCGAGGCCTTCCGCATGGCCGACGACGTGCTGTGCAAGGGTACGCAGGGCATCACCGACCTCATTACGGTTCCTGGTCTCATTAACCTCGACTTCGCAGACGTATGCACCATCATGAAGGGCGCTGGCACCGCAATGATAGGCATCGGCCTTGCGAGTGGCGACAACCGTGCCGTGGATGCGGCGGAAGAAGCCATATCGAGCCGCATGCTGGAGAGCTCGGTTGACGGTGCGACGCGCGTGCTCCTGTCCATTGCCGGCAATCAGGATCTTGGAATCCAAGAGATTAACGACGCAGCCGATCTTGTGGCAAAGAACGTTGACCCCGAGGCCAACATCATCTTTGGCACCGTCGTGGACGAGAGCCTTGGCGACCAGGTGCGCGTGACGGTTATCGCAACGGGATTCAAGGACGACAACGTAAGCATGCCCGCTCCCAGCATTACCAACGACCGTCGTTCGTCAGCTCCTTCCTCCAGGCAGCAGGAGCGTCGTTCGAGCCGTCCGTCCAACGGCGGCCGCAACTCATCGGGCTCCTCCGACGCGTTCGACATCCCCGACTTCCTAAAGCGCAGCACGCGCATGTAGGACGTGCCTGGGATGGTGGCGCCGGAACTCGTCCGTGGCACATCTTGTGGCGTGACCCTGCTGGGCGACCCCGGTTGTCCCGGTGGGGTCACATTTGCGTATACCGAACGCACGGGAGGCGTGTCCGCAGGCTGCTATGAGTCCTTGAACTTGGACGGCAACTGCGGTGACAACGCCGAGAACGTGCGGAAGAACAGGCACATGGCGCTTGCTGCAATAGGCGCCTCCAAGATGAGCCGTCGTCTCATATGCCCCAACCAAGTACACGGCGACACTGTGGTTGTTGTGGGTGGGGAAGGGCTTAGCCTGGATGAGGCTCGCGATCGTGCGCTCGAGGGCGCGGATGCAATAGTCTGCCTGGTGCCAGAGGTACCCGTGCTCTTGTGCGCGGCGGATTGCGCACTAGTAGTGCTTGTGGCAGACGGTTCGTTTGCGGTTGTCCATTCTGGCTGGAGGGGAACGCTGGCGCGCATTTCGGCAAAGGCGCTCAGGAGCCTCACAAAGGCCTCTGGCCATGACCCGAGCGAGGTTCGCGCATATGTTGGCCCACACATACGCGAGTGGGACTATGAGGTGTCCGAGCAGATTGCGACGCAGCTCGCGGATGAGTTTGGAACGGACGTGCTGTATGGCAACCGAAACGTAAGCCTTGGCACGGCGATTGGAAAGACCTTGCTTGACGAGGGGGTGCGGGCGGAGCGCATCGCCATAGCGGATCAGTCCACGGCCTCGTGCACCGATCGGTTCTTCTCGTATCGAGGGCAGGGTGGCGTCTGCGGACGGCAGGGTGTGGTGGCATACCGTGACGAGAATCGAGAGCGACCGCCCATAAACTGGCTGCGAGCATGTTAGAGGAGGGGGTGCCAAAGTGGATGAACGGAGCAAAGAGGAGTATCGGCCCTTCTTGGAAAGGCGACGTCGTGAGCTTGTGGATCGCATAGGGCAAGCCGCTCGTCGCGTGAGCCGAGAGCCCTCCGATATACAGTTGGTGGCTGTTTCCAAAACGGTTGGGAACGACGAGGTTGCCCTCGCGCACGAGGTCGGATACTCCACGTTCGCTGAAAACCGTCCGCAGGAGCTCAAGCGGAAGGTCGCGGCGGCACGATTGAACCCCGCTCTGGCCGACGTGCGGTTCCATATGATCGGCAACCTTCAGACGAACAAGATCAACCGGGTGCTTGGCAATGCGACGCTCGTGCATTCGCTCTCGTCCGCTCATCTGGCGCAGGCGTTGTCACGCCGTTCCTTGTTGCAGGATGTGGTTACGCCTTGCCTGATGGAGGTTAACATGCTGGGGGAGGAGACGAAGAAGGGGTTCTCCCCGGACGAGGCACGCGAGGTGTTGGAAGTCATAATGGGTTTGGACGGCATAAGCCTCAAGGGGCTCATGACCATGGCGCCAGCCCGCAATCCGTCTGCCGCACGTAAGGCGTTCTGCGGGTTGCGCGAGTTGCGCGACGAACTGCGCGAGAGGTCGGGCTTGGAGCTCGAAGAGCTTTCGTGCGGCATGAGCGGTGACTTTGAGATTGCGGTGGAAGAAGGCTCGACGCTCGTCAGACTGGGTAGGATTGTTTTCGATCCCACCTACGAGGACGTGTGACATATAAGTAGGAGCACGAAGAAGTAGGAGCACGAAGGAAGGCCTACGGCTGGCGTAAGGGCGCTCGTTGGGGCATCCAGAAAGAAGGCGAGGACGATATGGGACTGTTAGACAACCTTCGCGACCGGTTGACCGGCGGGTTTGACGGGGACTATGAGGACGATTACTACGACGACTACGATGACGACGAGGGTTATGACGACGAACCTACGGGTAGCGGAATACTTGGCAACACCTCGCGTCCCGAGGCCGAGAGCGTAGCCGTATACACGAGGTCTGGCCGTCCTGTGGGTACGAATGCCGGAGCTCCCACCGCTGGTGCGAGCGCACGCAGCACGACTGGTCGCAGTTCGACCGGTCGAGGCTCATCGAGTGCCCGCCCGGGTTCGGGGAGTCGCTCGAACGGCGGCTACTCGTCGTATAGACGCAACAACGATGACTACGACGATGGCATGGACGATTACGCGCCTTCGGGTGCCTACAGCCCCTCGCAGGGATCGCTCAATACCTCGGGTCAACTCCCGCCCTACGTACTGCGTGCGGAGGGCTATGAGGACGTGCAGACGGTAGTGCGTCGCGTACGTACCAACCAGCCGGTTCTCCTCGTGCTCACCGAGACGCCGGCCGATGCCGCACAGAGGATCCTTGACTTCTCGTATGGCCTCTCGTTTGGCATTGGCGGAGAGGTGCAGGCAATCGACTCCAAGGCGTTTCTCGTGCTTCCGGCGGGCATACAGCTCTCGCCGTCCGAGATAGACCGCCTTGCGTCTCAGGCGAGGTAAGCATGGATCGTCTCAATACGACGGTTGGCATATTGGGGGCAGGGTCGATGGGCGGCTCCATCGCCCGTGGGCTCGTGGCGTCGGGCGCCATGGAACCAAGGGACGTATGGGTGTACGACCCCGATCCCGCCTGCCTAGAACGGCTGGGGAAGCTTGGCATCCAGGCGGCCTCGAGCGCCGAGAGTCTGGTTGCCTGCCAAACCGAGGTGTTCGTCATAGCCGTTAAGCCGCAGATCCTTGCCGATGTGGTTCGCCCACTTTCCGAAGGCCTTGCGAATCGCCTGGTCGTGTCCATTGCGGCAGGCGTTCCCATTGACTCGCTTGAGTCCCTGCTCTCCGCCTCCAGCGTCGTTCGCGTTATGCCCAACCTGCCCATACAGGTGCTATCGGGAGCCACGGCGGTTACTGCGGGAACGCGTGCGAGCGCCAGCCAGACGGAACTCGTGCGCTCTCTCTTTGGCGCTTTGGGATCTGCCCAGATAATGCGTGAGGATCAGCTTGATGCCGAAGGTGCTGTGGTAAGTTGCGGGCCTGCCTATATAGCGCTGTTCGTGGACGCGCTCACACGTGCAGGCGTTCGGGCGGGCTTGCCGGCCGCAGCCTGTAGAGAGATGGTGGAAGCAACCATGCGCGGGGTGGCGCAATCGCTGCTGGATAGCGACGAGCATCCGCGCGCGTACATGGAACGCGTCACCTCGCCGGGCGGCACTACCGCCGCTGGCCTCTATGCCATGGAGCCCTTGGTTGCGCAGGCGACATATGCGGCGGTAGATGCGGCTTTGGCGCGTACGGCAGAGCTGGCGCGTGGGTAGGTGAGCTATGTTTAACATCGTCACGTTTGTAATGAGGCTTTTCGACTTCTATCAGATCCTCATCGTGATTTGGTGCATCCTCTCGTGGATTCCCATACCGCGTGATGGCATACTGGGTGACATCGTTGGCGCGCTGAATTCAATCGTGAGTCCGTACATCAATCTGTTTCGGAGGTTCATCCCTCCGCTCGCTGGTATAGACTTTTCGCCTATCTTGGCCGTACTGGTACTGCAGCTCATAGAGAGATTTATACTAGGCATGCTTATTTAGGTGTATACTAGGCAATCGTAAGTGGTGGGTGCTTTGGCTCGTTAACGCGTGTCGTGCACTAAGAGACCGAAAGGGAAGAAGATGGCAATCACACCTGCTGACATTGAACAGCTGACCTTCTCGCCGTCCAAGCACGGCTACGACACTGAAGAGGTCGATACGTTTTTGGAGCAGCTTACCGAGGAAGTCGATGGCATGCTCAAGAAGATCGCAGAGCTCAAGAGCCGCTTGAACTCTTCTGAGTCGCAGCTGCAGTCCTCTCAAGCTCAGGTTGCGTCGCTGCAGCAACAGGTATCCGAGCTCGAGATCGAGGTGGCGTCGCGTCCGGTTGCGCCTGTAGCGCCCGCGGAGCCTACACCCTCTGCCGACTACATGGCGTCCGAGCGCCAGATTTCGCAGGTCCTTATCGTTGCTCAGCAGAGCGCCGACAAGCTCGTGGCCGATGCTCGCGACAACGCGGATCGCATTCGCAACGAGGCCGACCAGAAGGCACGCGAGGTTATTCGCCAGGCGCTGGCCGAGAAGCAGTCCGAGCTCGATGAGATCGAGCGCCTCAAGCAGTCGCGCGAGGACTTCCGTTCCGAGTACAAGCGCTTGCTCCAGCACTTCATGGACGACGCGGACTCTGTGTTCCCGAACCAGCCCCTGGCTGCTGAGCCTGCTCCCGCAAAGGCACCTGTGCCCACGCCCGCGCCCGCAGCGCCTGCGCAGGACAAAGACGTAACGGCGGCCGCCCCGGTTATAACGGCTCCTCCTGCAGCCGCTGCGAACGACGACTTTAGCGACCTTGACTAGTCCTTGCTAGCTACGTTCTAACGTTGCCCCCGCCACCGCGCTTCCAGTAGCGCGGTGGCGGGGGTGTTTCTATTCTTCGACGGGACGCTGGATGAATGCGATGAATTCGTCCTGGGGAATGGGCTTTGCGTACACATAGCCCTGAATGTATTCGGCTCCCATAGACCGAAGCGCCTTGGCCTGTTCGCGCGTCTCCACGCCTTCGACGAGCACGCTCTTCCCAATTTCTTTCATCATGGCAATGCTGCGGGCGAGCACGCAGCGTGATTTGGGATCGTCGAGGCTGCGAACAAAGCTCCTGTCGAACTTTATGAGCGAGACTGGTAGTTGCAGCGCCCTAACGACGCTGGAATACCCCGTACCATAGTCATCCAGCGAGAACGTTATGTCGTGTGCGGCCAGCTTGCGTACGTTTGCCTCAATAGCCTCCAACGAGAAGGTGGCGGATGTCTCGGTAATCTCGAGGTTTATGCAAGAGGGGTCGATGCCGTAGGTGCGGACGAGGTCGATGATCTGGCCTACGAGTTGGAGCGTACGCATTGCTCCACCGAAAGGTTGAGCTCTATGCACCAAAGGTCCAAGGCGGAGCAGTCAATGGAGCCAAGGAAAGCACAGATCTTGTCGAGGAGGATGTCTCCAATTTGGATTATGGCGCCACTTTGCTCGGCTTCCGCGATAAACAGGGACGGAGGTATCCAGCCATACGTGGGATCGTGCAGTCTCACGAGTGCTTCTGCTGAGTGGAAACGGTTGTCTGCAAGGTAGCGTATGGGCTGATAGTAGATTTGGAAGGAGCGTTCGCGGATGGCATTTGCCACGATTTTGGGCAAAGCCATCTGTAGGGCAAAGTCATCGCGTTTTGCTAGTTCGGAAAAGGTCGTGACACCTGGTTTTGGCATGAGATGAGAGAAGCGTCGCACAAAGGTGCGGAGTTCTTCCATGGTGCTGATGTCTTGGGGAACGCTAATTACGCATGTGCGCAGGCGTGCCTCCGTTGCTGCATATCCCCTTGCGCGTACCCGTCGTTTGTCCTCGTCATGAGCTTGTTGGGCTCTGTCTTTTGCGTGCATTGGGTCTACGTTTTGCAACATGATGCAAAAGAGGCCATTACGCAGGTAATAGAGCACGTCACCACGCTCGAGCCTGCTGCCAAGCCTTTGGGCCACGCCGCTCATGACGTCTTGCATCTCGTCCTTGCCCATGAGTTCGCGCAGCTTTTCCACGTTTACGATTTCCACGTACACAAGGCAAAGGGGCTTTTGGGTGATGAGTGCGCGTTTGCAGGTCTCACGATAGGCATGAAGGCTGGCGGTGTTTACGAGCGAATCGAGCTGTTGCTCAGGTCTGAGGACGAACGCCGAGACGAGCATCATTGCCACGGAAGTCACGAACATCTCTACAAGAAGGTGGGGGTAGAAATACTGGACGATCACAGAGATAAACACAAGAGGGTAGAGCATCATGAGCGTAACGAACTCGTTGACGCTAAGGACCTCTTTCCACCTAAGGAGCCATGCGATGCCCCATATGGAGTAGTACACGGCGCAAGCATAGATAATGCCGACGCAAGGACCTCTGGTTTGAACGCCGTTGTTGAAGAAGTACACGAGGTGGTGCAGCGGGTTGGTAAGAACGAATGCGATGACCACAAGTATGGGGACCCAAAGGAGCAGTCGCATTGCCAACGACTGGGTGACTTATGAGAGGTGGAGCTTACGGTGGCGATGAGCACTAAGTAGGCCGGTGCCGTGAGGGGGCGCAGCACATAGTACAGGAGTGCGCAGGCGCTGCGAAGCACAAAGAGGAACGACATGGACGAGGCTGCCTCGCGCGTGAACGCAGCTCCCAAAAAGGCATCGAACAGATCGCAGGCGAGACTCATCACCGTGGTAAACGTTACGAGCAGGAGCGTGCTGAAATTCACACGGTAGGCAGGGGTATGTGTCTTGCGAGTCATGACGAACGACAAGAGCGCAACGGCCATAACGAAGACGGCGGCGATGTCGTAGTGGAAGATGTCTGTATACATGTATGCTCCCTCCCACCCGTTCATAATAGCAATGGCTTTGGAAGTGGCCATGTCAATCTTTCATACGCTATATACGCCTCGGGTGATTGGCTTGTTGGCGGGGTTTGGAACACGGTTGGGTTTGCCTGGATCGGCTGCCCTGCGGCGGAAGCCGACAGACGCGCGGCGGGATTTGCTGGGAATGGCCACGTTGTGGCGGAGCCGAGCAAGGGTTTGTCGGAATCGCGTGTGGCCGAACGAGCAGAGGTTTGCTGGAATCGAGAACGGTGCGGTGGGATTTGCTGGGAATGGCCACAGTGTGGCGAGTCTTGGCAAACGTATTGGCTAATTTGCTGTAAAACGCCACAGTGTGGCCGAACCGAGCAAGCGCCCCCGCACTGTTCGCAATCTCAGCAAGCGCCCCCGCACTGTTCGCAATCTCAGCGAATGTCAGCCGTAGGCTTCTGCAGGCTTTTCGTTTTAGAGAGCCTAGGCGGCGAGGCCGTGATACAATCATCCGAGCGAAGTGGGCCAGACGATCGCGGGGTCTTTCCCAGGTGTTGGGAGAGGCCATGAGGAAAGTCCGGGCTCCACAGGGCAGGAAGCCGGCTAACGGCCGGGCGGGGTGACCCGACGGAAAGCGCCGCAGAAAAGAAGACTCCCACTGCCCGCTCTGGCGGGTAAGAGAAAAGCTGAAACGGTGGTGTAAGAGACCACCAGCATCCCGGCAACGGGGTGGCTTGGCAAGCCCCTTCTGGAGCAAACGCAAATAGGAGCGCTATGGTGTGGCCCGCACTGCGCTCGGGTTGCGCGCTTGAGGCCTACGGTAACGTAGGTCCTAGATAAATGATCGTCCACGACAGAACCCGGCTCATCGGCCCACTTCGCAAATTGCTTATTTGATGCGCACGTAATTGCATCAACCTGTGCTTATTCAGGCATTAGCACACAAAATCGCCGTCTCTAACAACTGACACCTGTAATCGTCGAGATATCTAAAGCAAGGGCGTACTTTCCAGAAGGGCCGAGGGAGCCGGGGGCACTTTTGCGTCCGCGAACGTCCCTACTGGGTACACAAATGGCCGAGAAGTGCGCCCGGCAGGGAAGGCCGCGGACCGAAGAGTGTACCCGGCGCCGAGAAGTGCGCCCGGCAGGGAAGGCCGCGGACCGAAGAGTGTACCCGGCGCCGAGAAGTGCGCACGGCAGCAAAATGCACGGTTCTCTCATTGCTGCTCTTATGTATTCCCTCGATTTTGTCAATGGTATTATCTTGTTCATGATCGAGTAGGGTGCATTCGGCATCTCAGCCGAATGCAATGTATTTGGGAGAAGAGCGAGCATGGATGCGCAAGGGCGCCTGGACTACGTAACCGTTGCGGCGGGATATGAGGCCGTAGGCGAGTACGAGGACAGACGCAGTCGCTTTATAGCGCAAATACGAGGCGTGGGCAGCGAGCGTGAGGCGCAAGCGTTCGTGGAAGAGGTCCGCGCGCGCCATCGGGATGCTCGTCACAACGTACCCGCGTGGATTCTGGCAGACGGACGCGAGAAGTGCTCGGATGACGGCGAGCCTTCCCATACCGGCGGCATTCCCGTACTCGAGGTGTTGCGTGGCGCAGGCCTGGCTGACGTCTGCTGTGTGGTCACGCGTTATTTTGGTGGCACGCTACTTGGTCCTGGCGGCCTCAAGCGCGCGTATACGGCAGCAACGCAAGAGGCGCTTGCAACCGCCAAGCGCGACGCGTCACTTGTTACAAAGACGCTCGTAACGCGTGTTACCTGCGTTATACCCTATTCGGCATACGATCGCGTGTTGCGGATGGTGGGCGATTGCAAGGGCAAGGTAGTCGACAGCATCTTTGCCGAAGACGTGCAGCTTACGGCGCTGTTTAGGACAGGTGCGGAGGGACGCTTTGTGGACGCCATGCGCGACTTTGCCAATGGTGAAGAGCTTTGCGTGGTGGGCGAGCCAGTCTTTGGTGAACTGTGAGGCGGCCATGGATTCGTGCGACAAGACCATAGCATCCGTCATGCCCGAGGCGGCGCGCTGTGTGATTGAGGCCTTGGAGGCCGCCGGCCACGAGGCATGGATCGTGGGCGGATGGGTGCGCGACGCGCTGCGGGGTGCAGCGAGCCACGATGTGGACGTTACCACCTCGGCACCGTGGCCCGTTACCACACGCGTGCTTCGTGCTGCGGGCATGGCGGTGCACGAAACGGGAACGGCGCATGGCACCGTTACGGCCGTATGTGCGGGCGAGACGGTGGAGGTTACCACCTATCGCGTGGAGACGGGCTACAGCGACCATCGCCATCCCGATGAGGTGCATTTCGTGCAAGACGTCGAGCAGGACCTCGCGCGTCGCGACCTCACCATCAACGCCATGGCCTGGCATCCCACGCGCGGTCTGCTCGATCCATTTGGAGGCAGGAACGACCTTGTAGATGGCATCGTGCGTACGGTTGGCAACCCCGCCGTTCGCTTTGGGGAGGACGCCCTGCGCATGCTTCGCACCGTGCGATTTGCCGTGCGGTTTGGGTTTGCGATGGAGCGCCAAACGCATAAAGCGCTTCTAGACAAGCTCTATCTGCTGCGCGAGGTTGCGCCGGAACGCATGGGGCAGGAGGTCGATGCCATTGTGCAGAGCGGAAGGGCAGGCACAGCACTTCTTGCCTATCCCGAGGTAATGTGCGCCGCCATACCCGAGCTTGCGGCCGCGCGTGGGTTCGATCAGCGTAGCGTATACCATGTGTACGACGTATACGAACACATTGCCCACGTGTGCAATGCATGCGAGGCCTTTACTGCGGGTCAGGCGACGGCCCCCCTTCGCTGGGCGGCTCTTCTGCACGACGTCGCAAAGCCTGCTACCTATAGCGAGGACGTGGATGGCCATGGTCACTTCTTCGACCATCCCCGCCAGGGCGCACACATGGCGCGAGCCATACTTCGGCGCATGGCAATACCTTCCGAAATCGCTGACGCCACCTGCCTGCTCATTCGTTGGCATGACGAACCGATGCCTGCCACCACGCCTGCCGTCCGACGCCTGCTCAGGCGTTTCTCGCGCGCTTGTCCCGGCCGCGAGGTACCTTTGGCATTCAACCTCTTTGACTTGCGGCGTGCGGATGCCGTTTCCAAGTGTCCGTCTGCCGCATGCTGGGCGCACCAGATGGATGCCTATACGGGCATCCTGCGTAGCGAGATCGAGCGTGGCCCGGTGTTTGGAACAAGGCAGCTTGCCGTAAGCGGGTCCGATATTATGCGCGCCCTAAACATTGCGCCAGGACCAGCCGTGGGTATGCAGATGGAGGTGCTGCTCCAGGTGGTCATGGCGGGAGAGGTGCCAAACGAGCGGGATGAGCTACTTGCATGGCTGGGCGCGATGCCTTAGATTTGTGACGGACGTTGCATTTAACATTTGATGGGAGAAGACGATGCCCACACCACACAACGCCGCACAGCTTGGTGACTTCGCAAAGGTCGTGCTCATGCCGGGTGACCCTTTACGTGCCAAGCATGTGGCAGAGAATTATCTGGAAGACGCGCGACTCGTAAACGAGGTGCGTGGCATGCTCGCCTACACTGGCACCTATGACGGCATGCCCGTGTCGGTGATGGGGAGCGGGATGGGCGTGCCCTCAATAGCGATCTATGCACACGAGCTCTTTAACCATTACGGCGTGCAGGCCATCATTCGTACGGGGACGACGGGTGCCCTGGCTCCCGAGGTCAAGCTTCGCGATGTTATATTCGCGCAAGCCGCCTGCACCGATTCCAACTTTGCCGCGCATTATAGGCTCAAGGGCACGATTGCGCCCATCTGCGACTTTGGGCTTCTCCGCCATGGCGTGGAGGTGGCCGAGAAGTACAACATACCCCATCACGTTGGCAACGTGTTCACCACCGACACGTTCTATCGGGACGTGGACTACTACAAGGACTGGATCAAGATGGGCGTTCTGAGCACCGAGATGGAGACCTCAGGCCTCTACTGCATTGCCGCCGAGGCGCACAAGCGAGCGCTCAGCATCCTCACCGTTTCCGATGCGCCCTTGCGAGGCGAGGGCTTGTCGGCAGAAGAGCGCCAGACGGCCTGCACGGACATGGCGCGAATCGCCCTCGAGGTGGCGCACGACATTGCGAACGGCGTTTGCTGAGCTCGCGCAGTGCCCGCAGGACGCGCCAGTCGGGACGGAGGGAACTCCACGGCGCAGTTCGCGAAGCGTCCGCAGGATGAGACGGTCGGGACGGAGGGAACTCCACGGCGCAGTTCGCGAAGCGTTGTTTGAGCACGTGGAGTTCCCTCCGGCCCGACCGTCCCGACCGTCCCGATACGCACTTCACCCCCACTTGCCGCCAAGAGATTCGTTTCGCTTTTTGAGACCTGCACCCGAGTCGTTAGCGCTATGATTGCTATGTAAGTGCATCTTAGCGTGGCACAGGGAAGGGGAGCGGCATGGAACATGCCCAAATGACGCGACGTTCGTTCTTGGCGGTCGCAGGACTGGGAGCGTTGTCGCTTGCGGGATGTGGAAACATAGGCCACACCTCAAAGAATGAGCCCCGAGTCGTCATGGTTACCAACACGGGCGGTATCAACGATCAGGGCTTTTGTCAGCTCTCATGGGAAGGCCTCAAGCGATTGCGTGACGATAAGGGCTATGTCGTCTCGTACATAGAGTCCAAACAGGATGCGGACTACTTTACCAACTTGGACAAGGGCATAGACTACGACGCGAACTTTGTGTGGGCAATTGGCTTCGACATGGCGGAGGCCGCCTACCTCACCGCCCGCATAAACCCCGACGTGGACGTGGACTTTGGCATAATTGATGCCAGCACCAACGGCGACCAAAAACTCACCGGAGTGCTGTTTGCCAACGAGGAGCCGTCCTTCATAGTTGGCTACATCGCGGGGAGGACCACCAAGACGAACAAGGTGGGCTTCGTAGGCGGCATCCAGTCCGACAACATATACGCCTTTGAGTACGGATACTTGGGAGGCGTTGCCTATGCGGCGCACGAGCTCGGTAAGAAGATCGGTGTGAATAGCCAATACGCCGAATCGTTTACCGACAGCGCAAAGGGACGATCCATAGCGCAGAAGATGATCTCCGATGGTGCCGACATCGTATATCACGCCGCTGGTGGCGTTGGCATTGGCGTCATAGAGGCTGCCAAGGAAGCGGGCAAGTTTGCCATAGGCGTGGATATGGACCAGTCCTTCCTCGCTCCCGAAAACGTGCTTACCTCCGCTATCAAACGTGTGGACCAGGCCATATACGAACTTACGCCAAAGCTCATAGCAAAGGAGATTGCTGGTGGCAAGGATGTGGTGCTCAGACTGAGGGACGGCGACTTCCTGGGCATACCCGAAGAGCATCGCCTCATGCCCGAGGGAGTGTACGAGGATGCCTTGAAGATTACGGAGAAGATCAAGAAAGGCGAGATCACAGCACCCGCAACCAGGGACGGATACGAGAGGTTTGAGGAGACCTTTGCGTAGGACACCACAATACGCAAGAGAGGAAGGTGCACATGGAGGTAAGCTCCGAGTACGCGGTCCAAATGCACGGCATCGTAAAGCGGTTTGGTGCCTTTACCGCCCTGGACCACATAGACTTGGACGTGCGCAAGCAAACGGTCCACGCGATCCTAGGCGAAAACGGTGCCGGCAAGACGACGCTCATGAACATCCTGTATGGCCTCTATAAGGCCGACGAGGGCAAGACCTATCTCTATGGCGAAGAAGTCGGCATATCGAACCCAACCGAGGCAATCAGGCATGGCATCGGTATGGTGCACCAGCATTTCATGCTGGTGGAGAATTTCACGGTAACCGAAAACATCATTCTTGGCGATGAGGTGTGCGGCACAGCTGGCGTCCTGGACATGGGACGTGCCCGCAAGGAAGTGACGAAGCTCGTCGAGGAGTACGGCTTTGAGGTGGACCCCGATGCCAGAATCCAAGACATCTCGGTGGGTATGCAGCAGCGTGTGGAGATTCTCAAGGCGCTGTATCGTGGCGCAGAGATCCTGATTCTGGACGAACCCACCGCAGTCCTTACCCCTCAGGAGATCGACAAGCTCATGGAGATCATGGACGGACTCGTTTCCAAGGGCAAGACGATCATCATAATCACGCACAAGCTCAAGGAGATCATGCGCTCGGCGCACGAATGCTCCATCGTGCGGCGTGGAAAGTACATGGGTACCGTAGACGTGGCACAGTCGAGCGAGAACGACCTCGCGGCGCGTATGGTCGGTCGAAACGTAAACCTCAAGGTGGAGAAGGCGCCTGCCCATCCAAAGGATGTCTGTCTCTCCATAAAGGGGCTTACCGTGCGCGATGAGCGTGGCATAGAGCAGGTGCGCGACCTCAATCTAAACGTACGCGCGGGAGAGATCGTGGGCATCGCAGGAATCGACGGAAATGGCCAGAGCGAGCTGGTGGACGCGATTATGTCGCTTGCCAAGGCGCGGGCCGGCACCATCGAGGTAAAGGGTGTGGAGGTGCAGAATACCTCGCCGCGCAAGGTCATCGACAGTGGCGTCGCAACGATTCCCTCCGACCGCCATCGCTGGGGCTTGGTGCTTCCCATGATCGTGTCGGAGAACGCAGTGCTCGAACACCATGGCGACGAGGTCTATGGCAAGGGCATCATGCTCGACTACGACAAGCTCCGCGCCTATACCGAGGAACTCGTCAGCCAGTTTGACATCCGTCCCGCTGGCTGCGAGGAGGAGCGCATCAGCGGCCTTTCGGGAGGCAATCAGCAAAAGGTGATTATCGCGCGCTCGGTAACGCATGCGCCTGACGTGCTCATCGCCTTCCAGCCAACGCGTGGCTTGGACGTGGGGGCAATCGAGTTTGTCCACAAGACGCTTATTGCCGAGCGCGATCGTGGCGTGGCCATCCTGCTCATCTCATACGAGCTGGACGAGGTGATGGATGTGTCGGACAAGATCGCCGTCATCTACCATGGCCAGATTGTGGGCGAATTTGAGCAGGGGACGGTGGGCGAGGACGAGCTCGGCTTGCTCATGGCGGGAGGTGGTTCCCAGTGAACGTCTTAATTAAGTTTTTGAAGAGGCCCGTCGCAAGCTCGCTGTTGGCCATTCTGCTAGGCTTTGCGGTGGCCGCAGCAATTCTTGCCACAACGGGCTTCAATCCCTTCGAGACGTTTGGCACCCTGTTCTATGGCGCGCTCGGTAAGCCAAAGTACATAACGAACGTCATCATCAAGGCAACGCCCATCCTGCTCACGGGCGTGTCCGTGGCCTTTGCGTTCCAGACCGGCCTCTTCAACAGAGGGGGCGAGGGCCAATACGTCCGCGGGACGAGTTGCGCCACCATCGTTGGCGTGACGTGCAACTTCCCCGCGCCCATACAGATTCCGCTGGTGGTGCTCTCGGGCGCGCTGGGAGGGGCGTTGCTCGGCGCCCTTGTGGGATTCCTCAAGGCGCACTTTGGCATCCATGAGGTCATCACCTCCATCATGACCAACTGGATCATGCTGTACCTCTGCAACTTCGTCGTCTCTACCGAGGCATTCCACAAGCCGAATTCCAACACTGCGCTTACCGTTAATCCTTCGAGCTACACCATGGTGCTTCCACAGTGGAAGATGTCGGACGAGGGCATCGACTATCTGCTCAAAGTGCCCTGGCTAAGGGACATCCTCCTGAAGACCGACCTCAATTTTGGCTTTGTCGTGGCAATATTCGTTGCCGTGTTGGCGGGCATTCTGCTTACGCGCACCAAGCTTGGCTATGAGTTGCGTGCGGTTGGCTTCAATCCTGAGGCGGCGCGCTTTACGGGCATTGGCGTAAAGAGAAGCGTCGTCACCTGCATGCTCATATCGGGTGGCATCTGCGGTTTGGCAGGCGCCCTCAACATTACGGGCATCTCGCCTCACACCATCACAACGCTCGCCTCGCAGGAGGGGTACGGCTTCAATGGTCTTTCGGTGGCGTTTATTGCGGGATGCTCGACGGTGGGCTGCATTCCCGCGAGCTTGCTGTTCAGCGGTCTTACCTATGGCGGCATGACGGTGCAGCAGATGATGGGCGTGCCTTCGGAGATAATCAACATCATGATAGGTGTCATCGTCTTCTTCACGGCGCTTCCCGCAATGGCACCCAAGATCGCCACATGGCTCGAGCGTCGCAAAAAGGCAAGGCAATCAATAGATACGGATGCGAATGCAGGGGAGGCATAGGATGGACAAGGTCGTTCTTCTTTTGGGCATTACCCTCATGTATTCGACTCCGCTTGTGTTCGGCGCCTTGGGCGGCGTGATCTCGGAGCGCTCGGGCGTAACGAACATCGGAATCGAAGGCATGATGGTAATTGGTGCCATAACGGCTGCTACCACGAGCTATTTTACCGGCAACCCTTGGCTGGCCTTCCTGGCTGCGGGTGCGGCCGGCGCCGTTGTTGCCCTTCTGCATGCGGTGGCCTCCGTTTCGTTTGCCGCGGATCAAACGGTCTCGGGCGTGGCCATCAACCTTCTTGCGCCTGGCATCGCTCTCTTTTCCTGCCGGCGCTTCTTCGACGGCGGTGCCACGACCCCAATCGTGACCAAGCTCCCCAAGGTCTTCGGTGACGGTTGGATGGCCGACACTCCCTGGGCGAACCTCAATGTGAACGTGAGCACGCTCATCGCGTTCTTGGCATGCGTCATCATGTGGTTCGTCCTATATAAGACCAAGTGGGGCCTGCGCGTGCGTGCCGTGGGGGAGCATCCCGCTGCAGCCGACACGCTGGGTATCGACGTGTATAAGACCCGTTATGTCTGCGTGCTAGTTAGCGGCGTGTTGGCCGGCTTTGGTGGCGCATCGGTGACGATTGGCATCATCTCGCAGTTCACGCCCACGGCCATTGCCGGGCAGGGCTTTATTGCCCTGGCGGCGGTCATATTCGGAAAGTGGACGCCGTTTGGAACCTATGGTGCCTGTCTGCTGTTTGGCGCGACGCAGGCGCTTACGATCATCCTTGGCGGAGGGCAATCAATAATACCTTCCTCCATTTTGGCGATGTTGCCTTACGTCATGACCATTATCGTGCTGGTGCTCTTCGTGGGTAGGTCCGTAGCGCCTAAGGCAGACGGCGTGCCCTACATCAAGGGCAGTCGATAGTCGCCAGCGAGGCGGGGTGGTACGCTTTGTCAGCGCCCAACCCCCGCGCTCGTACGCTTCGCATGCGGCTCCGCGCTCGCTTCGCTCGTTCGTTGCGTGAGTCGCCGCTGCGAACCGTGCGAGCGCGGGGGTTGGGCACGACAGCCTTGGGAGCGCGGAACTAGTATGCTGTGGACGATTTTTGTGCACGGGGCGGTTTTCAGCGGGTCTACACATTAAATGGTTACCATGGGCGCACTTTATCCGTGCGAAAGGAGCGCCTATGAAACGTATCTCATCTCTTGCAAAGCGGGTGGTCGCGCTCATGGCGGCCATAGGAATTGTGTTCGCCAGCATGCCCACTGCGGCGTTCGCGGACTCAAGTCGCGTGGTTACCATGGGGGCCGACTTGTCTGCCGAGCAGCGTGCGACGGTGCTTAAGTTCTTCGGCCTAACAGAGAATGACCTCAAGAACCTAACGGTGGTAAACGTCACCAACCAAGACGAGCGCTCGCACCTCTCCGATTCCATCGACTTGGGAATCATTGGCAACAAGACCTATTCCTGCTCTTACATTCAGCCTACGAACTCAGGCGGCATCTACGTGCAGACCGCCAACCTCAACTACGTTACCAACTACATGCTCTATAACGCCCTGCAGACGGCTGGCGTAAAGAACTGCAACCTTGTGGTTACCGCGCCTTTTGAGGTTTCGGGCACAGGTGCCCTTACTGGCGTCTTCATGGCTTATGAGGCCCAGGGCCAAAACCTGGACGATAAAAAGGAAAAGGTTGCCACCGAGGAGCTGGTTACCACTGCTCAGCTTGGGGAGACCTACGGCGAGGGTGTGGCCGAAGTTGTCTCCGACGTTAAGGACAAGGTCGTGTCCAAAGGCGGGAACCTTTCCGACGACGACATTCGCGATATAATCCGTCAGACGGCCTCTGCCAAGGGCATTACCCTTTCGGACGAGGACTTGGACAAGCTCATGCAGATCATAAAGCGCCTGCAGGAGCTCAACTACGACCCCGATGCGTTTTCCACTACCCTTAAGGACTTTCAGAGCAAGCTCGACGAGGTGACCAAGAAGGCTCAGGAGAGCGGTGGCATCTTTGAGGCCATCGGGAACTTCTTCAAGGGGATTGCCGACTGGTTTGCCGGACTCTTCAACGGCGGAAAGACGCCGAGCACGCAGGAGGTCTCGCAGGGTACGCAGGACTTCTTCAACAACTTCAACACCGACGTGTTCCAGTGGGACGGCGCCAAGCCTGGCTCAAGTTCGAGCTCGAGTGCCAGCTCAAGCTCTAGCGTGAGCTAACGAGGTCGCGAAAGCGGATTGTTTGCAACTGGGGGACTGTCCCTTTGTTGTTAGCTAACAACAAAGGGACAGTCCCCCAGTTATTGCGTAGTGCTCGACAGCGCCTATTGCTCGATGGGCCGCATGGTGGCCGTGCGCGCCTGCGAGCGCGCCGGCTGGAACTACTACGACAGCCCGATTCTGCTCGACCTCGTGCCCGAGCTCGGTGTGACCATGGATGACGTGGACGCCTTCGAGGCAAAGAGTGCGGCCGAGGGCGCCGATCTGGATGCCCTGCGCAAGAGCGCGGAGTACGCGCGCATCGCGGATGCCTTTCGGCTCGCGGCCGAGCGCGCGATTGGGGAGGGGCCCTGTCTCATCCACGACCGCGTGAGCAGGGAGTTCGTGGAAGGCCTAGGAAAGCGGTGCGTTGTCGCCATGACCTATGCCACCGACCGGCCCGCCATGCGCGTGCGCGCAATTCTCACTGCTCTATGCTGGGCTCAGTGATCCGGCCGTGCTCGATGCCGCTATCGCCTACGAAGACGCGCGTCGTCGGGCGTGGCATGCGCTTGGCGATGGGTCGGGCGCGTGGGGCGAGCCCGCAACCTACGACCTCATGCTGTGCACCGATGCCATCGGCCGCGACTTTGCCGCCGAGCTGCTTGCGCGCCTGATGCTCGGGTAGGATGGCGCGGGGTCCGATTGGGCGAAACGTGCATGCGGCGTGCAAAACCGACTCTTGGATTCGAGCGCCGCATGGCTCAATGTGTCCCGCTCGTCATGCCCGCGAAGGCGGCATTGCGGTGAACCAGCGGTCGGTTGACGCGATCGGACCACGATTTTCGCCGTGAGCTCGGAGACGCTCGACCAGCTTTCGAGCCTATATCGGCAAGATCTATGCGGCTAACCGTATGGTGTGGTCGGCCAGGTAAAGCGGCAGATTTAACAAGGGACCATCGAGCGAGAGGTTACGCATCTAAAGGCGTATGCGCAAAGGCGTCTCGCTTGAGCACTTGTTTGCGTAACACCTTAGTGAGGTAAACTTTACCGCCTCACCCGACATTACCTCGACGGGCAGACTTCCCATACGGACTCCTTGTTCTCCCGGGCGAGCCGTGCGGGAAGCGATTGCCATACCTGTTTGAGCTTTGCATACATTTTGGCACCACCACGCTTGGCAAAACCACACTCATAAGAATCGAGTAGGTCAGAAGGGATTCTGGCCACCCCTGCCCTCCCCATCCCATTGGCGTGGGTCTGTATCGCCTCGGGCATGCCTTCGACCGCGAAGTGCGCTCGGAGCTCTTCTTCCAACTGCGACGCAAAGATGTTGGGAACTGATTGAAACCTATCTATCTCTCTGCAGAACCTGTTTAGAATGGCTGACCCCGTGGCCCGCAAGAACTCCAAAAAAGCCGAGAGTCCCATCTCGCGAAAGGTTACCTTTCCCACGGGGAACGACCCGCTCTCGCGCGAGCGCAACACCAAGAAGTCACCCGGCGCATGTGACGTCTTGCTCAGGCGCCTCTTCTGCGAAGTACTTGAGCGCGCCTATAACGGCGCGCCATGTCGCCGCGGCGCGATCCTTCGCGCAGCCCGGCGGGGCAGTAACGAGGGGGTTGTCATGCAAAAGGCAAAATGAGCACAGCTAGCCGACGTGGGCTGCCGTCAGTCGGTATATTACCCGCTCCCGTTGCCGTCTCCCAAACACTGGATCCGACCCCTTGGTGCAGGTCTGCGGTGGCATGGCAAGCTGGCTAAGTAGCGCGCGATGGCTGCCGAGATTAGCTGGCAGCTAATGCGTTGACAAAGACCAAATGGTAAATTTTCGAGCATTAGCAGCTCAGACGGCATGTATCCGGCTTGCCGTTTGGTGACTTGATGCCATATGTGATCGAAGGGATAAAGACTGCCGTAGGCCTATGCCTTTAGTTGCCCAAGTCCTTAAAGCGTGTGCGTTTATGAGCGGAATGAGAATTACTCCTACCCATAAAGGTGGTTGCCATGGAAGAGAAGAGCGCGAATACGGGCCAGGAAACAAAGGATGCGGAAGGGGTTGTCTCCGCTGCCCAAGAAGGCGTACAGCGTGTTCGCGAGGCGGCGTCTGCAGCGGCAGATCGTGCCGCCGAATCAACAAAGAACGCCGCTTTCGATGCGACGCAATCCGCCAAAAAGGCCCTCATCGACAAGCTGCAGCAAAGCGTCGACAAGGCCGAGTCAAATAAGGAAACCCGGCAAGAACCGGCCGAAAAGCCTAGAAAGAGGTCGAGGCTACCGATTCTGGTAGTCGTTTTGGTGCTGTTGGTGGCAGCCGGGGCCTTTGCTATGCTGAATCCGGCCATCTCCTCGAGGCTCACGGGCGAGGACTACATCTCGACGAGCCAATTGAAGAAGGCGGTCGAGATGGAGGGACTCTCCTCGGCGGAGTTCGTCTATAACGGCATCGCCGAAAAACGCAAGACAGGCACGGACGAGGTCGAGTACCGGGTGTCCTATGACGCCTCGGTGAAGGCCGGCATCACCATGGGCGACGTGGACTTCGACGTTGACAACAAGGCCAAGGTCATCACGATAACGCTTCCCGAGATAGTCCCTTCGAGCGTATCGGTGAGCATGGACGGCCTCGACTACATGCCCGAGAACCCCAAGGTGGAAGTCAAGGAAATCTTGGAGCTCTGCGAGAAAGACGTCAAGGAGGAAGCCGAGAGGTCCGAGAGCTTCTATGCGACGGCCGAGGAGAACCTCAAGTCCGTGATAGAGGCACTCACCATGCCAGTCGTTGGCAGCAAGGGTTACAGAATCGAGTGGGCCAAGAGCCAGCAGGGCTAAGGAGGAACGAATCATGAAGCGACCAAGGCTTGGCGTGACGCTTGCGCTCACCGCAGCCCTCTGCGCGACGCTCGCAGGATGTGGCGGCACGCAGGAGAAGAAGGAGCCGGACTTCTCGGGGGTCCAAGCGGTGTATGAGCTCACGACGCTCAAATGCTACTACCACAACGTCGCCGAGGGGGAGCGAGCTCCGGATGGGCCGCTCGGCCCACTTTTGAGGACTGGCTACAAGAAGGTGTGGCAGGAGTACGATGGCGTCGTCGAGGTTGGCGTCGACGTGGGGGGCATCCATATCGGAACGCCAAACGCCGAGGGCGAGGTGGAAGTCCATGTGCCAGAGGCTCGGGTCATGAACGTCTACGTTGACAAGGGATCGATCAACGACCCGATAACCGAGACCGGGTTTCTTACGGAGGTAACGACCGAAGAGAAGACGGCCGCCTTCCAAGAAGCGCAAAAGACGATGGAAAGCATAGCCAGAGACAACAAGGCGATGCTTTCGCAAGCCCACGAGAGGGCGAAGAAGATTCTGGAGGGCTATGTTAAGAACGTGGGTAACGAGATCGGTGAGAAGTACACGGTCAAGTGGGTATAGCCTGAGCAATAGATAGTTCGCGATAGTCAACAGGGGCATTCCGGCAAGTCATTCCATCGATTTGTCGGAGCGCCCTCTGTTGATATTGTCGTCACGTCTCCACAAATATCCCGCCTGTTCATCTTGGTCGATTATGGCCCGGGCTAAACGACTCCGACCATGTGTACGTACAGCAAGACCACGGCATGCAGCGCGATAAAGCACGGGAGGCCCCAGGCGAAGTACCACTTCTGCGTCTTGTGACGGACGGCATGCATGGCGAGAAGGCCGCCAAGGGAGCCGCCGATGATGCCAAGGCCAAGCAGGCGGGCCTCGGGCACACGCCTCCTGCGGTCGTTGCCGTTTGCGGCCACGTGCTTGTCCCAGGCGAAGACGGCGAACGTGAGCGCGTTGACCAGGGCGAGGTAGACTCCCAAAATCTTGAGTCTGCCCACGTTCCATCCCGAGACGACGGCGCCAAGGCTCGCGTTCGGCCTCACGATGCCAAGCACCGACATGGCAACGAGCGTCCAGACAACGAGGCAGACGATTGCGAGGAACCACCATGCCACGTTGTTCTTGGTCATCCGATGCCCTCCCATGAGCCCGGTCAGCAGGAGCAGGGCGAGAAGCATCCCGGCCGCTCCGCCCACTATCGGAAACACGTCCATCACAAGTGAGTTCGCTGTGGTGTCATCAATTTCCGGCCTCCAACGGCAGAGGAGGAAGTCTACGACAAACGCCAGGAACGTCACCACGTTGATCGCGACGAGATAGAGAAGAAGCGGATGCATGGTCACTCCCACATCGAGGCAACGTTATGTGCCTAGCATACGAACAGCCTATTTATACCGTTTTTCGCACCGTCCAGAAGACGGCAGAGCAAAGGATGAGGATAGGCAGGTAGCCTGAACTCATGACTGCTCTCGTTGACGAATCTGTTTTCGTTAAAATAAATTAGCGCCTCATGTGTGGGCCTTTGGTACGCTACTTGTGTCCGGCCTTCCGCAGGCAATATCGGACATTCGCGAGCCCGTTTGCGGGGTCAAACGTCAACTTTTATCTGCGCCTGGTCTTCCGCAGACAATATCGGACATTTTGAGGCCAAAAGGACGGGTCCAAACGGGGCAGACGGCCAAAGAGCTAGTCTTCCAAATCCTCGCCGTTGCTGGCAATGACCTTGCGGTACCAGTCGAACGAGTCCTTCTTTATGCGGCGGAAGCCGTTGTCGGCGTCGATGTACACAAAGCCGTAGCGCTTGCCAAACCCCTCGCGCGTGCTGTATAGGTCGATGGCCGCCCAGGTGCAGTAGCCAACCATCTCCACGCCGTCGGCCACGGCCTTGTCCATCCATTGGATGTGGTCGCGCAGGAACTTGATGCGGTTCTGGTCGTGCACGCGCGGCTTGCCGTTTTCCTCCACGAGCACGTCGCGGTGACCGAGGCCGTTCTCCAGGATGAGGATGGGCAGCTGGTAGCGGTGCCAGTACTCCTGGGATAGCTGCCGCGCACCTGGATGTCGGTGAAGCCTCAGCCCATAAAGTACTTGTGCCTCTCGCACTCCTCCACGTCCTCGGGCTTGGGGCTCGCGGGGTAGGCGATGTTGTTGGCAATGTTGGTGCCCACCTTGGCCTTGGGGTCGATCTCGTGCACGAGCTTGCAGGCGTTGGCGTAGCACAGGTCCATGTGGTGGATCATACGGAACATGTCGGCGTCGTTTTCCACCGGGGTGCCCGTCATGTAGGCACGGTCGATCCAGATGCAGTTGTACTCATTGAAGGGCACGTAGTACTTTATGCGACTCTTGAAGTGCTTAACGACGGCCGCGACGTAGCGGGTATGCGGGTCCAGGCTATGGAGAAGCGATACGTGGTGAAGCCCATCTCGGCGTAGAGGTCGAGGTCCTCCTCAAGGTGGTGGTAGTGGTCTGCCGCAATCTTGAAGCCGCTGAAGTCAGCATCCTCGTAGCCGGGAATCACGCGCACGTCGGCGATGGAAGTGCCCACCCCGCCCTCGTTGCGCCCGCCCTCGAACTGCTGGGCGTTGGTGGAGGAACCCCAAAGGAAGGTGCTAGGGAAGCTTGCCATTGCGTGTCCTTTCGTCTCGTGTGCCGATTGGCCTTGTCTTGAGACCAGCCTACGACCGAGGCGCTATGCAAGCCACTACCTATAATGCCTATCGTGATATGCAACAGACGTATGGGTTGTTAGCACGTATGGCCACACTTGGCTCATTCTGTGCCCAATGGATTCCCCCATGTAAGGGGATGCGAGCGTTTCTGTTCACATTTGCTGCCTGTTGCGTCGTTTCCTGAGCGAAAACGCCCACACCCCGCAGAGGATGCGAGCGTTTTCGATTAGTCTTACAGTTCAGCCCCGATGTTGGCGATCATGGTACGTACGCGCGCCACGGCGAGGCGGCGCGCCTATGCCATGAGCTCGGCGAAGTCTGCAAGCACGCCGGGGATGTCGATCTGCTGCGGGCACACTGCCGCGCAGGAGCCGCAGCCAATGCAGGAGCTGGGCTGCTTGTCGTCCGCAAGGGCACCGAGTGCCATGGGCGCAATAAAGCCGCCGCCGGTGAACTTGTGCTCGTTGTACAGGCTAATGAGGTGCGGGATGTCCAGCTCCATGGGGCAGTGGCTCGTGCAGTAGTGGCACGCGGTGCAGGGGACGCCCGTGGCCATGGCGTCGCCTACGGCGAGCAGCGCGTCCCACTCGTCTTTGCTCAGCGGCGCATCCTGCTCCCACGTGGCAATGTTTTGCTGCAGCTGCTCCATGTTGGACATGCCGGAGAGCACGCATGTGATCTGCGGAACGCTCTGCAGGAAGCGGAAGGCCCAGGCGGGAACCGTCTCGTTGGGACGTAGCTCGGCAAGGCGTGCCGCGTGCTGCTCGGGAAGCGACGCGAGCCTGCCTCCGCGCAGGGGCTCCATGACCCACACCGGGATGTCGTACTTTGCGAGCAGCTCGACCTTATCGGCGCACTTCTGGAAGTGCCAGTCTATGTAGTTGAGCTGCAGCTGGCAAAACTCCATGTGCTCGCCGTAGGCCTTGAGGAAGGCCTCGAGTACCGGCTGCGCGCCATGGCAGGAGAAGCCCAGATGGCGGATGCGGCCCGCGCGCTTTTGCTCCAGCAGGTAGGCGAGGGTGCCAAAGCGGTCCTCGGCTAGATAGTCGTCGATGTTGGACTCGGTCACGTTGTGGCAGAGGTAGAAGTCGAAGTAGTCGACGCCGCACTTCTTGAGCTGCTGCTCGAAGATCTCCTCGACCTTGCCGAAGTTGGAGTTGTCGTAGCCCGGGAACTTGGTTGCGAGGTAGAAGTTCTCTCGCGGGTATTTGGCGAGCGCGCGACCAAGCACCTCCTCGGAGTGTCCGCCATGGTAGCCCCAGGCGGTGTCGTAGTAGGTGATGCCGTGCTCCATGGCATAGTCCACCATGGCGGCGGCTGCCGGCTCGTCGATTACGTGGTCGTCGCCGTCCACGGTGGGAAGGCGCATGGCTCCCAGTCCCAGCCCCGAGATGCGTATGTTTTGGAAGTCGCGATAGATCATGATTTCCCCTTTCTCCGAGCGGCTTGCGGCCGCAGAATCCCCTCTATACATTTTGACATGACTGAAAAGCCGAAGCCAATGCAAAAAGCGTCTCGTAAGGTATGCGTATGACAAATACCACGCCCGCGCGTCAGGCAGAACCCTCTTCCAGCCGCGCCTCCATGGACTCAAGAAACACCTCGCTTGCCTCGCTAAAGGTGCGATGGCGCTTCCAGGCAAAGACCGACGTCGTCTCGAGGCGCGGCTCGAAGGGACGGAACACCAGGTCGTCGGTGTCGTAGCCACCCACGCCCTCAAAGGTGACGGCGAGCGCGTCGCCTGCGGCCACCATGGCACCCGCATTGCGAACCAGGTCGAGCGTGCCCGCCTGCTCGAGGCGCCCACGATAGCGACCGAGCCAGTTGCGGAAGGGGTTGGTCTCGTGCGAGAGACTCACCTGCTGGCGGCTCAAATATGCCGTGCGCTTTGCGAGCTGTGCTGCCGTCACGGCGTCGTGTGCGGCAAGGGGGTCATCCGCGCGCATGAGGACGCCCCACACGTCCTTGTGGGGCAGTTCCCGCGTGTGGTAGTTGATGAGGTTGGCGGGTTGGCAGATGACCGCGAAGTCTGCCAGGCCCTTGTCCAGCATGTCCGAGGCCTGCTCGTCGTCGCCGGTGTGCAGGTGAAAGGCAATGTCGGGGTGCTGCGCGCGCACGCATGCGACCACCTCCGACACAAGGCGCACTCCTGCGCATTCCGCTGCCACGATGTGCACGTTTCCGGCGATGGCGTGCTCGTCGCGGTGGGCAAACTCGTCCTCTATGCGATCCACCATGTCGAGTACCTCACTTGCGCGGCTGCGCAGCTCAAGCCCCTCGGGCGTAAGCTCCACGCGATGGCTCTTGCGTACGAAGAGCTGGCAGCCGAGCTCCTTTTCCAAAGACTGAATCTGCCGGGAAAGCGATGGCTGTGCGATGTAGAGCGATTCGGCGGCGCGCGAGATGTTGCCCTCGTAGGCAACGGCCAAAAAGTAGCGCAAGGTACGCAGTTCCATGGTCACCTCGGTTTCGTGCGGCAACATATGCTATGCGTGAAAAGTATACCATGCAGTATTTTATGTGTTACACGCACGACGGCGAGCGTCGCGCGGAGGCGGAGCCAAAAGATGACTGAGCACCCATACATAAGCTTGGCTAATGTAAAGCACCAGAAGAAGAAATTGATATAAGTGTGGGAGCCCTATACATTTAACCCATCCAATTCCCATACGAGGAGAGTGCCATGCCCTACACCGCACAGCTAACCGATGCCGCCACGAGTTTTCACGAGCGTATGTTTCCTGGCTACGTGTCCGACTTTCTGCGTACCATACGCCCACGGCTCGCAAGGTCACCTGCACGTGCTGCGGCACCAAGGATTGGTGTGCCGAGGTATCGAGTGAGAGGTTGGGCTCTTAGGGGCAACAACGTGGACTCCGGGGGTGCTCTCCTCAGCCCACGCTAGAACGCCTGCGCGGTGCCTTCCTTGAGATAGGCCGTCCGATGGCCCTGCCTTCCATGGCATTGGGACCGCCCCTTTGGCTTCATAGCCAAAATGGGACGGTCCCGAAGTTTGCTCGCGCCGCCAAAGTTTGCTCGCGCCGTCACAAAAGCCGCTGCAGGTTTTGTGACGCCCGTTGAGGCATGCTCGTAGTTCTTACATCAGTTTCTTGCCCGCGTCCCAGGCGCCGCCAACCTCCTCGCCGACCACGCGATAGATGCGGCGCGTGGAGTCGTAGACAATCGGGCGCATGAGCCCAAAGTCAAGGCGGCCCTCCTCGTCGAGCACCGACTCGTCCACGCGCGTGTTCACCACGCGGCCCACTATGCGCGCGCCGTGCTCGTCGCCGTCGATGGCCGTGACCTCGCACTCCATGGTGAGCGGGAACTCCTCGATCACGGGTGCGTCAACGAATTCGGACTTGGTGAACGTCATGCCCGAGGCGGCCGCCTTGTTCACCCTGTTGCCGGTGGCGATGCCAAAGTAATCGGCTTCCGCCACATGCGCGGCGTCTGCCGGCGACACGGTAAAGGCGCCCCTCTTGACGATGTTGGCCGTGGTCTTGTGGTCACCGATGTTGAAGCACACCTCGTGCCTGCTGCACTCGCCGGCCCATGCGGCGTTCATCGCGTTGGGCGTGCCGTCCTCGCCGTAACTCGCGATGATAAACACCGACTGCGGGAACAGCTCTCCTGCACTGCCCAGATTCTTGAATGCCATGGTTTCCTCCCAACTTCGGGTTTACAAATCCTCGATGGAGAGTATCCTCTTGCGCAAGAGAGATTGCCAGTACTGGCTTTGAGGATAGGTACTATCGTGGAGGATAGCGTGGTCGCAAGAAAGCCGATTGCCGAAGCCCGGTTCGAGGGCACCGGTTACAGCTACACGATGTCGCTCATCCAGGGCAAGCACAAGATGGCGATCCTGTACTGCCTGATGGAGTTCCAGCCGGTGCGCTTCAACGAGATGAGGCGCTATCTGGGCAAGGTCACCGACAAGACGCTCTCGTCAAACCTCAAGGAGCTCGAGGCCGACGGTCTGGTGGCGCGCAGGGAGTATCCGCAGGTACCGCCCAAGGTCGAGTACTCGCTCACGCCCCTGGGCGATTCGCTGATGATCGTGCTCGACCAGCTGTGCACGTGGGGCGAGGAACACATGGGCTAGGTCGCGCATTTCAATTGAGACGACAGGGATGTGTTGTGTACAATACCGACAAGGGTGCCCGAGACTACGAGGCGCCACCTACGAGGGGAGAGCGCTATGGGATTTGACGACCTCAGCGAGGGGCAAAAGGCTAAGGCCCGCGCATGCCAGAGTCCGGAGGAGATGCTGGCATTGGCACGTGAGGAGGGCTACGAGCTCTCGGACGAGGAGCTTGAGGCGATAAGCGGCGGCGACAGCTCCTGGGGCTGCCCTCGCGACTGCAATCCCATCTGCCCCGAGCACGGCATTCCCGACCAGGGCTAGAAGTATAGGAACCGTTTGCGTTCCGGCGGTCACGCAACAAGTAACAGCTATGGGTCTGCTCATCCGCAACACACTCGCCGTTCTCCCTGCCGACAATGGTCATACCGTTGGCCGTCACGACCTCTACGTCGAGGGGTGCGAGATTGCGGGCATAGATGGAGCGCCCAAGGGGTTCGCTGCGGACGAGACCATCGACGGTGCGCGCATGTTGACCATTCCCGGCCTCGTAAACGCGCACACGCACGCCTATCTGTCCGTGCTGCGCAACATGGGCGACGAGCTCAGCTTCGGTGACTGGCTCTTTGGTACCGTCGCTCCCATCGAGCGGCGTCTGGAGCCCGAGGACTCCTACTGGGCCTCGCTGCTCTCCCTGGCCGAGATGATCCGTTCGGGCACCACTTGCCTCAACGACATGGGAATGCACCCCGGCCAGACCCCGCGAGCCGTGCTGGAGTCGGGCATGCGTGCCGTCGTCTGTCGTGCCTTGGCGGGAGAGGCCTATGACCGCGGCGATGCGCGCGTTGCCGAGGCATTGCGGGAACGCGACGAGTTTGTGGGCTGCGATCGGCTGAGCTTTATCCTGGGTCCGCATGCGCCCTACTCCTGCGGGCCTGGCTACCTGCGCATGGTGGCGGACCTGGCGCGCGAGAAGGGCATGGGCGTCCACATCCACCTCGCCGAGTCGCAGGCCGAGAGCATGCGCATATGGGCTAGGCACCACTGCACGCCGGTTGAGTACGTGCGCGACGCCGGCATCTTCGACGTGCCCACCGTGGCGGCCCATTGCACGCGCGTGAGCGCTTCCGACCGCGCCATCCTGGCCGAGCATGGGGTGAGCGTGGTGACAAACCCTGCCTCCAACATGAAGCTCGGCAATGGCTTCGCGCCCGTGCCGGAACTTATGAAGGAGGGCGTCAACCTTTGCCTGGGCACTGACGGCGCCGCCTCGAACAACGCGCAGAACATGTTTCGCGAGATGGGCCTGCTCGCTCTCGTGTACAAGGGGTCCCGCGAGCTGCCGGGGTGCGTCTCTGCCGACGACGCCCTGCGCATGGCCACGCGGGGAGGAGCCCGGGCTCTGGGCCTGAACTGCGGGTCCATAGAGGTGGGCAAGAAGGCCGACCTCGCACTGCTCGACCTGGACGCGCCCTCGCTCACGCCCTTGGGCGATCCCGTCTCCGCCCTTGTCTATGCTGCCAACGGGTCCGAGGTGGATACGGTGATCATCGACGGGAGGGTCGTGCTTCGCCATCGCGAGCTTACGACCATCGACGAGGAGCGCGTGCGCTTTGAGGTCGCCCGCATCTGCGAGCGCCTGGGATTGAGCCGGGCCTAGCGCGGCGCAAGCCATTCGGTGGCGGCAAGGCGGGAGCGTTCCCACGGTACGACCGTGAGGGCGTCGTTGTTGCAGTGCCGGCACATGGGATGGGGCATGCGGCGGAAGGTCTCGATGTCGTCCGTCGAGGCAATGGATTCCAGGGGCAGCGAGTCGGCGGGGGAGTCGTGCATATTGTACCCAAAGCGCCTTGCGAGCGAACCGTGGTGGGCGCTCACCTGGCACGGCCAGATTGCCCCGCGCGTGAGCTGCAGGTAGCACCCGCCAAAGGGGCACGACAGGAACGAACGGGCCTGGTCACATTTCCCTTTGGGGTCGATCGCCAGGCGCAGGAATGTCTCCTTGCCGTCTGCGGTGTCCGTGATGTCTGCGGCGAAGGCGACGTGTGCGCCCTTCTCGCGCGCAAGCTCCTCAAGCCCCTCGTAGTCCACACGCAGAGGGTAGGGCGATATGAGGAGATCGACGTCACATTGCACGAGGGCGTGCCAGAAGTCGTCGCCCATGCGCTTGAGTAAGAGCCCGTTCGTGCAAAGGATGACGTGTTGCTGGGGCAGGTGCATGCGGGTGGCGTGTATCACGTCGGCCAGGCGCGGGTGGAGCAGCGGCTCGCCGCCCATCAGCACGACGGAGCCGAAGTAGCCCCCTATGCCCTCGACGGACGCCAGCCGCCGCAGATCGCGCTCGTATTCCTCCACGTCAAGGCAGCGCTCCTCCGCCAGTGGCGCGAAGTGCAGGCAGCCAGCGCAGCGCAGGTTGCAGTGGTCGCACACCTGCACGTCCAGCTTGGGCTTCGCCGCCATCCTAGTCAGGCGTTCGGCGAAGCCCATGGAATACGGGATCCGTGCAGTGGTCGCAGTTACCATGACCCCAAGTTAGCAGGCATACGTCCATGCGGTGTCATCGCCGCAGCTGGGGCTGCTCCAGCCGCCGCCGGCGATTTGCTCAAGCTGCTCGTCCGTAAGCTCGTAGCCCTCTTCCTTGGCAAATGCAAGCAGCTCCTCGGGTGTCTTGCAGGCGATGGCCTTTTCCTTCTGGCGTGTGGTCAGGTCTTCGAATCTCATGGCTGCCTCCTCCAATAAAGATTTTATCATATTTATTCCTATTTATACATGATACGTCCGAACGACTCTTTTCGTCTCGGTATTCCTTCGCAAAAACACCTCCACGGGCTGGAGGTGCGTCACCTTTTGCCCGCTCTTGCCAAGGGCCTGAGCAAAGACCCGTCGGGAGCCACTGTCCGTCGTCAGGAGCCGTTGATTTGGTCGAGGCGATCCAGCATGGCGGCGTAGTTGGGCTCCAGCACCGCACCGCCTCTGTCGAAGTCGGTCTTCCGATAGTGCTGCAACAGGTGGTAGTCGCCCTTGGCGCCGCCAGGCAGGCAGCCAGTGAAGACAAACCCGTGCTCGCGGAAGAAGCGGTATCCCCAGACGCATTGCGGGTCGCCCGCGTTAAGATACACGGTAACGACCTCGTAGGGGTCCGCGCCCTCCAGCGACGTCCATTCCTCCAGGCGAGCGCCGAGGTCGCTGCCGGAGACATCGACTTTGACCTCCACCACGCCGCTGCACGAGTCGAGGGTGTAGGACAGGGCGGATTTGAGGTCGCATGTGGAGGACGGCTCGCTCAAGGTAAATTCGAAGCCCGCCTTGCCGAGCACGTCGCACACGAAGCCCTCGCACTCTTTGGTGAGGTGGGCCTCTTCTGCTTGGGGTGGATGTCGTGCTCGTCTCCTATGTCGCCGATCGAGCAGAGCCACGCGTGCGCGTCCTCGTCTGTCACCTGCTGCTGCCCGGCGCGTATGGTGGGGTAGTCGTGCGCTCCTATCCCCATCCACGAGCCGAAGCCCGGCAGCTGGACCACCAGGAAGGGCAGGTCGGGACGTTGCCACGCCTCGCGCCAGTCTGCGATTATGGTGCGTAGCGCCTCGGCGTGGCGCACCTGGGCGCCGGCGATCTCGTCGTCGCTCTCGCCCTGGTACCACAGCACGCCGCGTACGGGAAATCCCGCTATGGGTCGCACCATGTAGGTAAAGAGCGCGCCTGGCGCCTCCTTGGTCGGTGTCATGAGCCCGGGATGGAGCAGGGCCGCGTCTGCGGGCGTATCCTGCCCCGTATCGAGTTCGAGCCCGCCCACGTCGGCGGGGCCTGCGTCCGCTGCCGCCTCGGATGCCATGAAGGCCCCGATCTCTTCCTCGGTGGGGGTTCTTGGCAGGAAGAACTCGTTCCATGCGGGCCAGGTGGCGTAACCCTTGTCGTTCTTTCCTGCGTTGAGGTGCCCGTGTGCCAGGAGCTCCTCGTAGGGTAGCCCCCGGAGCTTCGCGTCGAACGCGGCGCACTGCTCGGGCTGCGCGCGCCGCGCGTGCTCGGGCGTCATCCAGGCGCAGGACATGGTGCCGTCGTAGTTGCATCCCACGATGCCCACGGGCACGTCGAGCGCCGCTTCCAGGTCGTGTGCGAAGTAATAGAGGCCTTCCTCGACCGCGACCTGCTGCTGGTGTACGAGGACGAGGGGACCGTGCGCGAGATGAGGCCGGACTTCGACAAGGTCGCGGAGCTTCCCGGCATGGGCGTGGCCGTAAAGGCGCCGGGGACGGACCGCGACTGCGTCTCACGCTTCTTCGCCCCGAAGATCGGTATCGACGAAGATCCCGTGACGGGCTCGGTCCATTGCATGATCGCCCCGTACTGGGCGGCTCGCCTGGGCAAGGAGCGCATTCGTGCCTACCAGGCGTCCGCGCGAGGCGGCGAGATGGAGCTCGAGTTGTGCGGCGAGCGGGTGTTCGTCCTGGGGCATGCCGCCCTTTTCTCCTGCGCGGAGCTATCCGTTTAAGGTGTATGGCGGGACAGGCCGAGGGCGGCCATACATCAACGACGCAACCCGCGCACTAAACGCGACGAGAATCGCGCCTTGTGTACACTAACTGCCTTCGAGTGCGCACAAGACGGCTTTTTCGTCACGATTAGTGTGCAGATTACGATATTTCTCCACCCTTTGCCCTTCTGCCATACTTATGGAACCGTTTCGTGGGAAGGATGTTGCATGGAAAACGAGAAACCTCTGGGCGCAAGGGTGGGGGAGAGCGTCTTTTGTGTGTGCTACCTTGTGTTTGCCCTTGTTGCCGGTATCTGCTTTGCACGGGCGGCCGGAGATGCCGTTATGGGTACCTTTGCGACGACCTGTGCCGCCATGACCTTCTTGCTCGGTTGCGGGGATGCCTTCCATTTGGTTCCCCGGGTCGTCATAAACATACAGGGAGAAGCGCGCGGCGACGAGGAACGACGTCATCGGAACCTCTGGCTGGGCGTCGGCAACCTTGTTTCATCCATTACCATGACGCTCTTCTATCTGTTGCTGTTCCGCGCCATGGCGGCTTTGGGCCACTCCGCCAGTCTGGCGAGCCCTGCCGGGGCAAACGGGGTGTATGCGGTGCTCTGCTTGCTTGCCGTCGTGCGCGTGGTGCTGTGCCTCATGCCCGCGAACCATTGGTTTGACGGCCGCGGCAGCGGAGCATGGGGCCTGTATCGCAACATCCCCTTTGTGGCCATGGGAGCGATCACGGCCTTCTACCTCGTGGCATGGTACGGCGAGTGGCTCCTTGCCCTGCTCGTGTGCGCAAGCTTTGCCTGCTATATGGCCGTGGTCACGTTGGCGCACAAAAAGCCCGCGATGGGCATGCTCATGATTCCCAAGACGCTTTGCTACATAGCCCTCATTGCATTACTGCTCGCACGGCTGTGACGCGCATCGCGTGAACGTAACCCCTTGTCACGGATATGGCTCTCGCTCAAGTGCGCGCAGACGCTCGTGAACGCCATCGCGGACGAGCTCGGCAAGATCGACACGGCGCATGCGCAGGCCTATGCCACAAACGCGAAGGCATATGGGGCGCAGCTCGCCGAGCTTGACGGTCGCTACGCGAGCGCCGTGGCGGCCGCCCCCAAGAAGGCCCTTGTCTTCGCGGACCGCTTCCCCTTCCGCTATCTTGCGGACGACTACGGTCTGAGTTACTTCGCGGCCTTCCCCGGATGTTCCGCCGAGACGGAGGCGAGCTTCGAGACGGTGGCGTTCCTCTCGAAGAAGCTTGACGAGCTCAAGCTTTCGCACGTGCTGGTAATCGAGAACTCCGGCCAAAAGATCGCGCAGACGGTCATCCAGAACACGAAGGACAAGAATCAGCGCATCCTGGTTATGGACTCCCTGCAGTCCACGCACGACCAGGACGTTGCCGCAGGCAAGACCTATCTGTCTGCCATGGAAGGCAACCTCGCCGTCCTCACGGACGCGTTGTCGTAGGCGGGAGGAACGATGGCCTATCTTGCGTGCAAAGAACTCATGGTGGGGTATGCCGGGTCTCCGGTTGCCCAGGACATTACCTTTGGCGTCGGTGCCGGGGACGCGCTCATGGTGGTTGGCTATCTCATCATGAACGTGTTCGGCACGTAGGGCAATGTGTCGGGCGACGTGTGCTCGACCCTGTTCGGCTCGACGTCCATCCTCACGCTCACGCCCTTTGACGTGGGTGTGAGCGCGGTCATGTCGATCGTGGTGGTTGGCGGGTTTGCGTTGCTCTACAACCGGGTGTTTGCGGTTACGTTCGACGAGGCCTTTGCCCGTGCGTGCGGCCTGCCCGTCGGCCGATACAACCTGGCGATCGCCGTCATGATCGCCCTTGTAATCGTGGTGGGAATGAACCTGGTGGGAGCGCTGCTGCTCTCGGCCCTGGTGGTGTTTCCGGCGCTCGCGGCCATGCGCGTGTGCGGGACGTTTCGCGCCGTCACGGTGCTTGCAGCCGTGCTGGGCGTAACGTGCGCGCTCGTGGGCATGCTCGCGTCGATTCTGGCGGGGACGCCCGTGGGCTCGACCATCGTTGTCTTTGACGCCGTGGCGTTCGGTATCTTTTGCGTGGTGGCAAGAATCAGGGAACGGGGGAGGATATGAGGTCACATAAGGTGCTGCGCGGGATTGCGGCGACGCTTGCGCTCGTGGGCGCATGCTCGCTCATGGCCTGTGGCGCGAACGCCGGTCGAACGACGCCGTCGTCGCAGCAAACGGTGGAAGGCGTGCTGCAGGAGCAGGCCAACCAGGATGGGGGAAGCACACAGGCGAATCCTACGAACAGCGCCTTTGTGGGAGACAAAAGCCCCGCGTTCGCGCAGATCGACTACGACCTCACCACCATGAGTTCCGACATGGTGTATGCCACCGTCAACGACATGGTAACGACGCCGAGAAAATACGTGGGAAAGACCGTGCGTATGAAGGGGCCCTTCCAGCACTCCTACTATGAACCTTGTGGGCGCAAGTGTGGAGGCGGCGTGAGTGTTGGCCACAAGCGTGACTTGTGGCAAGAATCTCTGAGCATCACCTTGCATTGCCAAAATAATCGTGTACAATATATTTGTACGCAATAAAACAACGAAAGGATTCAACATGGCAGTATATGATCACGTTGCAGTTAAGCCCGACGGCACCGAGGTGCCCCTGTCCGAGTATGAGGGTAAGGTCCTCCTCATCGTTAACACCGCCACCGGCTGCGGCTTCACGCCCCAGTACGAGGAGCTCGAGTCCATGTATGCCAAGTATCGCGATCAGGGCTTCGAGATCCTGGACTTCCCGTGCAACCAGTTCGCCAACCAGGCGCCGGAGAGCGACGAGGAGATCCACGAGTTCTGCACCCTCAAGTTCGGCACCGAGTTCCCGCAGTTCAAGAAGGGCGACGTCAACGGCGATGA
>JAFWKQ010000064.1 GCA_017545665.1 Atopobiaceae bacterium
AGATGCTGCGGGACGTGGCTTGGAGCTGCACGTGAGGCAGGGCGGCGCTGCGGCCGACCTGACCGGCGCCGAGGTCTACTTCCTCTGGCGGCACAAGATGGCCGGCACGCGCGGGTGCGAGCCGATGACGGAGATCGACGCCTCGCTCGGGCAGTCTTTCGGTGCGAAGTGATGGGCGATTTGCGGTCTGACCTGCGATTCTGTTGTAAAGCAGGTTGGAGTGTTTTCCCAGCAGCTAGGGGAGCATCCCCTTTGGCCCGCTGCGACTACGCGCGTTTGTTCAGCCACGTTTCGGCCGCGTTTGCTTCGAGTGGTGGCGAATAGTAATAGCCCTGGATGTAGTCGATCTGGAGCTTCTTTGCCAGCTCGATCTGGACCGCGTCCTCAACGCCCTCGGCCACCACGCGCTTGCCGAGATCGTGGATAAAGGTCACGAGGGACTCGAGGTAGTACTCGCTTCCCGGCTGCAGGTGGCTGTCGTTTACGGACTTGTCCAGCTTGATGAAGTCCATGGGATAGGCGCTCACGGCGTTTAGGGTGGAGTAGCCGGTGCCGTAGTCGTCAAGCGCCAGCTGCATCCCCGTTTCGTGGACTTCCGAGAAGAACTGCTGAGCCCACTTGCCCTCGAAGGATCCGCTCTCCGTTACCTCGAGCTTTACCAGATTGGCTGGGATCTGCGCCTCGTCCAGAAGCCCCTTGAGCCAGGCGCAATACTCGGTATCCTTGAGCTGTGTAGGCGAGTAGTTGATTGATATCGACGGAACCTCGAACCCCGCGTCCCTCCAGATTCGCATCTGCTCGACTGCCTTCTTGGTTACGATGCGATCGATCTGGATAATAAGGCCGACGCTTTCCGCCACAGGGATAAACTCGTTCGGGTAGTAGAGATCGTCCTTGAAGCGGCAGAGCGCTTCGAATCCGTACAGCTTTCCGCTCGCCAGGTCGATTTGGGGCTGGTAGACCACCCTAAAGCTCTCCTCGGCGATCGCCTGGTCCAGCGAGCTGATAACCTGACGCCTGCCGTCGATCTTCTCTCGCATCTGGGGACTGTAGTATGCGTAGCGACTGCGTCCGCTCGATTCCCTGGCCTCATAGAGGGCCAAGTCGGCATCGGTCATGAGCTCCTCGAGGGTCTGGTCCCCATCGCGAACCACAATGCCGGCCGAGCAGGAGATCTCGATTGACTGGTCGTCAGCCTCAACTGGCTCATGCGTGAGCCTCACCACTTCGTCGAACAACTTGCGTTCCTTGGCAATGTCGCCGTCAAACAGGACCAGGAACTCGTCCGCGCCGTAGCGAACGCACCTGAGCTCAGGTAGGTTGCGCAGGCGATCCGCCAGGGTTTTTATGACTACGTCTCCTCTGCTGTAGCCATAGACCTCGTTGATAAAGCGGAAACCGTCGATGTCGATAAGGGCGACGGACCCGACGGTACGTCTTCCGTGCAACTGTTTGGCGGCGTTTCGGTTGGGCAGGTCGGTTAGGGAGTCGTGATAGTGACGGTAGTAGAGGTCTCTCTCGCTTCTCCGTGACTTGAGGAACTCCAGCACAAGGAAGAGGGTCAGGCAGGCGAAGCCTATGAGGACGTAGCCCATGGGTTTTAGGATGGCCCCGTAATTCTCCATGAGGTTTGAATCGTTGCCCAAGACGATGGAGTTTTCCGGCAGCTGGGAGTTGTTGATGTTAAAGCGCTTGAGTTGCTGGTAATCGAAGACGTACTCTGTGGCGGACCCACCGGCCAGGTCGATGTTGGAGGGCGCCTTGCCGTTTAGGATTTCGATGGCCATCTGCCCTGCTTCGTTACCGAACTTCGTGAAGTCGAGGAATCCACTGCAGAGGGCCCCGTTACCCACTCCGCCCGTGCTCACCCGAAAGACTGGGCGTGGGCAGTTGTTGGCCAAAAGACGGCACACGTCGTCAATCGTGTACACCTTGCCGTTGCGGTCCTTAAAGGCATCGAGTTCGAAGACGATGGTATTGTCCTTGAGCTCTCCCATCCGTTTTAAGAATTCCTCCTCGCTCAGCTGGGAAAGGTTGACGATCTCGAACTTGTGGTTGGGGAGTTGGGGCATCACCTGCTCGAGGGATACGACGTCTGCCTTGCCGGTCTCGGTGTCGTCCACGATGCAGACGAAGGTGCCGCACGCATTGAAGATATTTGCCGCCGTCTTAAAGACATCGGCCATGTTTGACTGCTCGGGGATGCCAGTTGCCCATCCCTCGTCGTGAACCCTGTGCGCGTGATCGATGTCGTTGATGCCCAAGAAGACGACGGGCATTCCCTTAAAGAGGTCGTTGCGGTGCTCCTCGGCAAAGTTGAGCGCTGCGTCGTCCCCGACGATAAGCACGTCGTAGGCATGCGACTCGAGTTTGTGGCGCAGGAGCTGCTCGAAGAGGACTTGGGACTCGTCGTCGGCGTTGTTCTTCATGTCCATGTATTCGGTGTCGAGCAGGACCTCTGTTCCCTCGAACGCCTGGTTGATGCCGTCCCACTGCATTGGTACGGAGAAGTGCGACTGGCTGTAGGAGGAAAGGAAGAGGACAGAGTGCTGCTTTTGGTCCCTAAGCGACGCGCGTGCCATGGACTCGTCGTTTTCGGCTAGGTTCTTGTACAGGCCATAGAGGCGGCTTACGCCTACGAGTATGAGCGTGATGGAGAGCACGGCCAGGATACTCAACGCGACTCGGGACACAATGTTCGAGCGTTTCGTCTTATCCATGGGCGGCCCTTCCCTTCGTGCGATGGATTAGTTTTATATTACATGAGGGAGTCCATGGGCGACGGGTGCTTTGACCCCAACTAAGTGACAGGTGGAGTTTGTTCGGTGAAGCAGATTCGCTTCATGCAGGAGCTGCAAAACCATCGCGTATACATCGTCAACCGGGCCAAAGGGGACTGTCCCCTTTGGCCCGGTTGCGGGCCTTACACGGCAAGGCCCGCGGCGTAGGCCTCCTTGCCGGCAACCAGCGCATTGCCGGCTTTGACGGCGCTGCCGATTACCTGGACGTCGTCGCAAACCTTGTGCGCGGCCTTCTCCAGCGGATTGTGGGCACGATAGCCAAAGCCGCTCACGACCTGCGAGGCAGGCAGCTTGTGCTCGCCTTCGGCATCCGTGTACACCACACTGTCTGCCTCAATGGCCTTACGGTGGCTCCGGTCTTCCAGGCCACGCCGTTTTGTACCATCATTTCGATGAGACAAACCTTGGTGAACGGCATCATGTCCATAAGGATGTCGTCCTGCATCTCGAGCACCGTTATAGGTACGTGGGGCAGCAGCACCTCCGCGATGTATTCGGCCGTCTCGCAGCCAACCTCGCCACCGCCGCATACCACGATGGGGGCATCCTTTATCTCAACCTCACCCAGCAGCACATCCTCTGCAGTCACAACGTTGGCCCCATCGATGCCAGGCACGGGAGGAACGAGCGGCTTGGCTCCTGTGGCAACAATAACAGAGTCGGGTGCGAACGAGGCGATGGCGGCTTCGTCCACCTCAACGCCTAGGTGCACGGGCACCTCGAGCTCCTCAAGGCTCTTGCGCAGGCTGCTCACAAAGGTGGAAAGCTCTCCTTTCCCTACGGGGAACGCCGCGGAACGGAACTGCCCTCCCAGATGCTTCTGTGCCTCAAAGACCTCGGGCTTATGACCGCGCAGGGCGAGCGTCTCGGCGGCGATAAGACCTGCGGGACCGCCACCGATGACCATTACGCGCTTGGAGGTCGTAGCTTTGGCTAAGTCATTTTCGAACTCGCGACCGCAGCGAGGATTGACGAGGCAACCCGCCTGGTCGTCCATGAACAGCGGCATCTCGCAACCCTGCAGGCAACCAATACAGTAGCGGATGGCATCGAAGCGGCCCTCTTTGGCCTTTGCGGGCAGATAGGGGTCGGCCAAAGATCCGCGGGCCATTCCGATGAAGTCGGCTTTGCCCATCTTGAGCAGGGTATCGGCCATCTTGGGATCGTTGATGCGGTTGGCCAGGATAACGGGGATGTTCACGAGGCTCTTAACCTGGGCGGCGCGCTCCATGTTGAGGGCGTGATCGGTAAACATGGGTGCGATGATCTGGTCTTTGGGGTGTGAGGCATACATGCCGTTGGAGATGTGCAGCGCATCGAAGCCAATCTCCTCAAAGTGACGGCAGAGCTCGTAGGTCTCGGCTTCGGTACGTCCACCCGTAACGAAGTCCATAGACGAGAGTCGCACCTGAATGGGGAAGTCGGTGCCAACCTGGGCACGCATTGCCGCCAGAATCTCATCTACGATGCGCACACGGTTGTCAAAGCAGCCACCGTACTGGTCAACGCGGCGGTTGACGGCGGGGCTCAGGAACTCGGCCAGCAGGTAGCCATGAGCACAGTGCAACTCGATGCCGTCGTAGCCTGCGTCCTTGGCGCGGCGTGCGGCCGTGCCAAAGTCCTCGACCAGCTGATGGATCTCTTCCACGCTCATCTCGCGCGCCTGGAACTGGCACATGGGATCCTTGGTTGGACTGGGTGCAACGGGCGTCTCGCCGCCGTTGGCTGCAGGCGTGGTCTGGCGACCGGGATGATACATCTGGGCAAAGATTTGGAGTCGTACTTGTGCACGGCGTCGGTAACGCGGCGGCTGCTGGCCACGTGCTCTTCCTTCCAAAAGCCCGGGATGCGACTATAGCCCTTGCCCGCTGGCTGCACGCAATAGTCTTCGGTAATGAGGAGTCCCCAGCCACCCTTGGCCTTCTCTTCCATGTAGGCTACGTACTGGTCGGTAATCATGCCGTCGTAGGTGCAGTAGTTCATAACCATAGCTGGAACAACCAAGCGGTTCGGTATCTCACAGGTGCCGATTTTCATGGGCGAGAACAACGTGTCGAGTTTCATGTGCATTCCTCTCCTTGGAACGGGTTCGTAACCAATACAATAAGGTGGGGGTAACCCCCAGGTCAATTGCGACGCATGGGCAACGGGCGGTTTTGGCAGGGGATTGGCGATGCGCTATACGCAAAAGGACGTATGTAGGGCGTTTGACATAAAGAGGGACACGCTTCGTCACTACGAGCGATTGGGCATCATTGAGCCGGAAGTCGACCCAAGCAATGGATATCGGTATTACGACGACTGGCAAATCAACTTGCTGTGGGATGCAAAGCGCTATCAGGCCATGGGATTTAGCCTTGCCGAGGTGCACGACATTCTCCACCACGACTCTCTCTTCGACGTGCAGGGGCGCGTGTTCCGTCGCGTTGGTTGCCTGCAGGAAGAGCTTGCGTACTTGGAGAAGCGCATATCCCTGATGAGTTCTTATTGCACGCTGCTGGGTTCTGTGGAAGATCATCTTGGTAGGTTTGAGCTGGACGAGTCGCCAGCGATTCGCTTTGTTCCCAGACGTGAGATGCACGAGCTGCTGCTCAACGACAAGACCATGGTTTCGGGTTCCTTTGCTAACGCGCATCAGGCCCTAAGCATCCCTTGCGCGCACTTCCCCTGCATCGACAAAGAGCTCTATTATTGGGGCTTTGCGATGCTTGAGGATTGGTATGACGAGCTGGGAGGCCCCGGTGAGGGAAGCGTGGCGGTGCCTGCGGGACCTGTGCTGAGGACCTGCGTGGACGCGGGCGAGCGTTGGGGCTTTGGGTTGCATCTCTTCGACGGTTTGATTGCGGAGGCGCATCGCCTGGGCAAAGAGCCCCTTGGTTCGCTCTGCGGCTATCTCCTTACCAGAACCTACGACAAAGACGGTGGTTATCACCGCTATATGGAGGCTATGCTGCCACTGAAAAGCTGACAAGTGACCTGTTTCCCTTGTCATGTCCTCTTGACGGCTTTTCAGCTTATTTTGGGGCCAAAGGGGACTGTCCCCTTTGGCCCGGTTTGCAGGCAATAACATCAGACAATGGGGAGTGCCCCCTTTGCTTGGTTGACGATTTTTCCCGAGTGTCTATATCTTGACACGCAGGCACATGCATGCGTTGAAAGTGGGCCTTTGCGCACGTAACGTAGTGTGCAGAGAAGTGTACGGTCGGACACGACCGCTGCGTGGATGCAAAGAGGGGGTATGGACGTATGACAAAGGAGCGCTCGAACTTTCGTTACGTGTTGGTGGCTGTGGCCGTCTGCCTTATGGCTTGCGGCACCATGGGGCTTCCCAACGCGTATGGCGTTTTCTACAAACCGATGGCGGAGGGTCTAGGTGCCGGCCTTGGTGCCGTTACCATGCACATGTCAGTTTCCAACCTGGCCATTGGTCTGTTCACGCCCATTGTGGCGCGATCCCTTGCGCACGGTCACAAGATGCGCAATGTGCTTATGGTGGCCACGGCGCTCGTTATCGTTTCTGGCGTGGTCATCGCGTTTGCGCCCAACACGCTGGTCATGGACGTAGCCGCGGTGGTCCGCGGCGTGGGGTTTGCGGCGGTGGCCATGTTCGTGATTACCCTCTACATTGGCAACTGGTTCCAAAAGGGACGCGGCACCATTACGGGCATCGCGCTCTCTGGCTCGGGCATAGGCTCGGCCATTGCGAGTCCCATCGTTACCGCATGCATCGAGCGCTTTGGCTATCAGGCGGCCTATTTGGGCTTCGTTGGCTTTACGGTACTCACGATTCTGCCCGTGATGCTCTTCTGTCCGCTGACGCCCGAAGAGGTGGGGCTCAAGCCGTTCGGTGCGGAAGAGGCAGACGAGTCATCGACCGACGAAAAACAGGCGTCCGAGAGTCTGGGGCTCAAGCTCGTGCTTGTCTCACCGACCTTTATCGTGTTGGTGCTGCTCGTGCTGTGCATCGTGCTCATTACCACGCTCTCTGGCCACATGGCCTCTCTTGCCCAGGATTATGGCTATAGCGCACAGGTGGGTGCGCTGCTCCTCTCGGCCAGTATGGTGGGCAACGTTTCGAGCAAGTTCGCGCTCGGCGCTCTTGCCGATCGCATCGGCGCCTTTCGCGCCTGCGTCTGCTCGCTGGTGACGACGTTTGTGGGCCTGCTGCTCATTCTGCTTAACGTTGGCGGGCAGACGGGACTCCTGATATCGGGCTTCCTCTACGGCACGAGCTTCTCCATCGGTTCCTTGGGCATATCGCTGCTTACGCGCTACATCTTTGGAGACGATCAGTACTCGGAGGCGTACTCCACCATTTCGCTCGTGACGAGCGTCGCTTCTGCGCTGGGCGTTACGGTTGCGGGACTCGCCTACGACGTAACGGGCTCGTATGCGGCGCCCATTATTGCGGGAATCGTGCTGGTGGGCGTAGCGGGAGGATGCTTGGTCTATTTGAACTGGCGCGTAAAGACGCGTCCCTGGGAGAAGCGTGCGGAGGCGTAACGGGACCCATGCGCTCGAATGGAAGTGAGGCGAATATGCGCGAGCGAATGAGAGATGGCGAAGAGTTCGAGGGTGACAAGCCCATGCTGAGCAGAAGGGCGTTTGTCTCGGCTGGCGCGATTGGCGGCCTTCTAGCGTTGGCTGGCTGCTCGTGGACGCCGCGAGGCGCGACGTCGTCACAGTCGGTGGCCCAACCCTCGTCGCAGGCTGCCGGCTCGGATGGGGGCGCGCAGGACATCGGTGACGGGCTGACGCCCATAAAGGGTGGAACCTTTACCATGGGCAGCCCGACGAGCGAGTCGTGGCGCTCGGATGACGAGGAGCAGCACGAGGTAACGGTTGGTGACTTCTACCTTGCGCCCAAGGAAGTAACGCAGGGGGAGTACGGCGCGCTCATGGGTAAGGGCGAAGGTTCGGACGAGCGACCCGTTGCAAACGTTACGTGGTACGATGCCATTGCCTATTGCAATGCGCTGAGCGCGCGTGCGGGCCTTAAGCCCGCCTATGTGGTTGACGGCGAGAACGTGATGTGGGACCTTGCGGCAGACGGATATCGTCTGCCAACCGAGGCGGAGTGGGAGTATGCCTGCCGCGCCGGTACGACGGGGCCATTTAACCTCAACCATTCCGTGAGTGCCGAGGAGGCCAACTACTACGGCCATTATCCCTACGAGATCGAGGGAAACTACTTCGACCAGGAAGTGCTTGAGGTGAAGCCGGGCGTCTATAGGGGAGAGGCGATTGCCGTTGGTTCCTTTGTGCCGAACGCCTGGGGTCTCTACGACATGCACGGCAACGTGGCGGAATGGGTTTGGGACCGCTATGGTGCCTATGGCAAGGACGCTGCCCAAGACCCCACGGGTCCAGAGGACGGTGCGCTGCGCGTCAACCGTGGTGGCGGCTGGAACGACTTCGCCAAGAACCTGCGGTCGGCATATAGGGCTTCTCTCTCACCTACGAGCTCGAGTCCGAGCGTCGGATTTCGTGTGGCACGCAGTGCGACGTCTGCCAAGGGTTCCGTTGGTGGCGGCGCGACGAAGGCGGCGACGGGTGGAGAGCCGCTGGTCGTCTTCTTCTCGTGGAGCGGCAACACGCGCACGATTGCCGGGGAGGTCGCAAAGCGGCTAGGTGTGGAGGCGGTGGCGCTCGTGTGCGAGAAGCCGTACTCTTCCGACTACAACACGTGCCTGGACGAGGCGCAACGCGATCAAGGCCAGCAGGCGCGCCCCGCGCTGACCACCCGCATCGAAAACATGGATCGTTACGGAACCGTGTATTTGGGCTACCCAAACTGGTGGGCCTCCATTCCCATGCCCATTGCCACGTTCCTTGAGTCCTACGACTTTTCCGACAAGACGATCAAGCCGTTTTGCAGCAACGGGGGAGGCGGGCTTGGCCAGAGCGTCACGGCAATCTCGAAGCTCGTGCCAAGCGCGCAGGTGGCACAGGGACTTTCCATCTACTACTCGGGTGGGTCCGAAATGCCCCAACAGGTTGCCGATTGGCTTGCGAACTAGCGGCCAAAGCGATATTTGAGGTAAGACATCCAGAAAGGAGACAAATATGACGGACGGATTCAAACAGGAACGCATTACCAGGCGACAACTTTTGGGGGCAGCGGCCTCAATGGGCGTTGTGGCATTGGGAGCGGGATTGCTTTCGGGCTGCTCGTCGCGCAGCGGCGATTCCTCCTCTGCAAGCTCAACCTTGAGTGCCAAACAGGGCGAGGCCACCAGCTCTTCGTCGTCTTCGTCGCCCTCTTCGTCCTCAGCTGCTCCGACGCAGGGCACGGGCAAGGCGCTCGTGGCTGTGTTTTCGTGGTCGGGCAACACGCTCGGCGTTGCGAACCGCATTGTTGAGGATGCCCAGTTTGAGCTGTTTCGGATTGAGCCGGCTGTTGCCTATACGACGGACTACAACGAGATGCTGCAGGTTGCTCAGGACGAGCAGTCGCAGAACGCCATGCCCAAGATTGTGGGCAACGTGTCGAATTGGGACGAGTACTCTACAATCTACCTAGGCTTTCCCACGTGGTGGGGCCATTTGCCCCAAATCGTGAAGAGCTTCTTGTCTGAGCACGATTGTGCGGGTAAGGTCGTGTATCCGTTCAACACGCACGGCGGTAGCGGCTTTGCGAGTTGTTTGAGCGATCTTGCTGCCGCATGTCCGAATGCAGACGTTCGAGAGGGGCTCTCGCTTATGGGCGACAGCGTCCAGTCCAGCACCTCGCAGGTCGACGACTGGGTGAAGAAGAATGCCTAGGCGCCTAGGCAGAAGGGATCGTGTGTGAAGGGCAACAACAGAAAAGTGCTAAAGATCGCTGTGGACGTTGCGATGGCAGCGGTTCTGGTGGCCGTTATGGCAACGGCGCTGGTACAGGAGGTTCCCCACGAGTGGCTGGGCCTGGCGTTGTTCGTGCTTCTGATTGCGCACATCGTCCTTAACCGAAGGTGGTTGGGGTCGGTGTTTCGCGGCCGACACAACGTGGTGCGTATCTTGCAGATCGTTACTATCGCGGGGCTCCTTGTGTGCATGCTGGGACAGGTGGTAAGCAGTCTCGTTATATCAAAGCACGCGTTTGCCTTCTTGCCGGCGCTGCCGGGGGCGGCGTGGGCGCGAAGAGTGCACATGGTCTGCTCGTACTGGTCGTTCGTGCTCGCCTTTGCCCATGCGGGTTTGCATGTCCGCGCGCCGAGGAAGCTGCAGGCTTGGCAGGTGTGGGCCTTCCGCATCGTGTTCTTCGTCGTCGCTGCCTTTGGGGCGTATTCCTTCGTTCGCCTTGGACTGCCGGCGTATCTTGCGGGACAGGTGCAGTTTGCGGCCGTGGATACTACAACACCATTGGGGCTCGTAATCGCGCAATATGCGAGCGTCGCAGTGTTGGTGACGGGTCTTTTCTACTACCTGCGCAAGGCGCTTAGTATCAAAAAAAGCTGACAAGTGACCTGTCCCCTTGTCATGCAGCCTATTCTGAGTACAAAGGGGACTGTCCCCTTTGTACCCAAGGTCAAGACTGGGCTAAAGGGGACTGTCCCCTTTGGCCCGGTTTCGTATAATGGGCGGGAATTGCCGGCGCTTAAGGAGAAGATCATGCCCTCGCTACCCCTTGACTTCCAGGCAGACGTCCTACGAGTTGACTTGCAGCATATGGGCTGTTCGCGGGTTATCCTGCTGGGCAGTGAGGCCAGCATGGCTTCCGGTGGCCTGCGAACGGCGCTTGCCAAATGGGGCTTGCAGGTGTTTGTGCCGCCAGAGGCGGAGCGCGCATGGATTGCCAACCTTGCGTCCGTGCCGCCGAATAATACCGCCACGACAAGCATCGCTCGACTCCAAGCGCTTTTGGAAGACGGAGTGGAGCACGGCATTCAGGCAATCGTTGCCACGAACGACCGGCTTGCCTCCATGGTGCAAGCCTGCGACCTGCCCGTTCCCTCGCTCGCCTACGATTCGCGGGGGAGTGTGGTTCGACTGAAGAACGTCGTATTCGACATGGGTGGGGTTCTTTTTCGATGGGACCCCCTTGCCATGGCGCGTCGCGTTTGCGATTCCGAAGACGATGCCCAGCTTTTGTCGCAGGCCGTGTTCGGCTCGCAGGAATGGGTGTGGCAGGATGCCGGTGCGGTGGGCGAAAAGACGGTTGCCTGGACGTCCAAGACGCGCGTTCCGCATCGGCTGCATAAGAGCGTAGACAAACTCGTGTACCACTGGCACGACCATCGCGTCCACGTTGCTGGCATGGAAGAACTTATCCGCGATTTGAAGGGAGCCGGGTTCGGCATCTATTTGCTCTCGAACGCGGGCGAGTCATTTGCGCGCTACGAGGCGCAGCTTCCCGCACGCGCGTGCTTTGACGGCACGGTGGTGTCGTGCTACGAGCACTTGGTTAAGCCCGACGAGCGCATTTATCGCATTCTGCTTCAGCGCTTTGGGCTCGAGGCGGGGGAGTGCCTGTTCGTCGACGACACGTTGCGCAACGTATATGGCGCGCGACGCGTGGGAATGCGCGCCTATCACTTTGCCGAGGACGTAGACGTCCTGCGTGCCGCCCTGCTGGAATAGGGGCGGAGTGGAACCGTGAAAAATGCCCGTGCCAAGCGCAACAGCGCAACCAACCGTTGCGTGACAACCCCTAACGCTGCCTCTACGCTGTTCTTGTAAATGGAAGAACAGACGAGAGGAGCAAACATGGGAGTTGGCAAGACCATTCAGAGTGCGCGCAAGAGGGCTGGCCTTACGCAGGAGCAGCTTGCGGCAGAGGTTTATGTTACGCGTCAGGCGGTGAGCCGATGGGAAAACGGTGAGAGCGAACCGAGCATCGACATGCGCAAGCTGCTGGCGAGTGTTTTGGATGTGCCGGTAACCGACCTGTTCGATTTGCCCGAGGGTCGTACCTGCCAATGCTGCGGCACGCCCTTTGACGTGCCGAACATGCCCTTTGGCACGAATGCGGACGGGACCCAGAATCCCGACTATTGCGGATGGTGCTACCAAAACGGCGAGTTTACCAGTACTGGCCTCGACGAGATCATAGAGCGCAACGTCCCCTACCTCATGCAGGCCACAAACTACTCGCAGGAGGAGGCGGTCTCGTTTATGGGAGCGCTTTTGCCCACGCTCAAACGGTGGAGCAATACGAGGAACGGCAACGTGGCCGCCAACCTTAAGAGAAGCTCCTTGTATGTGTGCCCCAGCTGCTCAAACGTGGTGTGGTCGGCGGGGGAGGCTACGGTGAGCTGCTGCAATGGCGTGCTCGAGCCGCTGCATGCAAAAAGGAACGCTCACATTTTGGACGCGACGGTTGAGGTGGTGGACGGCTGCCAACGCGTGCACATAAACCATCCCATGACCAAGGGGGATTATCTGCTGTTTATTGCGGCCATAGGAGACGACCTCGTGAGGATAAGGCGGCTCTACCCCGAGCAGGAGGCGCGTGCCGAGTTCCATTTGCAGGGGCCTTGTACGGTGTATGCATATGGCAGCGCCTGCGGTTTGGTGGAGCTCTAACGGAAGGGTATCCTAATGGGGCCCGGGTTGCGCACGCATGCCGGGCCATAGTCTTAGGTCAGACATCCTAGAGGGCGGCGAATAGAAATGTGGAAACGGCTCAAGGCGTGGCGTGACAAGATCCAGGCGCTTCTAGACGCCAACGATCCCGCAACTGATTGGGAGGCCGTGAGGAGCGAACACCTGGTGCAGATTTCCATCTTCCAGCACGAGCGGCTCATCCATCTGCTGGTGACGCTCGCGTTCGCGCTCATGGAACTCGTGAGCGCCGTGGTAACGATCCTTTTCACGCAGCTCTTTACGGCGGCGCTTTCGTTTTTGTTCCTCGTCCTGCTCGTGCCCTACATCGTGCATTACTATCACCTGGAAAATGGTACGCAGGCGCTCTATGCGCAGTACGACGAGCTGGCGCGAAGAGCCGATGGGTACAAAGGGGACAGTCCCCTTTGTACCCAAAACGGGGTTTAGTCGGAGCTGGATGATTGCCCGGCTTCTCCCACGCTATTGTTTGCAATGGCCTGAGCCATGTTCTTGCGAACTGCTGTGAGGTCCTTCTCAACAGCCAGCGTGGCATCGCCGTTGTCGCTAAACCCTATCTTGACTTCGCCCGTCTGCGCATTTCTCTCTGGCGTGGTGTACGTTATTACGATGCCCGTTTCGGTATCGGTGAGCGTGCATGTGCCGTCCTTCTCAACAAACTCGCCGCTGTAGAAAGTGGCAACGCCAGATGCGGCGTCCTTGAAAACAATCGTGGCAAAGGTCTTGTCCGTATCCTTGGGCCTGCTCTCAATGTAGAGCACGCCAAATGATCCGTCGTTGGTGGCACCCTCCGCGCCCCATTCGGCAATTGAGGGGTCAACGGCCAGCGAGACTTCGGACGAGCTGCTTTGTGACGAGCTGGATACCTCGGAGCTGGACGAACTGCTTGTTTGCTGGTTGCCGCAGGCGACAAGCCCTGGCGCAATTGCGAGCGTGGCTGCGGCCACAAGCGCTGCGAACTTCGATTTAACCACGGTTATGCCCTTCTCTCGTGCATCGCATGCAAGAACAAAAAAAGTGTAGACCAAGAGTGTCGCTTTTGCAAAAACCGAGGCACGGCAAATCAAAAGTCGTCCTGCCAACCTTGTCCTCCACTCGCAAATCATTTCGATAAATTGGGCGCGTTCCCCGAAAAATGGCCAACAACATCACTATTCTTTGACTCAGAGTTTTATGATGCGCAGAGCACCTGCAACGAACGAGTACGTTGCTGATTTATGTTGACTTGCATCACATATGAGACCTTACAAAGTGGGGAGAGACATGTACAGGTCGTTGGTCACGCGCACTGGAAGAGCTTTGCTGCTGGCATTGCTCTGCGCGGTAGCGCTTGTTGTGGCAGCGCCTTCCCTTGCAAATGCGCAGGAGTCGAATGGAAAGGTCGTGCGCGTTGGCTGGTACGATTCGGCCTTCCATAAAAGGACGGGTTCGGAAGACGCTCGGGCTACGGCTACGAGTACCAGCAACGCATTGCCACCTATACCGGCTGGACTTACGAATACGTAGAGGGCGGTTGGTCGGAGCTGTATGAAATGCTGGCCGAGGGCAAGATCGACCTGTTGAGCGACGTGTCCTATACCGAGGAGCGTGCCAAGCAGATTCTGTACTCAGCCGAGCCAATGGGCTCGGAGGGATACCACGTCTTCATTACCCCCACCAACAACGAGATAAAGCCAGACGACTTTTCCACCTTTAACGGCAAGCGTTTGGGCGTAAACAAAAACAGCATCCAAGAGAAGCTCTTTGTTGAGTGGGCGCAAAAGCACGACGTCCACCCCGAAATCGTGGAGCTTACGGCAAAGACCCCCGAACTCCTGGACATGCTTGCCAAAGACGAGATCGACATGCTGGTTACCCTGGATACCTACGGAAACTCAGCAGACGTGGTGCCGGTGTGCAAGATTGGGTATGCGTAGTCGTTCTTTGGCATAAGCAAGAGTCGGCCAGACATCAAGCGCGAACTCGATATTGCCATGAACCGCAACCTGGAGGATAACCGCGACTACAACCTGCAGATGGCCGAAAAATTCAATCGTGCGAGTTCGGTGAATCGGTTCCTAACCGACGATGAGCAAGACTGGCTTGCCAATCACGGCGCTATTCGCGTGGGATATCGCGACGATTTCCTTCCCTATAGCGACTGCGACGAGAGCGGCAAGCTAGTGGGCGCCCTCTCGGACTATCTTGCGCAGGCAAAGGACGCCGAGAAGAACGCCGAGCTCAACTTTGAGACTCGCCCGTTCAAGACGACCAAAGAGGCCCTGGAGGCCTTGGCAAAAAACGAGGTAGACTGCGTGTTTCCCATTAGCTTGAGTGCGTATGACGGAGAGCAGGAAAACATCATCATTACGGACCCCGTGGTAAGAACCGAAATGTATGCGGCCATGCGCGCGGCGGATCACGAGGGCATATCGCCAGACAAGGAAATGAAGGTCGCCGTCCTAAACGGGCATCCCAGTCACGTGTCCTTTATTAAGGACCATTTCCCCAAATGGAAGCCTGCGTACTACAACAACAATGCCGAGTGCTTTAAGGCGGTGGGCGAGGGTGCCGCAGACTGCACCTTGGTAAGCAACTATCGAATCAATCGCGTCAACGACCTGTGTTCCGAGATCGGGCTTGTAACCCTTGCTACGGGCGAGACCATGGATTTGGCATTTGTCACGAACCGTGAGGACGATTGCCTGTATTCGATTCTGAACAAGGTCACACGCTACGTCCCCGAATCCGCCATGAACTCCGCGCTAACCAACTATGGCTTTAGGGACGAGAAGGTCTCCGTTGGTGAATTTCTAAGGGATAACCTCGTGTCTTTTATTGCGGTGGTGGCGGTTGTTGCCGTTGTGATTCTTGTGCTGGTGCTCAGGAACATGAAGGCGGAGGCAAGGGTGGCCGAGGGCAACCAGATAATCTCCGAGGCGGAGCGCGATCAGCTTACCAACCTGTATAACTGGAACTTCTTCCTCGTGTACGCCAACCGAATCCATCGCGAAGAGCCCACCCGACCGATGGATGCCGTCGTTATGAACATCGATCGGTTCCACTCCATTAACGCGTTGCATGGCCGAGACTTCGGCGACCGCGTTTTGCGCCAGTTGGGCGATCAGGTACGGGGTTTCCTGGGCAACACGAATGGCATTGCAAGTCGCTTTGAGTCGGATCGCTTTGACATCTTCTGCGACCATCGGGAGGACTGGCAGGCACAGTTCGTGCACTTCCAACGGGAAATGAACAAGACGTTCCACAATGCGGGGATTCATCTGCGCATGGGCGTGCAGCCCTGGCGGGAGGGAATGGAACCCGTGTTGCAGTTCGACCGCGCACGCACCGCCTGCAACAAGTCACGTGGAAACTACGCGGCACAAGCCGTTATCTACGACACGGAAATGGAAAAGCGCGAAGAGCGCGACCAGCGCCTTCTAAACGATTTGGGCGCCGCTCTCGAGCGAGGTGAGTTTGAGGTTTACTACCAGCCCAAATACGACATCCAAACGGAGCGACCCACACTCTCGAGCGCCGAGGCACTCGTTCGCTGGCGCCATCCCGAGTTGGGCCTCATTCCTCCTGCGGAGTTCATCCCCCTGTTTGAGCGTAGTGGTCAGATTAGCGCGCTCGACAACTATGTATGGGAAGAGGCTGCGCGGCAGACCGCTGCGTGGCGTGACCGATACGGTACGACCTTGCCGGTTTCGGTTAACCTCTCGCGCGTTGACGTGTTTGATCCCGAATTGAATACCAAATTGGACAAGATCGTTACTGCGCATGGCCTGAGTTACAGCGACCTCAAGCTGGAGGTCACGGAGTCTGCCTATACCGAGAACGCGGACCAGCTCATTAAGGTTATCGAGAAGCTCCGAGGCAAGGGCTACCAAATCGAGATGGACGACTTTGGCTCCGGCTACTCCTCTCTCAACATGCTCTCGTCTATGCCCGTCGATATTATAAAAATGGACATGGCCTTTATTCACAACATCGAACACAGCGAGAAGGATCTGCGCTTGGTGGAGCTTATCGTGGACATTGCCCACTATCTTGACGTACCCGTAATTGCCGAGGGCGTGGAGACTAAGAACCAGCTGGATCTGCTCAGGGAGGCGGGATGCAATCTGGTGCAGGGATACTACTTCTCCCGTTCGTTGCCCGCAGACGAGTTCGAGCAGAAGGTTTTTGGCGGCAAGGCTTTGCCAAAAAGCTGACAAGTGACCTGTCCCCTTGTCAGCTGACAAGTGACCTGTCCCCTTGTCAGCTTTCGCGTAGAATATGCATCAATGTAATCTAAACGAAGGGTATGCGACTATGAAAAGAATGCTGGCAATAGTGACGGTGTGTACGGCGTTGTGTGTGGCGCTCGCTGGGTGTGGGGTTGCGGCAACATCGTCCTCTTCCTCACCATCGTCTTCCTCCACGGCACAGGCACAGGGCATCGACTACCTGGCCCTGGTGAACAAGCTCAATCCCTTGCCCCAGGGCTGGGAGGAAGCGCTTCAAATTACGGAGGTCAAGAATTCCCTGGGCAGTGACGTAAAGGTTGAGAAGAAGGCGTACGAAGCCTACCAAAAGCTCAAGGAAGACCTCGAGAAAGAGGGCGTCAAGGTGGATCTGGACTCGGCCTATCGCAGCGTTGCCGAGCAGCAAAAGATTATGGACGACTTTACCAAGGAGAAGGGTGCCGACTACGCCAAGAAGACCGTCGCCACACCTGGATACTCCGAGCACCATACGGGACTGGCCTTGGACTTGTACCTTAACATCGATGGCAAGGACGTTTACGAGAACGACGAGATGATAAAGCATCCCGAGGTTTGGGAGAAGATTCACGCCAAGCTGGCCGACTATGGCTTTATCCTGCGCTATCTCGAAGGCGCCGAGCACATTACGGGCTACGGCTACGAGCCTTGGCACATTCGCTACCTCGATGACCCCACCATCGCCAAGGAAATCAAGGACAAGGGCATCACCTTCGAGGAGTACAAGGCGGGCAAGACGTATCCCACAGTTACGTACGACTATGGTCAGTCGAACCTCTATACCACCGAGGAGCTTGAGCAGGCAGCCATTCAAGTGAAGTGCGAGTTCGCCACGTTCGCAGGTTGCGAGCTTCACAACCTGCGCTATGCGGGCGACGAGTACAACACCAAGGAGAATCTGGATTGGCTGAAGGGTCTCGACAACAATGCGAACTACGTCCAGGTTGCCAAGATCCTCACCGACTTCCATTCTCCCGTCGAAGGTGGCGGTGCCTGGGAGGCAGACAAGGAGATGAAGGACTACGAGTGGTGGCTTGCGCGCGAGGAGGGCAAGGGCTGGCAGCTCGTTAGCTTTGGCTACAACTGATTCCCGAGGATAAGGGAACGATGTTTGAGGGGGTGCGCCCTTGGGTACGTCGAGACGTGCCCAAGGGCGCACCGCTTGTGTACCTTACGCCTGCTCGGCCTCGTAGATGAGCTCCCCAAGCGTCTGCAGAAGGTGGTCGGACTCGATGGGCTTGGTAAGGTGCGCGTTCATTCCCGCTTGCAAAGACAGCTGAACGTCTTCGTCAAAGGCGTTTGCCGTGAGTGCAATGATGGGTATTGTTTGGGCATCTGGCCTCTCTAGCGCACGGATGACCGAAGCGGCTTCCAAGCCATCCATAACGGGCATGCGCACGTCCATAAGAATCGCGTCGTAGGCGCCTGGAGCGCTGGCGTCAAACATATCGACGGCAACCTTGCCATTGATCGCGTGGTCGGTCTTGATTTCCTCGATCTCGAGAAGATCCATGAGTATTTCGGCGTTGATCTCCATGTCTTCGGCGAGCAGGATTCGTCTGCCTTCAAGACTTGCCTGCTGTTTCTCCTTAAAGAGAGACGATTTCCCGTGATGGGTTATCCGCACCAACTCCTCGATCATGTTCGAGGCAAAGAGCGGTTTGGTAAGGAAGCCGTCAACTCCCGCCTCGACTGCCTCCTCGTAGATGTCGTCCCACGTAAAGGCGGTAAGGATGACAGCGGTCGTCTCTTTGTTGTAGTGCTCCCGCAGAAGTCGCGTGGATTCCAATCCGCTCATCCCAGGCATCTCCCGATCCATGAGCACCAGGTTGTAGGGGCTTTGCTTAAGGTGCTGCAGCTCCATCATGTGCAGGGCGTCCTCGCCGCGGGCACATACTTCTGCTCGAATGCCAACCTCGTCGAGGATCATGCGCGAGTGCTCGGCGGTGATCTCGTCGTCATCCACTACCAACACATGCAGGTTCCCCAGCTCAATGTAGTCCTCATGCGCAAGCGCACTGACCTCGCAGTCAAGAAGCGTAACCGCCACCGTAAACGTGGTGCCCACGCCCTTCTCGGACTCAACGGAAATGGTACCGTTCATCATCTCGATGATGTTCTTGGTAATGGCCATGCCGAGGCCAGTGCTGCCATACTTGTTCTTTCGCGTGCCGTCCTCCTGCGAGAAGGAGTCGAAGATCTTGGGAATGAAGTCTTTGTCCATGCCAATGCCGGTGTCCGAGATCGTAAAGTGGAGCGTGGACTGACCTTCAAATTGCGCCGTCCTCTTAACGGAGAGGTTTACGTTGCCCGGCGCGTCGGTGAACTTAATGGCATTGCTCAGGATGTTGATAAGAACTTCCTTGAGCTTCATGTCGTCGCCAATGTAGTAGTCGTCCACCTTGCTGAGGACGTGGCATTCGTACGTCAGGCCCTTGTCGCTGCACTGCGAGGTGACCATGGTGTTTATTTGCTCAAGCATGGCGCTAAGAGAGAACTCCTCCCTTTGCAGCACCATGCGCCCGCTTTCGATGCGACTCATGTCCAGGATGTCGTTAATAAGGCCAAGCAAGTGCCTGGCGCTGGCGCCCATCTTGGTGAGGTATTCCCGCGTTTGGTCCGAAAGTGTCTCGTCCTGAAGGGCGAGCGTGTTGAGGCCAATGATCGCGTTCATGGGGGTGCGAATCTCGTGGCTCATGTTCGAGAGGAAGGTGGTCTTTGCCATGTTTGCTTCGTCAGCCATAACGAGTGCTTCTGCAAGCGCCTCGTTTCGGGCGAGCGTTTCGCGCATTTCGGCATCGATTACCGTAAGGCCAAGGCCTATTGCGTGCACCGTGCCGTCGTCGCGGTCTTCCGCGCGACGGACACCGGCCATGCGAATCATCTCGTAGTACTCCTGCCCCTCACGCTTCGCGAGGTAGCGATAGGCGATGATGGGTTGCGTTGCCAAGGCGTATCGAATGGCGTCGGGTTCGATGAAGTGGAGGAACCCCTCGCGATAGTTTTCGGTTACCACGTTGTTTGCGTACCAGGTAAAGCGCTCTAGGTAGGGAAAGGGCACTCCCTCGGGGGTCTGAACGCTGTCTTTGGGGTCGGGCCGATAGCAGACGCCCTCATCGTTATCCAGATTGACGTAGTATACGCTCCGATAATCCGAGGCCATGGCCGTGATCATGCTGTTGGCCAACGTGGTGGTGTGCGTTACGTATTCCCTAAGGCTGTCCCGCAAGGCGGCAATGCGCGAAACGAGCTCCTCCATGCTATCGCCCTTATAGTCATGCTGCGTTTCGCCGTTCGCTTCCTCGGCCTTGTTGCTCTTGGCAAGCTCGCCGGTTATGGTGTCGAGATTGTGCGCCAAGTCGCTTACGCTTTCGTTTATGGCTTCGAGTTGTCGATTGTACTGACGCGTAACCAGAAGCACGACAACGGCGCCTATAACGGTGAATAGGATGCACGCCACGGCGATCGTAAGGGTGTTTTGGTTGATCTGCTCCTCGTACCACGAGGCGTTAAAGTCTGCGGCCACGATGCCCGCAACCTTGCCCGACGAGTCAAAGACGGGACAGTACGCGCTGTAGAAGTAGCCGTATTGGTCCCTATACGGCTTGTCGTCAACGGTGGGGGTGCCCTCGTAGGCCTTGTGCAGTGCCTCCGTTTGGTGGACGGCGTCGCCGTAATCGCTTGCGTTCTCCGTGGCCGGATCGATGACGAAGATGTACGACCCATCGTCAGTCGCCCGAACGGTGTAGATGCGCTCGAGTCCGATGTTCTTATCAAAGCGAGATAGCGTATCGAAGATTTTAGAGTATTCCTGCGTGCCCTTGTCTTTGTCGGTGATTTTGCTCAATGCATCGCCATCCAGCATGTCTGCTGCCGTTTTAACAACGTCGAGCACGTGGTTGTCGATGAGGGTTTTCATGTCTTTGCGTGACTGTTGCGTTAGGGCAAACCCCAGTGCAATGCTCGTTATGAGTAACGCCACAACAAATGCTATGACCGCCTTTACGCGTAGACTCATGGTCCTAGAGGCCATAAGAGTATCCTTTCACCCACATGCGGCGAGTTTTAAGATGACTATTTAAAAATACCATACTTGTATATGCCGAGGTTACGGTACCTACGGCGAGCGATAAACCCAACAGGGGGGACAGGTTACTTGTTGGCCTTTTTGAGTTGCTAAGACATTGGCTCCATTAGGCCAGCCTAAATCCGCCGTTGGGTGACTCCTCCTGCACGAAAGAGATAGACATATTAACATTAAATAATAGCCATGCGCCATATAGCGGACACGAGGGGTCGATACGCCATGCATGAGGGACTTATTACCACCAACGACAACTGCATTGGATGCAATAAGTGCGTGCGCATTTGCAGCTCGTTTGGTGCGACTGTGTCGAAGAGCGGACCAGACAAGTCCTCCATCATCATCAATGCCGAACGATGCATCGTGTGCGGTGCCTGCATAGATGTATGCGCGCATGGCGCGCGAGAATACGTGGACAACACGGACGCGTTCTTTGATGACTTGAGCTCTGGGAAGAGTATCAGCGTGCTGGTGGCACCGTCGTTCGAGGCGAAGTATCCCAAGCTCTTCAAGCAGGCTTGCGCTGCGCTTCGTCGCTTGGGGGTGCGCCGTCTGATTCCCGTATCGCTGGGTGCCGATATCTGCACGTGGGCTTACATCAAGTGCATGGAGCAGACAAAGAAGCGCACCTATATATCCACGTCATGCCCAGTGGTCGTCTCGTATGTGGAGCATTGGCTCCCACACCTCATCGATAGGCTTATGCCGGTGAAGAGTCCCCTCATGTGCCTTGCAACATACTGTCGCGAGCAGCTTGGCATGAATGAACGCTTTGCGTTTTTGGGTCCTTGCATCGCAAAGGGCCTTGAGGTGGAGCGTTACTCTGACCTCGTGCAGTACAACCTCACGTTTCCCAAGCTCATGGAGCGCTTGGAAGGCACTCTCACTGACGAGCAGAGTGGCTTCGACAGCTTTTCCTATGGACTCGGCTCGTATTATCCGGCGCCTGGTGGCCTTGCCGACAACCTCCGATGGCTGCTCGGCGACGATGTCCCGGTGCGAATCGTTTCGGGAAAGCAATACCTCTACGAGCATTTTGCACAGGGTGGACAGCGTTTTTTTGCCCAGGAGCTTCCGTACGCGCTTATTGACGCGCTCAATTGCCAGGAGGGTTGCATAGAGGGTACGGCTCGGACGTCAAGCGGCATCGAGGACATAGGGCTGGCCGCTATATACAAGATTCGTGCGGGAAGCAAGAGCTCGAGCGAGGACTCGCCTTGGAACCCGGCGCTGGAACCAAATCAGCGGCTCGCGCGACTTAACGCTCAGTTTGCCGAACTTGAGTTGTCTTCATATTTGGCTTCTTTTGTTGATCAGGGTGAGTCCTGCAGCATTTTGGCTCCTACCGAGGATGAGACGGAACGAATCTATAGGTCGCTCCACAAGAACGATGATGAATCGCGACAAATAAACTGCTCCGCATGTGGCTATGAGAGTTGCCACGAAATGATGATAGCCATATTCAACGGATTCAACAGCAAGTATAACTGCGTGTACTTTGAGAAGGAGGAGTCGCTAAAGCTTACCCGACTCTCGCTTACCGACAAGCTCACCGACGTGATGAATCGCAACGCCCTCGAGAGGATGCAAGACGACTTGTATGGGGACGGCCACTCTATTGGCCTTGTGGTCGTAGACGTCAATGGCCTAAAGCGCGAAAACGACACGAAGGGCCACGCGGCGGGTGACCGTCTGATTATTGCCACGGCCCAGGCGCTTGCGAACCGATTCGGAAGGGAGAAGGTATTCCGCACGGGAGGAGACGAGTTCCTCGTTGTGGCTCAGGACTATACCTCCGAGGAGGTCGAGCAGGCCGTGGGCGAGGTTAAGGAACACCTTCAAACAATAGACGTGAGCGTGTCGATGGGGCTAGAGTTTAGCGAGGGCTACGAGGGCAACTTCGACGTGCTTCTGCGACGCGCGGACGCTCGCATGTACATAGACAAGGCGCTCTATTACGAGACGCACGGAAAGCGCTAATAGGAGCACGACGGAGAGCGCCGCCTTTGCCCCGCTTCCTCCAATGCGTTGAGTATGCGGTCCGTTGCCTCCGAAGGACCGTCGTTGGAGGTAAGCGCAATCCGCTGCCTAGCCACGTGAGGTTTCCATGGGGTTGTGATAGCCCTCGTTTTTGAAGGGGCCAAACCGCTCGTTCGTGAGGGTAATGTATTGCGGGTAATTGTTGGTGTACTCGTCGGGCTTCCTGAGGTCAGGATCGAGGCAATCGGCATGGTGCGAGAGGATTTCCGAGGACTCCTCCTGGGTGAGGATCGGTTCCTTTGGGTCCAAAAACCAGTATGCGCTTGTTCCGGAACCGCTCGAACACCTCGGGATACTGTATGGGGTTGCCTCTCGTGGGAACAACCGGCAGTATGGCCAACATGAACATTTGGTTGATCGTAAGTTCCCTCGGCTCCCTGCTAAAGTAGAAGCGCGTCGCGTCGCCAACGCCGTACACGCCGTTTCCGTAATATATGATGTTGAGGTACAGTTCGAGCACCTTGTCCTTGCCCAGCTTGCGCTCTGCCTCCAGGGCAATAACGAGCTCCGCTGCCTTGCGCAGGAAGCTGTGGTCGAACCTAAAGTATAGGTTCTTTGCGAGCTGTTGCGTAATGGTGCTTCCACCTACGGCGATCTTCCCCTTTTCGCGATTGATGTTTACGGCGTCGCGGATTCTCTCCCAGCAAAATGCTCCATGGGTGTAGAAGCCCGGGTCCTCCGACTCCACGGTAAATTGGACAAGCCGTTCGGGCAGATCCTGCAAGGCAACAAAATCAGGCTGCGTCCTCCGCGTTTCGTAGAACTCTTCGAGTGGGCGCCGTTTGAGCAGAAGGAAGGCTCGTCCAACGATTCCGGCTGGCAGGAGCAGTGTGCTGGCAGCGCCAACAAGTAGAGGAGTCGTCTTTTTCATCTTTTATTAGATCCTCTTTGGAAGCTCAGCTATAGTCTTCTATCCTGCTCCGACAGGCATCTTAGGGCATAGCCGTCGGGGTCGGAGAGGCTCGACGGGCATTGTGGCTCGCCAGTCAGCATGCGGTCCATGGGACATCCGCCCAAGCAGCATGGCAAGAGCTTGCAGGCGAGGCATTTCGGCTGGTCGTCGGGGAAACGATACGCGCGCGTGGCGTCGTCGAGCCGCGAGGCCCAGGCGTCCGGTCCCCCCTTCGTCCTCATCGAGCAGGTTGCCCACCGCTCGCGTCGGGTCGACCGCGTAGGTGCTGCAGTGCGGGTAGACGTAGCCCAGGTCATCGATGTGCATCTCGTTGGCCAACGTCACCATGCAGGGGATGGGTTGCGGGGTAAAAGACTTCAGCTTGGTGGGCAGGTCCGTATGTGCGAGAATCTGCTCGTACTGGCTTTCCGTTATCATCCTGGTCGTGTCGCCGCGAGCTCTGCTCGCCTCGTTTCGGTGCATCGTGGTGGGGCTGCAGCGGATGTTCGTGCCATTTTCCCTCGCTATCGCGTCCACCGCCTTGCAGAGCTCGTCGAAGCTGTCCAGACTGTCGGCATGCAGGTTGTTGCGGACGTTCACGAACATTGAAGTGTGGATGGAGCGCAGGTTTCCCATGATGCGGTCGAAGGTGGGCGCCCCGCTGAGCAGGTGGCGCGTCGCGTCGTGGGCCTCGGCCATGCCGTCGAGGGGTACGATCGCCACTTTTACGGCACGCGCCTCCAGGAAGTCGACAAACCAAGCTTACGTCTCTGATGTGGGCAGCCTGTTTTGGACCCTGGCTTGGCCAATCGCCGTTTGGTCCCAGCTACAACATGAGTGGCGCAGAAGTGCCCGTTCATGAGCGGCCGTCCGCATCCGATACGTCGCATTGTAGCAGATAAGGGAACGGGTTGCTCGTTAGTCTATTGTAGAATAGTCATAGGTAAGTACTCCCGTCATTACAGTTCACACCTTGCGTCTTTGTCCGGACTGCGAGCGGCGACTCACGAAGTGAGCGAGCGAAGCGAGCGTGGAGCCGCATGCGGGACCGGCAAAGGCATGGGGTGTGAACTGTAACCTCCCGTCCGTCCTTGTCAAAGGGTGACCCATGAAACGAAATCCTGCAATCGCGCTGCTCTTGTCGCTCGTTGTTGTGACCCTTCTCTTTGGCTGCGGCACGAATCCTGCGCAGTCCTCGACCACGGACTCCTCGTCGTCTAAGCAAGGGAGCGCCGATCCCGTTGTTGCCAAGGGGCTGCCCGCCATTCACGTGGAGGGCTCGACGGACCTGCCTGGCAACTTCTACCTCTCGTGGGTATACAGCCGCGACATAGCGATGCTCAACGGAAAGGGTAACGTCGTCTGGTCCAAACACGAGGACCAGCCTGCCGAGGGTCTTACCACAGGTTGGTGGGACTTCAAGAAGCACGTCGTGGACGGCAAGACGTACTACAGCTATCACGATCAGACTGGCGCCTACGACAGTTACGGCCTTACTGGCTATGCGCCTGGCGAGCGCGTGATTCTGGACGAGAACTTCAACGAGGTCAAACGCATTAGGTTTGAGGCATCCGACGTCGTAGCTAAGGGCGACCCGCTCGATGGGCACGACTTCTTGATGTTTGACCTTAACCACTACATTTTGTCGGGTTACATCCACGAGACGGTTCACAACGTGCCAGGCCACGAGAGCGGCTCGAAGGTCGTGTACTCGTATTTGCAGGAGGTAAAGGATGGCAAGGTGGTGTGGGACTGGCGCAGCGCCGACTATCCCGAACTTTACGGCCTTACGGTTACCGACGGCACGCCCGATGCGAACGACTACGCCAACGAGAAGACGGACGCGCCTGACATCATGCACTTCAATGCCATGCGGTTGAATGACAGTGGTAACCTCGTGTGCTCGTTCCGAAACCTGAGCACTGTCCTCTGCCTGGACCGCACGAAGGACAAGGACCAAATTCTCTGGAAGTTGTCGGGCGGAGCCGACGAGTTTGGCCTTGCCGACTACCAAAAGAGCTCTTGTCAGCACTACGTTACCGTGGACGGAAACAGGATCACCGTGTACGACAACGGGAACAAGAACCAGCTCTCCCGCGTGGTTACTTGGCAGGTTGATGCGTCGGCTAAGAAGGCAGACACCGTTGACGTCCACAGCTTCAACAACAAGTTCTCGACTGCCTGCGGCTCAGCTCAGCGCGTGGACGGGAGCCTCTACGTCGTTAGCTTTGGCGCCGCCACGAAGGACAACGAGTACATGGCCGTAATCGACTTTGCAACCGGCAAGAAGCTGCTGAGCGTGAAGCTCGACAACCCCCAGGACTTTACCTACCGCTGCGTGTACTATGAGTAAGGTGCGGCAATGGGGCGCTTTCGCTTGCTGTGGATGGCCTTCCACATTCACGCTTTGTTATCATTTGCGACAAGCCCTTGCTTCGCCAAGACGCAAATCGAATGCTATTTGGTAGGCGGTAGGATGGCGTGGTGATGGCCATGCAAAGCAATGGAAATGGAGAGTGTATTGTTATGAGCACGCACGCGAGCGTTACCCGTAGAAGCTTCGTTCTGGCATCCGCAGCGAGTGCGCTGGCCCTTGCTGGTTGCGCTGCTGGGTCCAAGAACCAGTCGTCTGTTGCGGCGGATGTGGCTGCGACGAAGTCGGCGATATCTGTGGAGGACTTGCCTTGGTGGAAGAAGACCATCGTCTACGAGGCCTATCCGAAGAGCTTTATGAGCTCAAGGGGTGCACAGACGGGCGACATCCCTGGCGTGACAAGCCGTCTTGACTATCTTAGGGAGCTGGGTGTCGGCGCCATATGGCTGACGCCGGTATTTGTTTCGCCGATGGCAGACAACGGGTATGACGTTGCCGACTACTACAACATCGACCCGTCGTTCGGCACCATGGAGAACATGGACACGCTCATGGCGGAGGCCGAAAACCGTGGCATTAGGATTGTGCTCGACATGGTGGTTAACCACACCTCCAACAAGAACGCCTGGTTCGTAGAGTCGAGTTCCAGCAAAAACAATGGCAAGGCCGATTGGTACATCTGGCGCGATCCTGCGAAGGATGGTGGGGCTCCCAACAATTGGCGCAGCATTTTTGGTGGTAGCGCTTGGACCTACGTCGAGGCGCGTGGCCAGTACTACCTGCACACCTTCCTGCCCGAGCAGCCGGATCTGAACTGGGACAACCCAGAGGTGCGCAAGGAGGTTGCCAACGTCTTCAACTTCTGGCGCAACAAGGGTGCGGGCGGCTTCCGCATCGATGCGGTGACCTATATAAAGAAGCCCGAGGGCCTGCCCGACGGAAAAGCGGAGTCCGACGGACTTGCGCCCATCCACGACGCAACGGCCAACACAAAGGGCATCTTGGACTACCTGCACGAGCTGCGCAACAACACCGTTGCAGGCACGGATTGCTTTATGGTAGGCGAGGCCAACGGCGTCGACGCAAGCGAGCTTTCCGATTGGGTGGGCAAGAACGGCGTCTTTGACATGGTCTTTGAGTTCAGTCATATGGATTTGGATGGACATGACGCGAGTTGGATCGATGCTCATGGTTGGGAGCTCTCGGCGCTCAAGGACGCTCTTTCGGCCACCCAGGCAAACACCGCCGCTGAAGGCTGGTGTCCGACCTTCTTCGAGAACCACGATCAGCCACGCTGCGTGGTCAACTTTTTCCCTAAGGGCAGCAATGCCGACCTGGCGGCAAAGTGCATGGCCATCGTGCAGTTGGGGCTGCGTGGCACCCCGTTTGTGTATGAGGGTCAGGAGCTGGGCTTTTCCAATGTTGCTTGGCCGTCCATCGACTACTATAACGACCCCTCGAGCCACAACCAGTACGAGGCTGCGCTCGCAAAGGGCCATACGGAAGAAGAGGCGCTTGCGTGCGTTCATAGGTACAGTCGCGACAATGCTCGCACGCCCATGCAGTGGGACGCTTCGAACAACGCCGGCTTTACGACGGCGCAGAAGACTTGGTTGCCGGTGCACGACGATTACCGGAATCAAAACGCCGCGGGTGAGTCCGAGCAGGAAAATAGCGTGCTTAACTACTTCCGTGCCATGGCAAAGCTGCGCGGGAGCAATGATGTCCTGTTGGCCGGGAGTTACGAGGAAGTGGCACACGGCCATAAGCAGATCTATGCCTACGTGCGCGAGCTCAACGGCAAGAAGGTGCTGGTGATGGCCAACTTCACCAACGAGGAGGCACCGCTGGGAGAGCTTGCCGGCAAGGTGTCCGACGCGACCACGGTGCTTATGGACACCTATAACGACAAGCCCGCCGCTTCCAGCGCATTGCGTCCGCTGGAAGCTCGCGTCTGCGAGCTATAGGCATACAACTCAGTTTGCTCACTGCGGACGCAGGTTGTTTGGTTGCGATACGGCTTACAAAGTGACCGAGTCTACAAGTTGTTAGGTCGCCTGTCAGCTTTTTGGGTAGGCGCTTTGGTACACGAACCGCCAAGATTTGGCATGGGTCTCACAAAACCCCAGTTCGCGAGAGACTGGTCGAGTACTTTTGGCGGCTCGTGTACAATTGGCTGTTTTGAATTGTACACGAGCCGCCAAAAAGAGAGCGAATATGTCACAAAACACCAGGTAAATGTAAAATCTTGCAATCAGTTTGGCGGCTCGTGTACACCTATGCTTTTCACGTTGGACCACGAACCGCCAAGATGGCAGCGAAACCGACAAGATAACAGGTCACGTGTCAGCCGCTAACGTGAACGCTATGTGGAGGATATAGGGGACGCGATATTCACTGTGACAAAGGCGTCGTTCGCGCGTAGTCATCCGCAACCTGATAGGTGCCGAGACTAAGGAGACAACAATGGCTACCAAGGCAGAGACTACCCAGACTACGATTACCAACGCTACCCCCATCAAGGCAACAACCACCGAGACTGCCATCGTGCTTAGCGACGAGTTCCTGGAGAAGGTGGCCGGCGGGGAGTACGATCCCTCGCAAGATCCCTCCGGCTGCTGCCTTACACCCGACACGCTGATCGCCCTCGCGGACGGCAGTGCAAAGCGGGTCGACGAGCTCGCCGATGACGACATCCTGCTCGTGTGGGACTTTGACGCAGGTGACCTCACAAGCGCGCCCATCACGTTCTTCCATCGCGTACACCAGGAAGCTGCGGTCCTGCGCGTGAGCTTCTCGGATGGCACGAGCGTGGGCGTTGTGGACGAGCACGTGTTCTTCGATCTAACCGACCGCAAGTACGTGGCCATAAACAGCGCCGACCAGGAGAGCGAGCTCGCGGGCCATGCCTTCGCAAAGCTCGTGGACGGGCGCATCGAGGAGGTTACCCTCACCTCCATCCGGCCTGACGGTACGACCGAAAGCTACTACAGTCCCGTGTCGGAGGCGCACTTCAATTGCTTCGCGGAGGGCATGCTGAGCATGTCGGGCTTCCTGAAGGGCTTCTACAACGTCTTCGACCTCGAAGAGGGCACGCTCCGTTATGACGCCGCCAAGAAGGCAGCCGAGATCGCCGAAATCGGCGAGATACCCTACGCGGTGCTCGCAAGCTGCGGGAGCAAGGAGCTCTTCGACCGCAACAACTTCGGTTGGTTTAGCGTATCGCTTGCCAAGGGCCTCACGACGCTGCCCGAGGCGATGCGCATGCTCGACTTCTTCCGCCCGTACTTCGTCGGGGAGGGCACCGGGAGTGCCGCCGCATAGGTGCCTGTGGCTAGGCTGGGAGTGGTCCTCAGCCTAACCTGTGACGGGGGACGTTTCTGTTGCGTGACAGAAACGTCCCCCTGCCACAATGGGAGCTGTCGCCGATTTGTTGTTCCGATCAGCTGGTTCTGACGTAAATTGTCGGAAGTGTTTTATCTACGAGCGACCGCCAGCAAGTGCGGCGTCGCTCGGGTTTCGTCTGAGGAAGGTGAGCTGTTTTGGACATCGATATTCTGCTTGTGCTACAGACATTCCGCGAGGGCGTGGGCGGTTGCCTAACGGCGTTTTTCTCCAAGATGACATGGTTTGGCGAAATGGACGTGGTCATTGTATTCATGGGCCTCCTCTATTGGTGCGTGAGCAAGCAAATCGGAACCTACCTGCTTATGGGCTGGTCTGGAAACCGCATCGTTAACGGAGTGCTAAAGGTGGCGGTATGCGCCTATCGCCCGTGGATTCGCGACCCGCGGATTCTCCCGGAACAGAAGGCCTTCGAGACAGCCACTGGATACTCGTTTCCCAGCGGGCATGCGATGAATGCGGCCTCGCTGTTTGGTGGCTTGGCCATCCGGCGCGACATAAACCGAGTGCTTCGGGTGCTTATGTGGGTCATGCTCTGCCTTGTGGCATTCAGCAGGATCTTCCTGGGCGTTCATACTCCGCAGGACATCGTGGTGGGCGCGATTGTGGGCGTGCTGGTGATGCTCCTAACGGGAAAGCTCTTAGCGTGGCTGGAATCGAATCCAGAAAAGGATGTGCTGATTGCAGTCATTGGGGTTGTCATTGCGATTGCCGCGGCCATATTCTCGGCGGTCAAACCGTATCCCGTGGACTACGACGCCAACGGAAAGATTCTTGTGGATGGCCTCAAGATGGCAAATGACACCTTCAAGGCAGTGGGGTGGATGGCTGCGTTTATGGTGGGCTGGGTCCTGGAGCGTCGCTTCGTAAAATTTACGACTGACGTCACCATGCAGGAGCGCTTCCTACGCCTAGTCGGTGGACTGTTGGGGTACTACGTCATCGCCCTGGTGATAAACCCAATGATCAAAGCTGCGCTGCCTGGTTTTGCGGGAACCATAACAACGTGTTTCCTGCAGATGTTCTTCATCGTGTTTATAGTCCCGTTTGTGATCTCGCGGTTCGGCAAAGGTAACAAGAGCGTCATTGCTTCAAAAAGCTGACAAGGGGATAGGTCACTTGTCAGCTCGAGTTGCCTCTAGAGCCATCCAGGTGGCTCGTCGGTAGCATCGCGAACCTGCCAATACAGGTCGAACCCTTCAAAGCAGCTCAGCAATTCCGCAAACTGCGCTGGCGTAAAGGACTGACCGTCCACGACGATTGAGCTTTCGCCTTCCTCGCTGCAGTCTATGCGTGCGACACCGGTCTCGTTGGCATAGAGGACTTCCCCCTCGCGGCGGGCGGTCGTGCTCCAGATTTGGCCGGCTTCGATTCGCGTGCCCCTCATGCTTGCGTGTTCCGTTACGCGTTGCGTCTTAACCATGAGCGCGTCGAGCGCCTCTTCCTGCGACATCAGCCGCGCGTCCGCCACGATGCTCACCGACCTGCCCACGTACCCCCATTTTCTTCGCGGGTCGTCGTCGGGCACTTGCTCGACTGCGGTCCAGGTAGAGGAGGAGCCAAACGAAAACCGCTCCACCGCAAACTCAACGGTGCGTCCCTCGGAGTCGAGCGCGAGGATGCTGTAATCGTCGTTGGTGGGGGTCTCAACCTCTGCCAGATAGTCGGCAATGTGGTTGTAGCAGCTCAAACAGTACGAGGAGGATCCCATGTTGACGCGTGCGGGTTTGCCACAGATGGTGCATCTGCTGGCATAGCGGGAGCCGGGAGATTTCATAGTGGGTCCTCCCCACGGGGTGATATAGGCGTAGCAAGACTGCCCTAGTATCCCATGAGTTGCGTTTTGCTGCGCGGGATGAGACAAAAAGCTGACAAGTGACCTGTCCCCTTGTCAGCTTTTTAGTTGAAAGCTGACAAGGGGACAGGTCACTTGTCAGCTTTTCCGAGCGTCTTTGCCTACTCCGCCTGCAGGGCCGCAACCGTCATGTAGTTATACGGCGCGTTGAAGTGCGGCAGGAAGAAGATGTCCAGCAGGGCGAGCTCGTCTATGGTCACCTTCTTGGCAACGGCGAGGCTGAACATGTTGATGTTGCCGCTCATGTCGTACGTAGAGGCGAGCTGGGCGCCTAGGATCGCGCGTGTGGTCTTGTCATATACGATCTTGATTGTGGTATCGGGGTTGTCGTGCTCGATGAACGGTGCCTTTTGGCAGTCGGTAACCGTGGTGGTAAGAACCTCCACGCCCGCGCGCTTTGCGGCGGATTCGGTAAGGCCCGTAGACACCATCTTGAGGTCGAAGATGCAGATGCCCGACGACCCCTGAACGCCTGGGGTCTGGATCTCCGTGCCGCAGATGTTGTGGCCGGCAACGATGCCGGAGCGCACCGCGTTGGACGCCAGCGCAATGTAGCCAGGTGCCCCGTCCAAACCGTTGTTGAATATGGTTGCGCAGTCGCCGACGGCATACACGTCGGGAATGCTCGTCTGCTGGTGGCGGTCCACCACGATGGCGCCGTTGGCAAAGAGCTCCATATCGCTTTGGGCAACCAGCGCGTTGTTGGGCTTGAAGCCAATGCATACGCACACCATGTCCACGTCGTAAGCGCCCTTGTTCGTTACGAGCTTGCTCACCTTGCCGTCCGTGCCCTTAAAGTGGTCTACGCCCTCGCCAAAGTGGCACTCGATTCCGTTGTCGGCAAGGTTTTGGGCCATGCGCTCGCAGAACTCGGGGTCAAAGTTGTTTGCCATGCACGTGGGTGCCATGTCCACAAGCAGCGTATGGCGTCCGTTGCGCTGGAAGGCCTCGGCGAGCTCTACGCCAATGTATCCCGCGCCCACCACGGCTACGGTCTTGATGGCGGGGTCCTTTAGCTTGTCAACCACTTCCTGCGCGTTTTGGAAGAGCTTGACTTGCTGGATGTTCTCTAGGTCCCCACCCTCGAACTGCGGGATTATGGGCAAAGATCCCGTTGCCAAAACCAGCTTGTCGTAGGGCTCCGCGTACTCGGTGCCGTCCTTGCCCTTGGCATAGACGACCTTTGCGTCGAAGTCCACGCGCTCTACTGGGCACTCCATGTGCACGGTGGCACCCTTTTGCTCGAACTGCTCCTTCGTTTGGTAGAACAGGCCGTCTGGCCCGCTGATCTGGTTGCCAATCCACAGTGCCATACCGCACCCGAGGAAGCTGATGTTTGAGTTTGCGTCAAAAGCCACAACCTCGTTGCCCTCGTAGTTGTCCAGGATGGTGTTGATCGTTGCCGTGCCTGCATGGTTGGCGCCAATTACGACTATCTTGCTCATTGTGTTCTCCCCTCGTGAACCATTAAGCCCTTGTTCAAGAGTACCATGCATAATCGCAGCTCAGAATGGCGGCTATTACCATCGAGCTATTTAGTAGGGCGGACGGTGAGCAAAAGCGGGACAAAGGGGACTGTCCCCTTTGGACACAAAAGAATCTATCGCATAATGAGAAATTCGATTGTGTATTATGATGGCCATACCGAACAATGCAAGGCATGCGATCGGCTCTGACGGCATGACTTAGAAAGATTGGAATCGTCTTATGCTCTTTTCCGAGATGCTGAACCGTGGGCAAGAAGATGCTACGGCTATCGTTGATTCAAAGGGGTCTGTTACGTACGGTGCGTTTCGCGCTGCCGTAGCTGGATTTGCAGCGCAGCTGCATGACTTGGGCCTTGCCAAGGGCGACCGCGTGGCGCTTTGGGGATATAACTCCGCGAACTGGCTTGTGGCTTTCTTTGGCATCGTACGCGCGGGCGGGGTGGCGCTGTTGGTTAACTACAGCATGGGCATTGACGATGCGGCCGAACTGTTGCGGTCGGCGAACGCGCGCTTCCTTGTTTGCGGCGACAACGGCCAAACCAAGCGCCGGGACGACGCTATGGAGGCACTGGCCAGCGCCGTGGACATAGAGCCATCTCGATGCTTGGACATAAGGGGCGACGCCTGCAATCTGGCGAGCGCCTATGCGGGAGTGGAAGGCCTTGCCGAGCAACGCAAGCCAAGCGAGGAAGGCGATACGGCATTTATTATATTCACGAGCGGCACGACGTCGGCTCCCAAGGCTGTGTGCATCTCTCAGCGCGCGCTTACTGCCGACGCGCGAGCCCTCATGGCAGGTCTGGAGGGTACGATGGGTGGCTCCATCTGCGTTGCGGTGCCGCTCTTCCACATCCTTGGTCTGCTTACCAGCTACGTTTACCTCATTCTGGGGTCAGTGGTGTGCTTGCCCGCCAGCTATCGAGCAGATGCGCTCGTTTCAATGATAGGTGCAAACCAGGTGAGCGATATGGCAGCGGTAGGAGCCGTTTACCAGGGTCTTGTGAGTGCCGATGGGTTTGGAAAGAAGGTCGTACCCCATCTGCGCACGTGTCTGATTGCTGGTGGCATGTCCACACCGGTGCAGATGATGCGTCTGGAGCTGGATTTTGCGAACGCCACCTTTATCAACATGTACGGCCAGAGCGAAGGTGCGCCGCTTACCATGGTGCGGCCCTCCGACCTCGTCGAGCTGCGAGCGGGTACGGTTGGACGTGCCGTAGATGGCGTTGAGCTGCGCATCGCGGGTTTGGATGGTTCCACCTTGCCGATTGGCGAGGTGGGTGAGGTTCTTGCTCGAGGCGTTTGCCTCATGAACGGCTATGAGGGTTTGTCCACAGACGATCAGGCAATCGATGCGGATGGTTGGCTGCACACGGGGGACTTGGGCTTTTTGGACAACGAAGGATACCTGCGCCTCGCCGGACGCATTAAGGACGTCATCATTCGCGGTGGCGAGAACATCTCTCCAGCCGAGATCGAGGCGGAGCTCATCTCCATCGAGGGCGTGGGGGATGCCAAGGTTATGGGTGCACCGCATCCCATCTTTGGCGAGAGCGTCGAGGCCTGCGTAACCGTCCAAGGAGTGGGTCCGTTCGACGAGGGACGCGTGCTCGAGGCCCTGCGTACTCGTATGCCTCGCTACAAGGTGCCCACGCACATCTTTACCTTTAGCGAATTCCCTCTTAACGTCAACGGAAAGCTCGATCAACGCTCACTCTACGTGAGCATGCTTGGTAAGCTGCGTGAGATCGAGGTGGACGAAGAGCTTGCGGGCGGCATAACGGTGTTCGAGATTACCGTAAAGAACTCCAGCTATGCGATTGCGCCAGTGGCGGGACTCGTCAGCGACTTGGTGAGCAGCATCGGATACGGACGGCCTCGGGCCATCAAAATCAAACTTGCGGTAGAGGAAATGCTCATCGAGCGCATTATGTACGCCTACTCGGGTGCGGGTGACATCCACGTGCGCATCTCGCTCATGCCGGAGTGGCTACGCGTGTCGTTTAGTGACAATGGAGCCGAATACGTGATCGACAAACGCAGGGACACCTCCACTAGCGCACGCATCATCTTGAACTCGGTTGACAACTTCCACACCGAAAGAAGTGGGGGGAGGCCCGAATACTGTATGGACTTCCTCTACGACGGCGACTTGGACGTAAAAGGCTTTCTGCTGGAGGAGAAAGAGGTCGCCGAGGAATGGGAGGACTTCGACGAGGCGATGAAACGCCTGCCGTAAGGGCTAAACGTACAAGAGCCTGCTTGACGCTTTGTAGCAAACCGAATGGCGTGGGTGCCATTCCATACGAAAGGGGTTAGACCAACCATGAGCAACAGCCGCCCGACATTCGAGAAGAAGGAGATGGCAATCTCCGCTACTCCGTATGTGTACTTCCCCGCCGACGTCAAGTTTCTTACTTACGCGGTGGAGATTACTCACGAGGACGAAGTAGACGCAGACCTTTTGCAAAAGGCGCTGGACCGCACGATTGCACGCATGCCCTACCTTGCCGATACCTTCCAAATCGAGGGCGGTGCCGTGTACTATGCCACCAACCCGCTGCCCATGGAAGTAGGCCGTGGGCAGGGACTGCGCCACGTGGGCGGGCACGAGACCAACTACCACATGCTCGACGTCACCTGCGAGGGTAAGGTAACGCGCTTTGCCATGTTCCACGGCTTCTGCGATGGCCAAGGCCTCAACATGTTCTTGGAATCGGTACTCTACCACTACTATTGCATACGCGACGGCGTAGAGTACGACCCCTGCGGGATTCGCACCAACGCGAGTACCATGACTGAGGCGGAGTATATGGAGCCCCTGTCGGTTACGCGAGAGGTGAGCCCGGACTTCCAGATGCCCCAAAAGAAGGATCAGGCTGCGGCCTTCCACCTGCCCGAAATCTCACGCTACCCTGGCAACGACGTGCGCGACTGGGGCCTCATGGTGAGTTCTGAGGACCTCATGAAGTTCGTGAAGGAGAACGGCACGTCGCCGTCGGTGGCCATCTCCATGTTCATGGCCGAGGCGGTTGCTGCTACCCACCCCAACAACGATGCTCCCATCGTGGCTAACGTACCAATTTCGGTGCGACGCATGCTGGGATGTAACGAGACGTTCAAGAACTGCTCCTCACGCATCGTCTTGCCGCTAACTGGCACGCCGCTTGATGCCCTGCCGTTTGATCAGCGTGCTGCTCAGCTGCGCGGCATCCTCAAGATGCAGATGGCAAACCCCGACATATGGAACAGCACGTATAACATGCTGCGGAGCGTGTACGGCAAGCGGATGGAGGCGACTGACTACTGGGAGGAGACCAAGAAGCCCTCGAGCTTTGCGTCGGTTGGCCACGACACCTTCTACATCGACTATATCGGGCGCATGCGTCAGATGGAATATGCCAACAAGATCGTCGATGTTCGCTTTGTGTGCAAGCCGGCGGCGGGCAACACGCTCCACGTAAACGTTATCGACCACGCTGGGAAGTTCCGCATCGACTGCCTGGCCTGCAGCGACATCACGAAGATTGTAGATGCGCTGGTGCAGGCATTCGCAGACCACGGCCTGACCGTTGAGCGTAGGCCTGAGGTTCGCTTTGAGTTGCCGGAGACCGCCTGGCGTGAAGGCGTATAGGCGCCCGAAACGGATTGCTAGACGCTGACAAAAGCTGACAAGTGACCTGTCCCCTTGTCAGCTTTTTTGTCGAGCTGACAAGGGGACAGGTCACTTGTCAGCTTTTTTGTCGGTGGGTGATGGGTGGACATGCGTCACGGAGTTACCGTATACTTGTGGTGTTACGATTATAAATTTAGTAATACTCGAGAGGCAACATGATGGTGACGACGCAAGTTCGCGACGAGCTGGGAGCTGCCATTAACGCGTATTGGGACAACCGCGCCCAAACGTACTCCAATGGCATCCAAAACGAGCTGGCCGGATACGGTCGATGCACGTGGCAGCGCGCGCTGGCGCATGCGATAGAAGACACCTGCAACGCTGCCGCAAGAGAAAAGCGCGTGGTTCGCGCCCTCGATTTGGGTTGTGGCCCAGGCTTCTTTAGCATCCTCCTCGCCGACGAGGGCTGTGCGGTGGACGCAGTTGACATGAGTGCGCGAATGCTCGAGCGTGCGCGTGCGAATGCAGCACAAGCCGTGCCAGATGCCAACATAACCTATTACCAATGCGACGCCGCGAACCTGCCGTTCCAGAGCAATGTCTTTGACCTGGCAGTTTCTCGCAATCTCACGTGGCTCATGCGCGATCCAGAAGGTGCGTATGCGGAATGGCTTCGCGTGTTGCGCCCAGGCGGCAAGCTCCTTGTGTTCGACGCAAACTGGTATCGCTATTTGGTGGACGACGACGTAGACGCTGCGCGAAGGAGCGATCAGGCCAACGCGCAGGTCTATGACAAGGGCTCGCGCGCCACCGACGACGAGGAACGACGCTGCGAGCTTATTGCCGCTGAGCTGCCGCTCACCTCCGTCGTGCGCCCGCAATGGGACATCCAGGTGCTCGAGCGTCTTGGCGCGACGCGTGTGAGCGTAAACGAGCGGGCATGGCGTGACCTCTGGTCGTCGGAGGAGCAAGCCTACTACGGCTCGTCACCTTTGTTTATGATCGAGGCCCGCAAGTAGGTCTTGTCGAAGGGACACCGCCATGCGTCGTTACGTTATTCGACGACTCCTACAGCTCATTCCCATACTCATAGGCATTACGCTGCTGTCGTTTGGCATGATGCACCTTGCGGGTGGCGATGCGGTAACGGCACTGCTCGAAAACCAGGGCGTGGCGGTAACGCAAGAGGTCATTGACGCGAAAAAACACGAGCTCGGTCTGGACCAGCCCTTCATGGTGCAGTACCTCAACTGGTTTAGGGGACTCGTGACGGGAAACATGGGCACGAGCTTTGTTACGGGCAAAGACGTGTTCCAAACCTTTGCGTCAAAGCTGCCCGCAACCATCCTGCTTACGCTTACCTCCATCATCGCCACGGTTGTTGTGGCGCTGCCGCTCGGTATTGTTGCCGCGACCAGGCAAAACAAGTTCGTTGACTACCTCATCCGCGTGCTGAGCTTCGTGGGCAACTCGCTACCCAACTTCTTCGTTGCGCTGCTTCTTATCTTTGTGTTCGCCATCGTATTGGGGTGGCTGCCGGTAATATCGGCAAACATAGGGAAGACGGGCGTCGCAGCCATCTCGTGGGCGGGACTCGTTTTGCCCACGGCAACGCTCGCCATTGCCATGGCGTCAAAGTACACGCGGCAGATAAGGGCAACCGTACTCGACGAGCTAAGCAAGCCCTACGTGGAAGGGGCCCGCGCTCGGGGTGTGAGCGAGAGTCGCATCCTAACCAAAAGCGTCCTCAAGAGCGTCATGATCATGCTGGTGACGTTGCTCGCGTTGTCCATCGGCGACCTTTTGGGCGGCACGGCCATCGTGGAGACGATCTTTCAGTGGGATGGGGTGGGCAAGCTTGCGGTTGACTCAATCGTAATGCGCGACTACCCCATGATCCAGGCGTACGTGGTGTGGATGGCGATTATCTATGTGATGGTAAACCTGGCGGCCGACCTTTTGTATCACTATCTTGACCCTCGCGTGCGACTGGGGGGCGATGAGTGATGCTGGAAGGAAAGGTGCGCAACGGCCACACGCAAGACCGTGCCGACGGCCTTACGGCTGGCGGAGCGGGTGCATCCTCGAGCGCATCCGACTCCGTTACCGTGCGCACGCAGAGGGTAAGGCGCAATTACGCTAAGGCCAAGCTCGTGGTGTTTGCCGTGCTGGCCGCGGCAGTGCTGGCTGTGGCCGTTCTGGCACCGCTGCTGTGTGGGTACGACCCATACGCGCAGGACCTTTCTCACGCGCTGGAGGCTCCGAGCCCTACGCATCTGGCTGGTACCGACCGCTACGGTCGCGATCTTCTGTCGCGCATAATCGTAGGGTCTCAGTCCTCGGTCCTCTTCACGCTGCTGCTTGTGGTAATGATCGCTGTGGTTGGCACTGCCATCGGCGTGGTGTGTGGGTGGAAGGGCGACAAGCTCGACGTGGTGCTCATGCGTACGTCCGACGTGTTCCTTGCGTTTCCAGGGCTGGTGTTTGCGCTGGCCATAGCGGGAGTGCTCGGTGGTGGCATGATAAACGCCGTGCTCGCCCTCGCCGCCATAAGCTGGCCCAAATACGCGCGCATTGCACGTGGCCTTACGCTCGCGCAAAAGGGCGAACCGTATCTTGCCGCGGCACGGCTCGCGGGCTGCTCCACGGCGCAGCTCGTCTTCTCTCACATCCTGCCCAACATCGCAGGTCCGCTGTTGGTTACCGCGATGCTCGACATAGGTACGATGATGATGGAGCTTGCGGGTTTGTCGTTTTTGGGTCTTGGAGCGCAGCCGCCCGTGGCCGAGTGGGGCTCAATGATGAGCGAGAACCGCAGTCTCCTGCAAACGGCTCCGTGGACCATCATTGCCCCGGGCATTGCCATCTTCATTACCGTTATGGTGTTCAACCTGCTTGGCGATGCGGTTCGTGACTATATCGACCCATCGCAGAGAGGTCGGAGGAAAGGTTTAGACGAAAGCGAGGAAGTATGAAGAGCGTCAAGTGGAAGCGAAACGGGTTCGCGCTTATGGCGGTGGCACTCGCCGCAATGCTGGTCGTTGCGTTGGTGGGCTGCGGCGGATCGCAGCAGGCTGGCCAGGGAGGTGCCTCGAGCGCCGCGTCGGGCGAGAAGAGGTTCGTGTATGGCACGACGGGATACGGCCCGCAGATGGATGACGTCGGTCTCAATCCCCACAGCGCCTATTCCGGATGGTCTGCCGTGCGTTACGGCGTGGGAGAGACCTTGTTTAGGTTTAGCGATGCCATGGAGGCAGAGCCATGGCTGGCAACGAGCTACGAGTTTCTTGATGAAACCCACGTAAAGATCGTGCTGCGCGACGACGTAAAGTTCTCAAGCGGTCGCGCGATGGATGGCGCGGCTGTAAAGGAGTGCCTGGACGACCTCGTGGCAAAGCATGACCGTGCGCCGTCAAACATGAAGATCGCAGGCATTACGGCCGAGGGTAACACCATTACCATCCAAACGGCCGAGCCGTGCCCCGCCCTTATCAACTATCTGTGCGATCCGTACGGAGCCATCATCGACATGAAAGCGGGCGTGACTGCTGAGGGCAACGTGGCAGGTACGGGACCCTACGTGGCCGAGACCGTAACGGACACGGAGATTACGTTGCATAAGAACGAGAACTACTGGGGCGGCAAGCCCAAGGTGGACACGGTGGTCGTTCGCACGTTCTCGGATACCGACGCACTGCAGAGTGCCTTGCAGTCCGGTGAGGTAAACGCGACCTATGGCCTCGCGTACTCGAGCTACCAGCTGTTCAACAACGATGCCTATCATGTGTCCGACTGCTTTACGAGCCGCGTGTTCTTTGGGCAGGCAAACTACGCCTCTTCCGTTATGGGCGACGAGGCAGTTCGTAAGGCCATTGCAATGGGTATCGATAAGGAAGGCTTCGTAAAGACGCTCCTCAATGGTCGCGGCCAGCCCGCAAAGGGCCCATTCCCTGCCAATATGAAGTTTGGTGACGATACCGTGACGACCGAGGGCTACGACCCCAAGGCAGCCGCCAAGCTGCTCGAGGAGAATGGCTGGGTGGATGGAGACGGCGACGGAATTCGTGAGAAGAACGGACAGAAGCTCACGGTGCGCTGGCTCACGTACCCCGGCCGTTTGGAACTCCCTCTGCTCGCCGAGGCTGCACAGGCAAGCCTCAAGGAGATTGGCATGGATGTGCAGGTAAACAGCACGGCCAACCATGCCGACATCCGCAAGGATCCGAGCGCCTGGGACGTGTACGTAAGTGCCCTCACCACCGCTCCCACCGGCGACCCAGAGTACTTCTTTGGTGCCACGTGTCTTTCCGACTCAACCAAGAACTTCGGTGCCTATCGCAGCCAGAGGCTCGACGAGCTGTATGCCCAGCTTCACAAGGAGTTCGATCCCAACGTACGCGCCAAGCTTGCCACGCAGATGAGCCAGACCATCCTGGACGACCACGGTTACTTCTTTGCGTCGTTCCTTCAGATGGGGATCGTGAGCCAAGCCAACGTAAAGGGCATGGTCGCGCATCCGTGCGACTACTACGAGATTACCGTGGATTTGGACGTGTAGGGACGCAGGGATAGCCTTAGGGCTGTGCAAGGGCAGCAACGTTGGGAGACTGTTGCCAGGGGAGGAAAAGATGACAAGACCGCTGCTCGATTTCGACCACGTGGAGGTGTCCTTTGACGGGACCTCCGTTGTGCATGACGTCTCGTTTCCGGTTTTGGAGGGTGAAGTCGTGTGCATCGTGGGCGAATCGGGCAGCGGCAAGTCCACGCTCGTGCGTGCTGCCATGGGCCAGCTCGGAAAGCGCGGCTGCGTGACGCGTGGTGACATTTGGTATGAGGGGGAGTCGCTACCCGACCTGCCCGCGAGGCGCATGCGGCAACTTTGCGGTTCCGACTTTGCGCTCGTGTTCCAAGACTGCCTGGCTTCGCTGACCCCCATTCGTCGAGTTGCTGACCAGATATTCGAGGGGATGAGCGCACATCGCAAGGTATCGCGCGAGGAGTGCGATCGCCTTGCGTCAGAGATGTTCGAGCGGCTTGGTTTGGACGATTCGAAGCGCGTACTCGCCAGCTACCCGTTTGAGCTTTCCGGAGGTATGGGCCAGCGCGTGGGCATCGCGATTGCCTTGCTCGGCGAACCACGCGTGCTCTTTGCGGACGAGCCCACGAGCGCGCTCGATGTAATTGCCCAGGCTCAGGTGGTAGAGCTGCTCGCACGCGTGAACCGCGAGTGGGGCACCACCATCGTGCTCGTGACGCACAACATGGCCGTGGTTGAGGCGGTCGCGGACCACGTGCTTGTACTTCGCGATGGAATCGTGGAGGAGTTCGGTACCGTGCAGCAGGTGCTCCAGGCGCCTGCGGCAGCCTATACGCGCGAGCTCATATCTGCAACGCCACGACTCGTGGCCGAGGGAGAGTAGGGCTGTGCCGCACCGCGGAGTTAGGTGTTGGGTAGGGTCAGGAAGGAGGTGGTTTGCATGCTGGAACCAGTGCTCGAGGTCACGGACCTTACCAAGCGCTTCGAGCGCAAGGGACGCTCGAGTGTTGTGGCAGTGGACGGCGTTAGCTTTTGCGTGAGAGCCGACGAATGCGTTGGGCTGGTGGGTGGATCGGGCAGTGGCAAGTCCACCATCGCACAGATGGTAACGCGGCTTGTTGAGCCAACGTCTGGCAAGATCGTCCTCTGCGGCCGCGACGTATCGCACGTGCGTGGGGCGGGGCTGCGAGCTATGGCTAAAGACGTGCAGATGGTGTTTCAGAATCCCGCTTCGTCGTTTGACCCTCGGCGTACGCTGGGGGAGGGCGTTGCCGAAAGCCTGCGCAACATGGGTATGAAAAAGCCCGCGGCATATGCTCGGGCACGCGAGCTTATGGAGCAGTGCGGGCTTTCTGCCAACATGGCCGATTGCTATCCGCGTGAGGTGTCGGGAGGTCAATGCCAGCGCGCGGCAATCGCCAGAGCGTTGGCACCCGACGCGCCGTTAGTGGTTTGCGACGAGCCAACCAGCGCACTTGACGTAACGACTCAGGCACAGATTGTGCGTCTGCTCAAGCGCATACAGTGCGAGCGTGGGCTCGCAATGCTGTTCATTTGTCACGACCTAGCGCTTGTGCAGGGCTTTTGCGATCGCGTGCTGGTTATGCAAAACGGACGCATTGTGGAGGAGGGCCTGGCGTCGGAGGTGCTTGCCTGCCCTTCTCATCCCTACACGCGCCTGCTGCTCGAAAGCGCGAGCCTGGCAAAAAAAGCTGACAAGTGACCTGTCCCCTTGTCAGCTTTCGCGTATTGCAATCACGTTATGGTGATTCGCGCCTTCTAGTACCAGTCGTGCTTCTCGGCTCGGTCAAGCGCGGCGATGCGCGCCATCTCCTCTTCCGTTAGCGAGAATCCGTGTATGTTGAGGTCCTCGGCAATGTGTGCCGGATTGGAGGATCCGGGGATGACGACGATGTTCCGTTGCCGGTCCCAACGCAGGATTACCTGCGGCACCGATACACCGTGCGCCTGCGCAATGGCGGTGAGCTCGGGGTCTGCGAGTAGCTCGGCGTTGTGGCCTCGCCCGCCGAGCGGGTACCAGCCCTCTACCACGATGCCCAGGCCTTGGATATAGGGCACAACATCCTGCTCCTGGTAGTAGGGATGAATCTCGTTCTGCACGAGGGCCGGTACGGTCTCCACCTGCGGCAGGAACGATTCGAGCTCCTTGACGTACCAGTTGGAGAGCCCGAGCGAGCGAATCTTGCCCGCAGTGACAGCACGCTCCATGGCGCGGTATGCTTCGACGTCACCCGTGCCGGGATGATGCAGCAGCATGAGATCGATGTAGCCGGCGTTCAGCTTTCCCAAGGCCTGCTCAATGGCCGCCTCAGGATCTGCGAACTGGTTCGGGTAGATCTTGGTGGTGATGAACAGCTCTTCGCGTGGCACGCCGCAGGTTCTTACGCCTTCACCCACGGCGTCCTCGTTATGGTACATGTATGCCGTGTCTATGAGCCTGCCGCCCGATGTGGTGAGCGCATGGATGGAGCTGATGCACGTGGCATAATCGAGGGCATACGTGCCGAGCCCCTGCGTCGGCATCTCGTAGCCGCTGCTCAAGGTGACGGTCTTCGGTGCTCCCATGGATGTCCCGTCCTCCGTGGCCTCGTGGCCCTGCTTTTCGGCGGGTGCGTGCTTGGCCTCTGAGGAGCCGCTTCCAGTCAACGGGGATTGGGACGCACTGCCTTGCGTGCAGCCCGGAAATGCCAGGGCGGCCGAGGCCGCCAGCCCCAGCCGCACGAAGGAACGCCTGCTCAACGTGCTGCCCATTTCCTTGGTCCTCCTACAGGTACTGCTGGTAGAAGCCCTCGAGTTTGTCCCAGGGGATGGCGTCGTTAGCCCCGCCGTCGTAGAGGTCCGTGTGCGTGGCGCCCGGGATGATGAGCAGCTCCTTGTTGTTGGCGTAGGCGTTGCCATCGACCATGTTCGCATAGGCGTCGCGACCGAAGTAGCAGCTGTGGGCCGCGGCCCCGTGCATGACGAGCACGGCAGAGCGGATCTCGTTGGAATAGCGCAGGATGGGTTGGTTCATGAAGGACTCGCAGCCGATGACGTTCCACCCGCCGTTGGAGTTGAGCGAGCGGGGATGGTAGCCGCGTGACGTCTTGTAATAGGCGTGATAGTCGACAACGAAGTCGGGCGCATCCTCGGGCAGCGGGTCAACCACGCCGCCACCGAGCGCATACTCACCGGCTTGCAGGTCGGTGAGGCGCTGGGCGCACATTGCCTCGCGTTTGGCATGGCGTGCCTCTTCGCTGTCCTCGGAATCGAAGTAGCCGTTTGCGTTCACGCGGGTCATGTCGTACATGGTGGAGGCTACCGTTGCCTTTACGCGTGTGTCGAGGGCCGCGGCGTTGAGCGCCATGCCGCCCCATCCGCAGATGCCACAGATGCCAATGCGCTCGGCGTCCACGCGCTCGTGCAGGCTCAGGAAGTCGACCGCCGCCATAAAGTCCTCGGTGTTGATGTCGGGCGAGGCCATGTAGCGTGGCTGGCCGCCGCTCTCGCCGGTAAAGCTCGGGTCGAAGGCGAGTGTTACGAACCCGCGTTCTGCGAGCGTTTGGGCGTAGAGGCCCGAGCACTGCTCCTTTACCGCGCCAAAGGGCCCGCATATGGCGATGGCAGCGAGCTTGCCCTCTGTTCCTTTGGGTGTGTACAGGTCCGCTGCCAGCGTGATGCCGTAGCGGTTGGGGAAGGTGACCTTCTCGTGGGCAACGAGGTCGCTCTTGGGGAAGGTCTTGTCCCATTCGGTGACGAGCGGAAGGTTCTCGGTTTGAATCATGGTGCGCTCCCTCTTTTGCATTCTTTACTTGCCTATATTGTCGCTTGCTGCAGCGTGTTGCGCTAATGGTAATATCGTATATCGTGATATAACCACAACGACTATCAGAAGGGTGGCGTCCATGGAGATCCGTACGCTGCGCTACTTCCTTGCCGTGGCGCAGGAGGAGAACATGACGCGTGCCGCAGCGCGTCTGCACCTTACCCAGCCGACGCTCTCCAAGGCGCTCAAGTCGCTCGAGGCAGAGCTGGATGCGCGCCTCTTCGTTCGTCACAGCTTTAGCATTGAGCTCACCGATGAGGGACGCTTGCTACGCGACCGCGCGCGCGATTTGGTGGGGCTTGCCGACAAGATCGAGGACGAGTTCCGCTCGATTGACGACACGCTCGCAGGGGAGCTGCGTCTGGGCATGGCGGAGTCGTATGCAATACGTCTCGTCGCACGGGAGCTGCGAAAGCTCAAGAAGTCGTGCCCTGGCCTGCGCTACCACGTGACGAGTGGTGACACCGAGCAGGTGACCGAGCGGCTCGATCGAGGCTTGCTCGACTTCGCGGTGCTCTGCGAGCGGCCCGACACCCGGCGTTACGACTGGGTTCAGTTGCCCGAGCGCGACTTGTGGGGCGTCGTGATGCGTGACGGCCATCCGCTTGCGCAACGTGCGGCGATTTCGCCGTCCGACCTTATGGGCGAGCCGCTCTTTGCCTCCGAGCAAGGGTGGCGAGGTGACATCGCACAGTGGGCGGGCGATCGCTTTGCGGAGCTTCGCTTGGAGGGCACTTTTAGGCTGGCATACAACGCGTCAGTGTTCGCACGCGAGGGCTTGGGGCTGCTGCTCACCTTCGATCGGCTCGTGGACACCTCGCCGGAAAGCGGCCTCGTATTCCGTCCGCTTGAGCCGTCCACTGAGGTGACGCTCTACCTCGTGTGGGGCAAGCGGCAACTCATGACGCCCGTCGCGAGAAGATTCGTCGAGCAGGTGCGGTTGTCGTTCGAATCGTGATGATCGTTCGGGCATCGACATTCCATCTTTTGGTTCAAATCCTCAATGGGTTGTGCAAGAATACCGTAGTTAGCTATATCTAACTAATTGAGGAGCAGACAAATGCAAGACAAAACCTTCGAAGGGGTTGCAGATACGCTCTACATTCCACTCGCAGCGCGGGTGTACGTGTCAAAGCGGTTCCGGAGTACTTCTTCGACCCCAAGTCACTTGAGCTGGAACCCGCCATACCTGGCAGCAGCATCCAGAAGGGCTCGAACGAGTACACGATGATCGCGTCGGCCGCACGCTACCACAACCTTGATGAGATGGCTCGCGTATACGCTGCCGCTCATCCCACCTGCAACATCGTGAACGTGGGATGCGGTTTGGAGACCATGTTTTGGCGCGTGGGGTCAGACGCCCCGGGCGCGTGGTTCTACGAGATGGACCTGCCCGAGGTGATTGAGGTGCGTCGGCGTATCCTCGGTGCACCTGAGCGCGACGAGCTCATAGCAGGCGACGCGTTCGACCTCTCCTGGGCAGATGGCATCAACACTTCGCAGCCTACGCTCATAATCGTCTCGGGCGTGTTCCAGTACTTCCATAACGCCGACGTGCTCGGCTTTATCGCAGATGCCAAGAAGGTCTTTTCCGACGCGGAGCTTGTCTTTGACGCTACCAATACTAAGGGACTCGAGTACGTTAATAAGTACGTGAAGAAGACGGGCAATTCGGCGGCCCTCATGTACTGCGCCATCGACGACCCAGCGGAATTCGCGCGCGAGGCGGACTGCGAGCTCCTTGAGGTGCGCCCCTTCTATACCGCGGCGCGCCGCATCCTCAAAGGGAAGGTCAACCTGTACTCCAAGGTGGCCATGGCCATTGCCGACCGCACCAGCCGCGCGTTCTTGCTGCACACGAAACTCTAGGTCGTGCGAGCGGGAGCATCTGCCATGCGTTCGTGAGGCACTTCGCCTACCCGCCTGTGTAGATTCGCTCGTATGCGCAATTTGTATTCAAGGTTGGCTAGGATGTTCCGTTGCTGCCAGCCAGCGGCCGTGATACTCGTGGTGCGATCCGCGCGGAGGGGCCCGCAATCAGCGCGGAGGCGCCCGCGATCCGCGCGGAGGGGCCGAATGCTCCCTCGAGGCTTGAATATGCGCTATATTGGCGTCTCTTTGGCGGTCCGTGCACGCCCTCTCAAAAATGAACTGTACACGAACCGCCAGAAAAATCCTCAACATTTGCAAACAACTGGGGATATGTTTCGTGACGGCAGAATTTCTGGCGGCTCGTGTACATTTGAAAGAGTCCAAGTGTACACGAGCCGCCAGCAAATCTTGGGCACATGCTCGCCAACTGGGGTTTTGCGTCGATTCGCACCAAATCTTGGCGGTTCGTGCGCGCACGTGCGAGGCCGGGAGGTTGGAGACTAGGAACATGCCCTTGCCACGAACGGTCGGCCACAGCCTCGCCGCGCTTTATTGGGAAGTTTACGCACGCGGGTGTAAGCCAGGCTATCCACGCACCTCTGAATTGGGTCGTTTGCCTGCATTAGCGAGAGTGCCATATCCTCATCCCTGCGCATCGACGTGGCATCTTACCTGCGTAGACGCTAGCGCTTGAAGGTAACAACGGATTGAGGAGCGAGTGCGGTTTCCTTGTCTATCGATTCGATGGGCTGCGTCATTTGGCGAGCTCCTGGAACACGTCGGCGTACTCGTCCATGAAGTCGATCGCCACGTCGACGGCGTCGCGGTCGGCGCCGCTCTGCGTCGCCGCCGGGTTAATCGTCACCCAGGGCTTGTTGTTCTTCATCACCGTCACCGGGCGCCCCGTCCGGTTGACCTCTGCGGTCACGCGCGAGAAGTTGTTCTTAGCCTCTGCGAGCCCCATCGTGATTGCCATGATCGTCCTCCGTGTCACGAATTCTCGGTTGGCTAGAATTCTAGACATTTTTCATATCCGCCGCAAGCATCATAAGAACATGTTGTCAAAGCTTCTCCGTATTTCACGAACGCGTCTATCCGCAGATTGTTTATTGGAACGATTTCAGCGTTTCCAGATGCCTCACGAGCGAGCAGTACGCTTCCTCGACGCACTGGAAGCTCTCGTCGGTCGTCAGATTCCCCCTCTCGTCGGTGATCAGCAGCGCATACCGTCCGCCTTTGGACTTGTTCACGAAGGCGACGTTGCCTGTTAGGCACCTGTTGTCGAAATCGATTCTCCTGACGGAGTAGAGTCCTTCGGAGTTTATGCACTCGACCATCTCGTCCCGAGTCATGCGCCTCCTCTCGCTGTGCATCTCATCCAACAGCTTCCTGATTTTGACTTGCAAACTGTTATACTTCTGCAAGACCCGATTTCGGGGGAATATAATGCTATTAGAACGGCAAGCGTTGGATGTCCATGCAAAGGAGACTGTCATGAGGCTCATAGGCAAGCTGAAAGAAGAGGTCGAGAAAGCCGAGACAGCAGAAGCGAAGAAGGAGCTCATCGAGGAGGCCGGCATGGAGCTGGACGACGAGGAGCTCGAGCAGGTCGCGGGAGGGTTCGGGAGCGAGTGCATTAATAATTATTGGGATTCTATCAGAC
>JAFWKQ010000065.1 GCA_017545665.1 Atopobiaceae bacterium
CCCGTACCAGAACGACACCACACGGCCTCTTTGACACCCGTGCAGATATCTGCTAGCTTTATGTCCAACGGAACACTACAGGGACCTGCCGGACCTTCTCGTCCGCCGGCTGGGGTTACGCCAAGACGAGGCGCACCCCGTCCGCACAGCATGCCGGAGTTGCGCAAACCACGACGACGAGGAGGTCTTTTCATGCAGAACGCCAACGACGCGAGCATCACCTTCCCCGAGGGCTTCCTCTGGGGCGGGGCCACCGCCGCCAACCAATACGAGGGCGGCTGGGACGAGGGAGGCAAGGGCCCCTCGGTCACCGACATGATCACGGGCGGGTCAGTGAGCGAGCCGCGCCGCATCACCAGCACCGTGCGCGACGACATCTGGTACCCCAGCCACGAGGCCGTGGACTTCTACCACCACTGGCGCGAGGACATCGAGCTCTTTTCCGAGATGGGCTTCAAGTGCTACCGCATGAGCGTGCAGTGGGCGCGCATCTTCCCCAACGGCGACGATTCCGCTCCCAGCCGGGCAGGGCTCGACTTCTACCGCGGCGTGTTCGAGCTCTGCCGCGAGCGCGGCATCGAGCCCATGGTGACCATCAGCCACTACGAGCTGCCCTATGCGCTCGCCCGACGTGGCGGCTGGGCCAACCGCGACCTCGTCGACCTCTTCGTGCGCTACTGCAAGACGCTCTTCACCGAGTATCGGGGCCTCGTGCGTTACTGGCTCACCTTCAACGAGATCAACTGTGCCCTGGTGGAGGGCGCCTTCGGCAACGTGATGAGCCTGGGCATCCTTCCCGACGGCGACGACGTGCCGCTGGCCGTGGGCGAGCCTGTCGCCTGGGACGTCCCCCAACGCCGCTACGAGGCCCTGCACAACCAGTTCGTCGCCAGCGCCAAGGCAGTCACCCTGGCACACGAGATAGACCCTGCCAACAAGGTGGGTTGCATGGTGGCGAGCGCGGCGACCTACCCCTATTCCTGCGACCCCGACGACGTGCTCGAGGCGCAGGCCGCAAACCGCCGGGCCAACTGGTATTGCTGCGACGTGCAGGTGCGCGGCGCCTACCCCGCCTGGGCCCCCGCCTTCTGGCGCAACGAGGGCGTGTGGCTCGACGTCTCGGACGAGGACGCCGCGACGCTGGCAGCCGGCAAGGTGGACTTCATATCCTTCTCCTACTACTCCAGTGCTGCGGCCTCCACGCGCGACCTCGACCCCGCAACCGGCAACCTCTTCGGCGGCGTCAATAACCCCCACCTGCAGAAGAGCGCGTGGGGCTGGGCCGTCGACCCCAAGGGGCTGCGATGGTTCCTGAACGAGGCGTACGACCGCTACCAAGTGCCGCTCATGATCGTAGAGAACGGCCTGGGCGCCGCAGACATCGTGGAGGACGACGGCTCGATCCACGACGACTACCGCATCGACTACCTGCGGAGCCACCTGGAGCAGCTACGGATGGCCATCGAAGACGGCGTGGACGTGATGGGCTACACCTGGTGGGGGTGCGTCGACATCGTGTCCAACTCCTCCGGCGAGATGCGCAAGCGCTACGGCTTCGTGTACGTTGACAAGCAGGACGGAGGCGCGGGCACCCTCGCGCGAAGCCGCAAGGACTCGTTCGCGTACTACGCCAGGGTCATCGCGTCCAACGGGGCCGACATCTAGGCCTTCTACTCGTATGCAATTGGGAACGCAAGTCACAGTCGTGTCGTAACACAAAAGGGACAGTCCCCTTTGTGTCAAGGATGCTGTCCTGCTCAGCTGACAAAGAGGTCATCCAGCGTGACGACGTTTGGGAATGCCCCGCTGTACTCGTTGTCAGTCAGGCCGAACGTCGTGACGAGCGTGCTGTGGACGCTAATCTTGGGCGACACCATCTCCGCCAGCAATTCTTGCCGACCGAGAATGACCCGGTAGTAGTCCCTTCCGACCAAAAATCTCCGCCGTAGAACTTGATCTCGCTGGTACATCCCCGCCCTCCATTCCTTGCGGAACGAGTGAGTTGTGGAAGTGGGCGAGCTGGGCACGAAGAAGTCCCGTTGGCTTTTCGTCCACCGGCGACAGGCCCGCATGCCTGAACGTTATTCGATCGGAGAGCGTTTCGTCTACCAGATACGTCTTCCCCACGCGGCGCCAACGTAAGGTTTGAACAATCCGCCGCAGTTTTAGTGATGTTCCCTTCAGTATGAATCCTTCTTAATCGGCGGCCAACGACATATTTTACGGTGTCACCGCTGCTTAAAACCTAGTTGAGCCGCTCGACTACCTGCTCCATGCTACTGATTTCGCCTACATACTAGCGATTGGGTTCGTCTACGACGGCTGCCGCGGTCGATTTGGATGGCGCGTAAACGGTTGCATGGCAAACAGACCGTGTAGACGTCTACCCACCAGCGTTTCTGGACATCGGGATACACGCGCGGAAATGATCTGCGCTTTTCTCATCTTCTCCTACATAGTCGAAATAAAAGGCAGTGCCAGAACGGGCACGCGACCCGACGGCGGGGTTCGCGCCAAGCCGGTGACGCACACAGTCTCGCGGCGGCGGACGCCGAAAAGCCTGGGACGCTCGTTCATAGGCAACTCCTCTACAGGGTAGCCCCTGGGGTGGTTCGGAAGACGTCCCGGGGGCTTCTCGCATGCAGGGGCCCTCGTCGCGACGCTCGCCCGGCTCATCGCGGGGCGGACGCCGGCTCTGCCGACGAGGGACGCGCCAAACAATCAGAAACCAAGCCGTATACCTTGGAAATGCCCCCGAAGCTCATGGTTGAGGTATGCCGCTACGCCAAGAGATGCATATTGCCCACGTCCAGTTACGTACTGCCACCAACGTTTCCTCAAAGTACATCCTGAATTGCTGTCCTATGAGTGTAGTATCTTGGCTAGCGAGCCTGGACTTTGGAGGTAGTTTTTATGGCGGGTTTGACGCGTGAACAGCAGCGTGAGCAGCTCCATCGTACGATTTGGGGCATTGCGAACGAGGTCCGAGGCAGTATTGACGCCTGGGACTTCAAGCAGTACGTCCTCGGCATGCTGTTCTATAGGTATATCTCCGAGGACTTCGCCTACTACATCGACAAGGGCGAGCATGAGGCTGGCGATGCCGAGTTCAGCTATGCCAAGCTCCCGGACGAGGAGGCGGTGTATGACGAGGCCGAGCGCGATGACCTCGTTCGCGAGAAGGGCTGTTTCATCCTTCCGAGCCAGCTGTTCTGCAACGTCTGGGCCTATGCCAAGGACATGGACTCCAAGGGCAAGCTGGACGAGTCGGACCTGAACACACTGCTTTCCAACACGCTGTCGGCCATCGAGGCATCGAGCGTCGGGTTCGAGTCCGAGGAGGACTTCCGTGGACTGTTCGACGACTTCGACACCAGCTCCAAGCGCCTGGGCAACTCCGTTGCCATGCGCAACAAGCGCCTGCTGCAGCTCATGGACGGCATCGGCGGCATGGACCTCGGCGACTTCGGCCAGAACCGCATCGATGCCTTCGGCGATGCCTACGAGTTCCTCATGCGCATGTACGCGTCCAACGCCGGCAAGTCCGGTGGAGAGTTCTTCACGCCTCCCGAGGTCTCTAAGCTGTTGATGACCATTGCCTTGGACGGTCGCGACCACGTCAACAAGGTCTACGACCCCACGTGCGGCAGCGGCGGCATCCTGCTGCAGGCCGCGAAGATCCTCGGCAACGACGGCGTTACCGAGGGCTACTTCGGCCAAGAGCTGAACCTCACCACGTACAACCTCTGCCGCATCAACATGATGCTGCATGGCATCAACTACGACAAGTTCGACATCGCCCTTGGCGACACGCTCACCGAGCCGTCCGAGAGGCATTGGGACGAGGAGCCGTTCCAAGTAATTGCCGCTAATCCTCCATATTCTGTGAAGTGGGCTGGTGACACGAGTGCGAAGCTGGTGGATGACCCTCGTTTCTCGCCTGCGGGCCGTCTTGCCCCGAAGAACAACGCAGACCTCGCCTTCGTGATGCACAGCCTGAGCTGGCTTGCCAACGATGGCGTTGCGGCCATGCTCACGTTCCCTGGTGCCCTATACCGCCAGGGTGCCGAGCAGGTTATTCGCCAGTATCTCGTTGACAACGACTATGTGGACGCGGTCATACAGCTTCCGAAGAACATCTTCTTCGGCACGTCCATCACGACGTGCATTCTGGTGATGCGTCGTTCCAAGAAGGACTCCTCGGTGCTGTTCGTGGATGCTTCCAAGTACTTCGTCCCTGGTAGCCCACAGAACCACCTATCGGAGGAGAACATATCGGATATCGTTGCCGTATACCGCGACCGTAAGGACGTTGACCACGTTGCCAAGCTGGTCACGAACGAGGAGCTGAAGGACGCGAAGTACCGCATGAGCGTGAGTGCTTGGGTGGAACCCGAGGACACGCGCGAGAAGGTGGACATTAAGGCTCTGAACGCAGAGATTGCCGAGATTGTGGCGCGTGAGAATGTGCTTCGGGCGAAGGTTGATGCCATCGCGGCCGAGTTGGAGGCTGACGATGAGTAGGCTGAATGAGCTTATTGCAGAGCTTTGCCCTGATGGGGTGGAATATAGGACGCTGGGTGAAGTTGGACAATTCTTGCGTGGTTCGAGCTTTCAGAAAAAGCATTTCACCGAAGCTGGTGTGCCATGCATCCATTATGGGCAGGTTCATACGCGGTTCGGCGTATCAACTAATCATGTGGTCTCCTATTTGGACGAGAGCTTTGCAGCCAGGATGAAGCGCGCCCAGCATGGTGATTTGATTATCGCTACCACAAGCGAGGATGACGAGGCTGTGGGTAAGGCAACTGCGTGGATGGGTGACTTTGATGTCGTTGTGAGTAACGATGCGTTCATCTATCGTCATACGCTTGACCCGATGTACGTCTCGCATTTCTTCGCGAGTGACCAGTTTCAGCAAGCGAAGATGCCGTTCATCACCGGGGCCAAGGTTCGGCGCTTGAGTGGGGAGGACATGTCAAAGATACGCATTCCCGTCCCGCCCATCGAGGTCCAGCGCGAGATTGTGCGCATCCTCGACTCGTTCCAGGAGCTTGACGATGCGCTGACTGCCGAGATTGAGGCGAGGAAAGAGATACTTAGTGCGTGTATTGACGAAATGACGGTGGATGCTGTTCCTGTAGAAAATAAGGCAGACTTGATAAGAATGCTTGAAAGGCCAATAACTGATGGGCCGCATACTACTCCGCAACTCGTAGGAGAAGGTATTCCGTTCATTTCAGCCGAAGCTGTCTCGGTTGGAGAAGGACATATTGATTTCTCGCATAAGAGAGGCTTTATTACTCGTGCGTTTCATGAGGAGTGCTGCAAGAAATACAAACCAAAAAGAAATGATGTGTACATGGTTAAGTCTGGTTCCACTACAGGAAGGGTTGCCATGGTGGAAACGGACGAGGAATTCAATATCTGGTCACCGTTAGCGGCAATGCGGGTAAATGAAGCGAATTCAGCTCGATATTTGTTTTATTTACTTCAATCTCATGATGTTCAGCGACAGGTCGGACTTCATTGTAGTCAGGGATCGCAGCCGAACCTTGGAATGCGCAGGTTAGAGCGGTTTAGGGTACGCATTCCAACTCTATCCTATCAGTTGAATGCCGTAGACAGTCTTGATGCAATTCAGACTCTGATTGATAGTCTTCGTTCTGAGCGCGATGCTCGTCGCAAGCAGTTTGCTTATTACCGCGACAAGCTACTCGACCTCCCCGAGAAGGTGACCACGAATGGATAATCCCTCTGCTGGAACACAGTTCCATGTGATGGTGGACTCGGACGCCTACACGGTAATGTCCGAGTTCACGCCCACGTCCTCGAACGCGACCTCGTACCAGAGCGAGGCTGCGCTTGAGGATGAGTTCATTCGCATCCTCACGAGCCAGGGTTACGACTACCTTGCCATCGACTCAGAGCAGGCACTCATTAGCAACCTGCGCACCCAGGTTGAGGCTCTGAATCGCATGACCTTCTCTAACAATGAGTGGAAGCGCCTCTGCCAGTACTACCTCATCCGTCCGGGCGAGACCATCGTTGAGAAGGCACGTCGCGTGCAGTCGGACCACGTATTCGAGCTTATCCGCGACGACGGCACGCACGTTAACGTGAAGATCCTGGACAAGGAGCACGTCACCAACAACCGCCTGCAGGTAATCAACCAGTACGTCGCCCAGGGCAAGCACGAGACGCGCTACGACGTTACCGTGCTGGTAAACGGCCTGCCGCTGGTCCACGTAGAGCTAAAGCGCCGTGGCGTTGACCTCAAGGAGGCGTTCAACCAGATCAACCGCTACCAGCGGGACTCGTTCTGGAGTGGCTGCGGCCTGTTCGAGTACGTGCAGCTGTTCGTCATTTCCAACGGCACGCTTACCAAGTACTACTCCAACACGACGAGGTTCCGCCACGTGAGCAGCCCCACGGGCCGCAGGCAGGCCAGGCGCAAGACCTCGGACTCCTACGAGTTCACGTCGTTCTGGGCCGACGCCCGCAACAAGGTCATCGTCGACCTCACGCAGTTCGCGCGTACGTTCATGGAGCGTCGCACGCTCATGAACGTCCTCACCAAGTATTGCGTGCTCACAGACGAGAACCTGCTGCTGGTCATGAGGCCGTACCAGATAGCGGCCACGGAGCGCGTCCTCAACCGCATCCTTGTCTCCGAGCTGAACCCAAAGATGCTCGGCACGAACGACGCCGGTGGCTACGTGTGGCACGCCACGGGTTCCGGCAAGACGCTCACGAGCTTTAAGTGCGCCCAGCTCGCCTGCGGCATCGAGGGCGTTGACAAGGTCCTGTTCGTGGTTGACCGCAAGGATCTGGACTACCAGACGGTGCGCGAGTACGACCGCTTCTGTCCTGGTGCAGCCAACTCCAACAAGTCTACGGCTGTTCTTACTAAGCAGCTCGGCGACGATTCCGCAAAGATTATCGTCACGACCATTCAGAAGCTGTCCATCTTCTGCGAGCGCAACGACAAGCACGCCATCTACGGCAGGCACGTGGTCATAATCTTCGACGAGTGCCATCGCTCCCAGTTCGGCGACATGCGAAAGCTCATTGGCAAGAGGTTCAAGAAGTACCACATGTTCGGATTCACCGGCACGCCAATATTCGCCAAGAACTCCCGTCAGGCCTCCGACCCGATGCATCCGACAACGGCCCAGATGTTCGGGCGGCAACTGCACCAGTACACCATCGTGGACGCCATCAACGACGGCAACGTCCTGCCGTTCCGCGTGGAGTACTGCAACACGGTGGAGGTCGGCGACGTTCGCGACGAGAAGGTCTACGACATCAACCGAGAGGGCGCACGCACGGACATGGCACGCATTACCGCAAACGCCACCTACCTGCTGGATCACTTCGACCAGAAGACCAAGCGCCGAAGCTCGTACATGCTCAAGGACAGGCGCGTGATGGGCTTCAACTCCATCCTCGCCGCCGAGTCCATCGACGCCGCCAAGAAGTACTACAAGGCCATCCGCGACCTGCAAGAGGCACGTGGCGGCGAGAGGCTCCGCGTGGCGCTCATATACTCGTGGTCCGCCAACGAGGGGGAGGTGGACGGCATCATCGTGGACGAGGAGCTTGACGCCTCGAACCTCGACCAGTCGAGCCGCGACTTCCTGGACGCCGCCATTGCCGAGTACAACGGCACCTTTGGCACGAAGTTCTCCACCGACGGCGAGGGCTTCGAGGGCTACTACAAGGACGTGAGTCGTCGCATGAAGGAGCGCGAGCTCGACCTGCTCATCGTGGTAGGCATGTTCCTCACGGGCTTCGACGCCACGACCCTCAACACGCTGTGGGTGGACAAGAACCTGCAGATGCACGGCCTCATACAGGCGTTCAGCCGCACGAACCGCATCCTCAACAGCGTGAAGACGTTCGGCAACGTCGTGTGCTTCCGCAATCTTGAGGACGAGGTCGAAAAGGCCCTCTCGATGTACGGCGACCGTGAGGCCGGGGGCGTGGTGCTGCTCAAGCCGTATGCCGAGTACCTCGAGGAGTACCTGAAGAAGGTCATACACCTGCGCGCCGCGTTCCCGCTGGACGACCCGGGCGCGTTGATGACCGACGAGGCCAAGCGAGACCTCGTGGTTACCTTCGGATCCATCCTCCGTCTGCGCAACGTCCTCACGGCGTGGGACCAGTTCGACTCGGACGACATCATGACCGAGCGCGAGCTGCAGGACTACCAGTCCGTCTACATCGAGACGTGGCGCAAGATCCGCGAGGGTCAGCAGGCCGAGGCCGCCGACATCGTCCGGGACCTGCGCTTCGAGGTCGAGCTGGTGAAGATGGTGGAGGTCAACATCGACTACATCCTGCGCCTGGTGCAGAAGTTCCACGACGGCAACTGCAAGGACAAGGAGATCGCCAGCGACATCACGCGCGCCATCTCGGCATCGCTGGCGCTGCGCGACAAGCGCGACCTTATCGAGAACTTTATCGCCGGCATGAGCGTTGGCGATGATGCCCGCGAGAAGTGGCAGGAGTATTTGCGCAAGCAGATGTTGGACGAGCTTGGCGTTATGGTCCGCGACCTCAACCTCAAGCCGGACGAGACCAGGGAGCTACTGCGGTCGGCATTCGCCGAGGGTGGCGTCCCCGAGTCCGGCACGGCCATCAACGACATCATGCGGCCCATGTCGAGGTTCGCCCGCCGTCGTGGTGGCGTGAGCAGGGCGGAGGCCAAGGCCCGGGTCATCGAGCGCTTGAAGGCCTACTACGAGAGGTTCTGTGACTTCGTGACCGTGGAATACGACGGGACGGTTTCGTTCTGAGCCGCTGGGAATAAGTATTCCCACCGATAAGGCTGCGACAGGCGTTCCCGCCGATGCCTTGCCCACCCCCATGTTACGCGAGAGGTCCATCAACGGGGCGGGCGACAATGCGACGAATCCCTCACGACGCATGACGACGGGCGGACCATCGGTGACTTTATGACAAAAGAGCCTCTCGACGCGGAAATCAAGCGTCAAGAGGCTCTTGTCAAATAAGTCGCTCTGTAAGTATTTAACAAGCCGTGTCAGGTTTCTCGATTCCTTCGCGCCAAGCGGTGGCGGGAAGGGTCGTGCGGACCTCCTGCGCACGCTCGACCGTAAGGCCATGGTCTGCGAACACCTGCTCCAGGGCGTCGACAATAGCCGTCACGTCGCCGCAGGCCAGGCAGTCAATCCTGAACTGTCCGCCGTGGTCGATCACGTTTAGGTGAAGCGTGCCACCTGCGGCAGGCTTGCACACAAAGCGAACGTCGGTGATGTTGTCGGAGTAGCCCGTCTCGCGTATGCGGCCAATATAGTCGATATAGAAGGTGTCATGATTCACGGTCGAGGTAAAGGTCGTGGGCTTTTTAATCTCCTCCCAATAGTCGGTCGCCTCCTCCATCCGCGTGAGGTACATGGTCCTCAGCATGTTGTATACGGTGTGCCACATATCGGGACTCATCTGCTGCTTGAGGATGCCACGAAACTGCACCGCGCGCTGATCGAACGGCAAGGCATCGAGCGGCGTGCCTCTGAGGGGCAGGATGACGCGAAACGAGCAGTTCTTGAACGTCTCCTCGCAACCCAACATGCGCCTAGTCGATATGGGCACATTGGCGAAGATGGGGGCGTCTTCGTCGGGATGGGCGACAGCCACCGCCTCGGCCACAAACATGGAGATGGCGATGGAAGGGGATGTGCCGATGCTCTTCACGAACGACATGAGGCTGTCCGAATCCACCTGCAGCCTCCAGTCGCGCACTTCGCAGCCGGTATAGCGCGAGAGCTCGGGCAGGTGATAGGGTTCTCCCTGCTGTTGTCTCTGAGGCATCTCGAAATCTGGGCTCACCTCGCGGGTAATCGACGTGGGATCGAACTCCTCCGCCTCGGACATGGTGCCCGCGTCGGTGCGAATTCCGCACGGATCGTATTCCTTGCCGTCACGCATGCAGTAGTAGTGGTAGAGCACCGACTCGACGAACGTATTGATGCCCTGACCGTCACAGAAGCCGTGGTACATGGCAAAACGCGTAACGTTGCCGTCGCAGGTGAGGTCGAGCATGTGGTAGTTGGTCTCGTGACCGCCCACGTGGCGCAACGACTTCCCACGACCTACCTCCATGGGAAGCGGGTTGGCGGCATAGTACACGGCGCCGCCCTCGATCTGGAGGGTGTCGGCGAGGTAGGGCATGCGGGTCAGCGTGCGGTCCAGGGCCTTCTGCAGGAGGTCGGCGTCGACATCATCTTTGTGGGTGACCTCCACTGCGTAGACCGGGATGTCCACCGGAAGGTACACATAGGGTGATGAGGAGAGTGCCATCTCCTTCTTCTCAACTTGCGTCCCGTGACCCAAAGACCTGCCGCCCACATGATCCCCGGCACCCTTCCCGAAGGCGCCGCAGCACGTGCCCCGCCAAGGGCCTCACGGAAACGCGCACAAATGCTTGAGCGTTGGTGTCGTTTGCCGTGAGGCTCCCGTGTCGGCGCCCTACCACGGCGACGCAACCCTTGGCCTCCAAGGGTCGATGAGAGCGCACGGACGTGCGTA
>JAFWKQ010000066.1 GCA_017545665.1 Atopobiaceae bacterium
CACGGCCACGGCCTTCTCTGCCACCGGCGCTGGCGCCGACGCAGGCTCCACGGCCACGGCCTTCTCTGCCACCGGCGCTGGCGCCGCAGGCTGCGCTGTCGCCATCGTTGCCACAGGCCCTTGTCCCTCCAGACGACGCTCGAGCTCGGCGATCCTCTCGGCAAGCGACTCCAGCGTAAGGTCGCTCTGGGGGCGCGCAAGCCGCGTAAAGGCTATCTCCAGCACCAGACGCTGGTTGAGCGCGGTGGCCATCTGACGCGACGCATCGCCCAGCTCAACGAGCATGCGCGACACGCGATCTGGCGAGCCAAGCGCCGTCGCCTCGGCCTGGAGGAGCTCCACGTTTGCCCCCGCGGGCAAAACGGCAGGATTGGCCCCCGTCACCGTTACCACATACACGTCGCGCAAATGCGCCGCAAGGCCGCGCGTAAACTGCAGCAGGTCCCCACCTGCGTCTATTACCTCTCCCACCTGCACAAACAAGGCGGGCACGTCACGGGCGGCCAAAGCCTGCACCACGCGCTCCAGCCTAGTGTCCGACACGGCTCCCAGCAGGTCTTGCGCGGCGTCCAAGCTAATGACTCCTCCGCCAAACACCGAGAGCTGCTCCAGCGTGGAAAGCGCATCGCGCATGCCACCGCGAGCGTGGGCGCTCACCAAATCCAGTGCAGCGTCCTCATAGGTAAAGCCCTCCTGCTCACAAACGTGCGCCAAATGCGCACGAATGTCCTCGTCGCTAATGGGCCTAAAGTCAAAGCGCTGCACGCGAGACAAAATCGTGGCGGGAATCTTTTGCGGATCGGTGGTGCACAGCACGAACACCACATGGTCCGGCGGCTCCTCCAACGTCTTGAGCAGCGCGTTGAACGCCTGCGTGGTGAGCATATGGACCTCGTCGATTATGTACAGCTTGTAGGCGCCACGCGTGGGGGCATAGCTCACGTTGTTTATGATCTCCTCGCGCACGCTGTCCATGCCCGTGCGCGACGCGGCGTCGAGCTCATACACGTCCGGATGCTCTCCGGCGGCAATGAGCGTGCATTGCTCGCATGTGCCGTCTGGCAAGTGTCCCGGCGCCTGTTCGCACATGAGCGCCTTGGCCAGAAGGCGCGCCATAGTAGTTTTGCCCGTGCCGCGCGGACCGCAGAACAGATAGGCATGGCTGGTGCGACCCTCCAAAACAGCATGCTGCAGCGTGCCAACCACGTGCTGCTGGCCAACGACGTCGGCAAAGGTCTGTGGACGATATTTTCTATACAACGACTCCATGGATCCTCCGCGCCTCGATTGCGTGGGGACTAGTATAGCGCGGCAACGGGAACGCGGGGAAAGCAAACGGGAGGACGTGTCAACTGCACACGTCCTCCCCGTTAAAGCGGGACAAAGGGGACTGTCCCCTTTGTCCCGGTTTTCGAGCTAAAGCGACTCGGGCAAGCCCTGAGTGGAGGGCTCGGACGTCTTGCCCTCCTCCACCTTTACCAGGGTGTCGTCGCCCATCGTAGAGACGTCAACGGTTTCCACCTGTTCCCATTTGTCGTTGCGGTAAATAAACTTCTTCGCGTTGTTTTCGCCCACCACGCAAATGAGCTTGTATTCACCGGCAGGCAGGAAGAGCGAGACCTTGTTTGTGTTTGCGGCGGGATAGGTGGCAATGGGCTTGTTACTATCCTTCGCAACGGCATTCACTCGCACCTGACCGGAGTTACCAAGCTCGGCGGAAGGATAGACAAATGAAATCCGACCACTCCCCCGCGGCATGGAGTCCGGCTCTTCGGTAAGCGTGAGCTTTGCCTCGTCGATTGCGGTCTTTAGGGCATCGCTATGCTTTGAATACCCCGAATCCTCCAAGCACCACGGCAACAGTTCGGCCATCTGCGGATAGTCGGTGTGCGGCGTCATGGTAAGTGCGACGCTCATCCAAAGACCAAACTGCTCCTTGGGGCTCATCCCCGACTGATCGAGCCTATAGGAGAGCTTGTTGAGCAGCGACGAGTTAGTGTGCACGCCGCCCATGTCGTTGGTGCTCGTCGGTGTTATCACGTGAGGCGTGTAAAAGGTGTCCCAGGTGTACTCGGGTTGGCGATACTCGTGTGGGTCCTTCATGTTGCGCAGTGTGCGCTCCTTTCCGGAGCCGGAGCCCATGAGCCACGCCTCTTCGGGCTTGTTTTCCACGATCATCTGAATGAGGTTGCCCAGCACGTCGCTCATGCCCTCGTTTATGGCGCCCATGTCGTTGCTGTATACGTTGGTAATCATGGTGGTGCTGGTTACGCAATGCGTAAACTCGTGCGCAATGACGTCCAAGTTCTCGCCGTCGGGGTTAAGACGATTGAAGGTGAAGGTCTGGAAGCCGTTCTTCTTGCCGGTGTAGTACGCCTCGTCCTGCCGCTCGCCCTTTTCGTCCACGTAGTCCATGAGCAGGAGCGTGGGCGTGCCTTCGCCATCGGGCGCCGTCCAGCCAATGCTGTCATAGAAGTCCCACACGCGGATAAAGGACTCGTAGGCCAAAAGCTCCGTATTGTCGAAGTCCGTGCCGTCGCCCACGCGCGGGTCCAGCTTTTCCTCTTTGTTGTACTGGGCATAGTCCACGCACAAGATCCTACGCTTGGCATCGCCCAGGATCATTGACTTTGTGTCGGGATCCGTCAGCACTGGCACAGAAATCTCCTTGGTTTTGCCGTCGTGCAGGGTAACCGTGCCTTTCCAGGTGTCTTGCTTGAACTTGTCAAAGTCAAAGGCTGCTTTGTCGCCGGCCATGGCGTCTGCATTGTGCGGCTCCGAGATGGGCAGGGCATAGAGGTACTCGCCCTCGGAGTCTATGTAATGAGCCAGGTATCCCATATCCTTGGCAACGTCTTGCAGGTAGTTTTGGGTATACACCACCCATGCGTACGCATAGCGGTCTCGGGTGTCGGGCACAGTAATAACGGTTTGCTCGGTGGCACCTGCCACGACCTTTACGTCGACGCCGTCCGTGTCTTTGCCGTGCTGGACCACGATTTCCTCGGCCTTCTTGGCGTCGATCTTGGCCTGCGACTCGGAGGCCTTGGCGTTGGGGAGGACGGAGCTGGCGAGCGCCACCACGTCGCCGTCCTTGTTTACGACCAGCTTAACGCTGGCACCGAACGCCAAAACGTCACCCACCCTTTGTTGGAAGATGTAGTAGGTGTTGCCGCCATCCACGGGCCTTACGGCGTTTAGCTCCAGCACCACGGAGTTGTCGGCGCCAATGCGGTCGTACGCGCTCTTTATGGCCTCCAGCGCCTCGTTCTCGTTGGTGACCTTCTTGTCGTAGAACTTCTCGCCTATGAACTTGGATACAATGCCTTCGCCCGAAACGGCCTTCTTCGTAGCCTCCGAGACGTCCTGCGACGACGAGCCGCCCGACTGCGCCGATTGGCTTGATGCCGGGGCATCCGACTGGGCCGTCTGCCCGCTTTGTGCCGGGGCGCCACAACCGGTGAGCAGCGTTGTGGCAAGCGCCAAAGAGGCGACTACGGTGCAGAGCGGCCTATTATTGGTGGATCTCATTTTACCTCCATTCCGCGTGAGTTATTGCAACAATTTACCATGAAGGGAAAACCTTTGCGTTATTTTTCTACCGAAGGCGTTTTGGGCAGGGCGAGGACCAATACGATGCGACGATTCCCAACAAGGACTGCTGGAATTGGGTGCCGTGCCGTAACAAATAGTGTGGTTTTGGGGAAGTAAATTCTGATTCAACTGGGGTTTTGCGACGCCATCTACCCCAAAACCGCACTGCATAAATTAGGCAGTGCGGTTTTGGGGAAAGCAAGGCTGCGCCCAACTGGGATAATACCGTTCCTTATGCCCCAAAACCACACTGTTGGACTCAGCAGGACTTCGGGGCCAGGAAAGAAACGCGTGTCTTGGGTAACATTTCGCTAGTCGAACGCGGCGTCTGCCGTACTGCACACAATTTCGGACGCTTTGCCCTCCAAGACGAGGTCGGTGGGCTAAAGGGGACTGTCCCCTTTAGCCCACCGATGCTACGCTGCCTTGTCCACCGCACGCTCAGGCGGATTTACGTCAAACTCCACGGCCGGCGTGAACAGCGAAACCACCGGCACCACCACAAGCGAGAGCAACATGGCCAACGCGCCGCAGTTAACCGGCGAATCGATGAAGCCAAGGAACATGTTGGACGTCGTGAGGCCCACGCCCACAATAAAGCTCGCCCACACGGCCGCGCGCGAGATCCTCCCGCTGTACAGACCCCAAAGGAACGGTCCCAAAAACGCACCGGCAAGCGCGCCCCAGCTAATGCCCATAAGCTGGGCAATAAAGTTAACCGGCGAGTTGTACTGCCACAGGGCAATAGCCGCAGAAATTACCACGAACACAACGAGCAGCACACGCATCACGAACAGCTGACGCTTCTCGTCCATGTTGGGGTCCATCCGGGGCTTAATGACGTCGAGCGTGAGCGTGGAGCTAGAGGTAAGCACCAGCGAACTCAGTGTGGACATACTCGCCGAAAGCACCAGCACGATTACGATGCCAATAAGGATCTCGGGCAGGTTAGAAAGCATCGTGGGAACGATCGAGTCGTACACCGGAGCGCCCGTTTTGGGGTTAAAGTCAATCTGGCTGCCATACAAGCGCGCGAAGCCACCCAAAAAGTAGCTGCCACCCGCCACGATGGTGGCAAAAATCGTCGAGATAATGGCGCCCTTACGTACGGCGGAGTGATCCTTGATGGCATAGAACTTGGTTACCATCTGCGGCAAGCCCCACGTGCCCAGCGACGTGAGCACCACCACGCCCAGCAGGTTGAATAGGTCGGGACCAAAGAACGAGACAAACGCCCCGTTGAGGTTGCTGTTCTCGGCAGGTATTTGCGAGAGCGCGGCGATTGCCTCGCTGGGACCGCCGTTGGCAACAAGCACCGCGGCAATTACGGCAATGATGCCTGCGAGCATTACGATACCCTGCACAAAGTCGTTAACAACCGTGGCCATATAGCCGCCCAGCACCACATATACGCAGGTTACCAGCGCCATTCCAATGATGCACACCTCGTAGGGCAGGCCAAACGCCATGCCAAACAGACGGCTGAGGCCGTTGTACACCGACGCGGTGTACGGGATAAGAAACACGAAGATAATGGCAGCGGCGGCCACGCGCAGTGCCCCGCTTTTGTAGCGCGCGCCAAAGAATTGCGGCATGGTAGAGGCCTTGAGACGCTGAGTCATCTCGCGCGTACGCGGCCCCATAACGTACCAGGCCAACAGGCTGCCCAGCAGGGCATTACCAATGCCGATCCACGTGGACGAAATGCCATAGCGCCACCCAAACTGTCCGGCGTATCCCACGAAGATAACTGCCGAGAAGTAGCTCGTGCCATAGGCGAAGGCGGAAAGCCATGGGCCCACGTTTCGTCCGCCGAGGACAAAACCGTCCACGCTCGAGGCGTTCTTGCGCGTATACACGCCAATGGCTACGACGCACACGATAAAGATCACAATCATAAGAAGCTTAACTAGCATAGAACCTCCTAAAGCTTTGTGGTCGCCGCAAGGGGTTATCCCCTGCGGGAAACCCATTGTGCTACTGACAGTCCTCGCAGTAACAGGAATTTGTCATACGGCAACAAAGCGGGTCGGGAGAGGGTCTTGGCGGTTGTTGGGGCGAGGGCTTGCGGGGGCGCGGGGCGCGGGGCGGGGCGGCGGGACGTGGCGGCGGCGTGGCGCAGGCATAAACTTTGCAATCTGAACACTTTCCGGCCCTTGTCAGCCCTTCCACGGACATAAAACTTGCAATCTGTACGGAAAACGTGACGCGAAAAGGGACTTATGTACACTACGAGACCGACTGTGTACACAAGTCCGTTTCCTTGTCACGTTTTGTGTGCAGGTTGACTTTTTGATGCCCGCGGCCAGCCGACCGAGGATTCTCCGACAAGGGCTGGCGCCAAGGCTTTCTCGGGGCTGGCGCGTGGCTGGCCGCAAGGCTCCCGCGTGGCTGCCACGGGACCGCCGACAAGGACCGCCTCCGGTCGCCAACAAAACCTTCCGCGGCGGTCACTCGCCAGCGTCAACGCCTCCCCGCGAAGACAAAACCCCGCTACTCGGCCTTCTTTCCCAGACGGCTGCGCACCAGGCCCACGACCGTAGGCACCAGCGACACAGCGACGATGCCAATAATCAACAGCTCAAAGTGCTCCTGCACAAACGGAATGCCACCAAAGAAGTAGCCCAGCAGGATAAAGATCGTACTCCAGGTAATGCCGCCCAAAATATTGAACATAAAGAAGTTGTGCCACTTCATGCCGCCCATGCCAGCCAAAAACGGCACGAACGTGCGGATGAACGGGAAGAAGCGGCCCAGGAAAATGGCCAGGTTGCCCCACTTGTCCAAAAAGGCCTCCGACTTGGCAATGCGCTCGGGCGTCATGGCCTTAACCTTGCCCGAATCGATAATCTTGCGGCCCAAAAAATGGCCGATGAAGAAGTTGCACTGGTCGCCCAGAATGGCCGCAGCCCAGGCAACGCCCAACAGCATAAAGATGTTGAACCCGCCGCCTTGCGCAAAGAAACCCGAGGCAAACAGCAACGAGTCGCCAGGCAAAAACGGGAAGAACACCACGCCTGTCTCAATAAAGATAATGAGGAACACAAAGCCGTAGGCGGCAACGGGGCCGGCCGCAATTTGCGCAGCAATGAACGCACGCGGGTCGCGCAGTAGCTTAACAATAAAATCGACAAATCCCATGGGGTCTCCTTGTGGACTCTTGGGGCTCTGGTAAGGGCCTTTCGCAAAGGCCCTTCTCGTAAAAAAAGCCCCGGGTCGGACCCGAGGCCTCGCGGTCAAGTAGGAAGTGCGCTCGATGGGAACGGGTACCCGGCAGAGGCTCCTTATGGCTGCTGTCTCCCGACCCTGACCAGGTTCGGAACATATCGTCACCCGAACCCATCCAACGCACTCCGTAAAAAGGGAGTATAGCGGATGTGTCGCGCGCATGCAAAATCTGCACAAGCCCGCCACGTAATAACATCAGACAATGGCGAGTATACCCTTTGCCTGGCTCATTGATAGTGCAGGCTCTCCACGGGATCCAGACGCGCGGCACGCCGAGCCGGATACCAGCCAAACAGCACGCCAATAAACACGCAGATACCCGTTGCCATAAGCACGGTGCTCAAATCTACCACGGGCGTTATTCTTGTGCTCTCGCCCATAAGCGCACCACCTGCAATTACCGCCAAGAACAAGGCCCCCAGGTATCCAAGGAGCACACCAAACAGACCGCCCGACACGCACAGCAACACGCTCTCCAGCATGAACTGCCTGGTAATGTCGGACCGACGCGCACCCAGCGCCTTGCGCAAGCCAATCTCGCGAATTCGCTCGGTAACGTTGGTGAGCATCATGTTCATAATGCCAATGCCGCCAACCAGCAGCGACACGCCCGCTACGGCGGACATGAGCAGCGAAAACGCACCCATGGTGGCATTTACCTGATCAATCATGGACTGCATGGAGTACACGTACATGTTCTCCTCGCGCTCGCTTTCGGGAATGTTGTACGTCGCGGCAATGTAGTCCTTCGTCTTCTTTACCACCGACTCCATGTTTGAGCCCTCGTGCGCGAAGCCCATAATCGTGCCCACCTCCTGGTTGCCAACCACACGCGTGGCCGCCGTAGAGAAGGGCATGAGCAGCGACACGGAGTCTGCGCCCGCGTACATCTCGCCCGAGGACTCGGTTACGCCCACGATGGAATACTCGTTGTTGTTCAGCGTTATGGTTTTGCCCACCACCTCGGCGTCGGCATCACCAAAGAGCGTCTTTACCGAGTTCTTGTCGAGGATGACAACCAGGGAACCTTTGCCCTCCTCGGCATCCGTAAAGGCTCGTCCCTGCACGAACTTGGTTGCCATTGCCTTAAAGTAGGCGGGCTTAACACCTGTAATGTTGGCGGAGGCCTTCTTTGTACCCGTGGTCGCCTCGCCGGAACCCATGCTTGTGGCCACCATGTAGTCGTAGTCGGTGAGGTTTTGGGACATCTTGTCTACGTCATCGTAGGTCAGCGGCTTGCCGGTATTTACGGTTATGTACACCAGCTGCGCCTGGCTGAGGCCCAGCTCGCCCACGAGCGCCTTGTTTATGCCGCCTATGAGAGCGGTCATGGCAATGACGGCCGAAATGCCAATGACGATGCCCAGCACCGTCAACGCGCTGCGCCCTCGGTTGGCATCCAGCGCGCTCCAAGTTTCCACTGCCAAGTCGCGAACTTTCATGTGCGACCCCCTCGTTTTGTGTACAAAGGGGACTGTCCCCTTTGGCCCTCTTACGTGTTGCCGCGCTCCGAGGCGTGGAGCGCGTGCTCCTCCTCGTCGGTAAGCAGCTTGCCGTCGCGAATGTGCACGGTGCGATCGGCCCACTCGCACACCTCGGGATCGTGCGTAATGAGCACGATGGTCTTGCCCCGCGCACGCAGCTTGGAGAAGGTCTCCATAACCATCTCGCTCGTGGCAGAATCCAAATTGCCCGTAGGCTCGTCCGCAAGAATGAGGGCGGGGTCGTTTACCAGCGCACGCGCAATGGCCACGCGCTGCATTTGTCCGCCCGAGAGCTCGTTGGAACGATGGTCGTAGTAATCGGGTGGCAGGCCCACCGCATGCAGCGCCTTTACCGCCCGCTCCACGCGCTCCGAGCGCGGCACGTCGCAATACACCAAAGGCAGCTGCACGTTGCGCATAACCGTGGCACGCGGTAGCAGGTTGAAGCTCTGGAAGACAAACCCCAGGCGAGACGCCCGCAGCTCTGCCAGCTCGTCGTCGGTGAGCTCCGAGACGTCGAGACCCTCCAGCTTATACGTTCCGGACGTGGGGCGGTCCAGACCGCCAAGGATGTTCATAAGCGTGGACTTGCCCGAACCCGAAGGCCCCATGACGCACAGGAACTCTCCCCTGCTCACCTGCAGAGAGACCCCGCGCAGCGCGTGGGTATAACCCGCCGCCGACTCGTAGATGCGATGCACGTTTATGACGTCGAGTACCTTTGCCATGTTAGACCGTTACCTCTGCACCAGTAGCGCCCGCCGTGCCCGCGACATCTGCGCCCGCGGCGTCGGCGGCGTCCGCCGCACCCAGCAAGACCTTGTCGCCGTCCTTGAGGTTGCCCTTCACCGCGGCCTCGGAGCTGTTCTCGGCCACGACTTCCACAGGAACGTCGTGCGTCTTCTTGGACTGCTCGTCGTCCACCACAGTAACGAATTTGTTCGGCGTGCCATCCTCGCCCGCGCCGTCCTGCACGGCCGCCGAAGGCACGATGAGTGAATTCGGGGCGCTTTGCGTCGTAATGGTTACCGTTGCCGTCATTCCGGGCTTGAGGGCCGGATCGGGCTTGGGGATTATGAGGTCCACGGCATAGGTAACCACACCGCTCGACCCTCCCTCGGACGAGGCCGCTCCCGTGGAAACTGATGCTATGTGCTCCACGGTGGCATCGAGCTCCAACCCAGGAATCGCCGAGAAGGTCGCCTTGGCCGTCTGGCCCTTGCTGATCTTGGAGATATCGACCTCGTTTACCTGCACCGTTACCTTCATGGTGGAAAGGTCGCTGATTTGCATGAGCGTCCCGTCGGTACCTGAGGAGGCGCCCGCGGAACCCGACGAGGAGCCATAGGTGGTGCCGTTCTTTGCGTTGAGGCTCACGATGGTGCCCGATACCGGCGCGCGCACGACGCGCTTGTCGGCGTTCTTCTTTGCGTCGTTCACCTTTTCCTGCGCAGACTGAACGGCATCCTGCGCAGTTTGGTAGGCGTCTTCGGCCGTGGATATGGCCGAGCGAAGGCTGGCGTCGTCAAAGGCAGCCACAGCCTCGGCCGCGGCGTCCGACGCCGTGGCGTCGCCCGATGCCGCAGCCTGCGCGGCATTTTGCACGGCGTTGTTGTAGTCGTCCACGGCCTTGTTGTAGGCGTTGTAGGCATCGGATACGGCGCGGTCGGCCGAATCGGCGGCACGTTGCGCCGCGCTTAGATCGGTTTCGGCCGTGTGGACCTCTTTGTCGAGCGTCTCGTTCTTTATGGTAAACAGGACGTCGCCTTCCTTTACGGTATCGCCCTCCTGCACCTGCAGGTCCTCCACGATGCCGTCTACCTCGGGAGACACAACCGTCGTTTTTACGGGCTCGGTGGCGCCGTTGGCGGTTACGGTGGTGGAAAAATCGCCCATATACACCGAGCCGGTGGCCATAACTTCCTGATTCGCCTGCTCAGCGGCCTTGTTGGTTTGTCTCATCACGAAAACGATGGCTATGAGGAGCACAACGGCGCCCACGACGGAAGCAATAATGATGCGCTTGCGCTTGCGAGCCTCGCGCTTGCGCTTGAGGTTCTCGTACGCGAGCTGGGCCTCTAGGTCCTCCTCTTCTTCGGAAGACGAGGGCTCGGCGGGAGTGGTGGGCTCGGGGGCTGCGGAGGGCTCGGGGTTCGAGGCGGCGGGCTCGGGGTTCGGGGTGTCGTTATGCTGCGTTTCGTTGGACATAGCGTCTCCTTAAACTGATTTATCTCAATATATTACACGAGTATTCCTCGCCCTGACCTAAACTGATGCCATCTGCACAGCAGAGCTCGGCGGCACGGCGGCTCGCGTTGGGTCGGACCCTGCCGCCCGGACAGCCCAGCTCACGTCGCGCCCTGCCGCCCGCCCGGCCCGCCCACCGCCACAAAAAAGGCGCCCCCAACAAAGGGAGGCGCCCCGCATAACGTTCCAGCAAACGCGCAAAGCCGCTGCTACTTGCGGACCTCGCGATAGAAGTTGATAAGTGCTTGCGTGCTGGCGTCCTGCTCTGCCAGGGCAGCGTCGTCGTGCAGCGCTGGGGTTATCTGCTTGGCAAGCTGCTTGCCCAGCTCCACGCCCCACTGGTCGAAGGAGTCGATGCCCCACACCACTCCCTCGACGAACGTAATGTGCTCGTACAGCGCGATGAGCTCGCCCAGCGTGTGCGGATTGAGCTCAGTGCCAAAGATCGAGGTCGTGGGACGGTTACCCTCGAAGCAGCGTGCGGGCACGATCCACTCGGGCGTGCCCTCGGCGCGAACCTCGTCGGCCGTCTTGCCAAACGCAAGCGCCTTGGTCTGCGCGAGGAAGTTGCCCAGGAACAGCTCATGCACGTCCTGACCGTCGCACTGGATGGGGTTCGCGCTGTTCGCAAAGGCGATGAAGTCCGCCGGCACGGGCTTGGTACCTTGGTGAATGAGCTGGTAGAACGCGTGCTGACCGTTGGTGCCCGGCTCGCCCCAGAAGATCTCGCCGGTGCCGCAGGTAACGGGGCTGCCGTCCCAGCGCACACTCTTGCCGTTGGACTCCATGGTGAGCTGCTGCAGGTACGCCGCAAAGCGATGCAGGTACTGATTGTAGGGCAGCACCGCATGGGTCTCGAACTCAAAGAAGTTGTTGTACCAAATGTTAGTCATGGCCATCAATGCGATGACGTTCTTCTCAAGCGGGGTCTCCTGGAAGTAGATGTCCATGTCGTGGAAACCAGACAAGAGCTCCTGGAACGTCTCCTTGCCGTAGGCCAGTATGAGCGCCAGACCCACCGCGGAGTCCACGGAATAGCGACCGCCGACCCAGCTCCAAAAGCCGAAGGCGTTAACGGGGTCGATGCCAAAGTCGGCCACGAGCTCGAGGTTGGTGGACACGGCCACAAAGTGCTTTGCAATGGCGTCGGCGTCCTGGCTGCCGTCGGCCGCGATGGCGCCCGTCTTGCGCAGCGTGTCGAGCAGCCACCAGCGCGCCATCTTGGCGTTGGTAATGGTCTCGAGCGTGGTAAAGGTCTTGGACACGACGATCATGAGCGTGGTTTCGGGGTCGAGGCCCTTTACCTTCTCGGCGATGTCGTTGGGGTCGATGTTGGAAACAAAGCGGCAGGCGGGGCCGTCGAGCTTGGCCTTAAGCGCCTCGTAGATCATAACCGGGCCGAGGTCGGAGCCACCAATGCCAATGGACACGACGTTCTCGATCTTCTTGCCCGTTACGCCCTTCCACTCGCCGGAACGCACACGCTCGGCAAAGGCATACATCCTGTCCAGCACCTCGTGGACGTCGGCAATGGCGTCGGCGCCGTCTACGATGAACTTGCCCTTCTCGTTGGCCGGACGGCGCAGGCCCGTGTGGAACACGGCGCGATCCTCGGTGGTGTTTATGTGCTCGCCGGCATACATGGCATCGCGACGCTCTTCCACGCCGGCTGCGCGGCAGAGGTCGAGCAACAGCTCCACGGTCTTGTCGGTTACGAGGTTCTTGGAAAGGTCGAAGTGCAGGTCGGACGTGCTAAAGGTGAGCTTTTCCACACGCTTGGGATCGGCCGCAAACCAATCCTTAAGGCTAATGCCCTGCTCCTGGAGCTCTTCGTAGTGCGCGGCGAGGGCTTTCCAGGCATCGGTGGCGGTAATGTCAACGGGTGCAGCAGGCTTTGTGGGCATGGCACGACTCCTAACCTCGGTTTTCATAGTTGGGATAAGGGTAATACAAGGAGCTGTGCATAAGTGCGGCTTGTCGGCTGGCGGCAGATTAAATGCTTACCCAAGCAAAATGGGCCAAAGGGGGCTGTCCCCCTTGGCCCACCTTTCAGCTTATTTTGGGGCCAAAGGGGACTGTCCCCTTTGGCCCGGTTTTGGCTACGCGTTGGGGTCGGCGCCCGCAGAGAGAATTACTACCTCAAAGGCCTCGGCACGAAGTCCGCGCCCGGTGGTACCGGCAAGCTCTCCGTCGCATGTCCAATCGGTCCAGCCGAGGTTCTGCACGTGCGCCCTGTACCACACGCTCAGGTACTCAGACGCCTCTCCCGTGAGCTCCAGGCGCGCGGCCTCCATCCGCAGGGCGCGCCCGGTGGTGCCGGCAACCGCGCCGTCCGAGACCCAGTCCTGCCAGCCGATGTTCTGCACGTGCGCCTGATAGTCTATGCCGCCCTCGAACGGCAGGCCCGCCTTCATCCACATGGCCTCGAGTCGCTTGCCCTTCCCAGTGGTGCCAAACACGCCAGCGGGAGCGTAGCCCAGCCAGCCGTCATTCTGCACGTGGGCGTTGGCCGTTACGCGCGTTCGGAAGGACGACTTTTCCGAATCGTAGTCGTCGGGCCCAAGTCCGCCATGCAGCACCAGGATCTGCACCGCCTCGGCACGCAGTCCGTAGCCCTGGGTGCCAGCCGGCATGCCGTCGCAGGCCCAGCCCATCCAGCCATAGTTTTGAACATGGACGCGATACCATACGTGGTAGCCCGCATCCTGCAATTCTTCGGAGAGCCTCATCTGCAGAGCCTCGAGACGCAGTCCACGTCCGGTGGTGCCTGCCTGCGCACCGTCTTTGGTCCAATTCTGCCAGCCGATGTTCTGCACGTGCGCGCGATACTCTATCGAGCCACCCTGAACCGTCGCCTTAAGCGCCTCCAAGCGCAGGCCCTTGCCGGTGGTGCCCAGCGTTGAGCCGTTGTTTACGGCCTTTATGTTCCCGATGTTCTGAACGTGACCCTCGTAGGTAACGGGGAGCTGGGCAGCCTCAGGCGCGACTTCGCCCAGCAAATACACATATGACACGACCTCGCTTGGGTCCTTGCCCTCCTCGACCGCATAGGCCTGAATCACCATAATGCCGTTTTCGTCAACCGTGTTCATGTCCAGATGAATGGGCGTGCCCGGCACGTACTCCTTAAACGCTTCCAATCCCGCGCCGCTGTCGGTGGTGTAGTAAATGCGCGCGTTGGGGTTGTAGGTATCCAAATAGATTACCTGCGAGAGGTCGTATATGCCATCTTCCAGCGTGGCATAGGGCGTATCGGCCGGTTCGTGCCTACGGTCGGGCGGGTTCACGTATACGTTGAGCGAAAGCAAAAGGTCTACGTGGCCCTCGCCTGTGGGATTGTTGATCCAGTTGGGAAGCGGCCCTACGGACTTGCTCGTAACCTTCCAAACGGACACGTTTACGTCTTCGCCATCTTCCACAAGCACAGGATCGTTCCACTCAACCGCGACTTCCTCCTGTATGCCATCCTCCATGGTGAGGGTCGTGGTGGTGGGCAGCTGCTGCTTTATATCGCTGTTTGGATCCACGTCCAGCAAGTCGGCGGGCTGCTCCACGCCCAGCAGGTTGAGCGTGTCGGCGGGCTGCACGTAGATAAGAACACTCACCTTGAGGTCCTCCGGCTCAACGCCCTCGGGAAGAGCCACACCCTCGGGCAGCGTTACCGTGCCCTCGGCATGCCAGAAGGATTCGTATGCCTTGCCACCGTTTTCGTCGCAGACAGGATCACCCCAGGTTACGTCTGCGTCCATCGTATTACTGGACCCCGCAACTTCAATCTTCACCTTCTTAAGGGACTCTGACTGTAGCTGTAACTTAAGGTCGTCCTTGTTGTTCTTGTCGTTGGTAACCTCAATCGGATCGGGCTCTATGATGCTCTGCAAGCCAGACTGCTCGGTTGCGTAGAAGTTCACGTACATCGTATGCGCAGGCTCTTCCGCGGTGTAGCTCACCAGAGCCGCATCGTCCTCGTCGCCTTTGTCCGGCACCTCGTAGTCCGGCAGCAGGTCGGCGGCGTACACGAACTGCTTGCCCGCGGCAGGCGCAAGCGTTACCGTGGCCGTGTATGCCGTATTGTAGTCAGCTTTTCCTTCGCTAGTCGCTGCGGGATCCCACTCAAGCGTCTTCACGTCAACGCCCACCTCGGAGAACTTGTTGTTTTGCAGCTTAAAGCTGGCACTGCCCGTTGTCGCCATCTCCTGCCCAGCCTTCGGTGCGGCAAACACAGTTTGAACGACGTCGACCACCGGCTTGTACAGCGCCTTTATGGTATAAGTCTGACCAACGGGCGCTTCGTTTTTGAACTTGAAGAAGCCCACCGTAAGACCGTCCTCGGAAACGTCGGTGCCGTCCTGCGGATCTGTTTCAGGCGCGTCAAACTTAGCAACGTTCGCGGGTACATCCCAACTTACAAACTCGGCGCCTTCGACCTCGGGCGCGTAGACCGCAAACGGGCCGGTCTCGTCCACGAACAACGTTACTTCTTCGTCGGTCGTACCCTCGATCTTTGACTGCCCATTCGCGTTGACGTCAAACGCCTGTGCCACGACCTTGCGCGCTTCCACGTTTGTGACGATGGGATTGAACTCAACGGTTATGGTTGCGCTGCCGTCGGGGTTCCATGTCCACGCGGCGCCGTTCTCCTTGACCTGCGGACCTTCGGCGGAGGTGGTGGCGCCCGTAACGTTTACCGCACTCGCAAACAACTGCGCTTTCTCTGCATTCAGCTGCATGGTGGCCGTGTAGTTATCGGTTATGGTCTTGCTCGCGCCTCTCTGCTCGGTTTGGCTCTGGCACTCCCACCAGAGGTCGACCTCGGCAGATTGGCTCCCGCCCCACGTGAGCGTGGCCTTGTTGGGCAGCTGCTCGACCTCGGGGTTGGGCTGCGGCACGGTTGCGGTTATCGCACCGAACTTGTTGGTATAGTTGGCCGCAATCGTAAGGCGGTAGTCCTTGGCAAATTCCCCGCCGTCCGTGTAGGCAGGCATGGTAATGCGGAGGGTCTCGCTCTTGAGGGCGTCGTCCGAGAGGCCCAGCTTGGCAAGCTTGGTCGCATCGAGCTGGCCGTTCTCGTCGGCAACCGTCCAGCCAGAGAACAGCTTGTCGTCGATCTCGCGGGCCACCGCGGTGTACGCAATGCCTTCGTACCAGCTGTCTACGTACTGGTCGCCCTCCATGTTGTAGGTGCTGTTGGTAATGCTCACCTGGTGGAACTTGTCGCGTCCTGTTTGCGGGTAGTACAGGTAGGCCGTGTCTGCGGCAGCATTCAAGCGCGTGGTCGAAGTGCCGTCTGCCTGCACGCTAGCTCCCCTTGCGTAGATAAAGCGCCAGCTGCCATTCTCTTGTTCCGTCCCGTTTACGACGCGCCTAGCCGTAAACTTTGCATTTGCGGTATAACGCGTCTCGTAGGCGGCCTCGTTGCCAGATGCTTCTGGTATCCACGTAAGTTCCGTTACCTTTACACGCGCCTTATCATCCGTGCCGCCAGGCAGCGTGTTTGCGCCAAACAGCGTCTTGGTCGCATCCGAGAAGTCCAGGGTCGCCGTTACGTTGTTTTCCGACAGCGCAGTGAGCGGCTCCTCCGCCACGGGCGCAGCGACGCCCGCGATGGTTACCGAGGTGACCACGGGTACGTACAAGGCCTGTACTCTGCAAGAGTCCTTTACCGTCGCACCCTCCAGGAATTTAAATGTGTTTCCAGTCTTGTGTTGAACCTTGGAGCCCTCTGGCACTTTCCAGCCAACAAAGGAGGCGCCGTCTATATCGGACGGGTACAGCTCAAACTCGCCATCGTCATTCGTCTCCCACGCTACGGACTGTTTGCTTTTCTGCACGCCCGCCAGGACGTTGCCCATGTTGTCGTCGCACGCCTCAATCGTCACTTCGTACGCTTTCATGGGCGTTACGATAGACGCGAATTGAACGCTCACGGTAATGCTGCCATCAGCGTTTCGCGCATACGATGCGGTGCCGTTCTGCTCTGATCCTGCCTCGTCGGTGGGATACGCAGCCACGCTAAGGTCACCTGAAACGAATTCCGCCGCCGTTACCGCATCCAGACGCATGTTAGCAGTATAGGTGCACGTAGTTGTACCTGACCCAGAGTCGGATATGTCGCTTACGCTCCACGACACCGGCACCGTAGCTTCACGCGCATTCTCGCCAGCTTCCCACTTTATCTTGGCGGTATCTGCCAGCTCGGTTGCGTCCGCCGTGGGCGCGGCAATAATCGCACGCAGGCTTTGGGCCTTGGGCACGTAGCTTGCCGTGAGGTGCAGCGCATAGCGATCGCCAAGCGCCGTGTTGCTAGGCATAACGAACGTTATCGTTTGCTGCTTGAGGTCTTCGTCGGTCAGCCCCAGCTTCGACGCATCAACAGGATTCGTGCCATCGGTCACGTTCCAGCCACCAAACACGAAGTTGTCGTAGCTCTTGGCCGTAACACTCTTGGCCTCGCCATCGCTCCATGTTTCCTTCCTGGGGGTCGTGCTCTCCTCCCCCGGAGCGTTTGCGCAGTAGTCAACAATCGTTACCTCGTGGCGCGTGTCGCGCGTCGTCGGCAAGAAGCACAGAGTCAGCTTGCTCGCCGCAGGATTGAATTCAGCGGACTCGAAGGCGGGATTCTCGGCGCCCGTCGTAACCGATACGCCACGCTGCTCGAAGGCACATTCGTACGGCTGGCCGTCCTCATCAACGCACTCCAGCTCCAGCTCTGCGGTGTAGGCTGTGTCGGCTGCCGCCCTTTGGTCCGCGCCCGGCTCCGGCTTCCAGCTGAGGCTCTTCACCCGCGTTGCAAATGCGTCCGCAAACACGGAGCCCTCGGGGAGTATGTACGCAAAATTGATGCCTTTGTCATCCGCACCGGCCAACGTCTCGCCCGTAGCGGGCTGCGGGAATTTAGTCACCTTGATTTCAGAGATCTCGGGCACATACAGTTTGTTGACCGTAAGCGGCTTGGTCTTGTCCACGACCTTAAAGACGTTATCGCTAGGATCGTTTTTGTTCACCTTTTCCAGGCCGGAGCCCTTGGCGGCCTCGTAGCCCCAGAGCCTGCTGCCCGTACCCGTCGGAATCGGTCCGTTGTAGAACCTAAATACCCCGTCCTTACCGGCCTTGAACGTTTGTTCGCCAATTAGCTCATTGTCTCCCTGCTTCAGCACGTTACGATCCGCGTCGTTTTTGTCGCACGCGCGGGCGGTAACCTTGTACGTAAATATGGGCGTACCCGTGGTCTTGGTTTCCGTCTTGGTTATGGCTACCTGTATGGTGCCGTCGTTTTTGCGCTTCCGCGTAACCGTATAGTCCGGATTTTTATCGATAGATTCACCCGCTACCTGAGTCCTTACAGTTAGAGCATCGTCTGCGGCAAACGGCTTGCCAGCCACAGCAGGACAGTTGATATAGTTTGTGTAGGTGGTTGTGGTGGTAACCGTGGTGTCCTCGTTCTTCGTTTTGCTTTGGCTGCACTTCCAGCCCGCATATTGATAGAGCTGATGCACCTCGTTTGCACCTGCATAGTATTTAATCGTTGTCTTGCCCGAGCCATAGAGCATCGGCTTGACGACGTCCGTAATCTCTATTTTGTTAACAGTAGAAATGTCTTCCAGCTGCGCCTCAAACGTAAGGCTGTAGCCGTTGGCGAAGGTGTAGGACTTCGGGTCATTTGTTTGGTTGACCGTTTGGTTATTGCCGGTTACCTCGCAGGACATGTTGGGCTTAAACTTGGATCCCCACACGTAGTCTTCGGTCCTGCTGTTGCGATATCCGGTCCTCATAAACCTCGTAACGTCTTTGCCGTCCTGGTCGAAAACCTTCCACTCCTTAAAGTGCTTGCCTGCCGGAATCTTGCTGGTCGCGTCGTATTTAAAGGTCGAGCACTCCGACGCCTGGAAAGTCTCGGTGCTGTTGCCGACCTTAACCGTAAAGGTGTGCTTGGGATACTCCGTTGGCCTCCACTTAAACGACGCTATGAACGTGAGCTTGTAGTTCTCCGAGAGGCCGTGCTGGCCGGCCTGAGGCATGGTGAACGTAGCCGTCTGATTTTTCTTCTGGCTGCCCAGCACAGCATCCGTAACATTTTGGCCCCGCTCGTCCCACACCACCCAGTCGTCGAGCTTACGCTCTGCGGTCTCTTTGGCCTCGACCTTTTGCGAGGTCCCTTCGGCCCACTCGTAGGTTTGCGAAATCTTTTTGCGACGCGCGTTGTACTCGTTGTACACCACGACCTTGTGCGGAGCTCCAGAGGCCTTAATCTTATACGTTACCTCCGCGCTCTTGGTGCCGTAGCTCACGGCATAGGCGGTAATGGTGTACTCGTTGCCCTTGGCCACCCTGCCCAAGTCGATGCCACCGCGATAGATATCGTAACCATTCTTGCAGGTGTTGGCCGACGTCTTGGTACCGCTCATCTTGTAGTAGATGGCCTCGCCCTTAAGGTTGGTTACGTCCAGCGTTACCGTTTGCTTTCCGCCCGGAATCTCGTTGTCTTGGCCGCCGGCCTTGAGATTCGTCTTGCCCACGCTGGCCGAAGGTGCCGACACGGACGGAGCATTGGCGATGGTCGCAGACGTGCGCTCGCTGTTGTAGTAGTCGTCATAGGTGCGCAGCCACGCCAGCGTGACCTCGGGATAATGGTTGGCCATAATGCGCGAGGAGTTGTACGCAAAGGTGCCTAGCATCATCATCTTTGCGGTGCTGTAGCTCGTGGTGTTGTAGTCGCGATCCAGCACGCGCATTATAAAGTCAAACAGCTTGGGCCAGGCGGCGTCAAACTTGGCGCGCTCCTCCTTGGTAAGCACATCCAAGGCTTCCGTCTCCTTGAGCTTCTTGTAGAAGAGGTCGGTGTACTCCTTCTTCTTGGCGGCATCCGACTTGTTCCACTCACCAATGAGCGACCACCAAATGCGGAGCATGCCATGGTCGTTCCAAGACGCGATCAGCGTGTCAAAGCGATTCATGGTAGTGGAAGCCCTGTCCACAAAGGCCTTGGTTCTGCTGGGCGCCATGCCAAACAGCATGCCCATAACCGTTCGGAACGTGGGCTCAAGGTCGTTGGCGTAAGCATCGCGGCTAGAAATCGCTCCCACTTGCAGCTCGTTGAGGAAGTCCTTTATGTACTTCTCTTCGTATACCGTCGTTTTACCAGTGGACTTTTCGTATATGCTCGGCGATGGGGCAAAGTCCATACCGCACGTGGCAAAGTAGTCGTCAAACACGATGTTGGGATCTATTGCCCTAAGCTGCGTAATTGCGCCGGCGTTGTTGTATCGCGGGTCGTTGGTGTAGAAGGGCATGTTGTCGGCGTACAGATAGCGTCTGGCAGGACCGCCGGTACCGCCACGCGTTACCGCATCGTTCTCCACGATTACGGGCGCCATTGCGCCCGTGCCCGGGATGTAGTGGTCCACGCCGTAGCGCTTAAAGCCCATGGCCGAAGGCGCCACCAGCGGCACCAGGTCTCCTTGGTTTATTACGTTGTGAATCGAGAAGTAATCCTGGTCAAAGACATTTTTGTTTACGCCACCTTGCGGCGCCTCCACGGGATAACCAAACACCTTGGGCTTGTTGCTCGCCGCGTAGTTCCAGGCATCAATGAGGCGCTTGCATACGAGGTTGGTCGTGGCGCCCGCGCGCGAGTAGCCCGCCACCCAAAAACGAACCTTGTATGCGGGGATGTTGTAGCGCTGCATGTAGCTGCGTATTTCTCTGTATACCTTGTCGGCGGCACTCGCAAAGCCTGCGGCCTCGGCGTCCCTTACGTCTTTGGCCTTGTTGAGCGTAACGTTGCTGGTCCACTCCGCCTCGTAGTTGGCGCCGCGGATGGCAACCGGTATGAGGTAATAGTCCGAGTCTTTGCCGTCTTTGTTCTTGAGCCGCTTGTGGGCAATGGTTACGCCAATGGTGTCGATGCCCGGCTTCTGCACGTTAAAGTCGTTAACGTAGATCGATTGGTCGTCGCAGCCGATGTCGGCCATAAACTGACGTGCCGAGGCGTGCTTGTTTACATAGCCGTCCGTCGCGTTGATGTCGCCCGTATTAAGGTAGAAGCCGCTCATAGCCATGCACAGGGACGCGGTCGCCAGATGGGGATTGTACGTCTCGGGGTTGTCGAAGAAGTAGCCGTCGGAATAGAAGAACGGGGTCGCAAGGTCAATCTTCTCTTCCACGACGCTGGGGAAGCGCACGTAACCACGCGTTACGGGGTAGCCGTTGTAGCTCTTGCTGCCGTCCACTTTGGGCGCCGCGGCAGCCGACGTGATCTTGCCCACCGTTTGGCGCTGCCCGTAGGAGCTGCCGTACTTCTTTTCGTTGTCCTTGCCGTTTTTCACATAGAAGATTTTGCGCGAAGAGGCACCAGGGTTATAGGTAAAGTGGTATCCGCCGTTTTCGGGTGTAAGGTAGCGAATGCAGTTGGGACCCTTTAAGCGGTTGTGGGTTACCTGCACGGCATCTTCCGATATCTTTTCGTAGCCCATGCGCACGTCGGATTCGCCGGTGAGCGTAAAGTTGGGATGCACGCTGGTTGAGCCAAAGATGAAGTTGCCGGATCCGGCGCCGTTGTCCTTAACTATGGTTTTGCCGCCTACTTCCAGCGAGAACGCCTTTACGAACCATCCTCTGCCACTGCCAACCACATACACGCCCGCGCCTTTACCCCAGCTGGAGTTATTCTTCGTCTTGTTCTTGGTTATGACGCAGCCGTTCATGGTGTCGGATGCGGTGGAGTATACGTTGGTAAAGTCGCCAACGTATACGCCACCGCCGTATTCGGCCGTATTGCCTTTAATCGTAAGCGACGAGAGCGTGATGGAGTGGTCGCGCGTTGCTACACCACCACCGTATTTGGCCTCGTTGCCTTCCACGGTAAATCCGCCCACCGATATGCTGTCCTTGTTTATGTACACTCCACCGCCATACGTGCCGTAGCAATTGTTGTAGCTTACGACGGTTTTTTGGTCGCCGGCAACTACGGCCTTGCTGGCCCGTAGGGCAATGCCGCCGCCGTTGCGCTTGGCACCATTAAACTGTACTTTTGAGTTGTTCATAAATAGATTGAATTGGCTCGATGTGCTGCAAATGCCACCACCATCGTTGTAGGCATAGTTGTGGCATATCTGGGAGTTGTTGAGCGAGACCATTGTGTCGGAGCCACATGCCCAAATGCCGCCGCCGTATCCGTCGCTGCCGCCCTTTTGCTCTGCGCGGTTGCCAGCCACGGTTACGTCGTTAAGCGTAAGGCGCGCACCGGAATTAAGATGGATGCCGCCTGCCTTGTTGGTACTGTATCCACCAGTGATAAGACCGCTCGCCTCTACCCGCCAGCCGATGTTGTGACCATCTTTGTTCCATGCGTTGACCGGCTTTGTCGCAGTTTCGTTACCGCCGTTGATGGTGACTTTTGAGTTCTTCTTCACCAGGAGGGCATGGCCTTTGGAGTCCGCCTTTTTGAGGCCACGGTTGAGGGTGTGGCTATTGAGGTTAATCGTTACGGTGCTCTTTGAAGGCAGCTCCAACGGACCGCCCGTTACATCGCTGTTGAAGTCGATGATTATGGTCTTGTTTTTGCCATCCTCGGCATTGAGTTTCTTTTGCAGGTCGGCCAATGAGTTGATTGTTGTCCTAGCGCCGTTGACGCTTAGCGTAAACATCGATTTGGCATACGCCGGGCGTGCCACAAACAAAATAAGGACGCCAAACACAAGGGTGAGGGTTATAGACATAAGGGCTCGGGCGCGTTTGTTCATGGTGGCTCCTTTTTAAGAATACTCCCGCCATGTTATTTATTATACGCAGGAAATGCGGCGTAGGCCCAGCACAAATGGGAAAGGGAGTGGGCCAAAGGGGACAGTCCCCTTTGTCCCGGTTTCTGCGTTGGGTACAAAGGGGACAGTCCCCTTTGTCCCGGTTTCTGCGCTTATTGAATGGGCGTGCGCAACGATGAGCGCATAGCGGACAAACGCTGCTACCATGTGCCATTGCAGTGCTGCGAGCAAAGGCGGGGGTGAGTGCATGGCTGCGAAAACACGCGCTGTTGCGCAGCGTCTTGTGCGGGATGCGCCGCTTCGCGATTTGGTGATAAGGTGTGCTGGCACGTTCTTAAACATGGTGCTCGCCATCTTCAATCTTCTGATTGCGTGCAGCAACAACTCCTTGTGGAACTATGCGATGGCCGGCTACTTTGCGGTGCTGACGTTTATGGGCTCGTGTGTGGCCGTGTGCATGAAGCAGCCCGGCAAGCAACCTATCCGTCGTGTGTTTAGAGTCTCCGCCGTTTTTCTCTGCGCCTTAGCCGTCGTCTTTGGGATGCTCATGGGCGTGTGCATAAGCCAGCGTCACAGCGAGCGGCTCCCCGAGATCTTTATGATCCTTATGGCGACCTTCACCTTTGCCACAACTGGCATGGCCGTCGTTGACGTAGTGCGAATTCACAATGGGTCACCCTTGCAGCAGGTTATTGCCCACGTGAACATTGCGGGCGCGGTGGGTGCGCTGTTGGTGCTGGAAGTCCAGATGCTCGGCACCTTTGGCGACCCAGCGGGACAGCTCGCCTTTGTTATAGAGGCCATCTCCGGCGCCGTTGCCGTGCTCATTGTGTTTCTTATGGGCTGTTCCCTGCTTTGGCGCGCGAACGCACTCGGCTCCTAAGGCGGATCTCTACCTGGGTTTTCGAATAGGTCCAAAGGGGACAGTCCCCTTTGGACCCAACGCGGAAAGCGGGACAAAGGGGACTGATATGAGCAATCGTATGTCAAGGGCAAAGTCCACCCGTACCCCGTCCTCACAGGGCCTCCACAGGACTGGGTTCTCCTCGCCCTCCCGCCGCCGGCACCGTCTCTGGCATGGTCCCAAAGACGCTCGTTCGCGA
>JAFWKQ010000067.1 GCA_017545665.1 Atopobiaceae bacterium
CACGAAGTGAGCGAGCGAAGCGAGCGCGGAGCCGCATGGGGACCGGACGTGGGTGCGAGGCGAGCAGCATCCTTACCAATATCGGCAACCTGCAGTTGACACTGCAGGCCAGGGCACTTGCCTCGATCTCTATATGAGGGTAGTCATGTCCACGTACTCGTAGCCCTCGTAGCTGTCGGCAAGATTCTTGCAGGTGAGCTTGCCGTCGTAGCAGTTCACGCCCGAGGCGATCACGGCGCTCTCCTCGATTGCCTTCTCCAGACCCTTGTTGGCGATCTCCAGACCGTAGTGGGTCGTGGCATTGGTGAGCGCGATGGTGGAGGTGCGGGCAACGGCACCAGGCATGTTGCCAACGCAATAGTGCACCACGCCCCACTCGACGTAGATGGGATCGTCGTGCGTGGTAACGCGAGACGTCTCGCCGCAGCCGCCCTGGTCGATGGCAACGTCCACAAACACGGCGCCGGTCTTCATCTCGGGCAGGTAGTCCTTCTTAAAGAGCTTGGGAGTGCTTGCGCCAGGAATGAGCACTGCGCCAATTACCAAGTCGGCATCCATAACGGCGCGCTCGATGTTGGCATCGTTGGACACGAGGGTCTGCACACGCGAGCCAAACAGGTCGTCGAGCTGCTCCAAGCGCTTGAGGCTGATGTCGAGCACGGTAACGTTGGCCCCCATGCCCACGGCGATCTTGCAGGCGTTGGTACCTACGGTTCCGCCGCCCAGAATGACAACGTTGGCCTTGGGGGTTCCGGGAACGCCCGCGAGCAGTACGCCGCGGCCACCATAGGTCTTCTCCAGATACTTGGCGCCCTCTTGCACGGCCAGGCGACCGGCAATTTGGCTCATAGGGGCAAGCAGCGGCAGACTGCCATCGGTCTCCTGAAGCGTCTCGTAGGCAACGGCCTTAACCTTGCCTTCCAACAGCGCGTCCATTTGCTCTTGGTCTGCGGCAAGATGCAGGTAGGTATAGAGAATGAGCCCATCGTGAAAAAGGGGATATTCTTCGGGAAGAGGCTCCTTGACCTTTACCATCATATCCACGAGTTGCCAGATCTCCTTGGGATCCTCCAAGATACTTGCGCCTGCAGCCACATATTCCTCGTCGATAAAGCCAGAGCCAACCCCTGCGCCCATCTCAACGTAGACGTGATGGCCCGCTGCGATATAGGTCTTCACGTTGTCAGGCGTAAGGCCCACGCGGAACTCGTTGTTCTTTATTTCCTTTACGCAACCGATTTTCATGCTGCCTCCTTATAAGTCGAGGTATGTGGCAATACGTACTGAATGCAATGTAGCGTACGGCGGTTTTCAATGCGATGTGGGCGGGACAAACGAAACGCAATGGCTACAGGACACGTGATTAATCCTTGTGCGATCTGCGGCAGCGTCTATTGTCGCTTGAAGTGGTAGATAAGAAGTTGCGCCGTTGATTTTTGTCGCCATACAGCCAGCTGGATGGCACCAAACGCCAAAACGCACCCTCTTGCTTGTTCATTTACGCATACCTTTATATGGGTGATGCATGGGTTATGCAACCGTTGCTGATTCCGCTGTCATTGCTCTTGCTATGCGGAGAAGCAATTTGCGGCCATAGCCATGGAGTCGCAAATGTCGCAGGAAGGGGATGATTACATGTTTTGTCCAAAGTGTGGCGCACAGCAACCCAATAACGCGAGGTTTTGCACCTCGTGCGGCGCGTTGCTCGACAAACAGGATGACAAGCAGGAAAACTCAGGCTCGGATAGCCAAAAAGCCCAGTCACGGCTCGCTTCGTCCGCATCTCCATCTCATTGCGAATCCCAGGCAAAGCCGGATGCGGCGCCACAAAGCGCGCAGGAGAGAAAGCCTGCTCGACCCTCATGGTTGCTTGTGGCCGGTATCTGCGTTGCCCTTTTGGCGGTGGTGGTAATCGCTGTCTCGTTCGCGGTGGGCAATATTGGGCCTACAGGTCCCAATTCGAACAAAGTCGCTTCCAAGAAGCTCGACGACGGTTCGTGGACCGTGCTCGTATACCTTTGTGGCTCGAATCTGGAGACGGAGGATGGCTACGCTTCGATGAACTTAGAAGAGCTCACGCGAGTCACCTTGCCGCAGTCGGTACACCTGCTCGTGCAAACGGGCGGATCGAACGAATGGCACAACGACAAGGTGGACGCGGAGCATCTCAATCGGTTTTGCGTAGAGAATGGCGAGCTGGTGCAAAAGGACCAGCAACCGCGGGCGTCTATGGGAGATTCCAACACGCTGCGTGAGTTCGTGGAATGGGGCATGGGCTCGTATCCTGCCGAGCACTATGCGCTCATGTTTTGGGATCATGGCGGTGGTTCCCTAACTGGCGTGTGTTTGGATGAACTGGACGATGACGGTCTCACGCTGCCCGAGATGAATCAGGCCCTGCAAGACTGTGAGGCGCATTTTGATGTGGTGGGGTTTGACACATGCCTTATGGCAACGCTCGAAAACGCACAGATGCTATCGCGTCATGCCGATTATATGGTGGCCTCCGAGGAGGTTGAGCCAAGCAAGGGATGGGCATACGACGTTTGGCCAGGGTGGTTTGAGAGTACGCAGAATACCGATGACGTGCCCGGCTTTTGTGAGGCCATCGCCTCGTCATACGTGCAGAGATGCGAGGACGACGGCGTGGATGATGCCGTTACCGTGTCGGTGGTGGATCTATCGCATATGGATGGATTGACGCAGGCGTTTGCGGCGGCGGCGGAAGGCTTGGCTCGTTCCACGGAAAAGTCAGCCTCTCTGCAGCGTCTCATCGTGCACGGTCATGACGTACAGTCCTTTGGCTACGCAAACTATTGGGAAGGCTATACCAACATGGTTGACCTAGGCGATCTTATGGCATGCGTAAAGGACGAGCTCGCAGACAATTCGACCACAGTGCTCGATGCGCTGAAGAAGGCGGTTATCTATGAGCACCATGGTTCTGCGCGGGCAAAGGCAACGGGTCTTTCGGTGTACTATCCGCTTGCCATCGACAAGGACGCCTACGAGGAGTATCGATCCCTATCGGAGGAGCTTGGGTTGGGCAACGACGCCTACGTGCAATACCTTAGCGTGCGAACGGGCGTATACGACAGCTCGCAATGGGCTGATAAGGGCGTACGAGACCTCAAGCCCTTGCAGGCATCCGATGCGGTGGGTGCGTTTGCATGCAAGGGGCAGATTGACCAAAGGGGTGCCTTTAGCGTGCGCATAACGGGAAACACGGAGTTCGTGCAGGTCGCGACCTATCAGTTTGGCCAAGTGCAGCCCGATGGAACCGTGGTTCCCTTGGGTACGGGCAACAACCTTGACTTGCAAATCGATGAGCACGGGCAGATAACGTACACAGACCAGTTTGCCGGCGGCGTGCTCAACATTGGGGGAAAGTATGCCTATGCGGAGCTGGTGGATATGGTTTCCGAGAACAGCAAGCCAAAATACAACCTATATTCCGTGCCTGTGGAGCTTACGCGCACCCTTGATACGGGAAAGAAGGTGACGGTTAAGGAAAACCTTCTGATAATGTACCTCTACGAGACGAACTCTTACGAGCTCCTATGCTATTACGAAGATGTGGATAACAGTGGTATGGCAGGCAAGAGCATCATCCGTCTGAACAAGGGCGATCAACTGAAGTTCCTCGTTGCGCGCGAGGTTAACGGGAAGATTCAGTCGGGGAGCACTGGCACCATTACGCTTGACGCCAACACCAAGGCGGAGGAGTTGAACCCAGGTGACGCGACGTACGTGTATCAGATCGTGGTAACGGACATCTTTGGCAGGAGCTACGACCCAGTGAGCGCAAAAATCACATTTAAGGACGGTAAGCGCACGGCCGAACTCCTGTAGTAAGCATTTCGTCCTCATAAATGAGCGGTGCCGCACATACGAAAGAGCCGTATGCGCGGCACCGCCTTTTCCGGCATATCTTCATTGAATAGCTAGACCCTGCCCTCGGAGGTCTCGTTCTCGTAGGACTCGTCCGAGAGATACGGCTCGGGATAGCCTTCCCAAACCACGGAACCATTGACGATGAGCTGTTTGAGGCCGGTGATCATGGGGCAAACGGCATCGAGCGAGGGTTTTGAGCTGTGGTGATAGTCTGAGATGAAGGTAGTCGAGCAGATGCGACGGATGGTGGGGAGATCGCGGCTCTTTGAATGAATCACCGGATACAGGTTTATGCCGACCTCGTAGCAGTTGTCGCGATCTTCGACCTCTTCCACAAAGGTGTCTAGGCGGGCATGCGTGTACTCCTGCGACATGTCGTCTCTTGTGTCAAACGACTCAACAAGTCCGTCGTTATAAACGAGCAGTACGTTCATAATTCTCCAATCCCATGCGTGTTCCAGGCTATTACCGTACACCCATTATACTGTGCATAAAGATGCCGTGATAGGAGGCAGCGATGTATTGCAAGAAATGCGGGGCGAAGAATCCTCGGGAAGCAAAATACTGCACCTCATGTGGTTCGCCAGTAGAGGAGAGCGTGTCGCAGTTGTTGCAACCGAGCGGATACCATGAGGGGCCGCCCGCGCCTTGCGACGGCATCTTGCCTTCGCAAGTTGCCGTTACGCATAACGTCGAAGCTCACATTACTCCAACAGAGCCAGTTCGTCGAAGGAGGCGTCCGGCAGGAGTAACCATATTACTTGCCATGCTGTGCTTCGGCATCGTCTTCATATTCGAGATCATCGGTTATCTTGTGTCGATGATCCCTGGGATGCCTCTTAACTCAGACGTGCTCGTGATGCTCTTCGGCGCGGTGGGGGCATGCATTTCCTTAGTCATACTTGGAGGCCGTAAGCTCCTTGGCATTAATCGGAACACGATTGGTCTGGCTTTGAGAAAGGGCTGGTGGGTTCTCGCGACGAGTCTTGGCCTTACGATCTTTGCCGTGGTTGAGACTATACTCACGAATGAGACGGTCATAGAGGACGGGTGGTCGCTGCGCCTTCTTAAGATAGTCGTGTACTGCATTGGCATTGGCGTCTTTGAAGAGGCGAGTTTTCGAGGCCTGATCTTTGGAAGTCTGTTGGATGTGGGAGGCAGGGGCAGGAAGGGCTTGTTTTTTGTGGCAATACTTGCAGCGATTCTCTTTGGTATGGCACACATTGATTGGTTTGGCATAAACTACGCAGATCCCCTGTCGATTCTTCAGGCTGTGCTAAAAACCATTCAAACGGGCCTCTTTGGCTTTTTCCTCAACGCTCTGGTTTTGAGATCGGGGAGTATATGGGGTGCGGCCTTGCTCCATGGACTGTCCGATTTCATCATAATGATTCCTAGCATGGTTTTGTGTAGCGGGCCGACGGACGTGTCATACGTATCTACGGGGGATGAGGCAATTGCGACCGTGATCCTGTATCTGGTCTTTATAGTCTGCTACATACCGCTGGCAATCATAGGGGAGCGGATGCTCTCCCAACACCCACTTCCTGACCTCGGCCCATTTCACAAGGAACGCTAAACACGCCAGAAAGTCTATACCTTGGTGGCACAGTTCAAGTACTCGATGAGCGACAGGTCGTAATAGCTTTGGCTGTATTGATTGGTTGAGCCAGGAGCATACCACGCACGGTCTTGACCTTGGTAGTCCTTTACCGCCAGAGATGGGATAGACGTTCGAATGTCCAGTTGCGCGGCCTGAAAATCGCTTACGGGAGCACCAATGAGGTTGAGCGTCTGAGCGGCAAGCATGTCTATGCTCGTCTCGTCCAGCATGCCTTTTTGCTCTTGTCCGGCTACGTCGTAGTTTGCCCATATTACGTAATTGGTGGAGAACACGCGTCGTGCGTGCTCGTTTTCGGGCTCGTCCTTAAACCAGTAGTCGTTGAAGTCAGACGAGAGCATGGGTTGATGGTCACCAAAGAACACGATTGCCACGGGCCTGCTGAGCTGTCTGAGGTTGTCCACAAGCTCCTTCAGGTCGGCATCCGCACGTTTGATGCACGAGAGGTACTCATTGAGCTGCGCGGGCGTTTGCTCCTCTGGGCAGCTATCGGGCATGTAGTTGGTTTGATACTCGGGCGCGATGTTGTTTTGGTCATAGGATCCATGGTTTGCCATCGTCACATCGAAGAAGAACTGAGGCGTTTCATCCTCTTTGAGCATCCTGAGTATGTAATCATAGGTTGCCTTGTCGCTTACGCCGCTATGGAACACCTCACAGTGCGGTTCGTTGGGCGTGACCTTGTCTATGGCACAGTCGGGAATCCCGCCGAAGTCGTCTATGGAGAGGAAGCGATCGAACCCAAGGTGCGCGTAGATTTCGTCGCGGTTCCAGTTGGTGGCGTAGTTGGGATGAAGTGCACACGTGTGATAGCCCAATTCCTTAAACTGGCTTGCCAACCCGTCCACGTGCGAGAAGTCGTAAAGGGAGTAGGGGTACTTTCCCGCTCCTATAAATTGCATGGAATTACCGGTTAGGAACTCAAACTCCGAATTGCACGTGCCACCCCCGTGTACCGAGACGTTGAGCCGCCCACGTACAAGCGCGTCGTTGAGCCCGTGGTTAAGAAACTCGGGGCCTTCGTATCCCGCGTGCAATCCGTCAAGGATGGAAAGGTCGGCAAACGACTCGTTCATGATAGCGATGACGGAAGGCTTAAGCTGCTCAAACTGGCTTACCGTTGCCTTGGAGTCGGCATTGGCCTCCCGTGCTACACGGTAATTTTGGGCATGCTGGACCTCAATGCGTTGCGCCTCCTCGTCGGTGTAGCCATCGGGACGATGGATGGACATGTCCTGCAGCACCGCGATAAAGGTGGGATAAAATCCCTGTTGCTGATAATAGTCCATTGTGTACCAGTATTCCATTCCCACGCCAAGTTGGCCCATGTAGCTTGGTATTGCCACGAGCGCGGCGAGCAGCGCAAAAGAGCCGGCAGATGCCGCAACGTTGAGTCCAACGGTGCGGGCCATGCCTTGGCCCTTGCCATTGGGTTGCGGTGGACGAACAAGCGAGAGCAAGCAAAGAGCAACGAGCGCAAGAGCAATGCCTTCAAGTGCACGCTCGTTGAGCGAGTACACGTACTCCTTGCTCACCGCAGCTGCCGTACCGAGTGCCAAGAGATCCGCAGGCAGGATGGCAGCGTTCTTGAAGGACTTTATGAAGTATTGTCCTATGCCGGTGATGAGGCATAGCGCAACGCCCAAAACGCACAGAGCGGTGTGACGCTGTCCCAAAAAAAAGAGGCCTAACAGAAGCAGACCCACAAGTAGCACCTCGAGCCAAAAATGGCTTGCTCCGCCCGCAAGAATGAGCTCGTTAAAGGGGACCTCAATGGCAAGAGCGGCAAAGAGGGGGATGAGTGCAATAAGAATAATTCGTAGTACGATGCGAACTCTTTTGCCTTTGGTCTCATACCACGCCCAAACGTCCCTGCGCCTTAAGGCATAGGCGCCGCAGATGCCTATGACAAGGGCCGTAAGAGGAACGACGGCGACGCTCTTTTGGGCGTCCACAAGACCTCGAGCGGACCAAACTCCCAAGAATACCAGCGCAAGCGCAAAGGGAACAGTCCAAAGCCATTCAAAAGCCGTAAGGGACTTTCCCGCCTCGCTGCGTTTGCGCGCGTAGAAAACGGACGTAGCAACAAGCGCAGCAAGGACGAGAAAATAGATTGAAGCAAAGGGAATGCTCATGTGTCGCGTCGTTCCTCTTTTTGTGGGCGATTATGCTTTGTGGGTAGAAGACGTTAGCGGCCGGGAATCATGCGCGCGCGGAAAACGTCCTTGAGCGCGGCCATTTGCCTTATGACCGAGTCATCCCATTGGCCACTCGTTTCCAGCAGCGTGGTGGCAACCTCCCCGCGCCGCTTGTTTGCCATGTTCTCGATGTTGAGGTGGGCGTCGTTAAGAATCTGCGAGAACTGTCCGATCATGTTGGGCACGTTGCGATGCAGCACCACAATGCGTTCGTCCGTTTCTATGGGGCCTAAGTCGACGTTTCCAAAGTTCACCGAGTTGGTGATGTTGCCGGATAGGAGGTACTCGCGCAACTCCGAGATGGCCATGGCCGCACAGTTATCCTCTGCCTCCACGGTTGAGGCGCCCAAATGAGAGGTTACGATGGCGCCGCTCATATGCGCGGTGGTGGGGTTGGCAAAGTCGGTGACGTAGCGTGCCACGTGTCCGGATTTCAGGGCCTCTGCCATGGCATTCTCGTCCACCAGGGTGTCGCGCGCAAAGTTGAGCACCACGACGCCGCGCTTCATCTGGGCAATCTGATCGCGCCCGAGCATGTGTCGGGTCTTGTCGTTGGCGGGAACGTGGATGGTTACGAAGTCTGCTTCTGCGAAGATATCGCCTAGGTTGCGTACTGCATGAACGTGTCGATCCAGGCTCCAAGCGTACTTTACCGAGAGGTAGGGGTCATAGCCGAGCACGTGCATGCCCAGGCTGCGACCCGCGTTGGCCACCATGGCGCCAATGGCGCCTAGGCCAATGACGCCGAGCGTCTTGCCAGCGATTTCGGTTCCGCCGAACTGTGACTTCGCCTTTTCGGCGGCAGCTGCAATATTGGGCTCGTCGGCGTGGGCGCGCACCCACTCGTTGCTCCCCATGATGTCGCGTGAGGCTAGGAGCATGCCGGCGACTACCATTTCCTTCACGCCATTGGCGTTTGCGCCCGGCGTGTTGAACACGACGACACCCTTTTGCGTGCACGCATCGAGGGGGATGTTGTTTACGCCCGCGCCTGCGCGTGCGATTGCGAGCAAGTGGTCGCCCAATCGTTCGTCGTGCATGTTTGCGCTGCGTACTACCACGGCTTCGGCATCTTCCAATCCCTTGGCGGGGGCGAAGGTCCCAAAGAGCTGGTCGACGCCCGCCTGGGAAATGCGATTCATGCAATGGACCTTGTACATGTGATTCCTTTCGTGCGGGATGGCGCGCTACTTTGTGATGGCGCGTACGCGATAGATGCCCTCAACGGCCTCAAGCGCCTCAATCGTTTTGCCGTCGAGGTCTCCCGAGAGGTCGAGCAGGGAGTAGGCATAGTCACCGCGACTCTTGTCGGTCATGTTCTCGATGTTTACTTTGGCAGACGATACGGCGGACGTAATGGCACCAATGACGCCTGGAATGTTTTTGTGGAACACGGCGAGGCGCATGGAAGTGCTCATGGGCCCAAGGTTCACGTCGCCGTAGTTTACGGAGTTCTCTATGTTGCCGTTCTCCAAATAGTCGCGAATCTCGTTGGCAGCCATTACGGCGCAGTTGTCCTCCGCCTCCTTGGTGGATGCGCCGAGGTGCGGGGTTACGATGGCTCGCGGCATCTGCGTGGAGTTGTCGTTGGCAAAGTCGGTCATGTAGCGCGCGACGTGACCGGTTTGCAGAGCCTCGGCCATGGCACGCTCATCCACAAGGACGTCGCGGGCGTAATTGAGCACAACCACGTCGTCCTTCATGGCGGCAATGGCATCGCGGCTTATCATGCCTCGGGTCGCGTCCGTGGCAGGAACATGGATGGTTATGTAGTCGGCGTTCGCCCAGATTTCCTTGATATCGTTTACGTGATGAACGTGGCGGTCCAGGCTCCAGGCATACTTTACCGAGACGTACGGGTCGTATCCCAACACGTGCATTCCCAAGCTACGACCGGCGTTGGCCACCATGGCGCCAATGGCGCCCAGACCTATGACGCCAAGCGTCTTGCCTGCGAGCTCGGTACCAGCATAGCGGTTCTTGGCCTTTTCGGCGAGCTGCCCCACGTTGGGGTCATCGTAATGGCGGTCGACCCAATCGATGCCACCGCAAATGTCGCGTGCGGCCAGCAACATGCCTGCTATAACAAGTTCCTTCACGCCGTTGGCGTTTGCGCCAGGGGTGTTGAAAACCACAATGCCCTTCTCTGCGCAGCGATCCAATGGAATGTTGTTTACGCCTGCGCCTGCGCGCGCAATGGCAAGAAGCGAATCGGAGAAGTCCATTTCGTGAAGGTTTGCGGAGCGAACCATAATGGCGTCAGCGCCCGCAACCTCATCGGTAAGCGTAAAGTTTTCGCCGAGCGCATCGGTACCTACCTTGGCGATGTTGTTGATGCAGTGAACCTTGTACACTGTGCCTCCTTGGTTGACTGTACTTGGCGGTTTGCATTCTAGCAGTTTGCAAGTTTCAGATGCTCTATTTGGGACGGTTCACACAGGACCGTCGCGATAACACTATATTGGTATTTTCGTCAAGACTTTTGCCGCAAGCGGCGAGTTTGAGATTGGGGGTTTGCAGACTGGAGGTATGGGGTAATATATCCTTCGTGTCCAAACGGGCATAAGGTTATAGCGCGTAAGCGCACGTGTGTTGCCCCGCGGGGCACAGAAAGAAAGGCACGAAATGGCTCAAGGTACTGTTAAGTGGTTCAATGCCGACAAGGGCTACGGCTTCATCTCTCGCGAGGACGGTGACGACCTGTTCGTACACTTCAGTGAGATTCAGATGGACGGCTACAAGACTCTGGACGAGGGTCAGGCTGTTGAGTTCGAGATTACGAAAGGCCAGAACGGCAAGTTCCAGGCTTCCAACGTTCGCAAGATCTAGAGCTTGCGCAAAATCCTATCGCTTCGGCGACTCGAGGACGGCATCTGCGATGCCGTCCTTTTTGTGTTGGAGCGACTGAACGTTCGACCCCCTCGCCCGCGTCGCCCCCGCAGGCGGCGACTCACGAAGTGAGCGAGCGAAGCGAGCGCGGAGCCGCATGCGGGAATGGCGCGGGCGAGGGGGTCGAACGGGCCGGCAGTGCGCGAACGCAGGCGGCGACTCACGAAGTGAGCGAGCGGAGCGAGCGCGGAGCCGCATGCGGGGGCGACGCGGTGCGCGAACGATTGGATGGCCCGCGGAGGCCTTACGTCCTCTCGCGGGTTTCGCGTCTATTTGCTCTGGGTGAAATCTGTGGATTACGCGTTATGGCAGTCGGAGGTCGCGCCAGTCCTCCAGCCAGAGATCGGCGACGGTCCGTGCGTTCTCCACATCCTGCATGGGGTCATTGGCGTGAACCCCGCAGGCGACCATGCCCGCACGCCTTGCCGACTTGAGCGCCGGCACGATGTCCTCAAACACAATGCAATCGTGAGGGTCGACGTTCAGGCGTCGCGCTGCCTCCAAGTAGATGTCGGGATGGTCCTTGCCTCTGCTTACTTCGGAGCCGTGGACTCGGACGTCAAAGAGGGCGTCTACGTTTATGTGGCGCATGCTATTGAGGACTTCCGCATTGTTGGTGGTGGCAAGGGCACAGGGGATATGTGCGGACCTGAGCGCCAGAATGTATTCCCGTGCGCCAGGGCGTAACTTCACCGAGTCGCGGTACAGCTGTGCCCCCATGCGATTCCACTCGTCGCACACTTGCTCAACGGTCTCGCTCAGACCGTATTGCTCGATGGTGTAGCGAGCCCCCTCCACAAAGCCAAGGGCGGCAAGGCGCTCAGGGTATTCCTTAGTAAGGGGGAGCCCCCTTTTACCAAGGAATGCCGCATCCACCTCGTGCCACAAGTGTGCGGTGTTGGCCAAGGTTCCGTCAAAGTCAAATATGACGGCCTTGGCCTGCAGGGGCCAGAGCTCCAGGGGTGCTTGACGAGACATGGCGTTCCTTCTTTCACAACGAGGCTGCCCGTTCTTATCTTCGCGCCTGCGTCGTCCGCAAGCGACGACTCGCGAAGCGTACTCGGAGTCGCATGCGGGACGGCGTTGGCGCAAGGGCATAAACGGCAACGGCTATGGCTGATGCCATCACATTTTCGTGCAAGAGTCTAGCACCACACAACGCCTTGAGCGCTACACTGTTTCTGGACGAGAAGAGAGAGGACATCATAATGTCGTACGAGGACAAGGATCTTATTGCGCAAGCCCGAGCCTATGCAGACGAAGTGTGGGAGGACGTGGTGCAAGACATAGACTTTTTGGTGCAGGTCCAGAGTGTGGAGGACAAGCCGCACGCGAGCGCTGGCAAGCCCTTTGGCCCCGGACCTCGTGAGGCGTTGGACCGTGCGTTGCAGATTGCGAATAGGCTCGGGCTCGAATGTCATGACTGTAACGGGTATGTGGGATATGCCGATCTTGAAGGCAAGAGCAAGGCGTATATTGCCACCATCGCGCACTCAGACATCGTACCCCTCGGAGATGGCTGGACGGTAGAGCCGCTGCGCGTAACGCGCAAGGATGGCTATCTGCTTGGGAGGGGAGTGCTGGACGACAAAGGTCCCTTGGTCTTGTCGCTCTATGCAGCGCACTTTTTCGTGCGCAAGCTTCGGGAGGACGCAGAGAAGCTGCCCTATACGCTGCGATGCATTGTGGGAACTAACGAGGAAACCGGCATGGAGGACGTGGAGTATTATCTTAAGAGCTTCCCAGAGCCGGTATTCTGCTTTACTCCAGACGCCGTCTTTCCGCTCATATGCGGTGAGAAGGGCCGTTTCTTTGCGGAGGTCAGCTCGCCGACGGTGCGAGGGGACGACGCAAGAATCGTGGAGCTGGAAGGCGGAATGGTGGCGAATGCGGTACCGGGAAGTGCGCAGGCCATCGTACGTGCCTCCTTGGCATCACTTGCCCCATGCGAGGGTATACAAATCGAGTCTGCAGGCAGCGACGCAAAGTCTGAGCTGGTGAAGATACGGGCGATTGGCAAGGGAGGGCACGCCTCCATGCCGGAGGGAACCACCAATGCCATTGGCTTGCTGGTGGAGTATCTAGTAGACAAGAGCCTTTGCAACGACGAGGAGCGTGCGTTTCTTGCGTTCGTGCAGACGCTTATGGCAGATACGGCCGGCGAGGCACTCGGCATCGCTGCCCAAGACGACGTGTTTGACCCTCTTACCTGCGTGGGAGGCACGCTACGAACCAAGCGCGACGGGGGCTTGGTGCGGTTTGTCCAAACCATGGACGTACGCTATCCCAAGTCCACGTCAGGCGATAACATACTTGCGCAAATAACGCGGGTGGCCAAACGCAACGGATGCTCCGTGGATAAGAGCGATAACATGCATCCCTTCTACATGGATCCCGAATCTTCGGAGGTCCAGACGCTGCTTGGCACGTACAACCAGATGACGGGGCGCAACGATCGTGCCATTACCATAGGTGGCGGCACATACGCTCGCCACTTTGCCCGTGCGGTGGCGTTCGGACCAGACAACATGGACGAGGACAAGCCATCCTGGGTAGGCATGGAACACGGGCCAGACGAAGGCGTATCTGAGCAGTCGCTCAAGCAGGCGTTGGCCATCTACATCGTCTCCCTGGCACGTCTCATGCGGCTTTCGCCGTTGCCCTGCAAATAGTCTCTCTCCAGGTGAGGAGTCTATTCGTCAGGCTCGTGCTCGAGCGAGGTGCGGATGCCGCGCAGCACGTCGTCTCCCCAAAGCGACTCAAGCACACGAATGAGCTCTCGTGCCACGGGAAACACTTCTGCGTCAACGGAAGCCGTGGCACCGTCGAAGAGGATGTAGGACGTCTGGCTTGTGGGGGCCATGGGAACGTTGTCGCTTCGCAGCGCCTCACGAACCTGCAAGCTGTCCATAAGCTCTATGACGTTTGAGTCTTCGTTGCTCAGCAGTGGCTGCAGCTCTCCTAGGACAAAGGGAAGCAACGGAGGGAAGAGCGTTGCGGCCATTTGGTAACACGCCAGACAGCAGTCTTCGTGGCCGAGTTCGTGCTCAAGCGAGGCGAGTTTGAAGTAGGCAATGCCCATACCTTGTGGGTGATAGGCTGTTTGCAGGTATGTTTTGAGCTGTTTGCGAGCGGCATCGTTGTCTCCGGCTGCCTCCAGGCAGGAAGCCATTCCAAGATGGGCTGGTCCATTGAGGGGGGCGACTTCCAGCGCGCGCCTGGCATGCGCAATGCTCTTTACGCTGTTTCCACCATCCTCCTCTGGAAGGGCCATGAGGACCGCAGACGCAACCAGATGCGCAATAAGATAGGCGTCGGGTACGAGCACCACGCTTCTTTTGTCGCGGGCGTTCAGCCTGTTATAGACGACCCGCTCGGGAAAGCTGTCAAAGCAACGGTATGCGATTGCCTTAGTGTCCACATAGGTCCCCCTTCGCTCTAAAGGATCGAGGACCTGTTCTAGTATGCGTAGCGCCTCATGCGCCCTCTGCTGCATGAGCAGTTCCTGGGCTTTTTCGACTGCCTGGGTAAGTGCGTCTCCCTCTACGATTTCGCTGCGAATCGCCTCATGCTCCGTTGGATCCAGGCTGCCCAGCACGAGTTTCCTGGCGGTTCGCTCTGCCGAATTCCACACAGAGACGTCGGATGTTTGCTCGGCGACCTCCATTATGGCGCGCACGCTCTGCTGAGTGGCGTGCTCTGTGCTGCTGGTTGCAAGGTTGCCGAGTATCTTGTCGGCTGCGAGCGTACGCGGCAACTCCTCGTGAATCGCAAGATCCGAAACCCGCGTGGCGCCTAACGAAGCGGCGGTAAATGCAGGGAGCGTGCGTTCGCTAAGATCCCAGAGGTCATGGCGAAACCGGGGGCAGAAGGACTCGTCCTCCAAATAGAAGATCGGCGGGGTAGGGACAAGTACGCCGTTTTGCTCCTCTATGGACGCCCCCAGTAGGCGCAGGGCATCCAGCGGGTTGCCAAGCGCGTCCATGCGCAGGTTGGAAAAGGCTTTGCGCCCCATGCATACCGAATACAGAACGGCATGGGAGTTGGGCGTCTCCTCAACGGCCCTTACCCATACGCGTCGGATTCTGCTGGATGCGCGGAAGGCGTGGTTCGCGAGGAGGATGCCCACTCGCGCGGCGTAGGAAGAAGCCTCTCGCTTCCTCATGTGTGAGGTGGTGGGTACGATTCCAAGGCCATCCACGAATGCGGAGCGTGCAAATACGCGCGCGGGTGTGGCATTGAACTCCAAGGCAACATCGCCGGCGGACACATTACAACGAAAGCGCGCCTCAAGACGATAAGGAACCTGCACAGACTCTATTGCCTCGGACATGGCCAGGCGAACGGCCCACTCTCCTTGGTCGGATGGCCCAAAAGGCGCCTGCCATGGCATGGCCAAATAGGACCAGTCCGCGGTGCCCACATTGGGGGCTTGCGCACAGATGGAGGAGCAAGCGCGTTGCCACTGGCGGTAGAGGTCTTCCACGGAGACGGCATTCAAGTCGTCGTAGCGTTCGTGCGCATAGCGCAGAGCGTTGAGCGCCGCCTCGATGCGTATGATTCGCAGCAGGCTGCCCCATTCCGCACGGGAGGCGATGGTGCGCAAATAGATCATTCCACTGCGCCCAAGCGTGATGACGTCTATAACCTTGTCTGAATCCTTGCGCTCTGCCTCCTCGATGTTGGCCTCGTCGAGCAAGCGAGTCAGAAACCGATTGACGGCACGGACGTTGTCTCCGTGCCCCTCCGCAACGTGCGTCTGCTTTGCGAACGACGCTAGGGTGCCCAAAGGCCGGTCTGCCTTATACAAAGAGCTCAGAAACTCATCGTAATCGAAGGGCGCGGCGTTGGGGGAGTGGGCATCGTCGCTACCGTCGGCTTGCACCGCGAACGAGCCTTCATCTTTCTCCTCAAAACCTTGGGGCTCTTCGTTTGTTGGGGCGGTTTTATCCGGTTCCTCCTCCACATGAGTGCGCTCTGCGCGTTCGCGTGACTCATCTCCTGCGACGCCCTTGTCTTGCGGTGCGCCATGGACGGCCTCCGTGCCTTGCCCGCCAACGCCCTTCTCGGGCGCTGTGGGCGCATCGTCCTGACTTGCCACGTCGGCCTCTTGCGGAAGGCGCTCCGAGCGCTCGGGTACGCCGGAAGCGTCGGTTTCCTCGGGCTGTGAGCGTTGGGCGCTTTGACGTTTTGGTCGCAAAATAAGGTAGAGGAGCGCGAAGAGCGCGCATGCAACACAAACGCCTGGCACCATTCCCACAATGGCCCCAGCCATGGCGCTTAGTAGGATTGCGCCTAGTACGAGGACGGCTTGTGTTGCGGGGCGATGCATCTGCGATCAATCCCTATGAGGCTTGGGCCTTGGCACTTGCCGCAGCCTCGGCGGCGGCAATGTCGTCTGGGTGGATTTCCTCAGGCCATACCGCTCCCTCGGGCATGGTGTTCTCGCCAGAGCAAACCTCTTCTGGTATGTCCTTGCTGGCACGCATGAGTTCGGAAATGGTGACGAACTGGTACCCCTCGCCCTGAACTCGCTCGATAAGGCGGGGTAGCGCCTCAACGTCCTGGGAACGATCGCCGCCGCCATCGTGCATGAGGATGATGGTGCCCGAATGCAGGTTCAAAAGGGAGTTCTCAACAATGGCGTCGGCGCCGGGCGTTCGCCAATCCTGCGAGTCGCCATTCCAGCGAATCGAGGCGGTAATCGTGCCACCCGAACCAAGCCAGCTCCTCTCGGTGAAGTCTCCGTAGGGGGGTCTCAGATGAGTGGTAAGCTTGCCCGTTACCTCTTGTATTGCCTTCTGCGCACGCTCGATTTCGCTTTTTACCGTGCCTGCGTCCACAGACGTGAGCTGGTTGTGGGCCATGGTGTGGTTGCAGAGCTGGTGGCCCTTCTCGATTACCTTGCGTGCGAGGTCGGGATACGATTGAGTGTTGTCGCCGAGGTTGAAGAAGGTCGCCTTCACTCC
>JAFWKQ010000068.1 GCA_017545665.1 Atopobiaceae bacterium
CGCGCTCGACGCCCAGACTGAAGCCGAGGTCATCCGAAACATTCGTCGCCGCGGCATCACGTGCATCGTGGTGGCGCACCGTCTCTCCACCATTCGCGACTGCGACGAGATCATCGTCCTCGATGACGGCAAGGTGGTCGAACGCGGAACCCACGTCGAACTCATGTCCCGAAACGGCGCCTATGCGGAGCTGGTGCGCAATGACTAAAAAATGCGAGACACAGATCGAAGCCAGGGCGAGGCTGAACGACGCCATGGAAGAGCAGGCTTACGCGCAGCTCGCCCGTAGCGTGTCCAGCAAGGAGCAGCGCGACTCGTTCGCCGACGACGAGCTCCCGCTCGACAAGGCGGCAAAGACCTGCCTAAAATACTTGCAGGCAGAACCCGGCGCCGTACCAGATGGCGTGGATGACCCCGACGAGCGACTCGACTGGCTCTGCCGACCCTCGTCGACCATGCGTCGCAAGATACGCCTGGAAAAGCGCTGGCATCGCAGAACGTACGGAACGATACTCGCCCACCTCGACACGGGAGAGGCCGTTGCCCTGCTGCCTTGGGGTCTCTCTGGCTACCATTTCGTGAATCCCTCGACAGGACGCAAGTCAAAGGTGACGGATTCCGTTGCGAAGCATATCTGCGAAGAGGCGCTCCTGTTCTACAAGCCCCTGCCGGCCAAGCCGCTTGGCATACGCGATCTGGTGTTCTTCATCTTCGACCTCTTCGACCGTCGCGACTATGCGATCGTAATCGGTGCGGCCCTGATCGTGACGCTCGTCGGACTGGCGCCAGCTTGGGCAAACAAGATCGCCTTCCAGCTGGTGGCGCCCTCGGGTCAGTTTGGGCTGATCGGTCCCGTAGCCGCGCTGCTGCTGGGGGCTACGGTATGCGGCTTGCTCACGACCATCTGCCGCAACCTGGTCACGGCGAGTATGACCACGAAGGCGGAGGTGGTAACCGAGGCGGCAATCTTCTCCCGCGTGCTATCGCTGCCCGCGACGTTCTTCAAGCGGTTCTCGTCGGGCAACCTGGCAAACCGAATCGGCAACGTGTACTCGCTGGTCCAAAAGTTGGTCACGGCCGTCTTTGGCTCGGGACTCACGTCGTTGTTCGCGCTCATCTACATCGTGCAGATAACTACCTTCGCTCCTGCCCTGGCGTTGCCGGCGTTTGCCGTCGTCGCCGCGCAGGTGGTGCTCACGGTTTCCATTACGCTCACCATCGTGAGCTACGAGAAGAAGACCAAGCGTGCGAACAGCAGGCTATCCGGCCTCGTAGGCGCCCTTCTGAACGGCGTGCCGAAGATAAAGCTGGCCGGCGCCGAGAAAAGGGCTTTCGCACGATGGTCAAAGACCTACTCCGAATATGCGGAGCTCTCCTACAACCGTCCCTGGGCCCTACGCGCACTGCAGCCACTCGTGGCTTTCGTGGCGCTGCTCGGCAATGCGTTCATCTACTACTATGCGGCTAAGACGCACGTGAGCGTCGCCGACTTCATGGCCTTCAGCGCGGCGTACGGCCAGGTCAGCTTTGCGCTCATGGAATTCGCCTCGATCGCGGGCCAAACCGCAGAGGTAAAGCCCATGCTCGACCTTGTGTTGCCGATTCTGGAGACGGCACCCGAGGCCGACGAGGGCAAGCCAAGCGTTGAGTCGCTCGACGGCAGCATCAGGGTATCGGACGTAACATTCAGCTATGGCGAGGGCGGGCCCACCATCCTGCGCGACCTGTCGTTTACCGTACGTCCCGGCGAGTATGTGGCGCTCGTCGGCAAAAGCGGATGCGGAAAGTCGACCATCCTGCGCCTGCTGCTCGGCTTCGAGACGCCCGACAGCGGTAGCATATACTACGGTCCCCACGACGTACAGCGGGTAGACCTCAGAAGCCTGCGCCAGCATATCGGCACGGTGCTCCAGGACGGCAAGCTCTTCATGGGCGACATGGCGAGCAACATCACCCTCTCAACGCCGGGCGCGACCATCGACGATGCGTGGACGGCCGCGGAGGTGGCAGGCATCGCCGACGACATCCGCAAGATGCCCCTGGGAATGCAGACGCTCGTCTCCGAAGGCTCGGGCGGCGTGTCGGGCGGGCAGCGCCAACGGTTGCTGATCGCGCGCGCCGTATGCGGAAACAGACGCATCCTCCTGTTCGACGAGGCGACCAGCGCGCTCGACAACAAGACGCAGAAGCACGTGAGCGAATCGCTCGATGCACTCGCCTGCACGCGTCTGGTGATCGCGCATCGCCTTTCGACCGTCCGCAACTGCGACCGTATCCTAGTGGTCGACGGCGGACGTATAGCCGAAGAAGGTTCCTACGACGAACTGGTGGCAAAGGGCGGCCTGTTCCACGAGCTCGTAAAGCGCCAGATGCTCGATTCCGGCGATTCCGCAGAGTGAGACGGATGCCTATGCGCGCTTGATGAGACCGCCGATCTTGTCTGCGAGAAGGCGCCCGACTAGGACGGTCTCGTTGGCGCCCGCGCGTTCTGCGGGCTCTACGTTCTTGTCGAAATGCAGCATGCAGGCGATTTCGAGAGGATTGCCCTCCGCACGGCGTCTCTCGCACAGAGGATGCAATTCAAGCAGCGTGCTAATGATGAGATCGTCGGACTCCTTGTGTTTCACGCGATCGTTAGCCGCGATAAGCAGTCGGCTCGAATCATCCGATACCTCCACGTTGTCTCCAGCGACGACGGATTGTGTCGCGGGATGCTCGCGTTGCATCGTAAGGAGCTTGCCTCGTGCTACCGCAGCTGCCTCGACCTCGCCTCTGCAAACGACCTGCACTCCATCGCCTTCTGCTGCATCAGCACAGGCGTTTTCGGCTTCCCGCAGGAAGAGCCAGCGCGAATCGCCGTGCGCACGGTACGCGAGTGGTTGGACGAGCACGAAGCCAATATGATTGTTGTGTTCAACGTTTTCATGCAGAAGGACGAGTCCATCTACGGCGACCTCCTGGCATAAGACGCAGTCCTGACAGGCGTTTCACGAAAAGGGGTACTCCCATTTGAACAAAAGGGGTACCCCCTTGGCTGAAAATCGCGGCAATCCCTACCCCTCAGGGACCCCGGACGTTTTTCCGGACCATCAGGCTACGCGGCGTAGCCCAGCTCCTCGCGGTGCTGCCTGATGGTCTTCCAGCCTAGCGACTTCTTGAGCTTCTTGCAACGGTACCACTCGATGTACCCGTCGAGCGCCTCCCCGAACTCCTCGAAGGACACGCCCGACCAGTCGCGGTGGTCGAAGAAGTCGCTCTTGAGCGTGCCGAAGAACCCTCGCACCTGGCGTTGTCCGGGCTGCGGGCTTTGCGCGACATGGAGCGCGTCACGTGGCCCGACTCGCAGGCGTCGCGCCATTCGCCGGTCATGTACACCGCGCCGCCGTCGCTGTGGACGACCAGCGGCCTCTCGGCGGTCGGCCCGACCTCGCCGACGAGGTCGGCGAGCATGCCGACCACGAGCTCCTTGTCGGGGTGGAGCGAGACCCGCCAGCACATCTCGATCGGCACCACCGGCGAGGCCAAGAGGCTCGAGCAGTTCTCGCTCGCCCTTCCCAAGGACGTGGAGGGCTCGATCGAGTACTGCGGCCCAGTCTGTGCCAGGGTGGTGCCACCGAGGGCCGGAAGTGGATCTTGGGTTCCGCCAGACCTGAACCACAAAACCAATAGTCGTCTCCCACACATGCACTAATCATTTAACAGGCTGTGCGGCACGTGCCTAATGCCCGTGCCGCACAGCCGTGAGAACGCCGAAGCCCTCTCTCTTTTTTGATGTTTCTTTGGTGTTCAGCGTGAGCTGCTCACCCAATTCCTGTCTCTTTGACCTTTCTACCAGCGGTTTTTCTAGTCTAGGTCTTCTCCATTGCTCGCGATGACCTTCTGGTAATAGTAGAAGGAGTCCTTGCGCGCGCGATGCAGGTCGCCCGTGCCATCGTCGTGCTTGTCCACGTAGATGAAGCCGTAGCGCTTGCGCATCTCGCCCGTGCCAGCGCTCACGACGTCGATCGGGCCCCACCAGGTGTAGCCGATGAGGTTGACGCCGTCCGCCACAGCCTCGCCCATGTCGCGCACGTGCTTGCGCAGGTAATCGATGCGGTACGGATCGTGGATGCGCTCCACGCCATCCTCCACGACGACCTCGTCGAAGGCACTCAAGCCGTTCTCCACCACCATGAGCGGGATGTTGTCGTAGCGGTCGGCAATCTCGTTGAGGAAGATGCGCAGGCCCGTGGGGTCAATCTGCCAGCCCCAGTCAGAGGCCTCAAGATAGGGGTTCTTGCCACCCATGGTCATGTTACCCTGCATCTGCTCGGCATCCGGGTGGGTGGTTACGGTGTTCGTCTGATAATAGCTAAAGGTGTAGAAGTCTATGATGCCCTCGGAGAGAATCTTCTCGTCCTCGGCCGTGATGTTGAGCTCGATGCCCTGCTCCGCCCACATGCGCTTGGCGTAATAGGGATAGTGGCCGCGCACCTGCACGTCGGAACAGTACCAGTTCATCTGACGCATGTTCGCCTGATTGAGAAGCACGTCGGCGGGGTCGCACGTGAGCGCGTAGGTTGGGATGAAGGCAATCATGTTGCCCATCTTCACCTCGGGGTAGTTGTCGTGCGCGTACTTTATGAGCTTGGAGCTGGCCACGAACATGTGGTGAACTGCCTGGAAGCGCTCGGTGGCCGTACGGTCAACCTGCGCCATGGTGCCCGTGAAGCCCTTGATGAGGCCGGTGGACAGCGGGGCGCCCATGTTCATGAGGCCGATGTTGATCTCGTTGAAGGTGAGGAAGTACTCAACCTTGGAATGGAAGCGGTCGAGCACCGTCTTGCCATAGCGGAAGAACAGGTCGATGAGGTCGCGGGAGAGCCAACCATCGTACTTCTCCACCAGCGCATAGGGCAGCTCGTAGTGGGAGATGGTCACCAGCGGCTTGATGCCGTGAGCCGCGCAGCAGTCGAAGACCTTGTCGTAGAACGCGAGGCCGGCCTCGTTGGGCTCCTCCTCCATGCCCGTTGGGAAGATGCGCGTCCAGTTGATGGACATGCGGAACACCGTCCAGCCCATCTCGGCAAAGAGCGCGATGTCCTCCTCGTAGTGGTGATAGAAGTCCGTTGCCTCCCAGCTGGGATAGAGCGCGTTGGGATCGAATTCCGCGTCGATCTGGCGCGGGGTGTTGATGTCGCCGCCCCTCATGTGGTCGGGCACGCTCGCACCCTTGCCGTCAACGTCCCATGCACCCTCATACTGGTTTGCGGCCGTGGCGCCGCCCCACAAGAATCCTTCTTTCATGCGCATATGCTTCCTCCTCTTGCCTTTCCTTCCTTTTTCCTTTGCCGGGCACGAACCCGGCCAGTACCTTATTTAGTATTACTTATAATGAACGTCTGGTTATCCGCAATTGCCATGGACGGGCGCAATCGTCGCCCCAGCGTCAGCTATCGCTCGCGCCCTCGCGCCCGCGCAGTCCCGCATGCGGCTCCGCGCTCGCTTCGCTCGCTCACTTCGTGAGTCGTCGCATGCGCACGGGCACGAAGGCGGATCGGCAACCAGCTATCCCCAAAGCGGAATGCGCTTGCCGCAGCGTACGCAGGCATACCACGCGCGGCTTCCGTGCTTTTTGCCCTCTGGCGGCGGACAATAGCGCTGCTCCCACTCGTGGGCTACGCCGTCGGGACAGCTTCCCATATTCGTGCCGTAAAACGTGAGGCCCGTGCCATCCAAATCGAACACCTGGTTGTAGAGACAGGTGTGCGGCTCGTCCAAAGGCAGGTCCATGTGAAGGTGGCCGTAGAACCAGCGCCTATATGCAAACGCACCCTCGACGCATTCTTCCAGCCATGCCGTGTACTCGTCATCTGGGCCCCAAAAGCCCGCATAGCGCGCGCGATATCGTTCGTATTGCCCTGTGGGAGGACAGTGGGTAAGCACGTAGTCCACCGCACCCACGCGCCTCGCCGCATCCGCGATGCGCTTTCGCTCCTCCCTATTCGGCACCTCCTGAGGCCACCAGTTCCTATGCGGCACGCGCCATTCCTTGTCGATGGAGTGCGCTCCACCGCACACGAAGAACGAGTGCCCACCAATGGAGTAGGTCTCCCCACGCATGAGATGCGAGACGTGCGGACGCACGTCCTGCACCTTGCCGCCATAGCGCTCGACTACCGGCAGCGCATCGAGCATGTTGAAGTTCTCGTGGTTGCCGTCCAAAAAGAGGGTCGTCCAGGGCTGACGCTCGAGCCAATCGAGCCGCGACGACTCGCCCCTGCTGGGAGGGTCCGCCCACAGGAGGCCAAAGTCCCCCAAAATAATGGGGCAGTCGTCTCGCGTGAGACTCTTTGCCGTGCGCGCGAACCCCTCGATTTTGGCGATGTCCATCTCGCCATGCGTATCGCCCGTCAAAAAGACCGCCATGCACGCACCACCTCATAGCCCGCAGACTCGAGCGCGTCGCATGCTGTGCTGAGGTCGTCTTGCCTAACCAGCACGTAATCCGTGTCGTAGGTCGAAACCGCAAAGATCGCCACGTCGGAACGCGCGAGCACGCCACTTATCTTGGCCAGTATTCCCACGAGCGAGAAGTCCAGCTGACCCTCCACTCGCATTGCCCGCCACCCGTCCTCACGGGCGAGCGTCTGCGGGGGCACGCACGACGTTGGGCACACAACCGATATCTCCCTATCGGTTACTCCCACGAAGGTCAGCTCGCGCGAGAGGTCGACGTCCGCAAGGCTCTCCACCTTGCAGACGCTCAAGGGAGCTGCAAACGTTGCGATTCTCATACGTCGTCCCTATCCAACGCGTACGACAACGGTGCCAAAGCGTGAGCCCCCGTCGTAGGCGGCGTCCCACAGGTAGCCACCTCTGCTGCCCTTCGCGGCCGTCGCGTCCGCGGGGACCATTATGTAGGAGCCCGCCACGCCCGACGACAGCCCGTCCGCCGACCCTCGCCAGCTCTCACCGCTCAGGTGGCACTTGTCGATTATGTAGTCCAGGCTCTCGCCCCAAAAGTGCACGCGCATAACGCGCCACTTCATGCCCGTGAGGAGCGGGCTTTGGTCGTTTGAGGTGGCCTTCGTGTAGCCCGGCGTGCTCTCGGGAGACACCGTGCTCTGCTCAAACACGAACTGCGTGCCATACTCAGACAAATAGACGGCGCAACCCTCACCGTAATAATCCAACCAGAAGTTGTTGTCGAGCATCCAGTTGTGTATGGTCTGCGGCGTACGGTCAAAGTACTCGAAGAAGTCCCATACCTCGGCCATGCCACTGGTGCTTGCAAACGACGCAGGCCCATAGCCTGAGGACGCAGCGCTTTCCGACGGCTGCGACGGCTGCGCCTCCTGTGTCTCCTGCGAAGATGAGCTAGGCTGTGTGGTTGTTTCCTCATGTGGCCGCGCTTTTGCAACCAAGAGCTTAACGGTTGAACCTTCGCTTGCCTGGGTCCCTTCGGCAGGATCGGAGCTCAAGACCGTTTGCGGCGTCTCGTCGGAGTATTCCTCAGATACGCTCACCCTAAGTCCCGCACTCTCCAGATTCACGCGTGCCGAATCCAGCGTGAGCCCCTTTGTTGCAGGAACGCTCACCGTATTTGAAGAAGTGGACGTTTGCGCCTTTACGGAGCCGGACGACGTTGACGCGCTCGCACCGGCTCCCTTCCCGTTATTGCCCAAAACAAAGAGCGCGACGGCTGCAATCACAGCAATGGCCACGATTCCGCCAACGATTGCCGGCGCAGCGGACTTTTTCTTTTGAGACTGAGGATGCGTCGCCTGAGCCGGCGCCTCAGCAGGCGCCGAAACGGCGCCAGGCTGTGGGCTGCTTTGCGTAAACGCCGATGTAGACACAGCCGTCGTAACGGCAGGCGACATATTCTGCTGAGCGGGAATGCCTTGCGTCTGCCCTGCCTGGCCGTTGGGGCGAAGCGAGTCGAGCTCGGCCGCCGGCATGCCGAGCACGCACCCCACGGCACACGCGATGCAGCAAGCGGTCCTGTGCGCCGCCTCTTCGTCTATCATGCGTTCATCCATGAGATAGAGCTCTGCACGCTGCGAAGCAACCATTAAGTCGCTTACACTAGGAGACAACATGTGCGACACCTCAAAAAACGGTGCGCAAAGCTTCTGCTCGCAGTTGTTCCTGAATACCTGCATCTCCTGGGACGTCTCGTTACACAAGTCCATTACATGCGAAAGCAATTTGTGCGGCTGCCCCAAAAGGGCCAAGCCACCCATCCGCAGTGTTTGGACTAGCGCTCGCTCCAAATCCATACGTCGCCCTCCACCATGCGCAACCAGTTGGCTATCAATCGTACCATAGCATATTCGCAAGTACTTGGGCGCAAGGGGAACGTCCCTGTAGTTCGGGGCAATTTTGGTACTCATCGCACCCCACGCCAGGCTGTCCGAAAACGGTGTGCCGTTAGGGGATACTCCCCTAACGGCACACCGCTCCTTCACGAGTTTTCGGACAGCCTGCCGCAATGGTCGCCATTGCGTATGCTGCTGCAACCGCTAATCAATTATCGTTGCTTGTGCCAATCCGCCGGCAGCCTGGTCCAAGTCGTCTAAGCTCAGCCTCGCGTTGGACAACTCATCCAAATATGCCTGTGCCTCTTCTGCGGTAATGCTGATGCCGTTTTCCTTGGCAAGCGCAAGAAGCACCTCTGCGCTCTTGCAGGCTTGCGCCTTCCGAATCAGCTCCGGGGTCAGCTCATTGCCGTACTCCGCCATGAACTGATCTCCTCTCGATTCCCGGTTGTTCCACGTTTCATGCGTCTTCCTATTTATATCACGGGCAGTGCTCTAAGCAGGTAAGTATTCCAAAATGTCATACCGGGTGAATCGGACGTTGCATAATGTCTTGCATCCGAACGGTAACAGCAAGGTACGACAAACATCAATGCACAAATCGTCACCCCACCTGCCGCTCATCCGTTGCGACCCGGCCCGTTTATCACCGGCGCCAGATTGCTACAATGGAATGGGTTCTGTTTCCAACATCGAAAGTGAGGCGCCTTATGCCCGATTACGATACCAGCCGCCTACACGTGGTGGACCATCCGCTGGTGCAACACAAGTTGTCACTGCTGCGCGACAAGAACACCTCCACCAAGGACTTCCGCAATCTCGTTACCGAGCTGGCAATCTTTGAGGGCTACGAGGCGATGCGCGACCTGCCCCTAGAGGACGTGGAGGTCCAGACTCCCCTGGAGGTCACCACATGCAAGCGCATTAGCGGCAAGAAGCTCGCCATCGTCCCCGTCCTTCGTGCGGGCCTGGGCATGGTGGACGGCCTTTTGACCCTCGTGCCCAACGCACGCGTTGGCCACCTTGGCATGTATCGGGATCCGGTTACGCACGAGCCCGTCTCGTACTACTGCAACCTTCCGGAGAACATCAACCAGCGCACGTGCCTGATTTTGGACCCCATGTTGGCGACGGGCGGCTCGCTCTGTGCAGCCATCCAGTTCCTGCGCGATGCCGGCGCCCGCGACATCCGCTGCCTTACGCTGGTGAGCTGTCCCGAGGGCATCAAGCGCGTGCTCGACTTCAGCGAGTACGTGCAGCTCTATACCTGCGCCGTGGATCGTCAGCTCAACCAGAACGCCTACATCCTTCCCGGACTTGGCGACGCCGGCGACCGCATCTTCGGCACGAAGTAAGCGGGCCAAAGGGGACAGTCCCCTTTGTCCCGCTTTTCCCCTGGACACAAGCTCTAGACGGCAATCAGGACCTCGATGCCCAGGCTTTCCACGTCGGTTCGCTGCGAGTCTCCTATCCCGGCGTCGGTTACGAGCGTGATTCGCTTGTCCTCGAATCGCAGGGGCACGGCGCTGTGATGGCCGAACTTCTCGGACTCGGTGAGCACCACGACCTCCGTGGCAGACGCCGCCATGGATCGCACGGCATCGGCGCGCATCTGGTTCGCGTTGGTAAACCCCACCCCACAGATCCAGCCGTCGGTTCCCACGAACAGCCTGTCAACGTAGAACTCGCTGGCACAGGTGCGCACGAGCGGACCCACCATAACCTCGGAGTCTCGCTGATAGCTCCCACCCAGCAGCACCACCGAGAGCGAGGGAACGTCGCGCACGTAGCTGGCAATAAAGGCGCTGTTGGTAACCACGGTCACGTCCTCTCGCGTGTTGGCGAGCTCGCGCACCAGCAACGCGCAGCAGCTTCCGTTCTCCACCATTATGGTGGCGCCATCCGGCACGAGCTCGGCAGCTCGACGGGCAATGCGGCGCTTCTCCTCGTAGTGATACGCAAGGCGTCCCCCAACGTCGTTTGGATTTGCGAGCATCGCATAGCCATGCTCGCGAACGACAAGCCCCTTGGACTGCAGCGCATCGAGGTCCTTGCGCATGGTAACGGCAGAGACGCCCAATCGCTCGGCTAGGCTCGTCACGTCCACGCGCTTTTTCGCGGTAACAATTTCCAGTATCTTCCCGTCACGCTTGGACATGCCCATCCACCTCGAGCCACTTACGTATTGTAAATAAAATCTTTCGTACGTAAGTATACTAGCAGACGTCCCGCAAGGCCGCCAACAACGCCTCGCACCCACGTCGCACGTCATCGTAGGTGGTGTCGTAGTCGTCGGTATACCAGGGATCGTCGATCTCGCGCGGCCGCGCCGTCCAGTCGAGCAGCAGGCGAACCTTACCCTTTGGGTCCGACCCCAGGATGCGCAGCATATCGCGTCGGTTCTCCTCGTCCATGCCCACGATCAGGTCGTAACGCCCATAGTCCGCCCTGGTCATGGCCCGCGACCTGTGTCCCCCGCAGGAGACGCCATGCTTGCGCAGCACCTCCTGCGTGCCGGGATGCACGCCCCATCCCAGGGCGTCGCGCGTTGCCGCAGCAGAGTCCGCTACGATCGCACCCTCGAGCCCCGCCTCGCGCACGAGGTGTCGCATCACGTACTCGGCCATGGTCGAGCGGCAGATGTTGCCGTGACACACGAAGAGTATCCTTGTTGCATCGTTTCTTCCCATAGCCACGCTTCCCTACTCACCGACGCGCAGTAAACAAAATGCCACCTCAAGCCTATACTTAAGGCACATCCGCATGCAATGGTTGGGGGGGAATTATGCTTCAAGACTTCGCGAAGGCGGCAAAGCCAAGCAAACAGGAGACGAAACAGCGCGTTATAGCGGAACAGGCAATGCTTGCCGCCAACCAAATGCGCATAAAGGAGGCCAGGGTCCCCGTAATGATCATATTCGAGGGATGGGACGCGGCCGGCAAGGGAACGGTGCTCTCCAAGGTAATCCGCGCGATGGACCCACGGTTCTTCGAGGTTGCCACCATGGACTACAATCCGTCGGCGGAGGAGCTCAGGTATCCGTTCCTGTGGCGCTACCTCGTGGAGCTTCCGGCCGAGGGACAGTTCAAGTTCTTCGACACCTGCTGGATGGAGGAGGTAACGAGGGGGCTGCACTCCCACGACCTCAACCAACGCGCCTACGACAAGCGCATCGATTCCATAAACACCATAGAGCGCCAGTTGGTGGACAACGGCTACCTCGTGATGAAGTTCTTCTTCCACATTGGCAAGAAGGAGCAGAAGAGCCGTCTGGACGCGCTCGCGTCGCACGAGAGCACGAGCTGGCGCGTGAGCAAGCAGGACTACGAGGAAAACCAGGCGTACGACGAGTACCTTAACATCTACAGCCGCTACCTGCGCGACACCAATCGCTCCGCGGCCCCCTGGTACATCATCGACGCCAAGGATCGCAGTTGGGCGACGCTGCAGGTCCTGGAGTTCCTGAACATGGGCATAGACGTCGCCATCCACAACAAGGGGTACTCGTCTCCCCCGCGCCAGAACGTGTATCCCCTGCAAAGGATGCCGTTGCTCAGCGACATTCCCCTTGAGGACAAGGAGATCGGGCAGGACGAGTATCGCAAGGAGCTCAGGCAGCTCCGCACCCGCCTGCGCATGCTCCACAACGAGATCTATAGAAGGCAGATTCCGGTGGTCATAGCCTACGAGGGCTGGGACGCGGCCGGAAAGGGCGGCAACATCAAGCGAATGACCGCGGCGCTCGATCCGCGAGGATACCGCGTGTTCCCCATCGCGAGCCCCGAGCCCGCCGAGAAGGCAAGGCACTATCTGTGGCGCTTTTGGAAGCGCCTGCCAAAGGCGGGACACATCGCCATATTCGACCGCACATGGTACGGTCGCGTAATGGTGGAGCGGCTGGAGGGCTTCTGCACCGAGAACGATTGGCAGCGCGCCTATAACGAGATCAACGAGTTCGAGCACGAGCTCGTGCAAGCCGGGACCGTGGTCATAAAGTTCTGGGTGCAGATCGACAAGGACACCCAGCTCCAACGCTTTACCGACCGCCAGAACACGCCGGAGAAGCAGTGGAAGATAACCGACGAGGACTGGCGCAACCGCGAGAAGTGGGACCAGTACGAGGAGGCGATCAACCAGATGCTCCAGAGGACGAGCACCACGTTTGCCCCTTGGTACGTGCTCGAGTCGAACGACAAGCGCTACGCGCGCATAAAGGCGCTGCGCATCGTGGTAAGGGAGCTGGAGCGCGCCTGCAAAGAGGCCAAGTGAGCATGCGCGGAGGCACGGGGAGAGGTTGATCGCTCGTGGAGCAAAAGAGAGGCAGCACACTTAAGTTCGCCCTCGTAGGCGGCATAGTCGTCGTCCTGGTGTTGGTCTTGGGGACCATATGGACGGGTCGCATGGCGCGCACCGACACCGAGGACGCGGTGCACTCCGTGAGCCGCCTGTACATGGACGAGCTCGCTGGCAGGCGCGAGCAGGTCGTGTCGGCGAACCTGGCCACCAACGTGCACAACCTCAACGTTGCCGTCGGGCTTCTCTCCGACGACGACCTAAGCAGCGTCGAGAGCCTGCAGCAGTATCAGTCGCGCATGAAGCAGCTCTACGACCTCGACAAGTTCGCCTTCGTGGACGACCAGGGCCTCATATACACCGCCCAGGGAACGCAGGACAACATCGTCGACTACGGCTTTGACTACAAAAACCTCACCGGCCCCAGCATAACGGTGCTCAACGAGCGTGGCAACGACAAGAAGGTGGTAATAGCCATACCCACCAAGGACCTGTCTCTCGAAGGGAGGCCCCTCGTCGCCTGCTTCATGGAGATCGACATGGAAAAGATGCTGCAGGGCCTCTCGCTGCAGTCCGACAACTCCGGCACCACCTTCTGCAACATCTACACCAAGGACGGGGTGGCGCTCTCGAACATGGTCCTGGGCGGCCTTGCCAGCGAGGACAACCTTCTAGACGCGCTGAATCAGGCCAAGTTCGAGGACGGCCGGACCGCGGAGGACGTAAGGCGCGATTTCGAGACCGGACGGGGCGGCGTGGTTTCGTTCACCTACAACGGGATCCTGGAGACGCTGGACTATGTGCCCGTTGAGGGCACCAATTGGATGCTCTCCTACCTCATTCGCGAGAACGTGATCAGCAATCAGATCAGCTCGGTGACGAACGGCATCGTCATGCGAAGCCTCCTGCAGTCGGGCGTTGCGGCGGCCGTGCTCATCGCGCTGTTTGGCATCATCATTAGCCAAACGCGCAAGAGCGCGCGCCTCGCCCTGGAGAAGGAGACCTCTGAGGCCGAGAACCGCGTTAAGCGCGAGGAGCTTGAGCGGCGACTGGAGCTGCAGGAAAAGCTGCTGCAGCAGGAGTCGCTGCGCGTGGAGCAGGACAACATGATCACGGCACTCGCCTCCGACTACCGCAGCGTGTACTACGTGAACCTGGACGAGGACAAGGGCATTTGCTACCAGGCCGACCACCAGCTGAGTGGCGACCTCAAAGAGGGCGACCACTTTGTCTTCCACGAGACCTTCGTAAAATATGCCAACGACTACGTCGCGGAGCCTTACCGCCAGGAGTTCCTGGACTTCATAGAGCCCGATACCATTCGCAAGCGACTCGGCAAGTCGTCCATCATTGCCTATCGCTACCTCACGATTCGCAACGGCAAGGAGTCGTACGAGATGCTGCGCATGGCCGGCGTGAGGCACGTGGACGAGCGCGAGGACGGCATCGTGCACGCCGTTGGCATGGGCTTTACCGACATAGATGCCGAGATGCGCGAGTCCATGGACAAGAACCAGGCGCTGAGCAGCGCCCTCACCGCGGCCGAGGAGGCAAGCAAGGCGAAGACGGTCTTCCTCTCCAACATGAGCCACGAGATCCGCACGCCCATGAACGCGATCATAGGCCTGGACAACATAGCCTTAAACGACGACACCATCTCCGACAAGACCCGCGATTACCTAGAGAAGATCGGCAAGTCGGCCGACCACCTGCTCACCCTTATCAACGACATCCTGGACATGAGCCGCATAGAGTCCGGCCGCATGACGCTCAAGAACGAGGAGTTCTCGCTTCCCCAGCTCATCGAGCAGATCAACACGATCTTTGGCGCACAGTGCAGGGAGCGCAACATAGCCTACGAATGCCGGGTGGACGAGAGTCTGGACGACTGCTACATCGGCGACGGCATAAAGCTGCGCCAAGTTCTTATCAACATACTGGGCAACGCCGTGAAGTTCACGCCGGAGGGCGGGTTGGTGCGGTTCGAGTCCTCGCTCGTCGCCCAATACGAGGGCAAGTCCACCCTGCAATTCGTGATTGCCGACACGGGCATTGGCATGAGCGAGGAGTTCCTCCCCCACATCTTCGACACCTTTGCCCAGGAGGACTCGTCTTCCACAAACAAGTACGGCAGCTCCGGTTTGGGTCTGGCCATTACCAAGAGCATCGTGGAGATGATGAATGGCAACATAGACGTCGTGAGCACCAAGGGCGAGGGCACGACCTTTACCGTTACCGTGACGCTCATGGACGTGGAGCAGGGAACCTCGACTGGCGCCGCAAACGAGATCGTGCCGCACGAGATGAGCGTGCTCGTGGTGGACGACGACCCCATAGCCTGCGAGCATGCCAGGCTCGTGCTGGAGAGGGCCGGCATCGCCGCCGAGGTCGTGCAGTCCGGCACCGAGGCGGTGGAGCGCGTGAAGCTGCACCATGCCCGTCGCGACCCCTACAACCTCATCCTCGTGGATTGGAAGATGCCCAACATGGACGGCGTCGAGACTACGCGGCGGATACGGACCATAACCGGAGATCGCTCCGCCATCATTATCCTTACCGCCTACCGCTGGGACGACGTGCTCGAGGAGGCGCTGGAGGCCGGAGTGGACAGCTTCATATCCAAGCCGCTCTTCGCGGCCGCCGTGCTGGAGGAGTTCAAGTCCGTGCTGCGCAAGCGGGGCGGGATCGAAGTCAGTGCGAAGGCTAACCTCACGGGCAGAAGGGTGCTTCTCGCCGAGGACGTGGACATTAACGCCGAAATCATGCAGATGGTACTGGACATGCGCGAGATCGGGTGCGAACGCGCGGAGAACGGCAAGATTGCCGTTGAGATGTTCGCCTCGCACCCAGCCGGCTACTACGACGCAATCCTCATGGACATTCGCATGCCCGAGATGGACGGCCTCGAGGCGACCTCGCGCATCCGCGCCATGGACCGCGAGGACGCGAAGGCCATTCCCATAGTGGCACTTACCGCGAACGCGTTCGACGAGGACGTGCAGCGCAGCCTGCAGGCCGGACTCAACGCGCACCTTACCAAGCCCGTGCAACCCGACGCGCTCTTCGACACGCTCGAGGGCCTCATTCGGGACTGACGTTTCTCACAAATAAACTTCCGTTCGCTCGCGCTCGGCTTGCCTATACTGTTCACGTTTTGGGAGATTCCCAATTCCTGGCACAGACGAAAGGAAATCCATGAGCAAGCAAACGGAACGAGCCAATAACGGCGCCGGACTGAGTGTTATAGGCGTCGTTATTGGAATCGTAGGGTGCGTAATCATTACCGCCTCGTCGGTCTATACGGCGCTCAAGATGGGCGCCCTCCCCTGGCCTACGATCTTCACCTCCATTACCGCGCTCATGCTGCTGCGTCTATTCGGACACCGCAGCCTAAACGAGGCCAACGTCACCCAGATAATCATGTCGGCAGGCTCTATGGTCGCGGGAGGCCTGGCCTTCACCATTCCCGGCATCTGGATGCTTGGCTACACGGACCAGGTCGGTTGGGTGCAGATGCTGCTTGTAGCGCTTGCGGGCACCCTGCTGGGCCTCGTGTGCACGGCGCTCATCCGCAAGCGGATGGTGGAAGAGTCCGACCTCGAGTATCCCATAGGCATGGCTGCAGCCGAGACGCTCACCGTGAGCCAGGCGGGGGGAAAGACCGGCGCCAAGCTCTTTGGCTCCATGGCAGTCGCTGGCATATGGAGCCTCGCACGAGACGTGTTGGGCGTCATTCCCGCCATGCTGTTCGCGATTCCCATTCCCGGCGTCGCCTTTGGGCTGTACAACTCGCCCATGCTGCTTTCGGTGGGCTTCCTCGTGGGAGGAACCGCCATGGCCTTCTGGTTTGGCGGGGCGGTGTTTGCGAACCTCGGCATTGTCGTGGGAGGCACGGCCATGGGCCTTTGGGACGTCGTTGGCGCCCAGGGCATCGTGCAGAGCCTGGGCATGGGCCTCATGATGGGCTCGGGCGTCGGCGTGGTCGTTCGCGACATCATACCCAAGGCCGTAAGGCAGCTGCGCGCACGCAAGGACGTCCAGGGTTCCGCTACGGGCAGCGGGACGAGCGGCCTGCGCCGCATGGACGCCGGCGGGCTTGGCCTCATGGCCGCGGCGGCGGCCCTGCTCGTGTGCTTTGGGCTGGGCCTCTCTCCCTTGGCGACCATCATCGTGGTGGCCTTGGGCTTCGTGACCACCATCATGAGCGCGCAGTCCGTGGGGCAAACCGGCATCGACCCCATGGAGATTTTCGGTCTTATCGTCCTTCTGGCCATTGCCGCCCTGGGTGAGTCCAGCCAGGTGAAGCTCTTTTACGTTGCCGGCGTGATTGCCGTGGCCTGCGGCCTTGGCGGCGACGTGATGAGCGACTTCAAGACGGGCCACATCCTGGGCACCGACCCGCGCCAGATGTGGATAGGCCAGGCCATCGGCGCGCTCTTGGGCACCGTCGTCTCGGTGGCGGTTATGACGGCGCTGGTTGGCGCCTATGGCACCGGCGCCTTCGGTCCCGGGCAGACGTTCGTCTCGGCCCAGGCCTCCGTGGTCGCCACCATGGTGTCGGGAATACCCAACCTCCCAGCGTTCGTAACAGGCCTTGTGGCCGGCGTCGCGCTCTATTGCCTGGGTCTGCCCTCCATGATGATCGGCCTCGGCGTGTACCTGCCGTTCTACATGTCGCTTACCGCGCCCATCGGCGCCCTGGCAAAGCTCGTCTATGACCGCTTCCGCGGTAAGGACCACGAGGAGGAAGGCATTGTCATAGCCTCGGGCCTGCTTGGCGGCGAGTCGATTGTGGGCGTGATCGTCGCCTTGGTGACGGTGGCCATGAGCCTCATGGGATAGTCCCAAAAAATAATCGCCAGGCTCGGAAGGGGTGTGGAGAGTGCCGCGCTCAAACAGTCTGCGCTTTGCGCAGAAACTCGTGCAACTTGCTCTCCACACCCCTTCCGAGCCTGGCAATCTCTTTGTGGCATGAACGTGTGGACTCGGCTACTTCCTGCCTGCCAACCAGCGGCGGTGCGACACGGTACGCGGAGCGATCATGGAGCGGGGCTCGTCGGGGAAGGTTATAACGTTTTGCGCGCCGTTGTTCCAAAGCTCCAGCACGTCCTCAGCCTCCTCGATGAGGTTCTCTATGTCGATAAGACCATACATGCGCATGGGAAGCACGAACAGCGGGATGCGAATCTTGCCCTCCTTAACCGCACGGGCCGCGGGAAACTCCAGATGCGGGCACAGCAGGGCCACGTCCACCTCGTCCTGACGATCGCGCTGCACGCCACTGGAAAACGCCATCTCTCCACCGCCATACAGGGCTCCAAACGGAATGAACTCCAAAAAGACCTTGTCCGAGAGGCCCTTCTCCTTCAGCTGCTTGTTCAGATGTGCCGCCATGGTTGACGACGAGAACCCACCACCACAGCAAATCGCGATCCTCAGCATTCCCACGCTCCCCTTTCCATTGCGCTTCTTATGTTTACCTAGTCCAATTATCGCCCATTCTTCACCTGTTGTGCGTTCCAAATTGTATCGCAAAGACGCAATTCAGCCACTCCATGCGCTCGATTTGGACCTGTGAGACGTCCATTCTTGCCGCATGCGTTCCAAGTCGTTTCATGCAGGCGCATCGCTGTGCTAACGTTTAGATTGGGAGGAGGGAGCCATATGACGCACGACGAAGACCGTGCCCTCGCCTTTGCGGAAAAGGCTTCGCGCGGTATGCCAGGTTCCATAAAGTCTGTGGCGGATTTGCTGCTTGGCGAGGGCACGGGAATCTGTGACCTTACCATGGCCCAAATCGCAGCGCGCGCATACACCTCCAAGCCGACGCTCGTGCGATTTGCCAAGCAAGCGGGATATGCCGGCTGGAGAGACTATCGCCAGGACTTTTTGAGGGCGTCCGAGCGCATTGAGGCAGAGCGGGCACGGCAGGCGGACGTAAACGTAAACTACCCCTTTGGGGACGGTGCGTCGGTAAGGGAGGTGGCAGACAAGATCGCGCGTATCCAGACGCTCGCCGCCAGCGAGGTAGAGGCACACATGGACTACGACGCGCTTGGGGGCGCCGCGGCGGCAATACTTGGCGCAAACCGAGTCGTAGTCCTTGGCGCCCAGCACAACCGCGACCGAGGCCGCGTTCTGGCAAAGAACCTCGACAGCATTGGCATTCTCTGCCACGTGCCCAACACGGACGAGGCGGGACCCTTGACCCTTTGCCTTGCACCCCACGACTGCGTCGTTGCCATATCCTATTCCGGCAGCCTCTCTCACCCACCCATGGTCTTTGTCCCCGGACTCAAGGACAAGGGCGTTACCACCATTGCCGTCACGAATGGGGAAAGGAGCGCTTTGGGCGCCATTGCCAACCATACGCTCGCCTTCCCACCCTTGGAGCACTATCACAACAAGATCGGCGCCTTCTATAGCGGTGCGTGCACATCGCTCATCCTCGACCTTCTATATGCGTCTTGCTACGCGCAACAGTACGCCCACAGACGCGGCGTCCGTGAGCGTACCGTAAGCGGCATGCGTGGCATCATGCCCGATGACTTTTCGTAGCGCGGTCGCCTGACGAGGCTTCGCTGAGTCGCTGTGCCCCGCTATCGCAAGTCTCGCGTGGCGTCGTCCATTATGCGCAGCTGCGCGATGGTCTCCTCGGGCTTGACCAGCTGGGACGCGCCGTTGGCGACCGTCTCGTAGAGCGCCTCGAAGAACTGAGCATACGAGCTGCGAACCGGCTGCACGCGCTCCTCGTGCATGGTACCGTCCGCATCGTAGTAACGCAGCGTCCCCCACTGCTCAGGCGTGTCCAAACCAAAGTCCGCATGACCCGCCGGCAGATAGAAGTGCTTGAGGTCGCGCTCCTGCTGGTCCTTCTCGTGGCGGATGTAGGTTCCCATCTCCCCATACACCTCAAAGCTGGGGCGCTGGATGGCGCAGGTGTAGTTGGCAGCCGCCGTGGCCTTTATGCCGAGCTCGTCGTAGTACAGATCGAAGTCGAAGTACATGTCGGGATGGCCCTCGCCGCCGAGCTGTCGGGCCTCCGCGTTCCAGCGGTCGGGAATGCCGAACCACGAGATGAGCTGATCCACGCAATGGCAGGAATGGCCGTACACGATGCCGTTCATGCGGTCGTACGGCGCGTTGTTGCTCATCTCCACGAACTCGGTGCGCCAATAGTCGTAGTGCGTCACGACCTCGAAGATGCGCCCGAGCATGCCGGACTCCGCGACCTTCTTTGCGGTAAGGAAATCCGAGTCGAAGCGGCGGTTCTGGTAGCACTGCACCGTCACGCCCTTGCTGGCTGCCAGATCGAAGAGCTCCTCTCCCTGCTCCGGTGTCTCGGCAAAGGGCTTGTCGCATACCACGTGCTTGCCGGCCATGAGAGCCGCCTTGGTAAGGGCATAGTGCGTCTGAGGTGGCGTGCTTATCTCCACGATATCGATTTCGGGGTCGGCAAGCATGTCTTCCATGCTAGTGACATACTGCACCCCGGGAAGCGCCGGCCATGCGTCGTGGTTTATGTGACGGGCTTGGATGGTCTTGATGCGAAACTTGTTTGGCAACGTCATCGAGAAGGGCGCGTGATAGCGGTTGGTCCCCTTTCCGTTGCCTATGAAACCAATGTTCAGAATGCGGTCTGCCATGATGCGCTCCTCTGTACGGGTTCGTATGCTTGCCCCCATGTTACCTGTTCTCGTGACCGCAACTAAGGGACAGGCCCCAAGTTGGGATTTTTCACAATCCGAACTCGGGGCCTAAACTTGGGGCCTGTCCCTTAGTTGGGGGTCTCTTTCGTGGGGCTACTCGTCCATCTCTTCCTCGACGCGGTCCACGAGCTCGCCGAAGGTCTTCATCTTCATGACCTCGTGGATGGTAACCTCGGCATCGAGCTCGTTCTCGATGGTGGAGGTGAGGGCGATCATCTTCATCGAGCCCTTGCCCAGCTCGTCGAAGGTGGTGTCTGCGGTAATCTCGCCGTCATACTGATATGCGACCTTAGCGAAGCCTGCGAGCTGCTCCAAAAGTTCCTGATTTGCCATAATGGATCCCTTTCTCTTCTTCCAACCACCGGCGCCTGTGTGCCAGTGGCTTCGTTACCTTTTCTTGCGTGTCGCTATGCGACAACCTCATCGAGCTCGAAGCAGAGCTCGCTGAAGTGCACCGTCTCGTCGGAGCCGGGCTTCAAGGGCACCTCGCGGTCGATGGGCTTGGCATGAACGCCTATTACCTCGCCGTCGGCCAGACGCTGCTGCAGGCCCTTGACGACCTTTTTCTTCTTGCCGCCAAACACGACGAAGGTGTAGATTGGGCCCTCGTCCAGCTTTACGGCACCGTATCCGTAGGCACCTACTGCCTTGAGGTAGGGCTTGTCGTTTTGGATTCCCGGCACCACGAAGGACTGCAGTGTGCCATGGCCGGAGAGCTCAACCCACTCGGTCTCGTGATAGCCGCATGCGTTGCAGGCCAGATGCGGCGGGAACTCGATCGCTCCGCACTCCTTGCACTTGCGGCCATAGTACTTGCCCTCGGCAACGCCGTCATAGAACTTCTTTACGACGGGCTCCATCTGATTGAGAAGAGGCATGGTTTTCTCCTATTCTGCGCGTCGCGCTACTCGTGCGTACGGATGATCTGGACGCGGATGTTCTGGCCACCGCCAAAGCCACGGAACAGCGTGGTTTGGGGGACGTTCTTCATCTGCGTGGCGCCCGCCTCGCCGCGCATCTGGCGCACAGCCTCCACGATGTCGGCGATGCCGGATGCGCCGTGTGCGTGGCCAAAGTTGCAGCGGCCGCCGTGGGTGTTTATGGGCTTGTCGCCGTCAAAGGCAAAGCGTCCGTCGATAGCGTACTTCCAGGCCTCGCCGCGCGGGACGTAGCCAACCTCCTCGGGCACGCAGATGTCGCCGGCCATGAAGAAGTCGTTGATGAACAGGAGGTCGATCTCGTCGGGAGACACGCCCGTGAGCTCATAGACCTGCTTGGTGCCGCGGATGGTGCCGGTCTTCTCGTTGGCGAGCGTGGCGCCCTCATAGGCGGCTGATCCCGTGCCCAGGATGTCGATGACCTTGTGGTCGAGCCCGCGGGCCACGGCCATCTCGGTGGGCATGAGCACCATGGCGGCAGCGCCGTCGCATTTGGTCTCGAAGCCCGTAACGCGCAGGTACTGCGTAACCTTGGGGTTGAACATGGAGGTGAGGAACGCGTCGGCGTCGGGCATGCCGTTGGCAGCCGCAACCTGGTCGAAGTCCTCCTCATAAAAGCCCAGCGGATTGAGCACCGAGGCGCGACGGAGACTCTTGGCCACGGCATTGAGCGCGGTGTCGATGTCCTTGTCACTGAGGCCGTAGGTCCAGCGATACTCGTTGATCCAGTTGTCGAACGAGATGCCAAAGGCAGAGTCCAGAGGACGGCCGTAGGCGCGGTCGTACACCATGGGGATGGAGGGAAGCATCTCCTCCAGCGGGAAGTCTCGGCGCATGTGACCGGGAGCGCCCACCACGGGCAGGCTCGCGGCGAGGTCCACGGCACCCGAGAGCACGATATCAAACTCGCCAGAGGCGATAGCCATAGCCGCCTCCTGCATGGCAACGTAGCCCGTACAGCAAGCCTCGGAGTGGTGTACCGAACCGATCCCGCGGGTGCCAAACCAGTCTGCCACCTGCATGTTGGGCGTCAGCGAGTCGCCGATCATAAAGGGATTGGCGGAGCCGTGGTAGAAGTACTGGATGTCACGCGGCTCAAGGCCGGCGTCGGCGATGGCCTCCAGCGCTGCATAGCCAAATGCCTCGCCCTCGCTCATTCCCTTGGTTTCGGGGTGGTCCTCGAAGTTCGTGAACGGCGTGCAGCCAACGCCCACAATGGACACGCTGCGCGCGTACTTGCCTACCTTAAACATGCCCTCACTCCTTCTTGCTTGACGGTACAATTCGATGGTTAGAGTTTCTCGCAGATTTGCGTTCGTTTTGAGGTCCAGCCACCCGATATTAGCGGGTGGTGGAACGCGTTCTTTTGTGCGTTTGGCACTAACGGGCTAAAGGCAGCAAGCCCAATCGCTGCACAAATACCGAATTCGCAGTTCCAGAGCTCATATCCGCGTATAATCGCTACCAACCTACGCTTGCAGATGCCTAATGGCATTTGCAATTCCGTGCGGGCCTAATACGTGGGAGGAAAAGCACATGGACGAAAACAACCTGTTTGGCCAAGCAACAGCCTTCGCTGCGGTCGCGCATGCGGGTCAGCTGAGGAAGGGTACGAGCCTCCCCTATCTCCTGCATCCCATGGAGGCCGCGACGATTTGCGCCAGCATGACCGACGACGAGGAGGTGCTCGCGGCGGCAGTCCTGCACGACACCCTGGAAGACACGCACACGACCGCGGAGCTGCTCGAGGAACGCTTTGGATCGCGTGTTACCGAGCTCGTGCGCGCGCAAACCGAGAACAAGCGCAAAGGCGAGTCCGCTTCCGCCACATGGAAGACGCGGAAGAGAGAGTCCCTGGAGCATCTTCGGGCAACCAATGACCACCAGGCGAGGATGATATACCTTTCCGACAAGCTCTCGAACATACGAAGTACCGCTCGCGACCTCGAACGGACTGGCGAACGCTTTTGGGAGAGGTTCAACCAACGAGATCCGCTCGAGCACGCTTGGTACTATCTCGGCGTGGCAGACATTCTGGAGCACGACTTCGCCAACACGCCGGCATGGCAGGAATACCACAGGACCGTGCATCAGGTCTTCGACCGGTATCTTGCAAACAGGTCATAGAAATACTTACGTCTGTGCGTATACAGCACGATGGCTTTGGGTATAAATCTCATCGGCAACACACGCCACCATAGCTCAAAGCGGAAGGAACAACCTCCATGACATAGTCCCACAAACGCATCGAACAGCGTAAAGGCGATCACGAGACTAATTCGTTGAATACGTATGTCTCGGGGTCGCCTTTTTTCGTGCGCCGACGGCGTGCGTGTGGACCTTGTCAACCGGATACCGGCGCAAGCCGGCCCACGGAAACCGCCGGGGTGGCGCCCGGAAGGTCTGGCGGGTTACCGATAAGGCGCCACAAGGCGCGAATAACGCCATGCATAGGGCATGGCAATTCCGGAGAATGGAGAAAAGCATGAGCAAACAGGCAATCAGCAACAACGCGCACGCTAACGACGTGGCAACCTGCGCCAAAGCATTCGGACGCTACCATACCTCGGGCGCAAACGCCCAGACGGCTCGCGGCCTCGAGCTGCTCGCCATGCCCACCGTCCAAGCCAAAAGGCTCGGCATCGAGCGCCTAAAGGAGGCGCGCACGGCAGGTGACCGCCTTGCCACCTGTGTGTTGGGCATGTGCGCCATGGAAGGCGTAGGAGCCGAAGCGAATCAGGAGGCGGGTCTGACCCTCCTCATGGAGGCCGCTGACGCCGGCTCGCACCGTGCCGAGGACTACCTTGCCCGCCACCTTCTGACGACGTGGCAAGCACCGTCGCTTGTGGACGCAAGTGGACTTTCCGGCAAGGCAGCCAAGCAGGCAAGGCACGAAAACGAACGCCGTGTGCTCGCACACCGCGAGGGCGCTCGCCGCGCATGGCGCTATTTGCGCGGGCCAATCCTGCGCGGCACCGTGTCGCGCAACAGCTGCCCCGCCATGCGCGACGCCTTCCGCGACATCGTATGGCGCGAGGAGGTTACCGATGCCGTGGAACTTGACTGCTGCATGGTGTTCGGCGCCCGCGGTGACGCGCATGCCACCTACCTCGCCGCACTTGCCTACGAACAAGGCCGTGGCGGAGTGATGTCCCACGATGTGGCGTGCCGCCTCATGGCAAGAGCCATGCGCGCGGGCTACCACGACGCCATCGTGTGGGTGCGCTTTGCACGCAGGTCTGGCCGCATGCGCTAACCAACTCTCGGTAAATCTTTTGGCAAACGCAAAAAGTGGGCCAAAGGGGACTGTCCCCTTTGGCCCGGTGCTAATGGGGACTGTCCCCTTTGTACCGCTTACGAGGCAGAGTTGCTCTCGCCGTAGAACACGATGCTGTTCGACTCGATTTGCTGCGCGTCCATGAGCGCGGAACCGGCAGCGTTGTAGATGTCCTTGTCACTCATTCCCTCGGTGCTAAAGGCAGCGCCAACCGAAAGCGTAACCACAGGCAGATCGTCCGAGTCGTTGCTGAGTATGGTGTTCACCATCTCCACCTTGCTCACGATCACGTCGCGAAGGTCGGTGCTCATGTTGGTCATGATCACCGCAAACATGTCGCTGTCGATGCGGCAGGGGAAGTCGGTCGAGCGGAACGCGTCCACCAGCGCGTCTGCCAGCCTCTTGAGCACCTCATCGCCCGCATCGTGCCCATACACCATGTTGTAGTCGGCAAACTCGTCGATTTCTATAAGGAGGAGCACGATGTCCCTGGTATGGGTCGCAAGGAAGTTGTCGTATCCGCTCCTGTTGCTTATGCCCGTAAGCGGGTCGCGCTCGGCAAAGGCGCGCAGTTGCTCAATGCGCTTGGCGTTGTCCTCATACATGGCGTTATAGGCATTTGCCAAATAGTGCAGCTCGTAGGCTCCGTCTGGCTTGAGCGACTTTTGCGCGCTGATGCGCGTTACGTAGTTGCTCAGTGGCTTGAGCACATACATAAACAGGGCAAGGACGAACACCATAACGATGCACAGCAAGAGCGCCACCACGACCTTGAGCGCAAAGAGGAGGGTGTTCAGGGACTTTTGGTTTTTGTCGTTCGCCTCGTGCAGCTTCTCGAGCAACGCGTTGGAGCTCTGCTCTACCTTGTCCTTAATCTCTTGCTTAGCCTTGTTGTAGTCCTCGTTCAGAAGCAGGCTCTTTGCGATGTCATCGGCAGACCCGCTTGCAACATCGGCATTCACCTTCGACACGTCGGTCTTTGTCACCATATCCGGCAGGTCCTGAATCTTATAGTGGTCCGCCGCGAGCTTCATGGCCACCAGCTCGGTCTCCGCAAGCTCGTTGGAGGCCTCGAGCGCCTGCTCCAGCTCCTTTGCCGCCGCATCATCTGACGAGAAGCTGCTGCGAAGCACTTCCACCGCCTTGCTGCGCGTGTCGTCAACCTGAATCTCGCGTACGTAGGCATCCAGGAACTCCCTGCGACCAGTTACCACGAACGAGCGTGCCTGCGTCGTAAGGTAGTCGGATGCCATCTGCAAGTCTGCGATCGCCTCGCTGCACTGGAGATACTGCTTCCTGGAAGCAGCCACCTCATCCTGCAGGTTGCCAATGCGGCTCGCAAGCGCGAAGGCCACAAATGCGAGCACAATCGCTATGAGGGTAACCACGCCGCCGAAAACTCGGATGCTGACGCCGCGAGTCTTGACCTTCTTCGTATCGTTTTCTTTCATGGTGTCACCGTTTCGTTAGGAAGCACTGTTGCTGGGTGCGTCGGAATCGTTCTCTGCCTCTTTGCGTTTTGCCGCTTCTTCCTCAAGCCGCTTCTTCTCGTTGCTCTTCTCGGCCACGGCTGCCGCCTTGTCGCGTGCGTGCAGGAAGGCGCGCGCGACCTGGGGGTCAAAGTGGGTGCCAATGCCCTCCTCGATGATGGCGAACGCCTTCTCGATGGGGAATCCCGCCTTGTAGCTTCGCTTGGAGACAAGGGCGTCGAAGACGTCTGCAACCGCCATGATGCGCGCCGAGAGCGGGATATCCTCGCCGGCAAGGCCGTAGGGATAGCCCGAGCCGTCCCACTTCTCGTGGTGGTAGGCCGCCAGGCGCTGCGCCTCGTCCAAATACGACGACTCGGACACGGCACTCTTTGCGCTTTCCAGAATCTGCTGTCCGGCAATGGTGTGGCTCTTCATGATGGCGAACTCTTCTTCGGTCAAGCGCCCGGGCTTGTTCAGAATCGTGTCGGAGACCGCGATCTTGCCAATGTCGTGCAGAGGAGCCGACTGATATACGTTGGATATGAACTCGTTCGTGAGTTGATCGGAGCAAATGCCCTCACGACGCATTTGGTTCATGATGATCCTGGCGTAGGATGCCGTATTGCGCACGTGGTCGCCAGTAAACTTGTCACGACTCTCCACGAGGTCGGCCATAACCATAATAAGGTTGCTCTGCATACGGTTGATGGTATCGCTCTGCTCGCGTGACTCGTCGATGTAGCGTACCGCCTCCTGGGCCATCTGCATAACGGCCAAATAGAGGTTCTCGAGCTCGTCGCCCGTGTGGATGTCCAGCGCCTCAATGGGTGCCAAGCTCTCTTTTCCAATGTCCTCGCCGTTGAGCATGAAGCCGTTGGACGCGTGCGCAATCGAGTTTACGGGTATGATCACGCTATAGCGCGACAGCCAAAGGATAATGGCGCACACCACCATGAAGAACGCGGCAAAGAGCACGATGATTCCCACGAGGAACGAGGCCTCGTCCGCAATGAGGCGATCCATGGAAACGTCCACGGCAACGTATGCCACCGTCTTTCCCAGGCGATTCTTGAGCGGTTTGTATACCGTGAGCAGCCAACCATACGTCTCGTCGGAAATAACGGGCTCAATCTCGTCACCTGCCAAAAGCGAAGGCAGGTACTGCTTAAACGATTCGTCGAACTCGATCACGGCACCGGGGTCGGAGCCTGGCTCCTCCGCCGTATCGGGGTCCAGCACCACATGGCATCCGTCTGGCTGAATCTGATACACATACACGTACTGGACATTCCCAAAGGAATCGCGCATGGTAGCCAGCTTGTCCTCTACTTCCTTATATCCGGGGGCGGCGTCGCCCTCCTCCAAAAACTCGTTGACGCGCTCGGGATCCACCACGGATTCCATAAGCGTTGCGATGTCGTTCGCCTTTGTGCTTTCGGCCTCGATCATCGAGCGATGGTAGGAGAAGTAGCTGAATGCCGTCGTTGCCACGGCAACGATGGTAATGATGGCGGCGACGAGGATAACGACCTTGGTGGCAAGCGACACGCGCCGCGGCTTCTCGCTCATGACCTCGTCATACTCTTTGGGCGAAATGGGTGCCTGCTGCCAGGGGGCGAAATCAAGCGAACTCAGGAAGCGCTCGGGTAGCATGTCGTACGCAAGCACGGCGAACAGGACCACGAGGGTCTTGTCTACAAAGTTGGTAAAGAACCCCGCAATCACCCGCGACAGGATTTCGTCGAGGCCCCACATGGCGTGGATTTGCTGTGCGACCGGCGTGGCAACGTCGCTCTCGAAGCCGCCTGGAGTCAGGGATAACGATATGACCGACCCCATAAGGCCGCACACAGCCGCGAGCATAAGCACCGTGAGCAGGGTGGTTGGCATCTTCTCGAACCATCTTCGCCGAGCCAAGTATGCCGTAATGATCGCAATAACGACGTTTACGACGCCATAATAGATTGACGCGCTCTCGGTAAGGCTGTTTACCAGATTGGTCGCATACCCAACGGCGATGCCTGGTACGTAGCCGCCGATTATCGATGCGAGAATGGTTCCCAAGCTATCGAGATACACCGGCAAATCGAGCAGCAGCGCAATCTGCGCCCCCACCACATTGATTGCGACGCAGGCAATGCAGAAGAGCACCGCCTTTGAAAATTTCGAATGGACGAGACGCCGTCCTTCGCTTCGTGTTGTTTCCATAGCATCCCATCTGCGTTGCATAGACATAGGATATAAGCATTCTAATGCCAATGGGCAAAAGTTCGAAAGGGAATTCTAGCAGACGCGACGTTTATTTGGCAATTGCACAAATTGAGCGATTTCTCAGGGCGAATGAGGTTGTTCGGTGGCCGAATTCGTTCGAATCGCAATCCCGGCCACCCCTACCAATCGGCCTACGCCTTACAGTGCGACGGTACGCTCCTCGTCGATGAGCGCAACCTTGCGACGACGATTTGCGTAGCGCTCGGCCGTAAGCGGATCCGTCTCCATCCATGTCTTTGCAATCGCCATGGCCAGCACAGGCCCAATTATCTTTCCGCCAATGCATAGCACGTTGGCGTCGTTATGCTGACGGGCAAGCTCGGCGCACACCGGATCTTGGCACACGCAGGCAAATACGCCACGGAACTTGTTGGCAATCATCGCCGAACCGTATCCCACACCATCCACGAAGATGCCTCGGTCGCACTCCCCCGTCGCAACCGCCTTGCTCGCAGGATATATAAAGTCGGAGAGGTCGCAGCCCTCTTCGTCGTAGGTGCCAAAGTCCACAACCTCATGGCCTTCGGATTCCAGCCAAGCCTTGATGTCGTTCTTCAAGCGGGTGCCAGCGTGGTCGTTTGCCATTGCGATCTTCATAGGGTCCTCCTCGTAAGTAATAAGGTCGTTACCTGCGAGTATGCGACAGAAGTATGATTGTGAGCGGCACAGACCTGCGAAGGGGCCCAATTCTTCCGCGAAGGAAGGCTAACAGACAGCGGGCCTTCGCCTCTGGCGAAAGCCCGACTGAGTGTCTCTATACCCTATGCGCCTGCGACGCTTACTTCTGGACGGTAAACGTAGGGAACTTCATGTCACGATACTTCTGCATGAGCGGCTTTACCTCGTCCTGGCGCTGGAAGAAGTCAATGCGCGTCTGGATGATCTCGTTCAGGTGCTCGGCACGGGACTTGTCGATGTTGCGGTCGCGCACACGGCCGTTCTCGGGATCGATCTGGAGCATGGGCTTACCAGTTTGCGGATTGGTGCCCAAGGTGCCGCCGCAACCGCACACGGCACATTCGTAGGGGAACTCGATGCCGTCCCAGTGGGCGTCGCCGGGATACACGAGGCTGGAGTGGCAGTTGGGGCACACGCCATCGTTGGGGTCGCCCAGCCAGGTGCGCTCCTCCACCGGTGTGTTGATGGCCTTGACGATGTTCTCGCCCATCTGGTGTGCTCGGTCGAGCTGGTCCTGATGCAGCAGAACGTTGCCCGGACGGCCCACACGCTGGCTCATAAAGCGATCGACGACGGTAAGCGACATGGTGAACATGGTGGCCTGCAGGCTCTCGAGCGCCAACGACTGCCAGTCGTGCATGGATCCGCCCACGGCAATGAGGCCGGCCACGGTGTTGGGATTCTCCTTCACGACGCCAATCTCCAGCAGGAAGGAAAGCTCGTAGGCCAAGAAGCGCTGGGCAAAGCGGGTGTACATGGAGCTGGGGGTAAGGTCGTAGGTGGGAACGGAGAAGATCACGCCGTTGCAGGTGTGCATCTCGGCGATAAGCGCGTCCACGTCGTCCTTGTTCTTGAGCATGCAGCCACGATACTTCTTGGTGGGATCCATGGCAACCTCACCCATTTGCATGGTGCAACCCTCGCAACCGGTGCAGGGAAGGATGTTGTAGTCAAACAGGTTGATCATCTCAACCTCGGCACCCGCCGCCTGCGCAGCCGCCAGCGCCTCCTTGGCCAGAATCTCGCCGTTACCGTTCTTGCGGCCCGCACAGATTGCCATTACCTTACACGACATGAATGCTCCTCTCCACATATCTTACGTGTCCTTTGTGCGACACTCTCCACCTAAAACTCTAAACAGAGGCAACGGGACGAGCACTATTCGTGCGCCCGAAGCTCGTCGATTCTTTTATGGGACCTTTGGGTATTCTCACAACAGCCTAAAGCAGCCATGGGACGCCTTCGTCCACGCGGCACGCAATATTGGCAGAGCAATCGCTCGAATTAGCGCCTGTGTCCGGCCCGCATGCGGCGACTCACGAAGTGAGCGAGCGAAGCGGGCGCGGAGTCGCATGCGAGCCAGACGCTGGTGCTAATTCGAGTGGCGTCGAGTGGGGCAATCATACGTGGTCCATATGCACCACTAGGCGCGCAGCTCCTCTCGATTTGCCACCACGCGCGGCACGAAGAGCCCCAGATACAGCAGAATCCTAAAGCTCATTTGCAGATGGAAGAGCTCTTCTCCGCTCGCAAGGTCGCATCCCAGTATCTGACGAATGCGGTTTAGGCGGTAGAGCAGCGTGTTCTTGTGCAGCACGAGCATCTTTGCCGCCCGCGTGGTAGACCCCGCCACCTGCAAATAGCAAAAGAGGGTGTCCATGAGCTCGCCACCATGGCACTTGTCGTAATCCCTCAGGGCAAGCAGCGAGGGGTGGCAGAGCGAGAGCAGGTTCGTCTTGCGGTCCGCCAGATCCAAAGCGTGCATATAGGCGTAGTCACAATACCGATACAGGCCATTGTCGTCTAAGGCGCTCTCCATGCGGCTGCCATAGCGAACGGCACGCCGAGCCTGGTCGTAGGCCGCCCGCGTCTGGGTGATGCGCTTGAACACGTTGGATACACCGCACGACAGGTCGTTGAGCGACCCCACCTCGCGCAGCAGACGCTCGGCAAACGGACTAAGGTCCTCGTCCTCGTCGCGAGAGAGAAGCACGACCAGCTGACGATGGTAGCGCGTGTACAGGGCGTGATGCATCAGCGGCTTGAGCTGTCCCGCGATGTGCTCGGCCTGAAGCTGCTCCAACCCCTCACCCGAAGCATGCAGGCACACGATTTGCAGGTATTGCTTGGGATGGAAGTTGAGCGCCTTGAGCCGGCGAAGCGTTACGGCCTCGCTGGGAGCCCGGTCGTTGAGCAGACTGGCAAGGAAGAAGGCTCCCAGCTCGCCGGAAGTGGGGCTCCACACCTCGGACTTCTGCATCTCCTGACCGACGAAGTCAGCCAGGCGCTCGAGGCAGTGTGTGTCGATGGTCGTAAACGGTCGCGCATGCTCCACCATCATTACGTGAGCCATGCAAACCCCGTTAACCATAACCGCCGCGGTCATAGTGTTGGCATCCAAAATGCGATTCTGTCGCACGAGCGGGCCTGCGGAACGTGCAATCTGCGCGTCGATGCCCTCGTCGTGGATGTAGGCAATAACCTCTTCCACGAGTGTCTCGTTGCGAATCTCCTCCACGATGGTACGCGCGAACTGCGAATCGCTGCCCTCAAGTTCGCCCAGGTGGTAGGCTACATAGCGATACGTGTTGTCCACCACGACTATGGGGTTGCCCAATGCCGACGCCGCCTCCTCGATCAGGTATTGAAGGCCCTTGTTGGAGAAGTGCGCAAGAAGCATGCGCTGCACGATCATCGTCTGCTCCTGGCTTTCCATAAAGCAGTTTTGCAGCATGTTGTATACGGCAAATGGATCCACATCCGCATAAAGCTCCACCACGTTTGCCTCGGGGGGCAGACTCGCGCGCTCGATGCCCGAACCATACAACATGAGGTTGCAGAACTCGGAGGGCTCCACCCCTCCCAGCATCGTAACGTCGCCGAAGTACAGCACGTCGGAGCGGAGCGTTCCCATTCCCGGCGTCATAAAGGCAACGGTGTACACATCCGCCTCGGGATCTGCCGTCGCAACAGAGAGCACCGCATCCTCGGGAAGATACGCAAGCAATACGGACAACCGCATGAAAACCTCCTACGCCCAAACGTACGATTTCATTGCAAAGGATAACACTCTGATGAATTTGCCTGGCTTCTCGCCCCCGAGTGACGCCTATGCAAATGCGCCTGCGATCCTACGCTCCGTGCGAACAGCCTTCGGTCCTACGCCTCAAACGCAGCGCCCACTCCAAGGCTGCGATACGTGGGGTTATGTAGCTTTTGCGTCGCCATGGCAATGATGCCCAAATACACGCACTCCACGTAGTCGCTCACCAGCCGAACTTGTGGGGCATTGCGCTCGCCCAGAATCCTCACCAGCTCCTGGTAAAACGCCTCGGCGTCGTCTATGGTATCCACCGCAAGGTACACGACGTCGGGCGCTACAATGGAGGCGCACGTTACCGTTACGTTGAGCGCGAGGCTATGCAATCCCTCTGCGCTCCACAGCAGGTCCTTGTAGTCTATGCCCGTAGCAAAGTTCGTCTCGAAGTACTTGGGCTCACCGGCCAAGTTGCCATGGCCCTTAAGGAGCTTGCCGTCGATTATGGTGCCCATGCCCCCGGCAACATGCCCAAACGCATGGCGATAGAACAGCAGGTTCTCGCACTCGTCCTGCGCCACATAGCAACCCACGGCCGCCGCATTGCAGTTGTTGTCCACATACACCGGCAAACCGAATTTCTTGGTGAGTGCGTCTCCGAGGTCCATGTCCTCCTTCAGAATGCCAGGGAGCGACACAATGCCCTTGTAGGTGATGCCGGGCACCGCAATGCCCACGGCATCAAGAGTGCTGGCATCCACGTCGCGTGCGAACACCATGCGAATGAGGTCTTCTATGTCGTTGTAGTCAAGTCGCGGTTTGCGTACCGCACCCTCCAGTATTGCCTCTCCCCCATCGTAGAGCCTGTAACCCAGCCTGCTGCAGTCACGCAGCGAGAAGAGCGAAATGGCCAGCACGCGCTTGTCGTCGTGCAAGTCGCGCACAGCACGGAGGCTGCTTTTCGCCTTGGGCGGCTCGCTGATGTCCCTAAACGCGTGCAAGACTATGCGCACCGCTCCCGCCGCATCATAGGCACCAAAGATCTTGGCGGGAATCTCGAACACGAGCGCGGTGGGGTGAGCTTCTTTCATCCGCTCGCGCATATGGGCGGCCTGAGGCGCCAGCAGTATTGCCGCATAGGGCTCCTTGGTTGCAAGGGCATTGTCCACCGACAGAGCGCTGAACTCGTAGTCAAGCCCAAGCGTTTGCGCCACCTCGTTCATCTTCTTCGCAAACAGCGACGTGGTGAGCGCGGACGTGCAGCTTAGGAGCACGTGGGTCGTCTGGCGAGACCCCTCCTCCGCAAGGGCATCGCGCATCTGGTTGAAGAGTTCCTTGGCGCGATCCATGTCGACGAGCTGGAAGTGCAGGAAAAACGTGGCCTCGCCATCGTCGCGCACGATGCGATACTCCACGATTTCCGGCTGGCCATCAAACACGTAGAGGTTTACGTGGGCGATGGCAGAGGGAGTGCTCACCTGCAAATGCTCTTCGTCGAGCTCGTCCACCTTGTGGCCAGCCACCTCTTGCTCAAGCACCCATTGCCTAAACTCCACGCCAAGCTCAGTCATATACAAGCCTCTTCCGCTCTGCCGTCACGCTTGATTATTCACGCCTGATTATAAATGAGGGACAGCCTCAAAATACGAGACTGTCCCAGAGTTTGTGTACCGCCCTTGATTTTTCTACCATTCCTGCACGGTCTGCGACAAGGGCTTGCGTTCGAAGTGCATCTGCGCCGGCTTTGCCGTCTCAGACGGATATCCCACGTCCAGGATGCATATGGGCACGACGCCCTCCGGCAGGTCGAACGCGTCCAGGATGGCCTGCGTATCGTATCCGCGCACCCACAGCGTTCCCAGGCCGAGCTCGGTTGCCGCCAACTGCATGTGATCGCAGACTATGGATGCGTCCATCTCCGCCACGTTGTAGGTTTCGCAGGTCGTGCCGTGCATTACCGTCTCGCGCTTGTTATGCCAAGCCTCGTCCACCTGCGCGCAGACGAGCAGCACCAAGGGGGCGTTGAATGCCATGCGTGTGGCAGCGCGCACGCGCGCCAGGGCCTCGTCGCTACGAAGCACGAAGATTCGCTGCGGCTGCTTGTTCGCCCCCGTTGGCGCTATGCGCGCCGCCTCCAAGATCTTGTCGATCTTCTCCTGCTCAACGGGACGCGAGTCGTAGTCGCGCACCGACCAGCGCGAGCGCGCGAGTTCCAAAAAGTCCATGCTTACCTCCTTGTGTCCAAAGGGGACAGTCCCCTTTGGACACAAATATGCCTAATTAAATATAAAGCGGGACAAAGGGGACTGTCCCCTTTGTCCCACTTTCCCTTTGCACCCTAGTTGGCCTTGCTCCTACGACGCAAGACGTGGCTTGCCGCAAGGGCACTCATGCCCGCACCGCACAGTGCCACCCAAATGGAGCCAGGATCTGCGGTCTTCGCGAGCTTTCTCCTGCTGTAGACATCGTCGTCATCGTCGTCGCACTTGTAGTAGGCAGGATCTCCGTCGGCCCTAAGGTCTACGTCCTTACCGTCGCCGGTGTCCACATAGAATACATTCTCGCCAAAGAGCTTCCCTTGCTTTACCTCGCCGTTCTCCTCGTCGATGAGGTCTATGCCCGCCTTGGACCATATACGGTACGGTCCGTCGTCGTGCTTCTTCGCATCTGGTTCCTTGGCCTTAACGTCGGAGTGGTTAATGGTCATCTTGTCGGTTGAGCTTATGGTGCCCTTTATGTCTATTACCGACTCGCTTATGCGCATCGTGCCACCCGCATGAATGCGCGTATACTCGTTGTCGCCATCCTTTGCGATCTTTGAGGTATCGATGTCCACGTTGCCCTTGTCTGAGCCTACGAGCATCTCCTTGCCCTTGAGGTTTACGGTAACGTGGTCGATGTTGAGGTTGCCGTTCTGTGTGTGAATGCTCGAGTGCTCCTCGTCGTCCCCAACGTTAATGATGTCCTTCTTCTGGCAGTCGGTTCCCCGAATGCTTACGTCGGCGTTGTCGTAGCCACGAATCTCCTCGAAGTCGTTCTCGCCCGTTACGTTGATGGTAAGGCTGGCGTTGTCTTTCGCCGTGGCCTCTTCGAACTCGTTGTGGCCATCTGCGCTAATGGTGAGGTTGGACTCGTCCGTCGCAACGATGTCTTCCACCTTGTTTTCGCCTGAGAAGTTCATCTCCACTGTGGCGGAGCCCGAGATCTCCGTGTTTTCTATGTCGTTGCCACCGTTGAAGTTTATGGTTAGGTCCTCGTCGGTCGCAAACTTGTTTGCCGTAACGTTTTGCATGTCGAGCGTCGAGTCGCCAAGCGTAGCCGTTCCGCCACCAACCTGGTTGGCTCCTTGTACGAGCTCGGTATCGTCAATGCTCACAGCCGCAAACGCAAACGAGGGAAAGCACATGCTTCCGGCCACGAGCACCGACATGGCGCATGCAGCCACCTTTTTGCTAAACGTGGTCCCCCTTATCCGTTTGGTCATGATCACTCCTTCCCCACGATAACCAACGTCTCTACGATGTTTTTATCATACTCCGCAATACATGCGGGGCCATAGAAAAAGTGAGCCAAAGGGGACTGTCCCCTTTGGCCCACTTTCGATGTTTGGGTACAAAGGGGACTGTCCCTTTTGGCCCACTTTTGGCTTTGACCCGCATAGAGCTGGGCGGCCACGGCCTTCTCAACATCCGACATCTTGGCGGTAGGCTCAAAGCGCTCCACAATGGTGCCGTCGCGCGCGATGAGGAACTTGGTGAAGTTCCACTTAATGTATGCCTTGTCGCCAAACTCCTTGTTCACCTTCTTGGCAACGGGATTCATGACGAGCTTCTTGGCGCCGGTAAAGCCCTTGAACGGCTTCTCGGTCGCAAGCTCCACAAAGAGCGGATTGGCGTCGTCGCCGTTGACGTCGCCCTTCTTGAACTGCGGGAACTCGGTGCCGAACTTGAGGGTGCAGAACTCGTGGATCTCCTCGTCGCTCTCCGGCGCCTGGTTGGCGAACTGGTTGCACGGGAA
>JAFWKQ010000069.1 GCA_017545665.1 Atopobiaceae bacterium
CGCAGCCGCGACGACTCGGCAAGGGTCGCCTCCTTGTCACGATACTGCGAGCGTAGGACATTAATCTCGTTTTGCGAGTCCCTCAGATGGGCCAGAAGCGCCATCAGCTGGGGCGTGTCGGCATCCTTGCAGTGTGGGTACTCGCCGATGCTGCCGATTGCCGCCGCCTTCGCCGTGCGGTCGCAAAGCGCCGTAACGTAGGCCAGCAGGTCAGATTGCGGCAGTGCAGCATGGCGGATATCGGCTAGGTAGTCAGCATAGGCCGCATCTTCGGAGTCGAAGAGCCGCGCTGACTCGGTGCGTTCCACGACCACAGCGCCTTTCTCCGCATGGCTCTTGCGCTTGAGCGACACGGACACGCCCACCATGCCGCCAGGCTCCTCGAAGAGCAGAACGACCGGGTTGGGGAACGTCTTGTGAAGTACGGCTACAAGCTCTCCGAATCCGCCCGAGCGCACAAGCTCACAGCTCAGGTATATCACGCTGCCGATCTCGTGCTCATCGTCCGAGACGGGGGCTATACGCGCCGTCGCCCGCTGAATAGTGGCGATATGCGTCAGGTGCGAGTACTGCTTGAGCAACTTCTCCTCGGCCTTGGTGAGGCCGCCCTGCGACGTGAGAACCGTCTTCGGTATGGTTTTGCCGCCGGCAAGCGTGGCGCTCGGTAGATTTAGTGTCGTAACCCAGTCCATGCCTGTCACCTCAACACCACGAAGCTCACGAGCGAGTAGTCGTCGAAGGCGAGCGTCGTACCAGTGCCGACCTCGCCGAGGCTGAAGAGCGATTCCATGCCCTTCTGCGCCTGAACGCCGGACACTTGGCTCACCGCCGCGTCAAGCAGTTCGGTGTACGCGCCCATGTTCGTGCCGTCGCGGGTCTCCTTGTTGAATTGCTGGCAGAGCTCCATCACGGGCTCGGTCACGCAAGCGCACGCCGCCCGTATGATATCGAGCACCGCCTTCGGGTTGGTGTGAGTACCGCGAACCACGCCGGAATCGGTCACGTAGACCAGGTGGAAAGGCCATGTCGGGTTGCCGTCCTTGGGGTTCGCGCCCTCGTCGTTGGCCTTCAGGCAGAAGACCACCCCCGGCTCCACGCTGTCTGCCAGCGTGTCCGATATCTCGGCGACGGCGTGCAATCCGCACGGGCTGCCTTCAAGCAGTCCAGGGTGCGCCTTGGCATAGCGTTCCAACTCAACGCGGAAGTCGTCGTAGGCGAGGTCGGTGATGGATATGCCGCCCGAGATGTCCTCCAGGTCCATGACCTCGCGCTGCAGCTGCTCCAGCTGGCTGCGGCGGTACTTCAGGTCGTTCATCTCGTCGGCGGCCTTGCCCTCCAGCACGTTCTCCTCGCCGGTGGCCGACGTGTCCAGGAGCACCATGCGCCCCTTAACGCGCCCTTCGAGCTGGATGTACTCGTCGAGCTCGATGTCCGGCCAGAAGTTCACGAGTTGCACGCACGTGTTGTCGCTGCCGAGTCGGTCGACGCGCCCGAAACGCTGGATGATGCGCACCGGGTTCCAGTGGATGTCGTAGTTCACCAGGCAGTCGCAGTCCTGCAGGTTCTGGCCCTCGGAGATGCAGTCGGTTGCGAACACGACGTCGATCTCGCCCTGCTTGCGCTCGCGCTCCGATATCTCCTTGCTCTTCGGTGAGAACCGTCCCAGGACGGCGTCGAAGGTCGTGCGCTTGAGCTTGACGGTGGCGGCAGTTCCCTTCGCGCCGGTGACGAGCGCCGACTCCATGCCGTACGTCTTCTTGAGGTACGGATTCAGCTGCTCGTAGAGGTAGCGGGCCGTGTCGGCGAACGCGCTGAAGATGAGAAGCTTGCGGTTGCCGGGGTTGTACGGGTGCGCCACCTTCTGGTCGATGAAGCGGCGGAGCTCGGCCAGCTTCTCGTCGCGCTCGGGAGTCACCTCGTTGGCGTAGTACAGCAGCTCCTCGAGCGTTCGGATGTCGTAGTCCAGCTCCTGGCGAACGCGGATGGCGTCCACGTCGCGCAGGTCCACGCGTACCTTGCCGCCCGCCTCGAACTCCTCGGCGTCATCATCGTCGTCGAAGCCCTCGGCCAGCTCGTCTGCCTCGTATGCCGCGTTCATGCTCAGGTTGTCCAGCTGGCCGAGCAGCATCTTCGCACCGTCGAGCACGCGCTCCAGCGTTATCCGGAAGCTGTTGATGGAGCTTTCCATGCGCTTCAGCAGGTTCACGCGCATCAGGTTCGCCACAGCGTGCGTGCGGTTCACCTGGCTCTCGAAGTCGTTGCCCCACGTGTCGGCGTAGCGGTCTGCGTATTTCTTCTGCTTGCCCGGCATCACGTAGGAGAGTAGCTGGTATTGCGCGAAGGAGAGCGATGCGATGAGGTCGTTCATGTCGGCTATGCTCGGCAGCTCGTCCTGGGTGTCGAAGCGCGGGTGCAGCGATATCGGCTTGAGGCGCGTCGGGAACGTTGCCGTCTCGTCGCGGTAGTACTTGGCGATGTGCTTGCGGCTGCGTGCGATGGTCAGGATATCGAGCAGCTTGAAGTAGTCGGCGTTCACCATTGATACGAACCGCTCGGTCGTGCGAAGCTCGTCGGGAAGCTCGCTCCACTCTCCGAAACGTTGTTGGGCCAGGCGGCACACCGCCGTGACGGAGCCGATGCCGTCGGTCTCGGCCAGGTAGGCGTCGTCGCCCTCGGTGATAATCTCGATCTGGTTACGCAGGTCGAGGAGCTTGTTGTTCACGGGCGTCGCCGAGAGCATCAGCACCTTGGTGCGCACGCCCGCCCGGATAATGTCCTGCATCAGGCGATCGTAGCGGCTATGCTGCGTGCGGTCGGTCGGCTTGTTGCGGAAGTTGTGGCTCTCGTCGATGACGATGAGGTCGTAGTTGCCCCAGCGCAGCGTCTCCAGGTTGATGTCACCCGAGAAGCCCGTGTAGCGGGAGAGGTCGGTGTGGTTGAGCACGTCGAAGTTCAGCCGGTCGTCCACGAGCGGGTTGCGCTCGTCGTTGCCGGTGTAGAGCGTCCAGTTCTCGCGAAGCCGCTTCGGGCACAGCACCAGCACGCGATCGTTGCGCTCCTGGTAGTACTTGATGACGGCCAGCGCCTCGAAGGTCTTGCCCAGACCGACCGAGTCCGCGATGATGCAGCCCTTGTACCGCTCGAGCTTACGGATGGCGCCCACCACGGCATCCCGCTGGAAGTCGTAGAGCTTGTTCCACACGGCCGAGTCGGTGAATGAGAGCCCCGGTTTTATCGGGTCGGTCTCCTCCATGTCCGCCATGAAGTCGCGGAACACGTGGTAAAGCGTCAGGAAATACACGAACTCAGGCGCGTTCTCGCGGTAGAGCGTGCCGATCTGCTCGGCTACCTGCTCGGTCACGTCGGCCACCATGGAGGGGTTGTCCCAGATGCCGTCGAACATCGCTTTTAGACCCTGCGCCTCGGCAGCTCCCGAGTACGAGCCGTAGCCGCCAACGACGCCGGCCTTGCGCTCGTAGCCCAGTCCCTCAAGCGTGAAGGGAAGGTTGAATCCCTGGAAGCCGTCAGCGGAGCCATCAGCATGCGAAAGGTGGTAGACGGAGCCAGATTGCACCATGCCGCGCGAGCGTGCGGAACGGAAGGACGCCTTAGCTCGAACCCACTCGGCGCATTCATGAGCGAGAGCCCGCTGGTTCAGGTTATTGCGAAGCGTAAGCTCAAGCCCCGTGCCGCCGATGCCACGCTCGCGCCCGCGCTTCGAGAGCACGAACTCCTTCGGGTCCTTTAACTCAGCCATCTGCTCCACGAAGGTCGGCTCGTCGAAGAGAAAGCGAAGCCCCTCAACTTGAAGAAGCTCGTCCTTCAGCTCGCCGAAGGCGAACACGGTGAAGTAGGAGCTGATGATGCTGAGGCGGTCCCCGCTGGAAAGCGAAGTACGCAGCTTGTCGCCCAATGCGTTGACGCCCTCGTTAGACAGAAACTCCATGACCCTCCAGGTACTCAGCGATGCCTCTGCAACATAAAAGCATAACGCAATTACCCGCCGCCACGACCTCTGCCATCCGTGGAAGGGTCCTTAGAGATCGCATCCGTGCCAGGCGCCCCTCCCTCTCGTCTGACCCACTCGCGAATTATGGCCGACACGCCCGTACCAGCATCCCTCGCCGCCCGCTTGAGCGCGCGGTGCTGCCCGCGCGTCATCGTCACCGTCACGCACACGGCCTCTTCGCCATGCTCGGTCTCGCCCGCCTCGCATTCCCTCTCGTCAGCGTTCATCACCGTCCTCCTCACCAAACTCGATGTCACAGCCGCAGAAATTCCTCTCACACCGCACGCACGCCTCGAGCACACTGTACCCTCCCGCCGCGGGGTCCACCACGAGCTCGCCAGGCTGCGTGACCGCGCGAATGAGCCTCTCCTGCAAGCGGATGGGCTTGCTGTGCGGATGCGACTTGGACACCTTCTCCTGCCACACATCGGGTATTGTGTGGTCCCGCCAAGTACTAGCTGCGTGCAGCGGCTCGCGCTGGAGCACGACCACATACTCAGCCTGGTGACGCGTACGCCAACCCATGCCGAGCCGTCCCTTGTCCCAGGTGATGAGGTCAACTGATTTGAGGTCCGTCCCATCGAACCACCTGGCGACGCCTTCCACGAGGTAAAACTTGTCCACCCAGAGGAAGACATAACCGCTGCGACATACAACACGCGAAAGCTCGCGCACGAAAGCGCCTATCATTTCATCGTCCATCTGGTCCAACGAAGCGCGGCCAATCTGCCGTGCGCCCTCGTTCCCGTAGTCCAGCTTGTCCAGCAGTCCGCGATACTGCGGATCGAAGAACGCAGCTGCGGCGACCTCGCTGCCGAGGCGCCCGAGCATCACGAGCCCGTCCATGCGCTGTCTCACGTTCACGCCGACGCGCGGGTCGGCCACCGCCGGGGCCCCGTCGCACCTCTCGTCGATCCATTGCTGGATCAGGCCAGAGACCGTCATGCCACGAGCCTTCGCGATCTCCCGCAGCGCAGCCCTCTCGGCGGCGGTCATGGAGAGCGTGACGCGGACCGATTCCGCGTCCACCACGTTCGGGCCATCGCAGATGCGATGCGTCTTCGAAGACCTTCCGAGCTCCAAAAGACTAACCCCTAATCTATGCATATGTTGCTGCTTATGCATAGATTAGGGGTTTGCTCGATGGCAAATTCTGAAGTGTCGGCATACATCGTTCAACGCTCCCATGAGCGGCATGCCAGGGAGGAGCGAAGGGAGCCACGACGACCCGAGCATCACTCTTTAGTGGAACGAGGCAGAGGGCCTCTGGGAGATCACGCTCGAGGACAATGGGTAAAAAAGAGACCCCACCTGGACGTTTTATCCGGTGGGGGTGTAAGTCTTGCATCGTCCGAAGACTCGGGCTGGAGTTGGGCGGCGACAGACGCAGTCTACGTCTCCACGCGCGCTGTTCGCAGAGGTCGCCACGCGCGACGTGAGGCTGGCAGGGCGGCCGATGTGCGTGCAGCCGCCCTGTCAGAGCCATTACGCGTGCGACGGCCTAGCCGACGAGGTGCACCTTCGTCCGGCCGACCGTACCGGCCACGTCCTCGTAGTCGCCTTTGCATATCTCGAGGAGGTGGCCCACTATCGTGGATACCATCTCCGTCAGCCGTCTCCGATAGTTCGACGGCCTCAGTCGTGTGTATTGCAAACTATGAGTTGCGTGTTTTACCAACGAAAAGTTTCGGTCGTTACCACATAAGTTTTTAGGGTTTTACCAAAGAGGACACGCCAACCAAATCGGATGACCTACCGTGTCGTTGCCACGTCTTCGACAGAGGGAGGTCAGAAAGGAAATGACCGGCATGTCCAAGGTCAAGGATATACGAGAGATGAGGCGGCGGGGCCACACCGTCGCCGAGACCTCCAGGCGAGTGGGCGTATCGGAGCCCACCGTCCGCAAGTACCTCATGCAGGAGGACTTCAGCCCCAGGATGCCGGTGAGGAAGGCGCTCCCGTCGATTCTGGACCCGTACAAGCCGAAGATCAGCGAGTGGCTGGCGGCGGACCGCGCGAACTGGCGCAAGCAGCGCCACACGTCGAGGCGCGTGCCGAGCCCGCGCGCCCGCCCTTCCCGCACTCGCGGGCACCCCTGGCGACTCGTGGGGAAGGATCTCGGGAAACCCGTGGGGCCGCCCGCACGGCCCGCGCAAGGGCACGCACGGAACCCGTCACAAATCCCTTCGGCATTGGCGCAGGTTGCCGCGAAGCCTCCTCTGCGCACCCCTACCACGGAGTCCGAGGACCCTCGGCATCCAAGGGTTGCGAAGCAGGCGCAGGCATTGCGCGCAACCACAACCCGAGAGGAGACGGGGAATATGAAGACCAAGAAGAGCTACAAGGACATGACACGCGAGGAGCGCAAGGCGCTCGCCCAGGCGAAGGCGCAGGCGGCGCTCGACCGAATCGGCGACGGGGTGCGCTCCGTTTGGGACAGCGAAAACTGGACTCGTTGGCTCGTCACCATGGCGCGCTTCCATGACTACAGCCTCAACAACACCATGTTGATTTCGCTCCAGATGACCGAGGCGACGCGCGTGGCGAGCTACCGCAGCTGGCAGCGCGACTTCAACAGGCACGTCAAGAAGGGCGAGCGCGGCATCGAGGTGCTCGTGCCCATGGTCGTAAAGCGCAGGAAGGCAGATTCCGAGGAAGTTCCGCAAGACGACGGGGAGGCCGCCGAGCGCAGGAAGCTCGTGGGCTTCAAGGTCGGCCACGTGTTCGACGTGAGCCAGACCGAGGGCGAGCACCTGCCCGAGATAGCGAGCCAGGTGAGCGCCGACGTCTCCGACTTCGACTCCCTGATGGGCGCCATCGAGGCAGTGAGCGCCTATCCCATCGAGTTGGTTGACGGCCTGCCGCCCGAGACCAACGGCCTGTTCTCCCACATGGGCTACATCGCCATCCGCGCTGGCATGCCACAAGGCCAGACCGTGAAGACCGCGCTGCACGAGCTGACGCACAGCGTGCTCCACGACGGCGACGCCGAGGAGCTTCCCGACCGCGCCATGCGCGAGGTGCAGGCCGAGAGCGTCGCCTACGCCGTGAGCGTGGCGCTGGGGCTCGACACGAGCGGCTACTCCTTCGGCTACGTGGCGAGCTGGGCCGCGGGGAAGACCGAGGAGGAGATGCGCCAGTGCATGCGGGCCGTGCGCGACGCGGCGAAGCAGATCCTCGACAGGCTGCAGCTCGTGATGGAGCCGTAGGGTTCCCACGGCCCCCAGACGAGGGGCCGGGCGGGATGCTCCGCAAACCATGCATGACCCCAGCCTTATGCATGGTTTGCGCGCCCGTGCGCGGGTGTGCTTGCAACGTTATAACAGCATGTTTGAAGGAGTGTGATGGCCTATGGGAAGGCCCCCGAGGAGGTGCCCCATGTGCGGGACCAGGAGAGGCTGGAAGAGGGTCGAAGTCTCCAGGGGCGGCTACAGCGTGGCGAGGGCCCTTGTCGCCAGCGCTCTGGTCGGCACGACCGGCCTCGTGGCGGGAGCTGGAGGCCGCAGGCGGGAGACGTGGGCCTGCCGGGAGTGCGGCTTCGTGCACACGTACGGGATGTAGACGGCGACACAGCGCCCGTCGGGAGAAGAGCCCCCGCAGGCGACGTCAATGTCGCCTGCGGGGGCTCGGGCGGGCACGTTCGTGTCCGGACTATGGTTAGTGGCTACCCGTTGACGCAGGCGGCCTTGCTGGCGTCGTAGCCGCGGGGCACCTGGCCCTGGGGCAGGACCTGCACGTCGATGGCCTCGGCACGCTTGGCGAGGCCCGTTGTGCCGGCCTCCTGGCCGTCGTGGGCCATGCCCAGCCATCCGTAGCTCTGGCTGTGGACGCGGTACCAGACGGAGTAGTTGCCGTCCTTTGCCGCGACTCCGGTGAGGCTGACCCTCACGGCCTCCAGGCGCCGGGCCTGGCCGGTGGTACCGGCGAGCGCGCCGTCTCGGTCCCACGTCTTATCCCGGCCCTTGAGCTGGACGTGGTCTCGGTACTCGACGCCTCCGGAGACGGTCACGCGCCCACGACGAGCCTGAGCGACTCCATGAGCAGGCTCTTGACGGTGGTGCTGGCGACCACGCTGCTGGAGACGGCTGCGAGGACCCCCTTACGCTGCACGTGCATGGTCACGCTCACGGACGGGACGATGGAGGCCTTCTTGATAGTGGCAGCCACCTTCTGCGGGGTCGCCGTCGGCGTGCCCTGGGGTCGCCCACGGCCTTGTACCACGCGGGGTAGGACTTGTCCTCGGTTCCGGTGGGGACACTGTCGGACCAAGTCTCGCCGTCGAACGAGTATGAGTATGGTAACGGGTCCCACAGTCGATATCGGCGGAGCCCGTCTTCATCCGCTTGCCCACGGCTTAGCATAGGGGACGTTAGCTTCACCAAGCGCTTAAACGTATGGCGTAGCGCACTGGCGCTGCTGCGTCGGGTCTGTCGAAGACATGGCCGCACGAATGTGAGGTGGGTGAATGACGGAATGGTTCCACCCTCGATGCTGTAAGTCACGCCCCGCCAATCCCCGCCTGGTGGGAAGCGTCGCATCGAATCGCGTATTGCGGCAAAGAACTCCGTTCGAAGAGCGCGGCGAAAGCCTCATTGTATTGGTGGGATGTCAAATGGTGAGTTGGCGACGCCGGCGGCAATGCCGGCGACAATTCCATTGCGGACGATGTCCAAATCAATCTTGTTCTGGTTGATCACGCCCGTCACGATGCCGCCGCCGACCAAGAGCGCGATAACCCCCACGACGATTGTCGTCCAGGTTAGGGTGGACAGCTGCTGGTTGTACCATTCGGCGCTAAAGTCCACGGCAATGATGCCGGCAACTTCGCCCTTTGAGTCGTAGACGGGGCTGTATGCGCTGTAGAACGATCCCCACGCGTCCTCGTAGTGAACTTCGTCTGCGGACGGGGTGCCCTTGCTTGCCTTTTCCAGCGCTTCGGTGCGCACGATTGGTGAGCCAAACTCTCCTGGATCCTCCACCGTGGGATCAAGCCCAAACGTAAAGGTGCCATCGCCCATATCGCGGATGCAATAGACGTACTTGAGGTCGATGTTGTCCTGAAAGTACGTGAGTGTGCGCATGATGGACTCGTAGGCTTCGGTTCCTTCGTCTGCGGGACTCACCGACTTAAGTGCGTCTCCGTCGGCCATTGCGGCTGCGGTGTTGGAGATGTCGAGCATCCTCGTTTGCATGAGCGAGACAATTGAGGATTTGGACTGCCGTACGAGCAGGTACCCCAGCGACACGCTGACCGTAATCAGGAATGCAATCATTAAGACGAGGTACCAAGAAGTCCGTTTCGGTTTGATTCGTTCCATCGCGAGCTTTCCCCTCGTATCTCCTGTCCGTTAGGAACGCGTTAGCGGCAGCTCGTTTCGGACCCGGAGCCCTATCCCTTACAACTTATTGTAGATATAACGTGTAACGGATGCCACAGCGTTTGCTAAAGGACTTTTCTGCACAATCAAAACGCTCAATGTCGTAATGAGGCGCGCTCGTTTGCCCAGATGAAACACCGCCTGGGACACGTGGCTCACGGAACGCGTTGTGCCGAAGGCACGGTTTTGGCAACCGGAAATCGTGCCTTCTGCACCCTGAGCCTAATTCTGTGTGCCGATAGCAAGGTTTCTCAACAAGCAAACCGTGCCTTTGGCACAACGTCCCTGATTCGGTGTGTCCCGGGCGGCATATCAGATTGGGAAATGCCGCTGGGGACACACAGAACGGGATCATGGTGCACAACCAGGCACTTTCGACCTCGGACATGCCCGTTTCCGCACCACGTTATACTTGCAGAACGATCCATGGTGCAATCCCGTGCGTATCCCCAGTCCGTTATGCCCGGTTGTGCACCACGTGTCCATACGGAACTAGCCCCAATGGACACGGAAGCATCTACGCCATCTGCCCGCAACCTGCCTATGGGCAGATTTCCTGGATTTCACCCTCACTTCGTGACGACTCGGACCTCTCCTTCGGTGGGTTCCGCTGCAGATACCTCCGGAACGACTCCTCTATGGCGCGCGTCAGGCGCTCCTCCCAGCCATTATCGAAGAAGCGGCACAGGTCCTCGTCGACGCCGTATTAGCATCGAGGGATTCGGCAGCCCAATGGGGGTTCGCCCGCTTCGCGGCGATCGGCGGGCGGCACAAGCGGCGGTCACGATGCCTGTGTGGGGACAAAGATCGTCACCCTGGCCCCACCCGCCTCGCGGGTTCCAATCTCCAGCGTACCGCCGCACTGCGCTTTTAGCCGCTCGCGGACGTTGGTAAGGGCGAAGTGCCACTCCTTTTCATCGGGTGGCGTAAAGCCAGGACCGTTGTCCTCCACGATGATCTGCACGCCGTGCCCCAGGTCGCGCGTAGCGACAAAGACCTGCAGTGGCTCCGAATCCGGGTCCATGCCGTGCTTGACGGCATTCTCGACGATGGGCTGCAGCGTGAGGGGTGGAACGTTAAACGACGTGACTGGCGTGTCAAACTCCACGAACACCCTTCCCTCGTAACAGGCCTGCTCCACCGCGAGGTATGCCCTCGTATGCTCCAGCTCCTTTTCAAAGGGAGCCGTGCCCTCTTTTGCAAGGGCCTCAAAGTTGTTCTGCGGGTAGCGAAAAAACTCCAGCGTGGTCCGCTGGGCCTTCTCGGAGTCCTTGGCAATAAGGTAGTAGATGCTCGCCAGCGTGTTGTGGATAAAATGGGGTTGCATCTGCAGGACGGCGACGCGCGCTCGTTGCTGCGCGACCTCTTCCTTCTGATCCAGGTAGCGACGGACCAGGTCAATCGAAAGAAGCAGCTCCACAAGAATGACCTGAGTGGACGGCTCTGCAAGAAAGCAAACCAGGAACATGATGCCCTGCACGATCGTTATGTCTTTGCGGTATCGGACAAGCGTTACGAGGTTGATTGCTGTAAGCGCGATGATCGAGGCGAACGTGAGAGCAATCCACAGCCCAAAATGGGGTTCTTGACCAGCGACGACACACACCTCCCCGTTTAGCTTCGCCAGGCACCCCGCAACGACTAGGGTGCCGGTAAGCACACATTCGGCGCGCACAACCGCATTCTTTCGGAAGTCTCTCCCGCTGCAGCAGACAAAATACGCAAACACGAGCAAGGAAGGAATCGGGGCTATCAGCGACTCGGCAAGGCTCAGAGCAAGCACCGACGCATGTGACATGCCGGTCTGCGCGACGCCGTATCCCAAAAGGTCAACTACCGCACAGGCTATCGTCGATATGAGGATGGCGATGCACAAGTCCTTTGGCCATCGCTCGATGTCGCGGGCAATATAGAGTAATGCCAGTCCAAACGCCCCAAACAGAAGCGCGGAGATATCCAGTGCTGCATATAAATACTGTTCCGTTATCACAACAACCCTCGTGCGGGATACCGCAGCTTGGGAATAAGCTTGCGGACTGCCTCTGCCTCCAACGGTTTAAGTATAAAACCGCAGGCGTCGGTGCTCCACGCGTCGAGGGAATACTCTGGGTATGCGGTGATAAAGGCAATGTTGGCATTTGGCCTAGTTTGCAGGAGCTCTTGGCACAGGCCGAGCCCGTTGGTCCTACCCATCTTGATGTCCAAAAGCGCCAGCACGACCGGGTTGCCCTTAAAATAGCGCACAGCCTCTGCCGGGCTTGCGAGACCAACGACGTTCGCGCCTGGAAGTGCCTCCCGCAAAACGGGAAGACCTCCCTCGAGGGTAATGGGGCAGTCGTCCACCAACAGGACATTAGGAACATCGTGGGACTCGTCTGCAGCCGCGAGTAGCAATGCCGCATCCGCGTTGAGCACCCGAGCGATCTGGGAAATCATGGCGGCGTTGGGCAATCGGTGCCCGATTTCCCAATTCGCGACTGCCGAGCGGGTCACGTGCAGCCGGTTTGCGATCTGCTGCTGGGAAAGACCCTTTTCGGCCCTCAAACGACACAACGTTTCTCCGAAGTGATTTGCCATAGCTCCTTGCTACCCCATCCCTCCGTGCGAGTGGCCTCTTTCACCTTGAACCAGAATGCAGTTTTGGTAAAATTTATTATTTTAAACATCTACTCGCATTTGTCAAGAACACTCGCGCGTAAAACCCGTCACGAAACGAAACACCTTTCTACGATTACTCTCCTCTTACTTCGCAGAAGATAGTTAGGAATACGTCCTTCGGTTGGCAGTACGGCCGGTATCAGCCAAACCCACGGGAGAGCAAACGTCGCACAAACGAGATAGAGGTCATCGTGGAGATCAAGATTCAGGAGGGCATGGCGCACGCATTGTTCGCTATCGATGAGCGCCTGGACGCCAACGCGACCCCGCAGCTCAAAGCATTTGCGGGCGGGTTTTGCGACAAAGAAACACGAACGCATCAGACCGTGCAGAACATGCGGCGGTTGTTTAGATAAGGAATCGGCCTGCGGGAAAACTGCGGGGGAGCAACAGGGCCTGTTGGCCCAAGAAAGGAGCAAAAATGGACAAGAAGATCAAGAATGCAAAGAGCACGTTAAAGATTCTGGGCATCTTGAGCATCATCCTGGGTGCCTTCGGAATCATCTTGGGCGCAATGTCGATTGGAGGCGGCGGCATACTCGCTGGACAAATGGCCACCTCGGGGGGAATGAGCTCGACAGAAGTGGATGCTGCCGCTACCACGACGGGCTTGGTGCTGGTTGCGGGCATCGCTCTTTTGGCCTCGGGGATCTTTACCCTGCTCTTGGGCATCTTCTCGGTTCGTGCGTCAAACGACTTCAGCAAGGTCGGACCGGCTTACGTCTTCGCGATTATCGACCTCATCGTTTCGATTATCGGCGTAATTGTAAGCTTTGCCGGAACCATGAACGTCTCGTCCCTGCTCGATGGCGCCGTTGGGATTGCTTTTGCCGCTTGCATCTTTTGGGCTGCAAAGACCATTCGGGACAACGCGTAGAAGCGTAGGTGGTCTGGCACGCACTACTACTGTGGGCTAGATTACAATAGAGGGCAAGTACGTGCAGGTCCATATGCACGCGAAGACCTCGGCGACAAGCCCTTCGCGTGCCGAAACCAAGAACGATTTGCCCGACGGCGCTGTCGCTAAAACAAACAAAGGAGGCTCACCGTGAATTCAGGGAATATGGCAGTCAAAAAGCGGTTCTTGATTCCTCTTGGCATTATGCTAGCGGTGGTCACGGTGATCCTAAGTGGTGTCATCTCGCCCGTTGCGCTCGCGGATGACGAAGGTATTGTTGCCGCCGAAGGTTTGGAATCTGGTAAACGCAACACGCTCGCCCGCACGATCATGATCTACATGGACGGCGGCGCCTCCGAGGCGAACACGGGCGTATGCAGCACCATAATCAAGGAGTACCTGCACGCGAGCTTCAGCCGGGACAACTTCCGCATCATCGTGATGACCGGCGGTTCGAGCAAATGGCACCTTGAGTCGAAGTACCTGAGGGACAAGGATGACGGCGACACCCTGACCGGGATCAGCGATGAGTACAACCAGGTCTGGGAGGTGTACGGAGCCCAGGGCGAGACGGAAGGCTACCTGCGGCTGCTCGACGGCGACGGTGTGTCCGGCGACGGAGACGACGCCAAAACGTCCGAAAACGAGCTCATGTACGAAAAGGACACGCTGAAGAACTTCATCAACTACGCGAAGCGGGTCGCACCCGCAGGGAAGTACGATCTCATCCTCAACGACCACGGCTCGGGTCCCGCGCACGGCTACGGCAGCGACGACCACGGCGACCCGAGCATGATGATGTCCGTCCTCTCCATCAGACAGGCGCTCGCGGAAAGCGCCGTCGTGGCGGGTGGCAGCAAGTTCGACTTCGTTGACCTCGACTGCTGCTTTAATGGCAACTTCGAGATTGCGCTCGCACTGTCTGACTACACGGACTATTTCCTGGGCTCCGCGGACGTCGACCCCTTCGCCACGGTGGACTACACCGCACTCTTCAACTACCTGAACAAGAATCCCAACGTTGACACCAAGACGTTCGGAAAGCATCTCGTGGACCTCTTCGCCGACTACTACAACGAGCACCCCGATGACATATCGGTGGGCTCCGCAATCGTCTTTTGCATGGTCGACACCCAGGAGCTCAAGGACAGCGGAATCGTGAGCAAGATGCAGGCGATCGCAGAAGAGCTTCGCGCCCAGGCCACGACCGGCAGCTTCTACGACGAGATTCGCACCACGAAGGACGACTATCACTTTGCCTACCATAACCATCAGGACCTCTGGACGCTGGCGGAGCAACTCGGCCTGAACGTATACGAGACGGACTGGAGCGACCCCAAGCTCAGAAACGCCTACACGGACGCGGCGCTCGAGGTGCAGCAGATCCTGAGCGACGAAAACGTCATCTACTCGAGGTACGCGGATTCCTCGAGGAAGGCACAGGTCACCTTTGGCAGGGAGCTCGACGGCTCCGTGACGGTGAGGCCCGCGAGCGTCCCTGAGGGAGGGCTGAGCCTCTTCAACACGTGGAACCCCACCAGGGGCTCCTGCGCGTATGACGTGCGCCATTACGTCAACGCGATGCCGAAGCTCGCGACCGCCATGGGCGAACGCCCAGAGACAACCTTCTACACCACGTACCTGCAGGCCGTCATCGATTACGAGCTCATTTACAATGCCGGCATCGCTGTCTCGCGCCTCGCCGAGGCGGGCACACCCGCCAGCGAGATCGATTACGACAAGGTCGCCGAGTACGTCATAGCTTCTGAGAACGAGAAGGCCAAGGATTCGTTCCAGACGTTGGTCGAGGGAAGCGATAGGGACGTCAGGGCGTGGCTGGGCCAGATTATCGACATCCAGAAGAACGAGGTCCTGAGCCGCGAGAAGACCTCGCTCGCGGTGGAGACACGAGACGGGGTCGAGGGATACCGCATCGACGTTCACGACACCCCCAGGCGCACCGTAGGCGTCCCGGTGCTCAGGGCAACGGCAAATGTGGAAGGCAGCCTGCTCGCCAGCCCGACCATGACATTCTATGGCCAGGCGATTTCTAACGAGGGGGACGCGCGGGTCGCCACGGACTCCTCCTACTTCATCCCCAAGTTTGACGGGAAGTGGTACGCCGTGAGGGACTCCGCAGGGGAGGTCCACATCGCAAGCGCCGCGTCCGACCATTCGGTCTATGCAAGCATCAGCATCGCCGGCTCCAAGCTCGCGCCTGGCGAGCTGGGCTTTGGCAGCGACGGGAAGGCGAAATACGTCTACGTATACGGCAACACGAAGCCCTTCGAGCTCGCCGACCTCGACGCCGAGGTGAGCGTGATGATGAGCACCGACCCGTTTGACGGAGTCGAGAAGCCCACGTCGATGCCGTTCGAGGTCGATGCGGACAACACCACCCTGATACAGGACACGTACTCGAACCTGGGCATCACGGGAGTCGATCTCAAGCTGGCGATAACGGACATGTACGAGGTCGAGCACGAGGTCAAGCCGAGCCTGAGCTTCGACCCGAGCGGCGGAACGTGGGCCGACGGCGGAAGCGACGTCCGGAAGTACGACGCCGGCCTCGAGACCGACTTCCAGGTCGTCGACGCACCGACTCGCGACGGCTACACTTTCGTGTGCTGGAGGGGCTCCGAGTTCCAGCCGGGAGACGCCTACCACGCCGACAGCGACCACGCGTTCGTGGCCGAGTGGAGGAAGGTCGAAGACGACGCCACAGACGGCCCTGTCGATTCGACCGTCGACGACAACGGCTCAAGCGCGCAAAGCACCAAAGGCTCGAGCTCGACCGCGACAAGAAAGGGCACCACGAACTCATCGAGCCCCAAGGCACAGACGAAGACGAAACCAGCAGAGGCGCTGCCTGTCACAGGAGACCCCACGAGCCCAATGCTTCTCCCATTGCTCCTGATGACAACAGGAGGTGCCATAGCAATCGCTATGGGGGCGAGAATCCGCGAAACCTAGCAGAAAGGCCACCCTCGAAAGTCAGACTCGCCCAAGCGACGCCAAACCGGAGAAAGCGGCAAGCGTGCGAACGAGAAGAACGCAGGAGAAAACGACGGCGCCAAAGGCGCCGTCGTCGCGATGGCAGAACGAAAACGGACCGCGTCCCCTACAGCACGCCGCTCCAGCTCACACAGAGGTATCCGCCCAAAAGGACGAATCCGACCATGGCCGTGGCACAGACAAGAAGTGCCGTCGTCATCAGTCCTGACGCACGGGACACACGATCGAGCCCCCGCCTCGCGCCAATACCCAGGCTCTCGCCGACCGATGGCACGACGACCATCCCGAGCACGAACGACGACATGACAAGACAGACGCGTCCCAGACCTGGGGAGCCTATAACAAGAGAGACCATGCCCAGCAACCACGCCACGCAGCCTCCGATGACGGACGAGACCATCTCGATCCCGAACAAACGACGGACGCAGTCGCGCCCTGAGGCCTCATAGTTACACCACATGGAGCAAAGGGTGCGCGCGATGGCAAGGACCGCCACCCCTGGTAATGTTGATGGTCAATTCGCGCATAAAGATTGGACTGTCATAGTAGATCTCAACTCTCTGCATCCCGACAGGTATCTCGCTTCCGCCGGACTCCTTTAGGAATTCCCTGCATCTTTTGAACAGCTCGTCGTAGTTCTCGTCCACCACGAAAGCGTCGGCAGTGCCCACCAGGGCAGACTGGAGGCTGTAAGCGACGTCGATGCACCTGGTGAGCCTACGGCTTTCATCGGCCCAATAGTGTTCTTGGGCTGTAGCAGGTAAGCGAGTGTTCATTCTTTGGTACAACTCGACGAAAGCGTGGTGGAGCGTGGCGAGAATTGTTCTCACCGAATCATTTGGGAAGGGCTCGTAGAGGTGCCCATACTCGTGGTTCTCGTCCACACACTCCTCGAGGTGTTTCATTTGAATCGCAACGTTCCTGCCCACGTCTTTGACCATCAAGACCTCCAGTTCGCCGCTCTTTGCCCAACAGCATACTATCGAAGCTAGGGACAAGGGTCGGAAGTGCGCCATCTCACTGTCATGAGATCCCGAGCATTCCAACATGTTTATTCCCGACTAAACCGCTGCCGCAGGCTCACATATGGATGAATCACGCCTCCCCAGTAGCCTGACGAAAGCTCGAGACCGATTTCTCATACTGCTCGGCCTCGGTAAAACGGGTCGTATGTGCATAGACAAAACCCAAACGCCCGCCGCACGGAGCGGCTCAAGGGCCGCACGAAAGCAGGCACAAATCCCTCTCGGCATTGGGTGCGGCTTGTCGTGGCAGCTCCCGTGCCCCGCGCCTACCACGGCGGCAAAGACCTTGGCATCCAAGGGTTGCATGACGCGCACCGAGACGTGCGAGACACGCAACCCGAGAGGAGACAGGGACATGAAGACCTTCGAGTTCAAGGACCAGTGGGGCGACGTCACGCGCGTGCGCCTCGTGCGCGGCGCCTACGCCGACGGCTCGCTAGCCGTGCAGGTGCCCTGCGCTCGCGGAGTAGGCGGACAGGCGGACAGGAAACCCTTATATGTTTCCTGTCCGTCCGGACGAGTCAAGGACGGTCTGCGGACAGGGGACAGGGTCCGAAAGCCCCTGTCCCCTGTCTGCAGACGACCACGCTCCTCGCGCCGCGGGACCGCCACGGCTGGCCGAGGCCCTGCGCGGCACAGGCGTTACCCGTTACCGAAGGGCACGGCACTCGGCGCACCCAATACCTTCGTCCCGCGACCGTTGTCACGCTCCTTCATGTACCGGTTTTTCGGTAACGGGTAACAGGGACGGCGAACACGCAGGTAAAGACGCACATTTACGTGTTACCCGTCTGCGGCGCGCCCTCGTGGACGGCGCGGACTGCGCACTCCGACGCAGGTGCGGCACCAAGTCTGAGCTGCTCGTGCTGCTCGCCACGCGGGGGCAGGTACCTGCGGTACTCCGAACGCATGAGGGGTAAGCTCCGCTGGGAGTAGGATCGATGCGCAGAAGGTGCCGTTTCTGCGTCAACCGAAGCCCTGGCGCTTGTCATTTAGTTATAATACTTTGTTGAATTGTTTACTTTGTTTTCGTAAGACTTCAGCATGTGGCGAAGGAGTGGTCGTCGATGAAGAACAACGCCAGTGCGAGCCCGGTGGAGGAGCGCTACGAGCCCAACGGCGCCCTGAGGCTTCGCAGGCTGAACCTGCCCATCGCGTTGCGCGTGGCCCTGTCCGCCGTCATCATGGGGCTGTTCGTCGTCATCGTCGGCTCCTTCTCCCTCCCTAACCCCAACATGATCCTCATCGCGGGTCTGGTTGTCTGCTCCGCCATATTCGGCGTTCCGGGAGGAATCGTGTCGGCGGTGGCCATGATGGGCTACACTGTCTACTTCTTTTCGACCGACCACAGCCTGGTGTCGTTCACACCCCAAAACTTCATGAAGGTCGCGGTGACCGCAATCGGAGTCGCCGTGGTGGGCATATTCGTGTGCGTCCTCAAGAGCGACGAGGACCGCGCTCTAGCCGACGCCACGGCGATGGCGGCCTTGCTCAGGGAGGACAATCTGCTGCTGCAGGAGGCCTCGTTGTCCGATGTCCTCACTGGCCTGAGGAACCGCTTCGCGCTGCGAAGGGACTACTCCGGCTACACCGAGAGCGGGGCGTCGCTCCATGTAATGATGGTGGACCTGGACAACTTCAAGGGGATAAACGATGCGTACGGGCACGAGACGGGCGACCTCGTTCTGAAGGACGTCGGCACGATTCTCCTTGGCACGTTTGGCCCGGAGTGCTCGTACCGCTACGGCGGGGACGAGTTCTCGGTCATCGTCTCCGACTGGACGGATGACGAGTTCGACGCGGCGTGCGAGAAGATACGCGGGCAGATGGAGTCGCTGTCCTTAGGTGCGGATGGCAAGCCGGTCCTCTTTTCGGGCGGGTACGTCTGTGGCGCGCCTCGCCTCCAGTCCGACCTCAGGCTCATGATGCGTCAGGCGGACGACAACCTCTACAAGGCCAAGCGTGAGGGCAAGGATATGGTAGTCGGGAGCAAGTTCGACCGCGCTACGGCCCAGACGTTGGTGGGCGAAGGCCGGTCCGTGCGGTTTGTCGACCACGCATGACCGAGTCGTAGCCGACGCATCGGCAACAAGGACAGCCGCCTGCCTCGAATGGCCTTGGGATACCCCAGGCTCTATCGGCGTCCGTCATAACGGCCCCTTTCCATGGCGTCGTGCCTCCGTAGGAGATCGACCGTCTTGGGAGGCAACCATGAGTAACCAAGTCATGAGCCTTGAGCTGCCGCGGCTCGCGCTCCCAACCGCGCCCGTGCTTGCGCCTTGGGCATCGCCAGGGTCACAAGCAGGCTACGTCCCTTGTTCCACGTATAAACGATACAGTTTAGTGCTACACTATGTAGCACTAACGGAAGAGGTGATGACTATGGGTCCCGCAGCAACATCGCAGCTCAACGTACGCATGGAATCCGAGCTCAGGGCGGCCGGAGACGCCGTGCTCGAACGAGTAGGGGTCACTCCGGCGGAGGTCGTGCGTGCATTATGGGCAAAACTTGCAAAGGGAGCGCAGGAGTGCGAGCGGGTACTCTCCGTGCTTTCCGATGAGGACGATGCCACGACCTCCTTGCGAGGCGACGAGCTTGTCGGCCAGATTGAGGGCTGGCATTCCCAGCTATTCTCCCTCGCGGGGGTTGATCGAGCGGACTACGCTCCTCCAACAGATGAGGAGCTGGACGAGATGCTCTACGACGAGTGGCTTACTCGTGACGGCGGGACGGTGGCACCATGAGCTCAGGCAAACCCATCGTCCTCGTGGACACCTGCGTATGGCTCGACCTGTTTCTCCTCGATCGCCCGGGAAGAAGGGACGCCCAGGCGTTTATCAGCCATGCCCTCAACAGCGAGATACCCCTTGCATACGCCTCGCACAGCGCGCTCGACGTTTACGCGAAGGCGGGCATATGCGCGAAGAGGTTCTTCCGGGAGGCCGGCCAGCTTACCGAAGCGCAGGCTCGGGCAGCAAAGACTTTTGCCTGGGACTGCGCGGCCCAGATGCGCGAGGTGGCCACACCCGTGCCAGCCGACACGTCGGACTTCTACTACGCCGAGAAGTTCCGCCCCTTGCACGAGGACCTCGAGGACAATCTTATCTTGGCTGGATGCAACCGCGCAAGGGCAAGCTATCTTGTTACCACCGACAAGCGCCTCCTTCGACACGCAGACGTCTTGGCAAAGACACCGGCAGAAATGCTGGCACTACTGAAGTCGGGCCTTGCCCATGGCAACGAAGACGAGGGCCAAGCGCATGACTCCGCTTACTATTTACGCCGGTGGCTCGCGACTAAGCGCACGTAGGTCAGCTGCCTAAATAGCGACTATGTTGGCTTGCTGCCGCTAAAGGGTGACAGGTGGACCCGCATATGGCTCGCCAATGGCCTTTAGCTCCGACATGGCCTGGAGCATGTGCTGGGTGCACGCGTCGTGTGCGCCGGGGATGTTGACCTCGCTGAGGTAGCGGCCGTTGTCCAGACCGCTCATCCAATTCGTAGCTGTGAGCGAAGGGAAGTCTGGCTTCTTGCTTGGCGCGTCCATAAAGGGCTTCGTCGAGGCCTTTGCCGTGGAGCCGAGGAGGCAGTCCCTTTTGTCTCGCGGATGCCTTTGTGCGCTGGGAGGGCCGTTATCGAGGCTACCTCCCGTTACGCCAAATGCGCCATGTAGAGCGGCAGATAGACCCGTCCTTGCAGCCGCGCCATCTGTTTGGGGTGCAGGACCAGCTCAAGTCCCGTCTGCCCGGGGAATTTCTCCCTGAACTTGTCCAGCGACTTGGTGCCGTAGCGTTTGGTCGACTTCGCCTCGACGGGGCTGATTCGCGGCTTTCCCGCTGCATCGGCGAACGGACGAACCACGAGGAAGTCTATCTCCATGTTCCACGATGAGTCCTTTCGGTCGTAGCGCGAATAGAAGAATAGCTCGTCGCCCTTCGCCCGAAGCTGTTGGGCTACGTAGTTCTCCACGAGCATGCCCTCGTTGACGCCCAGCTGGTCGAACAGCACCGCCCTGAGTGTCTCGTCGCTCGTCGCGGTGTTCGTCGCGAACGACTGCGTAACGAGCAAGCCAGTGTCTGCCATATAGCATTTGAGCGTCGCGTCGTCTTCGGAGAGCGCGAGTGCAACCGACGGATCGGTTGCGTTTCGACAAAGGTTGACCATGCGCGCGTCTTCAAGCCAGGCAAACGCTTCCTCCCACGTCTGGGAGCGTGCGTTTGGGTCTGCGGCCGCGAGGGTAAACTTCTTTTCGTGCTTCGAGAGCTGGCCGGGGATGGTGCGCAGAAGCCTGCGGATCTTAGGGGCCTGGCCAGCGCCGAAGCGTGATACGTCGTTGGCGTACAGCTCCAGGATGCCGCGCTTCACCTCGTCGACCTTGCCAAGGTCCTTTTCCGCCAGATACTGGTTCACCGCCTGGGGCATGCCCCCCACGAGCAGGTACTCCCTCATGAGCCGCGACGCCTTCTTGTGCAGGGCGTCGGGAAGGGGATGCAGGCTACTGTGTGCAGAGCGAATAAGTTCCGCGAGTTGCGTCTCTCCACAGGCCCACAGGAACTCCTCGAAATCGAGCGGCTCCATGGGCAGTTTGCGCTCCTCGGAGGGGATTACGATGTCTTTTACGTTCGCCTTGATGGAGATGAGCGATCCTGTTTCCAGGTAGTCGTAGCGCCCGTCTTCCACGAGGTACTTAATGAACTCGCGAGCCAGGGGAAAGCGCTGGACTTCGTCAAACACGACAAGCGTCTCGCGTTCGAACAGTTGCGTGGCATACAGTGCAGAGAGATAGGCGAAGAACGTGTCCAGATCCTCGCGATAGTCCTCGAAGAGCCCGCGAACCTCATTTCCCGCGCGTGCGAAGTCGATGATTATGTGGCTGCGATACTCCTGGCTGGCAAAGTGCTTGGCTATGGTCGATTTCCCCACGCGCCGCGCGCCCTCTATGAGCAGGGCAGTCTTCCCCTGAGACTCGTGCCGCCACGCCAGGAGCTTGTCGTATGTCTTACGTCTTAGCATCCTCACTCCAATCATCGTGCTCAAGACGGATTGTATACGAATTCAACGACTAAATATATCCATATATCGACGAAATCAATAGTCTATGAGGTCGATATTCTTACGAATTCAAATGTTTAGTCTTGAAGATGGAGACACAAACTGTAGCTGTAAAGCTTCACGGGCAAGTTTTACAACCGCTCATAGGCTTACGGACACCAGCGACGGATGCATATGAGGGAGGGGGTGTCCGTGGCCGAGATCGTGAGGTTGGCCTGCCGGGAGTGCGGCTTCGGGCACGTGTACGGCACGTAGGCGGCCACGAGACAATCGTCGGAAAAAAGAACGCCTTCGCGGGCGCCGAGGTGCGTGTCAGAGACGGTGACGGCAACAACTACGTAGCGACAAGGCACGATGGCACTTCCACTCTCATCACGTTCAATAATGTCGGCACCGCCACCCAGATGACCAACCTGGCGTCCTCAACAAGCCGTACCATGAAGGAGACAAGGCTCGCGCCCTTGTGCGGGCGCTCGACATGGGCAAGATTTCCATGCGGAGTTCCCGGCTTGCGGGAAGCTCTTGTTGGGGCAGTCGGTGTCATTCGAGGGAGAAGCCCTGTTTCAGGACGGAAATCCAGTCCCTCTTTCCATATAGAAAACGCACGATGTAAACAACGTGGTTTTCTTCCGACACAACGTAGAAAGCAATGTGGTTTTTTACTCGTGTGAAGCGGATACCCCAGGCTCTCAGGACGGGGTCGTCAACAAGCGCGAACTTCTCCGGGAAGGTGGAGAGCTCGCCGATCTTCTTTTCGGCCTCGTCAAGGAGGTCGTCCGCGGCCTGTGGATTGAACAACACGAAATCGATGTAGTCGGCAGAGCTTTTCAGATCCTTTTCTGCAGCGCGAGTGATGTGGATGTCGTAAATCATCTTTTCCGTCTCGTCCTGATATCAGACAGCGCCTCAGAAAAAGGACGGGTATTCCCAGTCTTTATGTCATCTAGGCCGTCCTGGATGAGACCATAGAGTTCAAAGCGCCCGAGAAGCTGTTCATAGGCTTCGATGCTAAGGACAGCAAGGTCGCCCTTTCCGTTCTTCGTTATGAAGACTGGTTCGCCGTACTGGTGGCAGAAGGAAGATATCTCGTTGTATTTGTTGCGGAGGTCCGCGCTGGATCTGATCGTGGGCATGTTATTCGCCTCCTCAGTGTATAACAATATTATACACGAATTTCTTTATACTAAAGCGGGAAGCACCCTGGCTATCGGAGAAAACCCGAGAGGAGACAAGGACATGAAGAGCAACAAGACATACAAGGACATGACGCGCGAGGAGCGCAAGGAGGCCGCGCAGGCAAAGGCCCAGGCCGCGCTCGACCGCATCGGCGACGGGGTGCGCTCCAAAGTGCCCTCGAGAACCTGATGCACGGCCGCACGAGCATCGTGGTGGCACAAGGGAACTGGCATAAGGGGTTTATCCCCTTTTGCCAGTTCCGCGCTTAGCGACAGACGACATCCACGGGTACGTCCAGAATCTTGGCGACCTTGCAGATGGTGCCGGTCCAGGAGCCCTGCGCGGCAGCGAAGTGGTGCGTGGGTCCGCACTCGCACCAGCGGTTATTCCACTCGCGCGCACCGATGGAGAAGCGCGTGCGGAAGGTAGTGTCGCCATTGCCGAGCGTGGGCCCGTCCTCGATGACGCCCTCGCTCACCACGAACTTAAAGTTTCCGTTGGCGTCCTGCGTGATGCCCAGGTAGGTGACGGGACCCGCCTTGGGGTAGAAGCGCGTGAGGAAGCCGCCGCCCGCCTTGCCATGAAACACTGGCACGATCTCCATGGAGGCCTTGCGGGCGGTTGAGAAGTCCGCGTCGCCCGAGCCAGAGTGGCCGATGAGCACCACGTCGTCGTTGAAGTCGAAGGTGTAGAACTCAGAGAGCTGGCAGGCGCCGGAGAGCGTCTTCATGATGCTCATGCCCATGGCCACCTTGATGTCGCCCTCGACGGCACAGGCGATGCCCTGCTTGATGAGCATAGAGAACGCGGGGATGAGCATGGAGTCGAGCACGCCGGCCTTGCCCTGCGCGAAGCCGTCGTAGTGACTCGCCACGAAGCCCAGCTTCTCATCCTTGACCCACTGTTCAAACGCCACGACGTAACGCGCCATCTCGTGAATGCTCGCCTCATCGTAGTCGCCCAAGATGTCAAAGGTGTCGTGGATGTCGGCGACCTTGGCGGCGATGACGTCCTCGTCGGTGATGTCATCCGCAATGGCCCACATCTTCTCCCAGTCGAACTGCTTGGTATAGAGGCCCATGCGGTGGTAGAGGTTGGTCTCGTCGATGTAGAGGTCCATCATGCCCGGATAGGGGCGGCCAATCTGCGCGAGGTTGGTGTAGCGAAGGCGGCGGCGCACCTGTGCGGCGCGGCACCAGTCCTCAATCTCGGCGGTCACCTGCGGGTCGCCACCCTCCACGACGCCGGTGATCACAGCGTGGCGCTTGCCGGCGCGCTCCAGATCTGCAACCATCTCGCCCACGGCACCGCCTGCATAGCCGATGCCCAGCCATTCGGCCGTGCCGGCTTTCTCGAAGTCGAGGCAGCGAACCTTCTGAAGGTTGACAAGAACGACGGGCACGTTGAGATCACGGATAGCGGGCAGCATGTTGTAGCTGGTGGCGTAGGTGAGCAGTTGGCAGAACACGAGGTCTACGTCGGCAGCGCGGAACTTGTCACCCGCGGCCTGGGCGGCTTCCTTGGTGGTGCACATGCCGCCGTCCACGACCTCCACCGTATCGGGCAGGGAGGCAACAAAGTCGGCATACTGCTGCTCGAACTCAGGCACGAGCTTGGGGAACTGGGGCAGGTACGCGCCAAGCGCTACGGAAAAAACTGCCACCTTCGCTTTGGTCTCTACTAGCATCTCTAACTCCCTTCAAAGTGGCAAAAGGGGTCTTGCCCCCTTTTGCCAGTTCTTTCATCTAGTCGACAAACGCCTCGTTGATGGCGATGTTGAAGTCGTGGCAGGTGTCAATGAGGCCCCCGTCCTCGATCTTGTTGAGCCAGTCCTCGGAACCGCCGTTGGCGGCACGGGCGCCGCAGTATAGGGCGGCCGCCTTCTCGGCCGTGTGCATGAGGCCAAAGGTGGTGTCGAAGTCGGGACCGGCGGCAAAGAGGCCGTGATGCGCCCACACGATGGTGTCGTAGGTCCTCATGAGCTCGCTCGACGCCTCGGCGATGGCCGCGCCGCCGGGCACCATCCAAGGCACGACTCCCACGCCAGCGGGGAACACGACCACGCACTCGGTCATCATCTGCCACAGGCGGCGCGTGAAGTCACGGTCGGTGAGCGGCACGATAAAGCTCATCTGGATAACACCAGGAGTATGCGCGTGGTAGATCACGCGGTTCGCACCGTTCGTGCGCGCGGCCGTGACGCAGTGGTTCATGTAGTGGCTGGGAAACTCGCTCGTAGGCTTGGCGCCATCAAGCAGGCCCCACACGATGCGATAGGCGTCGCCTGCTTCATTGATCTGGACAATGCCGATGTTGTGCGCGGGATTACCCTCCACGTTGCGCATGTACTTGCCACTGCCCGTCGCGAGGAAATACGAGCCTCCCAGCGTCGCGTCGCAGACGCCCATGGACACCCACTCGCGGGGCTCGTCGAAGTCGGCGCGCGCCGCCTCCACCTCAGCCTCGGTCATACGATAGGTGAGGTTGCCGCCGTTGCGCTCGTGCCAGCCCTGCAGCCAGCCATCGTTGCACATGCGGGTGAAACCCTTTACGAACTCAAGATTCTCGATTGCCATGACCCTTCTCCTTTTCCTTTGCTGCCTATCGCGGCAGATACTCCTTGATTTCAAAGCTCTTCTTTATGGCGACGCGCGCCTCTTCGAGCGAGGCATACTCGCCCGCGTAGATGAACTGCACCATGAGGTTGCCCAGTGCCGTGCCCTCGGTGGGGCCTGCGAACACGGGCAGCCCGCAGGCATCGGCTGTAGCCTGGTTGAGGTAGCCGTTGTTGGAGCCACCGCCCACGATGTTGATGCTCGTGTAGTCCACACCCGTGAGCTTGCGCATCTGTTCGATGGTGCGAGCGTAGTCGTCCGCCAGCGAGTCGTACACTGTCAGCGCATACTCGCCCATCGTGGCGGGCACGCTCTGGCCACTGCGCTCACACACGGCGCGTAACGCGGCGAGCATGCTTGCCGGTGCCAGGAACTCGGGATCGTCGGCATCCACCACCGCATGGAAACCTGCAGCTCGCGCCTGTTCGGCGGCCTTCACCAGCTCGTCCCACGTTGGTGCCGTACCGGTCTTCTCGCCCAGCTCCTTGCGCACGTTCTGGATCATCCACAGGCCCATGATGTTCTTGAGATAACGGTAGCGTCGCTCGTAGCCACCCTCGTTGGTAAAGTTGGCAGCAGCGCTTTCGTGCGTGCATATGGGTGTACGATTCTCCACGCCTACCAGGCTCCAAGTGCCGCTCGAGAAGTACACGGCGCGCTCATCACGCGCGGGTACGGCGAGCCAAGCACTACCTGTGTCGTGACTGGCCACGAGCACAACCTCGGCATCAAAGCCCACACGCTCCGCGATTTCGGGGCGCAGATGCCCCAGTGCGTGTCCGGGCATGTGAATCGGCTGGAACATGTCCCACGGCAGGTTGAGGCGATCGATGAGCTCGTTGTCCCAGTCGCAGGTCTGCGCATTAACCAGCGCCGTCGTGCTGGCATTGGTATATTCCTGTGCTTTCTTGCCCGTGAGGATCCAGTTGAGATAGTCGGGCACCATGAGCATGGCCGTCGCGTTGTCCAGCTGCTCGCGATTCTCGCGGCTGAGCGCGCACAGCTGATAGGCCGTGTTGAACTGCTGGTACTGAATGCCCGTGCGGGCATAGTGCTCGTCGAAGGGGAGGATCCCCGCCAGCTCCAACGCGTCACGCACGCCGTCAGTGCGCGCATCGCGGTAGCCAACGCAGTCGCCAAGACGCCGGTCGTGCTCGTCCAGCAGCACGTAGTCCACGGCCCACGTGTCGATGCCGATGGTCGTGGGCGTAAAGCCGGCTTCTTTTGCAGCCGCGAGTCCGGCGATAACGTTCTCGGCCAGCGCGTCGATGTCCCAGCACAGGTGACCGTCCTTGTGGGTAAGACCGTTCTCAAAGCGATAGACCTCAGTCAGCTCCATGCGGCCATCTGCCACCTGCCCCACTATGTGGCGCCCGCTCGACGCCCCGATGTCGACTGCCAGATAACATGCCATTGCGTACCCCTTCTCACACTGTTAAACTTGTTGATAATAACTATATATAAGCCTATTTACCTGTAACAATATCAATATGTGTCTACTTCGCTGTGAGTTGGTGACAAGCAAGACGGCCTCTTGGAACTCTTCTGTGCCGCGTGACCAATGCAAAGCGTCGAAGCTCCCCTCTTGGGAAACTTCGACGCTTTGCATTGGTCCATATCCAAGAGGGCGCGCCCCACGTCGTCCGAAAGCGCGACCGCGGGCGGCAAGGTGCCGACTAAGCCGTCTGCATGAGCTTGTCGCCGGCGGCAACCGTACCAGCCGCGACCTTCTGGATGTTCGCAAGGTCGTCGGAGTTGGTGATGATAGTCATGATGATGTCCTTGTAGCCGGCCTTGGCCACCTTGTCCTTGTTAAAGGTGAGAATTGCGTCGCCTGCGGCCACGTGGTCACCGGCCTTCACCCACACCTGGAAGCCGTCACCGTTCATGCTCACGGTGTCCACGCCCACGTGCACGAGCACTTCGACGCCGTCGTCACCGGCGATGCCAAAGGCGTGCGGCATGGCACTTGCAACGGTGCCCGAGATCGGAGCAAAGACGTCGCCCGTCTCTGGCCAGACGGCCACGGCAACACGGACGCGGGCCCGGCTTCGTCATCCTTGGCTCTTCGCTTTACCACGACACCAGCAACGGCGTCTCCTCTACGGCCCGACAGAACATGAGCAGATACCAGGGAAGGTAGCAAATGGATCCGTCAACTTGTACGTTGTCCGGACAGAATACGAGCGCTTCTTCCAAACCCCACTCGCGCACGCCCAGCACGTTATCCAAAGCCTTGTGTCGCCGATAAGACGCTCCCGACTTAATCTCAACAGGCAGGGCATGCGATCCGTTCTGCAATACGAAGTCGACCTCACCATACCTCGACTTGTCAAAGTAACGCAGGCTATAACCGTTTACGACGAGCTCCTGCGCGGCCAGCGTCTCAAGCAAAGCGCCGTTATTTATTCCCGGGTCGCCCTGAACCAGGTCGAACTGCACGGACTGTTCGAGCATCGCCCCCAGTAGACCCACGTCGCAGGGATAGAGCTTAAAGAGACTGTGTTGCTCGTTGAGCGCAAGCGGTACCTGAGGTGCCCGGATGTTATAGCAAGGCAGAGCCACCCCTGCGTCAACCAGCCACATAAAGTCCGACGCATACCGCTCCATACGCGCCGACGGTGCAAGGTCGCGAAGCGTGAATCGCTTGTTGGTACCAATGATCTCGCTCGGCATCGCGTCAAAAATGGACTTAACATGAGGCTTGTTCGATGCGTAGCGGGCTATATCCAGCCGGTACAACTCCACTATATCGCGCTGCACAGCAAGGACGCTGGCTAGATCCTGCGTCTGTACCAGCCGGTCGACGGCAGCGGGCATGCCACCGCAGGCCAGATAGAGCCGAGTCAGCTGAAGCATGCGCTCGTGAATGGCGGTCGGAACCGTCTTTCTTCGCCTGTAGCAGTCCTCAAGCAGGTCAAAAGTCTCTACCTGTACGCCCAAGGCCACGAAGAACTCCCTCAGACTCAACGGGTACATGCGCACGACGTTTTCGTACCCCACGGGAAGCGACGGCACATCGTGATAGAGGACACCCAGGAGCGATCCCGACTCGATGTAGTCAAACCTGCCATCGTCGACAAGGAACTTGATAGCTGTTCGCGCGCGCGGGCACTCCTGTATCTCATCGAAGAAGACGAGGGATTTTCCCTTTTCGAGTGGCACACCAGAAAAGGCCGTGATGCTGGCGATCAGCGTATTGGCATCAAGATTGCCCTCAAAGATGGCCTTTGCCCGTGGCGTCTCTACAAAGTTGATTTCGAGCGCCGTATCGTAGTGCTCCTTCATGAACTCGCGGACGGCAAAGGTCTTGCCAACCTGTCTGGCGCCGGTAACGAGGAGCGCCTTGTGGGAGGGGTCTTCGTACCAACGGGTCAGCTCGTCTTCGATGCTGCGACAAAGCGACATGAAAACCACCGCCTTCGTGTTGCGAGGTATGACTTGCGACCAATTTTAGCAATTCTAGATAGTTGCTTGCGACCAATTTCTTAGTTTTTTCGCCATGGTTTGCGACCAATTTACTCATACGTTCTCACGCTATGCGTATTTTATAATCAGCAGTGGCTCAGCTCTCCCTTGTCGTCGAGGGCAAGCCAGTTCGCGCAAAGCCCAGCCCAGGTTGCCGCCTCGTCGTTTAGCAGGTCCTCCCGACTTGCCGTGCTGCGGTCGGCAAGCGCCATGCCGTGAATCCCGCGCTCGTAGAGGTGGAACTCCACAGGCACACCCGCGCGTTGGAGCAGTGCCACCAGCTCGGTCGTTTCATACGACGTTACGACCTCGTCTTCGCCAGTCTGCCACACGAAGGTCCTGGGCATGTTTGGACGTACGTGTTTGCGCAGGTCAACACGTGCGAACTCCTCGCTGGACGGATCGTCCTTGCCGAAGACCGCCCTCGTTATGAGCTTGACCATCTTCGCCTGCTCGGGCGTATTGCCGGATCCCTTATGGCAGAGCTTTCCCGCCGAGACCATTGGATAGCAGAGCACGAGCCCGGAAGGCCGCGCGACCTCGGCCGTCGTGCCTGCCTGCGCGAGCAGCTCGACGTCGTCGAAACGCTCCGCAAGCGATCCTACAACATGCGCCCCTGCAGAAAAGCCGAGCGTGTACACGCGATTCGTGTCGACGTCCCACTCGTTGGCATGCTCACGCACGTATGCCATGGCGCGCATGGCATCCACGATTTGCAAGGGATAATGCGATGAGGTATCAACCTGTGGCATACCGTCCGGTTCTGCGGGTGGCGCCGTAACATACACATGGTAGTGCAGGACAAAGACGTTATAGCCCATGCCTAGGAACCGCGTCGCCACCGGTTCGCCCTCACGGTGCGCCAGCTTGAGATACGCCCCGCCCGGTGCTATCAGTAATGCTGGACGGGTCTTGTAGACACCTGTCGCAACCTCAGGATCCAAAAGGTAGCAGTCGAGCCGTGCTGCTCCGTCTTCGCTCAAAAAGACCTCTTCGTAATGCATTCGTACTCTCCTTGTAGTTGATAAGGCACGAGCCTGTAAAGCATCGTCCCCATGATGCCAGAAAAGCGCCGCCCTCCGTGAACAGGGCGGCGCGAGGAAGGGAAGGGCTTAGTTGTTGTCCCTGCGGCCTACTCCTTGCCCTCCATCTGGGCGGGCGTGAGTGCCGTGAACCAAGCGACCACAAAGGCGACAATCATGCCAAGGGCGATGGCGATGCAGCCGTTGACCATGTTCATCTGGTCACCGCCGAGGAACGAGAGGGGCGAGAAGATGCCCTGAACGGGAGTGTAGAGGATGACTCCGGTCAGTGCCGCGTAGAGTCCGGCGACCGCGCCGCCTGCGATGGAGGCGATCCAGGGGCGCTTGTAGCGCAGGAATACGCCGTAGAGCAAGGGCTCGCCAACACCACCGATAAACTGGGTCACAAAGTAGCCAAAGGCGAGGGTCTTCTGCTCGAGGTCCTTCATGCGCAGCCACACGGCAAGGGCGACGCCGGAGACGGTGAATGCCTGGACGGTGGCGGCGAGCAGCAGCATGGTGTCCTGGCCAGTCTGAGCGTAGTCGGCAAGGGCGATTGCGGCCATACCTACGTGCATGCCAGTCATAACGAGGAGGGGCCACAGGGCGGAGATTACGGTGACGGCAAGGAAGCCAAGCGGGGTGCCTGCAAGCCAGAAGAAGAAACCGGAAATGGCGTTGCCAATCATGTTGCCAAGCGGGGCAAGCACGCACATTGCGAGGGGCATCATAATGACCATGGTGAGGAAGGGAACAAAGATGGTGCGAACGCTCGCGGGCATCTTGGCGTTGAGGAACTTGTTGATGGGTGCCATGACGGCTACGCACAGGAGCACGGGAATGAGCGTTTGCTGGTATGCGTTAATTGGGGCGGGTATGCCGTACACGTTAAAGACGGCGCCTTCTTGGCCTTGCAGGGCGACGAAGCTGGGCTCGATGAGGATGGCGCCCATAAACGCACCGAGGAAGCCGTTGATGCCGAGCTTCTGTGCCGCCGAGAAGCCCGCAATGATGGGCATGAAGTAGAAGGCCGCGTTGTAGACCATCTCGCACAGGAAGACGAAGGGGCTGTCGGCCGGAACGAGGTTGAGCAGCGTCGGCCCGAAGATCGCCTCGAGCGTCTTGAACAGAGCGCCTCCCACGAGCACGGGGATCAGGGGAACGACGGATCCGGAGAGGTAGTTGAGGATGTTGTTGCCGATCTCCTTGGGAGTGAGCTTGCCCTTGGGAGCAGCCTCGCCCTTAGCTTCCTCATCGAGGTTCTCGTCCACGGCTTCCTCGGCACCCAGGCCGGCCATCTCGGTGAGCTCCTTGTAGACCTCGGGCACGTTGGTGCCGATGATCACCTGGTACTGGCCACCCTGCTTGGCGACGCCCAGGGCGCCGTTGACGGCCTTGACCTCGTCATCGTTCACGATGGATTCGTCCACCAGGTTAAAGCGGAGGCGCGTCATGCAGTGAAGAACGGACTTCACGTTCTCCTTGCCACCCACCGCAGTCAAAACATCGGCTGCTATTTGCTTGTTGTCTGCCATGTTCTTTCCTTCCTAATGATTTGGTCTTTATCTTTGATATAACTATAATTTGCCGTATATACCTGCGACAATATCTAATTGTGTGCTACTTGCTGTCACTTTTTGTATACGTCTATGCGCATGTTGGCAGGTGCGTCGTAGGCAAAGCTCACCTTACCGTTTGCGTCGCGCGTCCACTCGGTACGAATCGTGCCTAGACGCGTGGCAAACGAGCACACAACGTGGTCTGTGGCTTCGCTGAAGAAGGGGCGGATCTCCACGTGGTCGCAGCCCACGGCATCGTCTGCCACGCGGATGCCGCCAAGTCCCTGGTAGAACCACTGCAGGTAGCTGGAGAACATGGCGTGGTTGTACGACGAGAGAAACGTCTCGAACTGTTCGGCCAAGGCGCCATTGCCGCTCGCGAGCATGGCCTTAAAGCTGGGCGCCTCCTCACGCGTGAGCCAGCGCTCCACGACGTCCGAATGGCCCGTGCGGTGCAACAGGTCGAAGGCGATCGTCGTGCCAAAGATGCCCGTGGCAAGGACGCCGCCCTCCTCCTCGATCTTTTTCGCAAGAAGTGCAGCGAGTTGATTTTCGTCGCCAAGACCGAGGTCGGCCGCAAAGGCGATGCCCGTTTGGGTGCCGTCGCCATAGGTGCTGTCCTCGCGCTCAAAGCGCTCGCGGATCTGCTTTCTCAGCTCGTCGTAGCGCGTTGCGTAGCCCGAGCTCGGCAGGCCGAGGATGGCCTCGAAACGCGCCGCCGCGCGCGCGAATCGCGCGATGGTGCACCAGCCCACGAACTCCTTGTCCGGCGTGCCGCTCTTAAAGTTCTCGCTCGTCTGCACGGAGCCATGGTCACCCAGACAGTGCTGCGCGAGCTCGATAGGGTCCCAGCCAAGCAGGTAGTCCACGAGCCGCTTTACGTAGGGCCACTCGGACTCCACGAGGTCGCGCGCGCCATAGAACTGGTAGGCACGGAGCACCAGGTGCGGGTAGGCCAGCTGCCACAGCAGCGGTCCTTCTCCTGGGGCGGTGCCATTTGAGCCGATTCCCACAAAGGGGGCTGTTTCGGGCACGCCGCCGGCCGCGGTCTGGTCGTTGCGGAAGTCACGCACGGTCTTGCGAACGAGCCGCTCGCAGTCGAAGGCCATGAGGTTGGACGCGGCAAGGGCAATCATGTCGCCGCCATAGCCCAGACGCTCGCGCGCGCAATCCTCCCAAACTCCGTGCACGTTGTTGAGCTTGGTGCGCACGGCAGCATCCACGAGCTGGTCGAAGAACGCGTCGCCTGTTTGCACGGTACCTGTGGCAATGAGGTTGGTGTGGACGGGAACAAGCGAGATGGCCTGAAGGTCGTCTTGCGCGATGCCCGTTATGTGCGCATAGCGACACGAGTGTGCGGTAAAGGTGTTTGCAAAGTGGTTGATGCCCTCCGCACACAGAATGCGATCGGTCTGGATGGCTTGCTCAGGCGCTCCGGGGCCGCCAGGGATCACAAACCCCTCGGGCACGCGCTGGCCAACCAGCCCCGCAAAGCTCGAGGCGTACGACGGCATACCGTCCTCGTCAACCTCCTCGGCGTAGCGAACCACGACCTCATTGCCCTCGTGGGCCACGAACGCAAGCTCTACCATACCTGTGTTGAGCACGCCAAAGTCCACAAGCAGGCTGCCGTCCGCAAGCGCGCGCACGGACGCGGGCTCAACCGACTCGAAGCGTGCGCAACGCTCCACCACCGCGGGCTCGAGCCCACGCTGGTTCCGATGACACACAACGGGCAGCTTGCAGGGCGTGCGCGCGAGGTCGCACGTCTCTCCCAAATACACGTTGTTGAACAGCAGCCTGCCCTCGCGGCACTCCCACGCGTCGTCGGAGACGAGCACGGACGCGCCGTCCGCGACCAGGTCCACAAGCACGGAAGGCGTGCCCACCTCGGCCAGGCGCTCGCGTAGGTTGTACTTGCCAAACATCGTAAGCGGCGAGGGGTTGTACCAACCGTTGCCCAGCTCCACCACGAGCTCGTTTTCGCCCTCACGCAGCAGCCCCGCCACGTCAAAGGTGTCGTAGTACACAACCTTGGTGGGGTTGGTCCAGTCGCCAAGCAGCTCGGCGTCGCTCACGGGCATGCCGTTAAGCAGCACGCGCGCGTAGCCCAGCACGGCAACATGCATCAGGGCGGACTCATGCTGTCCCACATCAAAGCTCCGCACAAGCACGTGGTTGGGGTGATTCTGGTAATAGCCGGCATCGTCGGCCCCATAGTCGTAGGCGGGACCGGATATCCATTGGGCTTCATTGCAAAAACTCATATGCGCTCCTTTATATCCATCGACACAATACACCGTACTAAAGAGCTTTAACCTGCTACAATACGAAATTGTGTGTTGTTCCCTGTGAATTTGTGAGAAACGGTGATGCAATGGAAGTACAGCAGTTGCCACGAGCCATACGCGATGCGGCAGGCGTGCAAACTCACACCTACGAGGAGGTTGTCGCGCACATTGCAGAGAAGTACGAACTCTTCGACTACAACGGACGCAAAGTGTATCTGTTTGGGCAGGGACGCGAGTTCGGCGACCATCGCCACATCGTTGCATTCCACGAGACTTGCTCGCCGCCGACGCCCGAGCATATCCTCTCGTATGTGCTCATCACGTACTGTCTCTCGGGTCATTTTCCCATCGTCGTGGACGGCAAGCCCTCGACGCTGGGCGAAGGCGAATGCGTGGTGCTCGACCGGCAGGTTCCCCATTCGGTGGGCGAAACCGGGCCCGACGACATTGCCGTAAACATCATCCTGCCCGAGGAGTTCTTCGACGGCTTTATGCTCGACGGCATTGCCGACCTCGCATCGCCCTTTGCCACGCAACTCACGACCATAGGCGCGTCGCACAGCGAGTGGCGCTTCTACCACACCTCGAAGGATGAGGTCGTGCGCACCTGCATGGAACGCGTGCTTTGCGAGTGCCTCGAGCCCGACATGACCAGTCCGTACATGACAAACTTCTTCCTCGCAGCCCTGTTTACCCACCTCATGCGCACGTACGAACCGCATGGCCAGCTCGACGACGTGGCTTGGGAGCGCTCCGAGCTCGTTGGACGTGTGCGCGAGTACATTAGCAACCACTACAAAGAGGGCAATCTGGGCCAGATGGCCGCCGACCTGGGATATGAGCGCACGTACCTCTCCAAGTTCATCCGCTCTGCCACTGGATACACGTTTAAGCAACTGGTAAACGCCGAGCGCATGCGTCATGCAGCGCTCATGCTGCGCGGAACCTCTCAACCCATCTACGATGTTGCGCAGTCGGTGGGGCTTGCCAACCTCACGAGCTTTTACGCACGCTTTCGCGAATACGCAGGCATGACACCGCAAGAGTACCGCAAGCAATAAGGCTGATGTCGCCACCGTTTTGCTACCAATGTGCGAGGAGGCAAGTATGACGCAAGTTGTTTTCAACCCTTATCTACCAAGCTGGGAATACGTACCCGATGGCGAGCCCCATGTCTTTGATGAGCGTCTTTACGTGTACATCGCACACGACTGTGTATAGAATGCTGAAGACTGGACGAATTGAGAACGCTATAAAATTCGGAGGACAATGGAGAATCGATCCGAATTCTCCAGTAAAGTAGCTCGAGAGGCAGATTGATACGCATGGTCGAAGCAATGAGCTCCGGTGGCCAGGTGATGGCTGCCGGAGTGTTTTCTTTAACGTGATTATCTGCTTGGCGACCGGTGCACCCATCAATGAATGCCTGGCTATCTCTTACGGGTGGTCAGCGGTTGTGCAAATGCGACCATCGATCCTTCTACATCCTTGCCCTTCGCTTCTCGTTGCGCCAAATGACGTAGGCAGTTTGGGTGAAAAATGCCGCTTTTCATGCTGATGTGCAGACATGTCAGCAAAATGCTTGCTGACAAAACAAAGCAGGCCAGCCGCAACACCACGACTGACCTGCGAATACTCTGGCTGGGGCACTAGGATTCGAACCTAGGTTGGCGGCACCAAAAACCGCGTCGAGCATGTCGAGGGGTATCTTTACGCGGGCATCTTCCAGCATCTTCTGCGCCTCCCTCTCGTCCGTGCAGGACCGCAGGCGCTCGATGTCCTCCGGGCTCATCTTCGCCTTGATCTCCTCTGCGATCTTTTCCTCTGGCGTCATGGCGGCTTTGCTTCTCTGGCTTCTTGCCAACAATGATCGCCATTCCCATGCTGGGCGGCTACACGCAGTGTGGCTTAAAACGCGCCGCCCGCCCGGCCTACGCTCCTCCGCAGCGGCGCGGTCGTGGTCAAGGCGCTCGAGGGCATGAACGGCTTCCACGGTGTTGTGGCCATTGGCGTCCCGCCCTTCTGGCCATGCCGGGTCTGCCATCATGATGGGAGCATTGCCTTTACGCGCTCGTAATAGCCGCCCTTGAAGATCAGGCAGGCGTCGGGATCGACGCCCAGGAGGTCGCTTGCGCCGTTTTCCAGTACGGCTTGGCCCCTGCAGCCGCCACCGCAGCGGTTCCTGTAGGCGCATCCGGCGCATTCGGGGTTGTGGCGAAGGTAGTCGCCGAGCGTCTTGGTGATGAAGCTCAGGTACGTGGAGTCCGCGAGCGCCTCCGCGATCGTCATCTCGCCGATGCGGGGGAAGACTTCGCTCGCCGCCTCCAGCTGGGACATGGGGATGCAGGGCAGAATGCGCCCGTCCGGGCCGAGGTACATCGTCGTGCGTGCCGCCGCACAAATGACCTTCTTGCCGGAGTCCTCGCCCTCGGGATGCCGTTCGCTGCCGACGCTGAACTCGCCATCGCTTGCGGAGAACAGCCCCGACAGCATGAGGTAGGGCACGGGCATGCCGTCCTCGATGTACTGGGGGATGTAGTCGACATAGGCGTCGTACTCCTCCTTTGCCGTAATGGCGTAGTCGGAGAGGGCCTCCCCCTCACCGACGCAGCTGAGCCGGTTGACCTTGAGAGACGCCACGCCCAACTCGCCCAGCTCGCGCACGCTCTCGCGCAGGGTATGCAGGTTGCCTCTGTGCAGGACGAGCTCCGCGCCCGTGACAAAGCCCCTCTCGTGACAAAGCGCCAGTGCGCGCCTCACCGAATCGTATGCGCCGTCCACCCCGCGCAGCCAGTCGTGCCATCGCCGGGGCCCGTCGAAGCTCATGTTGAACTCGGGGCGGCATCCCCTTGCCTCGAGTCCGTCGAGAAGCTCGTCGTCGACAAGCGACCCGTTGGTCATGATCACGTCCACGTGCATGCCGTGCTCGAGGATGCGGTCCACGATCGCGAGGAAGTCGCTGCGGACGAGCGGCTCCCCACCTGTGAGCGAGACGTGTGCGACGCCGCAGTCGGCGATCTGGTCTGCAATGGCAAAACATTGCTCCGTCGTCGGCTGGGGCAGCACCCCGTGCGGCGCGCTCATGTAGCAGTGGCGGCAGCGGTAGTTGCAGCGCCCCGTGAGCGACCAGTGCACCATTCTCAGGTAGCGGTTGTCGTGGTAGCGATACCTTTGCTCCGGCAGGAGGTTGCGCGGCTCGTCTAGGTATTCGAGAAAGCCCAAGCGGTCCAGCTCCTCCACATGCTCTGCCCGCTTTCCCAGGAAGACGGGGCTGTCGGCAGGAAAGCGGCCGTTGCAGAATCGCACCGTGCGGAAGACGTCGGGCGTCAAGAATGCGGGTGGCCCGCCGTCGCGCCTCACGAGCGCATACGGAAGACCCTGCCATCCGCGCAGCGCGTAGTCTGGCTTTATCCGTATGTAGCGGCGCCTGTCCATGGAGGTTTGCCTCTTCCCACACTCACCATTCAGCCGTGCCAGCCCCCATTGTACGAGTTCCCGCGATCCACGTACGCAGGGATTCCCGATTGTCGTCCTTGGCCGCCCTTTTGGCCGTTGGGGCTTGTCCCCCCTCAGCCGCACCATATGACTCATCTATAGAATCAGGTCGTACGGAGACGCGCCGGAGTGTATCATAGACACATATACATGCGTATCGTTTCGTAAACAACAGCAAGGAGCAACGTATGGCAGCGGAGAACGTGGCGAAGTTCGCCGAAATGCTGAAGACCGACGAGACGCTCATGGCGAAGCTGAGCGATGCCGTGGCGGCGTACATGGATAAGCACCCCGGCGACACAGAGAACGAGCAGGCGGTGTTCGACGCCGTCGTGGCCCCGATGGCCGCCGAGGCGGGCCTGCCAATCACCTACGACGAGGCCAAGAGCGTCCTTGCCGATGACGAGGACCGCCAGCTGGACCTTGACGAGCTGGACGCTGCCGCAGGCGGCAGTGGCGGATGCCTTTCCATTGGCTTCAGCACTAAACCACAAGCCGAATGTGGAAAGGGAGGATTCGCCTGCGCCTATATCGGAATAGGCGTCGTTGGATCATCCAAGTAATTCGGACTTGTCGGCAACATAGGAGCATGGCCGCGCCGGCATTGTTTTCGACCTTGTATGCTCGCATTCTCAGCGGCCCAGAAGGTCCGCGAGGGTGAGCGTCACGGACATGTGGCGCTCTATCATCCCGCGCACCACGCCCTCGAGCGACGCCCCGTCGGAAAAGCCCGCCTTCTCGTAGACGAGCTCGCCAGTGGGGTGTTCGTCGCTTGCGACGACGGGCGTGACCAGGCGCACGCTGCGCTCGAACATGTTCACGATAAAGCCGCTCGCGCAGGCGGAGGTGCCTTCCTCGGCGCGGCTGTCGCCGAGGTTGCGCCCCGCCCTCTTTAGGCTACAGGCCGGCGCCTCCTCGAACTGCGGAAGCAGGTCGGTGTACAGGAGCTCCTCCGGGGTAAACGACGCGAGCACCGCATCTGCATCCCGCTTGCCAAGCAGGGAGAGCCGATCGAAGTGGAGCTGTGTCTGCTGGCCCCAGCGCAAGAGTTCGCGCGTGCGGCCGAGGTCTCGGGTGGCGGCTGCGGTGGTCGTCTGCGGCACCTCGCCGAACTCGTTGTGGAAATCCTTGAGGAACAGCTCGTAGTCAGGGTTGTCCAGCGGTTCGGTCGCGTAGTAGCAGAGCGCGGCCCCGGCTGCACCGCCAATTGCGGCATGCATGCACGAGAGCACGTCCTTCCAAAGCGCCGCGTTGGCCTCCGTGTGGCGGAAGGCCCCCTCGAGCCTCCCAGCCGAGAGGGCGCAGAAGGAACAGCCCACCGAGCAGCCCAGGGACAGTTCGAACACCAATGGCAGGTGGGACATGAAGCGGGCCATGTACGGCATGTCACGCGCGCAGCGCCTCATCTGCCGCGCGCGCCAACCCGCGAAGCGAGGGTCGGCGATCTGCATCCGCAGGCTGTTGCGCCTGCCCCTCGCGAACCTCTCCTCGAAGAAGTCACGATACCACGTGAAGGTCTCGGGAAGCTCGCCACCGTCCTCGGGCAACTGCCCGAGGAGCACGAGCGCTCCCGCGCGCGGATCGACGTTGAGCCCCGTGCTGGCCAATGCTCCCGCCGGGTCGCTGCGGTATGCGTCGTGAAACTCTTTGTCCAGCGCCCAGAGCTCGAAAAGACGCTTGAGTGCCGCCACGTGCGGGACGCGAGACGGCTCGAGGGTCACAGTCCCTTCGAACTCTCCCTTTTTCAGCGCGCCCATATCTGTTCCTCCAACTCGCCGAACGCCAAGCCATCTAACCATTGTACGAGTTCTTTGCGAGACAACCACGGCCGGCTCAACGGCACAAGCGCACCGCTTCTCGGATTGGCTGGCTGCGACGGTGCCGTATGCAGACGTGGACGAGAATGAGTTACACAAGTCCATCGAACGCGGTCAGGCAAGGCGGCGTATCAGCTTTGAGCGCCGTATGGGTAGTGGGCTGAAGCCGTTTGGAGTGATTGGTCCCTGAAACATGGCCTTGCTCGCGTTCTCCGTCCTAAGCGCCTGGCCGTCGATGACGATGCGCGCGGGGTACGGACTCGTGAACTCGCGGTGGATGAGGCAGTTCGCCACGACCTCGCGGACGATGCCGTCCCTCAGGCTGATGGCTTCGTCGCCGTCGAGTGCGAAGCGGTCGGGCATGTGCTTTCGGCAGAACTCCGCCAAGAGGTCGTACGCCTCAATGAGATTGCAGCGTGCTACGAGCCGGTCGTCGTATCGGCTTTCGGGGTTGACCATCCATAGGGCATCCGTCTTGTAGGGCGGGCATACGGAGCGGATGACCTCATCCCTGCCAAGTAGGAGGACTGCTGCCAGGTTGAACCCCTCGTCTCCGGTGGCGTAGTCTTTGCTGAGGAGACACGCTGATCTCAACAGGGCTTCGTCTCCGAGCCGCGTCCACTCGTGATCGGGCTGCTTGTGCGCCGCGCGCTCGCGTATACTTCCGAGCATGCCTAGCTTCAGGTCGTCCGGACCGACGTGCTTGTACACCCGCTGCTCGGTGTAGAGTCCCTGCTTGCGTATGCAAATCTCCGCGATCCTCGCCGCAGTGCGCACCACCACGTCGGAGTCTTCTATGCGCTCGTAGATTTCCCCTTTGAACCTGTGCATGTTGGGGCTGGGTGGCACCCATATCCTGAGCACCTCCCGGCCGTCGAAGGACGTGCTGTCGAACTCGAACGAGACGGGGGAGTCGAAGAGCCGCGGGTTATTCACCACGTTGATGATGTTGCGCTTTATGGGAAGCAGATTAGCCGCGCTGATACCCGACACGGTGCCGTCGTCCTCCACCCCAAGGTATATGGAGCCTCCGAAGGAGTTTGCGAACGAGCAGACGGTCTCAAACGTGTCTGCCTCGGGCTGCTGCCCGCATCTCTTGAATTCGACACCGGCCGTCTCTCCCATTTCGAGGACTTCCCTTAGGGCTTTAGAATCCACGTGACGCCCCCTTTCCATTTTGCGCCATTATAACGCTGGTGGCGCGATTTGGCGCAATAACTGGCGCGATTTGGTGCAAGCAGCTGCGACCGGTCCTAAGCTTCTTTGACATAACAAAGCAGGTCAGCCGCGACACCGCGTCTGACCTGCGAATACTCGTGGCTGGGTAGACAAATGAAATATGCGTTTTCTTGCCCTGGCTGCCCATTTCGCTCAGGTGCTTTTATGCAGGTGGTCGAGCACCACAGCTCGTTCCATCTCGCGACGGTTTCTGTTGACGATCTCACGGGCATTCGGCACGTTTTCAATAATCCATCGTACGGAGTCACGGTCGTCCTCCATAGACTCGAACTCTTTTAACTGCTGCTGCGTGAGGGTGTCGGCGACGTCAGCCCCGATGCGCGCCCCAAGCTCCTCCTGGTATTCCTCCCCGGTGGCTATGTGGTCCATGCTGCCGTTGTGGTATACGACCCAAACGGTCTCGTACCTCCCGTTGGAGGCGAGGTCCGCGAGGACGGGATCCATTGCCCACCGTATGGTGCCGGTGCGACGGTCTCTGTAGCGGTAGGCATGTCCGAGCCCGTCGACTGGTCGAGTCGGGTGCGCGCCTCCGTGATCAACGAGGCGAAGAAGGCCACGCACAACGTCGTACTCGTCGGTGGTTTCGTATGGGAACACGCGCATCACACGCCCGTCCTCGTACTCTGCGAGCACGGCCTCGTGGCGACCGCCTACAGCCTCTCTCGCGAGACGCTCGTCGCACGTGACTTCACCTCACTTACGACGCGCGCACGCGCACGGCCCGCGTCCCCAACGACGAGGTCCGTGCCGAGCTTGCGCGCACGGTGGAGCGGAGTCGCCATCCCAAGCTGGTCGGGCTCATGCGCGAGTCGTCCCAGTTGCTCGACGCCATCGTGGCCATGGACGAAGCTACCGTTGCGGAAGGGTTCGCCCGCGCGCACGAACGCGAAACGACGCCGCTCTTCTACAACAACGAGCAGGCCCTGCGCGCGGTGGTAAAGTCCGCGCTCGTGGCCGCGGTGGACGATTACGCCCGCATAGAGGAGCTGTCCAGCGGCAAGGGCTTCGCGGACATCGCCTACCTGCCCGCGAGGGGCTCCCTGCAGCCCGCCATCGTGGTGGAGCTCAAGTGAAACAAGCCCGTGGACGCCGCCGTCGACCAAGCCTGCAAGCAGCGCTACGCTGAGGCGCTCGACGATCTCGATGTGCCTGTACTGCTGGTGGGCGTGAGCTACGACCCCAAGACCAAGGAACACACGTGCCGCATCGAGCTGCGCGAGGCGTGAGGCAGCCCTTTGCCTGAAGGCAATAACATCAGGCAATGGGGGTACTCCCCTTTGCCGGCCTATCTACGGACGACGGCCCTCGGTCCACGCGCATCCATTGCGCTCGAGCCACGCGATGGCCACGCGACGGTGGCGTCGGTCTCTAAACGCGTAGTAGTCGGAAAGCATGCCGCACCGCGCGCACTCATCCTTGAAGTTGCCATACGCCCCGCGGCGATGGATGATGTCCAAGAGCCTGTTGCGGAGGCCGTCCTCCTGGAGGTCCGCGAAGTCACGCATGGTACCCCAGTCGTCGATCTCGAATCGACCGGGGAGCTCCACCCACGTGCCCTCCACCTCATCGGGATCGAAGGCCTCGTCGTCGCTCACCCAACCTTGTCCCAATACGACGTTGGTCTCCCCCGTCTCCAGGCAAGCGTACCAGGTCATCTCGTCGTTAACTAAATCAAGGGCCTCGAGTACGTCGTCCAGGTAGAAGAATGGCTTTCCCTGCGTAGGCGCAACGCGGTGGAAGACCCTGCTCATAACCGTAGCGTCAACAAGCTCGCCGTCGACTTTAAGGAACCCGCGGTCGATGCCCGTCACCTCGAGCCCGAACTGCTCGTAGAGACGGATCGCGTACTCGTTGTTGGACTGCACCCGACACGAGAGCACCTCGATAGCCTGGTTTGCCTCGACCGTGGAGACCGCGTACTCCATGAGGCGTCGGCCCACTCCCTGATGCCAGTGCGCGCGGCCGACCGCAACGGTAAACTCCGCGCGATGTCTCGTACGCGGACGCTCCCCCACATCCATCGTGAGGTATCCCACGACCTCCGGCCCGCCGTTCCTCCTCGAGCGCTGCAGGACGGCAAGGAGCATGAAGCCACCACTTGCGGCCTGCCGCCCGATGAGCTCGGCCTCGTCGGAGGCATCCCGCGCGGGAAACTCGCCCGCACCAAAGGTGAGGTTATCGGACTCCCCGGCAACGCGGTCCATAAAGTCGATGATTGCCTGTGCGTCGTCGGGCGTCGCCTGTCGTACGATAAAGTTCATGGTACCCCTTGAGGCCGATTTGTTACTCCGCTGGTGTCCCCATTTATGCGTGTGTCACGGGCGTGTCACGGGCGTGTCACGGGCGTGTCACGGGGGCGTTGACACACAAGGCAATAACATCAGACAATAGGGATACTCCCCTTTGACTGACGGGGGCGTCGACATAGCAAAAAGAGGAGCGAACATGTTACACAGCAGGAAGAGAACACACGCCAAAGGGCGTGGAATCGCGACGCTCTTTGTGTCTGTTGCCATGGTGGGAACCATCGGGCTCGCAGGATGCGGGTCGTCCGGGCAAGGCGATAGCAGCGCCAGCAGCTCATCGCAGCAAACCGCCTCCTCGTCCAGTTCCAGCGCGCAGCAAACCCAAGCGCCTGCGGACAATTCCACGAAGCAAGGAGCGTGGGTCGTCACGAAGGTAAGGGTTGCCGAGTATACCTACCCCGTAATCGGCAATGCGACAGTCGCAGAACGCGTAGTCACAAATACCTTGGACGAGCATGGAAACACGACGGCCTCAAAGGTCAGCACGACCTTCGATGGCGAAGGGGGTGTCTCGGAGATCAAGTACGTCTTGGACGAGAAGGGATTTCAGCAATCTATGGAGGTGGAAAGCGTAAGCCGTATTATTGGCAACGAGGCAAACAAGACTGAAACTTCCTTCTCGGAGAAACGCGAGTGGAAGTTCGACGACGAAGAACGACCCATTAGCGTCATAGCCACGCGCAACGATGGAACGACCGACATCACGACGTACGAATACTCCGACACGGGGTACATAAGCAAACGCACGCATGAATACACAACAGAGGAACTCGCCGAGGACGGCTCCACCATTAAGATAAGGAGGTCCAGCGAGATGTCCTATAACGAGCTTGGGTTCCCCACGTCCGAGCACACGACGGCCGATGTTGAGGGAGGCGTGTCGCAGACGTTGGATGCTACCTACGAATACAAGAACGGTGAGAATGGCAAGCCTGCGTCTAGCATTGCCAAGTCCGGCGATGGCACCAATACCACGAGCTTCTCTTACGACAAGAACGGTAACCTCGTCAAGCAGGTTGAGGACATCGAGAGAGATAGCGGGACGAAGCGCCATCGTGAGACTACGCGCGAGTACGAGTACATAGAGTCGCCCGCGCAATGGAACAGGCTTCTGGGGCGCCTCGTCATTCTTGGCTAGTCAGCAAGGCAGTAACATCAGACAATGGGGAGTATCCCCATTGCCTGATGTTATTATGCGTGCATCAGGCTTTATGGGAAAAAGAGAACGCATGAAAGTGGTTGGGAAGGTCGCAACGTCTGGCACGATGTACATGAACGAGCTCTTTGGCATCAAGCTCACGCTGCCAAAAGGCTTCTCTTTCTACGATGAGGGTAGGTGGTCGAGCTGAACCAAAGCGTCGGCGAACTGCAAACGGACGAGGACGTCATCCAGGCGTTCGAAAGCGGCCAGACGTTCTTCGACATGGTTGCCCCACCGCAAGCGATGCGACCGTCAACGTCGTCATCGCGCATGTCAGCTTTGACAAAAGCGAGCAGGCCAGCCGCAACACTGCGGCTGACCTGCGAATACTCGTGGCTGAGGCACTAGGATTCGAACCTAGGTTGGCGGCACCAAAAAACAGCATCATGCCAATCGAGCCATTCGTCGGCTTTGGAATCGGTTCGTTTTCGCCTACGTATAACGCCGTCGGTTAATAGTACTTGTGCGCTTATGACGTATGGAACGGTCTCTCTTCGTTATACGCAACAGCCGCTTCGAAGAGCTCCTTCTCACCAACGTCGTCAAAGCGACGGCGCTGCCATTCGGTGTAGTCGAAGCGCTCACGAACAAGAAGCGACACAAACCGCTCCGTGTCGATAGTCCCCAATCCGTTTATAAGACAGGATATTCCTCGATCCATAACCTCAATGTCGCTTGCCATTGTCATACCTCCTCCATGCGTCTCACAAAGTCGATGGGATTCTCCAGGAGCATCTCGTTGCACCGATATTTAAGAAGTCTCCTATCGGTGGTTAGGAATGAGTCGCAACCAGCGTGTAGCGCGCAAGCCACGTGATAGGCATCTTTGGGCTTGACGCCGGCGTCCATTATCTTCTGCGCATTCTGCCGTATGAGGCCTTCGGCATCCGCCTCAACGAACAGGAAGGTGTGTTCGCGCAAAAAACGCTCAATGGCTCGTCTGCGCATAAGGTATGGATTCTGCCCGAGCTCATACCACAGCATGAAGGATGACACGAGCTCGATTTCACCCTCCTGTATCATCTCCTGCACCTTGAGCTTTGCTTGCGCCTCGAGAGACACGGTCGTCGTGCTCTGGTCATCATAAGGCCTGTTGTAGCAGCAATTGTCTAGATAGAGCCTCATCACACCCCCTCTCGATCGCCTATGTTTTAACTATCATACCCGTTTTGCTCGTAGCCATACGACTACTTCTCAAGCAGGACAATGGCGTGCGTCATCGTTTTTGTCAGACACAGACAGGGGGACGCGGCACTGTGACGGTTAGCCGCCGCGTACCAGCCAAGACAAAAAGCAGGCCAGAGGCAATACCACCTCTGACCTGCGAAAACTCGTGGCTGGGGCACTAGGATTCGAACCTAGGTTGGCGGCACCAAAAACCGCAGTCCTAACCCCTGGACGATGCCCCAGTGCAATCTCTGCGCTGGATTCCAGCCAAAGAGCACGCTAAGTGCAGCAAAAACCACTGCCAAGGGGTAGTCCCCTTTACGATATAAACACCCCGCGTAACAAACGCCG
>JAFWKQ010000070.1 GCA_017545665.1 Atopobiaceae bacterium
AGCTCCTCGTACTGGGGCGTGAAGCCGCAGCCGGTGGCGGTGTTAACGATGAGGAGGACCTTACCCTCATACTCGGACAGGGGCACCTCGGTGCCGTCGGGCTTAACTGCAACGTGATCGTAAACTGACATTTCATTTCCTTTCGCCTATTTAATTGCTAGCTATTATATTGTACACGATTCATCTAAGCGCGCAAGCACATCTCTCAAAAAAGCGATGTTTTTGTGCATAGTGTTAAGAAACCGAGGCAGCCCGCAAGACGCCCCGTATGCTCAGGCATTACCGCTCTCACCCAACACATGCTTCATGAAGTACAATCGAACGGTAAATGCAGGCGAGCGAGCAAGGAGAACCGTATGAGAAGAGCGAGGTCCTTTGCCTTTGGCTTGGGATTTGCCTTGATTTGCGTTTTGGTCCTCACGCTGTCCTTCGCACGCGCGGAGAATTCCAGCACTTCGAGCGGCTCAGGCAGTTCGAGCGGCCAATCAAGCCCCAATGAACTCGAGATAAACTCTCTTGACGGACTTGACGGCAAACGAATCGGCATATTGTGCGGCAGCAACTACGACAGAATCATCAAGCAGAACCTGAGCGGAACCTACGAGCTCAAATACTACAACACCAACTCCGACTTGATCTTTGCGCTCAAGTCGCACAAGATCGACGCGTTCCCCACCGACGAGCCGGTTGGCCTGCTGGCAGTAAACAGGAACAGCGGCATTGGAATAATACCCAAGCACGTAGCAGACGACGACTACGGCTTCTTCTTCAAAAAGGGCAGCCCGCTTGCAAACAAGTTCAGCGGTGTCATAGAGTCCCTAAAGTCGGACGGCACGCTCAACAGGCTCAAGGAAAAATGGTGCGGCGCCGACGAGTCTGCCAAGACCATACCCAAACAGGACTGGGAGGCAAAGAACGGCACCCTGAAGATGGCAACGACCGGCGAGCAAGAGCCCCTAACCTACGTAAGCGGCTCGCAGACCATCGGCTACGACATAGAGGTGGCGATGCTCTGCTGCAAGGAGCTCGGCTACGGAATCGAGGCGGAAAACCAAAACACCTCGGCCATGATGGCGTCCGTGAGCTCCGGCAAGGCGGACTTCGGCGGGGGTGGCATCTCCATTACGGAAGAGCGCAAGAAAACGTACGACTTCTCCGTGCCTGACTACAACGGTGCAGTGGTTGCGGTGGTAAGGACCGCGGGCGACAAGGTCGCATCGAACGGAGACTTTTGGAGCAGCATCGTGGAATCATTCAATAAGACCTTCATACAAGAAAACCGTTGGCAGCTCTTCGCATCGGGCCTCATTGTCACAATCGTTATAAGCGTATGTGCCGGAGCCTTGGGAATACTCCTCGGCTACGCCACCGTACTCGCACGCCGAAGCGGCATAAAGTGGGTTGGCAAGCTTGTGGACGGCTATCAGGTAGTCATGGGCGGCGTCCCCATAGTGGTGGTGCTCATGGTGCTGTACTACGTGGTCTTTGGCTCCATAAACATAGCGGGCGAAATCGTGGCCGTCATCGCGTTTACCCTTTCCTTCGGCGCCACGGCAGGCTCCACCATGTGGACGTCCATATCCAGCGTCGACAGCATTCAGGAGGAGTGCGGCCTGGCACTGAGCTACACGCCCTGGGAGGTATTCAGAAAGATCATCTTCCCGTTGGCGCGTCGCCAGTTTACGCCCCAGCTCCTTGGGCAATTCGTAAGCCTTGTTAAAGAGACCGCCGTCGTGGGATACATAGCCGTCCAAGACCTCACGCGCGCAAGCGACGTCGTTCGCTCCCGCACGATGGAGGCCTTCTTCCCGCTTATCGCAACCGCCATCATCTACTTCCTGTTCTGTCGCCTCCTCACCTGGGCCCTGAACAAGCTAGCCAAGAGGTTCGACATCAACAACCGCCCGCGCAAGATAGAGGGGGTCAAAGAGATATGAGCATCATCGAAGTGCGCCACCTACGCAAGGAGTACCCAAACATCACGCCACTCAAAGACGTGAACGCCACTGTGGAGGAGGGCGAGGTCATCTCCATTATCGGCCCTTCCGGCACGGGCAAGTCCACCCTTATCCGCTGCATCAATCGGCTGGAGACGCCGACGTCGGGAGAGATCATCGTCGACGGCACCGACATGTGCGATCCCTCCACCAACCTTTCGGCCATGCGGCGCAAGATGGGCATGGTATTCCAAAACTATGCCTTGTTCGACCACAAGCTGGTCGTCGAAAACCTCATGATGGCACCCATTGACAAGCTCGGTCTATCCAAACAGGAGGCCTATGAGCAAGGCATCGAACTGCTTGAGACGGTTGGTCTTCGAGAGAAGGCCCTCAATTGGCCCAGTGAGCTTTCGGGCGGTCAACGACAGCGCGTAGCCATTGCTCGAGCATTGGCCATGCGCCCAAAGATTCTTCTGTTCGATGAGCCTACGAGCGCACTCGACCCACAGATGGTAAGCGAGGTGCTCGCGGTAATAACCAAATTGGCAGAGCAAGGCCTCACCATGCTTGTGGTCACGCACGAGATGCGCTTTGCGCAAGATGCGAGCAGTCGCGTATTCTTTATGGACAAGGGCGAGCTTTGGGAGTCTGGGCCTCCGGAACAGATCTTCAAACATCCCCAGCGCCAGGAGACGCACGACTTTATATTCCGCGTGCGCAGCTGGGACTGGGACATAAACACTGCCTCGCCCGATATCTACGGCCTCGAGTCCTCGCTTGAAGAGTATTGCAATCGACAGTTCATGGAGCGACGCCAGATCATAACGTGTCGCCTCCTCATCGAAGAGGTCTTAAACGGTCAGTTGTTGGAGGCGGCTCACAAGATGGGAATACGCGATCTTAAGGCCCACATAACCCTAACAGCCGGCGAGAAGGGCGTGGACACCGTACTTACGGTGGACTGGCGCGAGACGTTCAAAAACGACGAAGAGCTGTTCGTTGCTTTGAGCAACGAAGTCTCGCAAGCAATCGTGATTGGCTTGTGCGACCACATGGAACTCATTGAGCCTGGGGTCGCGAAGTTCTATGTCCGAGAATAGTTTCCCAACGCGTGATATGGACGTCGCCTCGGCAACGCCCGAGCCCACGCATTGCATATTGCAATAGCTAAGGGGCAGTCCCAGATTTGGGGCTGCCCCTTAGTCGAATCTAAGCGGTTGCTTGCGATACAGCCTACGCCACCAGTCTACGCCGCCTTGGCGGAAGAGGAGGATTCGGTTGCCACGGAAGAAGAGTCGGCTGCCGCAGAGGACGAGGCAGCAGAGGACGACGAAGACGAAGCGGAAGAATCGCTCGACTTCTTGGCGCCGTTGTACGTCACGCCTTCACCGTAGATGGTCTTCCAGTCGTCCTTCATCGATACGGGCACGTAGTCGTTCTTCTCGCAGTTCTCGAGCATCTCCTTGGCCTTCTTCTCGTTGCCATTCTCGCGCTCGAGGTCGTCGCAGCACAGCTGGAACGCCGCGCTCTTGTAGGTGGGGTTGGTCTTTGCGTAGTTGTCCATGGCGAAGTCGCCCGAGGAGTTGCCGAACGAAAGAACCGGCTGCTTGCCCACCTCACGCTGGATGATGTAGCACTTGTTCTCCTTGAGGGTCTTCATCATGAACGTGCCGCCCGTAACGAGCTTGTCTTCCTGGGTAAAGGTGTAGTCGAGGCCGTCCTTGTCGCCTTGGTTGGAGCCCACGAGCGACTCGTCGGAGCCGAGGATGTGGTTGAGCGGAAGCTTGATGGGGCAGCTCGGGTCGGAGAAGATTCCGCGCAGGATCAGGCGGTCGGTGCCAGTCATGATGTAGACGTCGAAATCGTTGGCCTGCAGATATTGAACGACCTGCACCATGGGCTGATAGAAGCCGCCGCCGCGGGTCATGCCGGTGTAGCTGGGCATGGGCTGCTTCATGAACTCGTGCACGTAGTTGTAAAACTCGTCGATAGTCATGCCCTTGAACGCGGAGGCAACGGCCTGGCCGTGCTCGAGGGGCAGCTCTTCGTACTTGGTCCCGTTGGTGTTTTGGTCGATGATCTTGTTCGCCACGGACTTCTCGAAGTCAGAGGCCTTGTCCTTGTAGGTGGGGTCCTCGGTTACGCGATACACCAGCATGGTGTAGTCGAAGTAGTTGGGATCGGTCTCGCAGAACAGCGTGCCGTCGAAGTCGAAGGTCGCAACGCGATCCTCCACGGGAATGAAGTCAGGGCTCTTCTCGTCGGTGGCCGCCTTTACGTACTCGGTGAGCTTCTTCTTAAGCGGAGCGTTGTCGTTCCACAGGCTCAGCGGATCCTCGCCGTCCTTCACAAGGCTCAGGTTGGCGCTGCTGGCGCTCTTTTGCTCGCTGGCGCTGGCCGATGACTTGGCAGGATCTGGCGTGCCAGCGGGCTTCGTCGCAAACAGCACCGCCAGTACCACACACGCGGCCGCCGCGACAATTGCCGCGATACGCCACCAACTTGGTACCGTTTTCTCGTTTTCCATATAACTCCCCTCTTTGTAGGTATAGTGACAAATCATTGTGTACTCATTCAAACCAACGCGTCCATTTTGTCACGAAATCGACACGGAGGGCCTCGTCCACGCAATAAAGCAAACGCCAGCCCACGACCGTCCATCTCCTCTTTCGGCGTACCACCAAAACAGCTCGTCACAGCCCGCTGCCTAACCAATTGTTCGTACGCCGCTGCATCGCCATTGGAAGGCTAAAGGACTTGTGTGCATGTTAGTATGGATGTGCAGGCGACAACGACGGGGAGGCGCAACATGAAGCCAGAGTCGAGGCCAAAGCATCTTAAGACGCCTGAAGCGACAAACGAAAAGTATCCGTGGTTCGTGCGACTCTACGGCGTGCTTAGCATAATAAGCGGCGGCATTCAGATAGGGGCCGTCGCGCTTGCCGCATTCGTGATTGTTGCGCTGGTAGGCGACGGCTTCGACCTGTCGCAGCTCGAGGCAAAAGGCCACGCATCCATTACGACGCTGGTAATCGCCATAGTTCTTATAGTCATCTCTGTAGTGCTGGCCGTCATGTTCCTCATCCTTGGCATTCGGCTGCTCATGAACAAGCGCCACAAGGCCGCCACGCTCTGCAACGTCATGATTATCCTTGAGGCCGTAGACCTTCTCTGCCGCTTCATGCTCGTGGGCTGGAGCATAGACCTCATTCTCCCGCTTGTGAACACGATCATCCTCTTTGTGCTGGAAGTCTACTCCGACCCCTCGCTCAGGGCCGAGCGCCACATAAAGCGCGATGAGCGAAAGCTCGCGGACAAGGAAGCCAAGGAGGAGGGGACGCTCGGTCGCGACGCCACGGGAAAGGGCTTCATCAGCCTCAACTTCTTCAACCTTTTTTGGGTCTTCATGATTTGCTCCGTGCTAGGCCTGATCCTCGAGGTCATATGGCATATGACGATGGTGGAACCTGGCGTGTACCAAGATCGCGCCGGCCTGCTCTACGGTCCGTTTAGTCCCATCTATGGGTTTGGCGCCGTGTTTATGACCATAGCGCTCAACCGCTACTACAAGAGCAACCCCATCATCGTCTTCCTGGTTGCGGCGGTTATTGGCTCCGCATTCGAGTACTTTGTGAGCTGGTTTTTGGAAACCGCCTTTGGCATCGTGGCTTGGGACTACTCGGGCACGTTTCTCAACATAAACGGACGCGTTGACTTCATGTTCTTCTGCATCTGGGGATGTCTCGGCTTCGTGTGGGTACGCTTTCTCATGCCCGTTATGCTCAAGATTGTTAACCTGATTCCCTGGAACTGGCGCTATGGTGTTACCACGGTATGCGCAATTCTTATGCTCATAAACGGTGGCCTTACCCTCGCCGCCTTCGACTGCTGGTACGAGCGGAAGAACGGTACCATGGACTACGAACACGCCTCGGCCGTCGTGAAGTTCTGCAACGAGCACTACGACGATAATTTCATGCAGAACCGATTCCAGTCCATGACCATGAGCACCGAGAAGTCTGCCCGCGCCCATTCGTAAGAGCCTAACTAAGGGACAGGCCCCAACTCAGGCTAAGGCCTCCACCCTACCCGATCTCGTAGACCAAAACGGCGGGGTCGTTCGAGCCGTCCCTGTTTGACGCGCGCACGGCATAGCCCTCCACCAGCGCGTCGGACACCGCATCGCGGCTATGCCAAAGCTCATCAGGTGCAACGCCGCGCTCCACCAGATTGTGGCAGTCGACCTCCAGTATGGCCTTCTCTCCGTTCTCGGGCACGCAGAGCGTGTACGTGGCAATCGCACCACTGGCCCCCACCTCGCGCGCGATGGACGGAAGCCGCTCGGCCGAAAGCTCCTCCACCACATGTTGGCAGGCATTCGCGAGCCTGCGTCCCACCAGCTGACGCGAGAAGAACATCGAAAGAGAGCCATCCATGGCGGGATGGTCGCTGTCTGGGTAGGTAAGCTCCCACTCCCAACTGCGAACGCGAAAGACAAATCCATACGTCTCGGCTCTTTGGGGATTCTCGAATATCTGCTCGGGGGGACCCGCTTCCCATACCACCCCGTCGTTCATGAAGAACACGCGGTCGCACACGTCGCGGGCGAAGCGCATCTCGTGCGTCACCACGAGCATGGTATAGCCCTCGGCAGCGAGGTCCCTCATAACCGAGAGCACCTCGGAGACCATGCCGGGGTCGAGCGCCGACGTAGGCTCGTCGAAGAGAATCGCCTCGGGATGCATTGCTAGGCTGCGCGCTATGGCCACACGCTGCTTTTGCCCTCCCGAGAGTTCGCTGGGAAAGCTCAAGGCCTTGTCTTTGAGTCCCACCTGACCAAGCAGCCGTATCGCCTCGTCATAGGCCTCTTGCCTGTCCATTCCCAAAAGCTTGGTTGGACCGTACATTATGTTTTCCAAAACCAGCATGTGCCCGAAGAGGTTGAAGCCCTGGAACACCATGCCGATCCTGCGGCGCATGGCCGGCAGGTCGGTAGCGGGATCGCACATGTCCACGCCGTCGATGAGTATGCGACCCGACGTGGGCGTCTCCAGGCGGTTGAGGCAGCGCAGCAGGGTGGACTTCCCCGTGCCCGAGGGCCCGATGATGGAAATCACCTCGCCACGCTCGATGGTGGCATTCACGTCCTTGAGCGGCACGACCCCCGGATACTCCTTGCGCAGGTGCTGAATCTCTATGAAGCTCACAGCTTCACCCCCCTCACGGTACGCGGCTTGCGCTCGTAGTCTATTCGTCGAATCACAAACCCCATGGCCGCGGCAATAAGGCAGCAAAGGGCGAAGTAGATGGCGGCGATGCAGAACAGTGGGAAGAACGCCTCCATCGTAAGGCTGCGAATCACGTCGGCGGCGCGGGTGAGGTCCATTACGGCGATGTAGCCCACCACCGAGGTCTGCTTGGTGAGGTTCACGAACTGCCCGGAAAGCAGTGGCATGAACTGGTGTGCCGCCTGGGGCAATATCACGCCAAAGAAGGTCTGCCGCTCCGTGAAACCCAGCGCGAGCGAGGCCTCGTCCTGACCTGCGTCCACGGCTTGCACGGCGTTCCACATGATGGACCCGGCCGTAGCGCCGAAGGCTAGCGTAAACGCGACGATGGACACCACGGTGCCGGAGACGTCCGAGGAGCCGAAGATCACGTAGTAGAGTACCAGCAGCACGACCACGATGGGCAGGCGGTTCATCAAGCCCTCGTAACCGCCAATGATTGCGCGCACCACACGATTGCCGCGACGTCTTAGCAGCACGGTCGCAAAGCCTATCGCCGCACCCAGGACGCCGGAGCACAGCGTTATGATTGCCGTCACGCAGAGACCGTTGACTATATATATCCAGCGGTTGTCCTTGACGAAGGTCTTGGTAAAGCTATCTGCTATGCCATCGAGCCAGTTGGAACCCGAGCCGTCGGAGGCGGCCGCCGCACTTTCCGTGGCGCGCACCACCAGCACGAGATCGTTCTCGTGCGTGACGGCAAAGTCCATCGCCTGCTTGCGCTCATCCGAAATGAGGATCGACCCGTTGCCGAAATCCGCCTTGCCAGACTGTATGTACGACAAAACGTCAGAGAACTCCATGGGCTCGAAGTTCAGGCGATAGTCCAGTTCCTTTGCGCAAATGAGCAGCGTTTCGATGTCGTAGCCCATCATCCGCCCATCCCCAAGATACGATACGGGCTCCAAGCTCTCGCATGAGGCCACGGTCAGCGTGCCGTTGCTGCCCGCCCAGTCCTGCTCAGGTAAGGTCTTCTTGCTGTCGTCGCCCGAGGTCCACTTGTCCCACAGCCTGTCGGCAGTACCGTCGCTTTGAAGGCGATCTGTGATCTTGCCGAACTTCGACGCGAGGTCGCCGCCCTTGGGAAAGGCAATGCCCATCTTGTATTCGCCAAGTGGCTCGGGAAAGAGCGTGATGTCGCCGTACCTGTTGCTGGCAAGCATCCCCACGGCCTCGTTGTTCACCAAGGCGTCGATCTTCTTCCCCCGTAGCGCGGCAATTGTGTCGGACATCGTGGAGTAGTACAGGATCTCCCCCACGTTGGGACACTTCTCGCGAATTTTGCTTTCGAAGGGCGCTCCCGCTAGCAAACCAACCCTCTTTCCCGAAAGGTCGCTCCACGTGGCGTATTCGGGCTTGAGCGCATTACCGTTCGAGGCAAACGCGCGCGCAGGGACGAGCGCCACCAACGTCGCCACAAAAACTGCCGCTAGGAACAGCACGAACAGGGGGCCTTTGCATCTTCGCATTTGCCCTGCCAACCTCTTTGCGATGGACACGACATCTCCCTTCCTCCATGCATGCGACCATTCGCAACAGCACCACGATTATGTCATCCACGGTAGGACGTATGGGCGGAAGACCTGTGAGCGGCGGGCAATGCGACGCCTCTCTGCATCATGCGAGCCCTACACAAGGCATCGGATTCAAAGATTCACCATTGTGCTCGCGACAATCGGGCCACTATTTCAATTGTGGACGAATGAGTTTTTTTAGGTCGCACACAATTACACTACTCCTTACATCAAACCACTGTCTAACTGGTTTTTTTCGTCTATTGACAGCTCATTTTGCAATTGTGTGCTCCCAGCATTTTCCAAGAGCACACAATTGCAAAATTGCCAAAACCAAGCTTCGCTGACCTGCGGTTTTTCAAGCGAGTCCGCGCAATTCGCTCAATTGTGTTTTGTGGACCGTGACGTTTTCCGCTCTCTATGCCTCAGCTCTGCCTTGCGTTTGCGCAACTCAGCATATCCCACAGGTTTTGGATGCTCTTTTCCGGCAAGCACATCCAAAAGGTCTTGAAACTCCCCTTCCGATGGCCACGTTTCCTCGTCCACGTCCGCATCGATTCGATTTGCCAGCTCGCGTCCGATGTCCATCATTTGCACGGCGCTCTCCAACTGCTCCTTTGCGACAAACCACAGCTCATAATCCATCTTTCGTGCCGCAAAACATCGCGCGCAGTCCTCCCCAAGTCGATTGCCATGCTCCTCCCCTTGGTATTCAAGGCCAAACCCCTTGTTACGCCAGCATAGGTCAATGCGTATGGATTCGTGAGGATACAGCCTCTGCGCCTCGGCTGAAAGCTCGACCTCATAGTTCATGATTGGCTGCACAATACCCAGCCCATGCAGCTCCGGAGGCAACGTAAGCGCTAGCTGAAGCGAGGTTTCGGGGGCAGACGCCGCACCTTCGCAGGTATAGGCCATTGCCATCTTCAGGTTTCGCTTTCCCCAGGCATGTCCCACGCCAGAAAGGAACTCGTTGATGGACTCGAAGCTCGTCAAGGGTGCCCGCTTATCCTGACCCAATGGTTTGTCTTTTGCGGGAGTCCACGTACCAAGGTAGCGTCCAAGCATCTGACAGAGATTCGCCTGATGGAGCTGACTGGCCTGCTGCAGCAGCGTGAACTCAGGCGAGGAAACATATACCCCCTCGTGCAGCTCAAACACACCATTCTTCGGCAAGGGCCCCTTCCAAACGTGGCAGACCGCATTAGAAGAGCGTCTGCGTTTTGTTTGCTCGTCAACAAGCAGCTCTATGGGATACGGCAGCTTTTCCGCAAAATCGCCCAAGGTCTCTCTTACTTGCGCCATATCCGCCACAAACGTGGAAGCGTCCGGGGATGCAAGCAAGAGCTCACGTCCTTCTTGCGCAGCAAGCTCCAGCGCCGTATCGGCAGATAGATTGCATAGGCAAATGCTCATAGGGACCTCGCTTCCTCAGACGAAAATTATGTGCGCACAAGGTTACGACATTTCCTGAGCACTTGAGTTGAGCGAATCAAGACGTTGGAAGGGAGACAGCTCCCTTGCTCACATGGTTACCAAAATATCGTCTTGACATAAATAGGGAAAAGCCCCAAGTTGAGGTCTCGCAAAACCACAACTTGGGGCCTGCCCCTAGTTTTGGGTCAAGTGGCTGTTAGCGCTTGCGGCGGCCGGCAAAGACGGCAGCGACGCCCGTGGCGACCATCGCGGTCGCACTCGCAAGGGTCGTGGGATCGCCCGTCTTGGCGAGCGTGCCGCTCGACCTCGAGGTGGACGTCGAGCTCTTGCTGGTACCACGCTTAAGCTGCGCGATTCCCTTCCCTCAATCAGGTACGCGCTCTCACGACACCCTCTGGTTGAGTACAGGCAGACCCCTATCCACGATACCGCATGGCCTCACGTTCCGACGTCGCGTCCATGAGTTCGCGCAACGTTGTGGCTGCGAGCTGGGCTTCCATGGCGTCATCTACGGCCGCCAGGCTCTTGCCGAGCACGGCGTGGACGTTCCTGCCCACCGGGCACGCGGGATTGGGATTGTCGTGGAGGCGGAACAGTCCCTCTTGCCCCTCGACGGCACGGAACACGTCAAGCAGAGAGATCCTTTCCGGCTCGCGAGCGAGCGACGCCCCGCCGACGCCTGGCTCGACGCTCACGATGCCAGCAGCCTTGAGCTGGCCTAGGACGTTACGCACCACAACGGGGTTTACGCCTACGCTGCCCGCCAGGAATGCAGACGTGGTCTTGTGTTCCCCGCCAAGCAGGGCTATGCAGAGCAGTATATGAGTGGCCACCGGCAGCCGAGTCGAGTACCTCATGATCCTTCCTCCTTGGCTCAAGCATAGCATCGTCTTGTTGTAATGTCATGTGTTACAACTGTGGAAGAGAAGGGTTTCTCGGTTGTAACTGTTGACATTACAGCATACGCCTGCAATGCTAGGTGTTGTAAGCAATACCTTTACAACAGACGAGCGAAGCGACACAAAGAATGGGTGATTCGGAATGAACGACTTCTATGAGCAGGACGGATACCGACAAACGATCCAGTTGGGCATCGAGGCAGTGCGCAACTTTAGGCCGGGTCTCACGTATGGTAAAGCCAGCGAACAGGAGAGGATCGCGCGGCTGCAAGACGAACTCGAGCAGGCTGACGCCATCGTGGTTGGCGCAGGAGCGGGCCTCTCGACGGCGGCCGGGTTCACGTATAGCGGAGAGCGCTTCGAGCGCTACTTTGGCGATTTCGCAAAGCGCTTTGGCATCCAGGACATGTATTCCGGGGGCTTTTATCCGTTCCCCGACGAGCAGACACGCTGGGCATGGTGGGCACGAAACATATACTGCAACCGCTACGTCGACGCGCCGAAGCCTGTGTATCGTGAGTTGCTGCAGCTGCTACGTAACAAGGACTACTTTGTCATAACCACCAACGTGGACCACCAGTTCCAAAAGGCTGGCATCGACAAGGGCCGCCTGTTCTACACGCAGGGCGACTATGGCCTGTTCCAGAGCGTGAACCCAACCATCCGGAAGACCTACGACAACGAGGAGTGGGTCATGCGGGCAATGGAGGCTCAGGGGTTCGCGCGGGATTCGGACGGCGTGTTCCAGATTCCGCAAAGCGGAGTTCGCATGAGCATCCCGTCGCGGCTGATTCCTAAGTGCCCAGATGACGGGTCGGACGTGACGATGAACCTCCGCGCCGACGATTCCTTTGTGGAAGACGAGGGGTGGCATCACGCGTCCGCGGCGTACGCACGCTTTCTCCATGAGCACGAGGGGCTTCGCACGCTCTTCCTGGAGATAGGCGTGGGCGCAAACACACCCGTAATCATAAAGTACCCCTTCTGGGCCATGGTGGACCAGAACCCCCGCGCAACCTACGCCTGCCTCAACTACGATGAGGCCTATTGTCCCAAGCAGATCGAGGGACAGTCCATCTGTGTGCAGGGCGACGCGGCCGCCCTCCTCCCCCACCTGGAAAGCTGACAAGGGGACAGGTAACTTGTCATCCAGCACCTCGGTCGAGACCTCATTGTCGATCTTAATGAGATAATCGGCGTCATCGAGCCATGACAAGGGGACAGGTAACTTGTCATCCAGCACCTGGGTCGAGACCTCATTGTCAATCTTAATGAGATAATCGGCGTCATCGAGCCAAAACGCGCTCATGCCAAACGCGCCATCCATGCCGTCTTCTTCGTTAACCGTTACGATAACGCGCAACGGGCCGTGCGCCATCTTGCCCTTGGCCGTGGTGAGAAGGGCGCGGTATTTTAACGCGGCGATGATCTCGCCCACTGGTTTTATGATTCACCTTTGTTACCACATCAAAGACCACGACTGAGGTTGCCACCCCGTCGCATATGAGGAGACACTTATTGGGGGTTCTTCCGTCCATCGTTCTTACCATGTGGTGCAACCAAGACGGAGACTTTGGCATGAAAATAGTCTTATACTAGTTCGAACGCTCGCATCCTACAGGCAGGGGCACCCCATGGCGACTTTTTCTGTTTCCCTTGAAAATATGTTCAATATTTTAATCATTGCCGCGGGCATCGGCGTTTGCGGAATGAACATTCTGCAGGTCAGTTCTGGCGCGCACCTGAGGGAACAGGTAAGGAGATACTTCCTGCTCTTCTTTGGCGTCGTCATCATCAATATTGGCAGCCACTTGGCGCGACAGCTCATGGAGGGCTTCCCGGGTCCGGTCATCGGCTTTTCCATACGTGCGGTGACGCTCCTTGAGTTCTTGGCATCCGGAGTCATGGCCTTCCTCTTTTCGGAGCTCACCCTCTACATCGCGGACCCAGCAAAAGGTCGAGGCGTCTTCCAGAAGCTCTTTCGCATAACGCTTGCGTTTCACGTCGTTCTTATGATCGTCTCGAACTTCACCGGCCTTTGCTACTATTTTGATGCAGGCAACGTGTACCATCGCGCTCCGGCATACCTGTTGTCCAACGTGGCGCACATCGTCATGCTCGTCACGGACGTATACCTCATAACGCACAATCGCGACAGCTTCAGCCCCCAAGTCCGTCGAGCGTTCTGGCTCTACATTGTTTCGCCCATTGCCGCCATAGCCATCCAGGCGTTCTTCCACGATGTGCAGTTCATCATACTGGCAACAGTATGCTCTGCGGCTTACGTGGCTCGGGTCATCATGAAGGACGAGATGCAAAAGTACGAGGAGAACCAGCAGACCGCCAGCCGCCTGGGCACGGAGCTGGAGATGGCCACCACCATACAGTCGAGCCAGCTGCCGAAGCTCTTCCCCGCGTTCCCCAACCGGGCCGAGTTCGACATCTACGCCAGCATGACTCCCGCCAAGGAGGTGGGCGGCGACTTCTACGACTTCTTTATGATCGACGACGACCACATCGCCCTGGTGATGGCGGACGTTTCGGGAAAGGGCGTGCCCGCCGCGCTGTTCATGATGGTCTCCCGCGTGCTCATAAAGTCCCACTTGCAGAATGGCGAGACGCCCGGCGAGGCGTTGGAAAACGTGAACGACCAGCTCTGCGAAGGCAACGAGATGGAGATGTTCGTAACCGTCTGGGTCGCCGTCCTGGAGATTAGCACCGGCAAGGGAATGGCCGCGAATGCCGGGCACGAGCATCCGGCATTGCGTCGCGCGAACGACCCGTACGAGCTTGTCGTTTACCGGCACTCCCCTCCCGTGGCCTCGATCGAGGGGATTCCGTTTCGCGAGCACGAGTTCGAGCTGCGCAAGGGCGATGCCCTGTTCGTGTACACCGACGGCGTGGCAGAGGCAACGGACGCGAACGACGAGCTGTTTGGCACGGACAGAATGCTGGAGGCGCTAAACGCTCACCCCGACGCCACGCCCGAGGAAGTCGTCGGCAACGTGAAAGAGGGAATCGACCGATTCGTGCGTGATGCGGAGCAGTTCGACGACATTACCATGCTGTGCTTGGAGTACAAGGGCGCGTAGCCGACTGTCAAAAGAGGCAATACAAAGGCGCATAGCTGACTGCCAAAAGGGGCCAATCCCCTTTTGGCGTTTTGCTTTTGAAACGGAGAAGCGCCAAACGGCGCGGACGCTACCATCTCAACCGAGGAAAACTCGGCTCATGGCTAGCGGATGTGCTTGGTGAGGCCGATGGTAAAACCGGAGGGTGAAACCATGAGGGCGGCCTTGGAGGAAGGGGTCTCCACGATTTTGTCGCCCATGGCGTTCTTGAAGCCCTTAGACACGAGGAAGTCGTATGCCTCGTCGAAGTCGCTCACGTTTACGCGGATGTTCGTCATGTCCCTCTCCTGTTCGTCGTATTGCGCCACATCCACGCGGAAGTCCTCACCGTACTTGAGCACGCAGTTGGTGGCGTCTCCCTCAATGCCCGTTTTGGTGTGCGCGCGCTCGAAGCCGAGCTCCTCAAACAGCGCAATGGTCTCTGTGGCATTAGAGGTGACGATGGACGGGTAGAACGAGGAGATCTTCATGGTCTTTTCCTCCCGATAACGGCGAGCTTGCGACCGCTCCGCGCGAAGGCCTTCGCTTCCACTCCGCGAAGCTGTCGCAATGTGATTAACAAACAGATGTGAATTTTACACCATTATCGACCCGCCCGCGCTGGTAAAACGTCCGCCTGCGCACACGCAAGCGCCCGGGGTGTGCAGATCCGGAGGTTTGGATGCCGAGAAGGGCGGGCAAACCTCCGTTTGTGCACACTCGGGCGCCTTGGGTGTGCGGATGCGGAGGTTTAGGCGGGACGCAGAAGAAGCAAGACGACAGGCGTTGTTCAACATGCCGAAAGCCAAGTTGTACCCAGCCTTCTGAAAAGAGGCCACCGGCGCAACTCTTGACAACGACGACAGGTTTGAGCACCTTAGAGGGCCGTCCACTTTCAAGCTCGCCCTCGGGTTTGGTTTTTGGGGCAGCTTTTGTCGCGAGGGCGATATGGCACCCCCTATACGCGCAGGTAGGAGGCCCGTTTTTGGGGCCCCGTAGAATCGGAGCCCGGATTTTCAAACCCGAAGCCGAGTTTGAAAGTGAAAGGGGGGGTCCAGGAAGCGCAAAGTCCGCAGCGGCGCGAATCGGCTCCCGCTCCACGTTCGGGCTCAGCTCGAACGATACCTCGCCAGCGAGTCGCATAAAACCTTCCGAAGGCCCGCTAACTCATTACTGAATAATTGCCACCATCTCTTCGGGCCTGGCGCCACCGACGGCATAATGCGCAGGATACCACGCAGGGTATAGGCAATTTCGGACATCGCCAGCACTTGCAGGAACGTCGTGCGCTCAATTCTACCTCTGAGTCAAGTTAACCCAAACTCAATTATTGCCCGCTCATCGTCCGTGCCCACGTCATAGTCCGTTTTATAGTCCGAGCTCGCCCAAATGCCACTTTACGAACTCGAGGCAAACTTATAAGACTGATCAAACGTGCTCTTTTTGTCCCCGCTACGTATGGAAACGTTCGAATTGGGGTATCATACAGCTAGGGTGTTTCCCCGCCTAGTGGGACTGTTATAAGGGGCTTCCCTTGGCCCAAAGCAAGGATGTTATAAGGAGTGTTTCGCAGCTCTGAGTGCGAATGTTAACAGCGGGACGGGTCGCGAGCCCGTCCCTCGCTTTTTTGAGGAGGTCGCATGGCGATCGATCTGTTCAGTGACCTCGCCGTTATCAATCTCAATTGCATGTTCCCGGTGCCACGTGGCGTCTATCATAGAGTCAGCATTCCCGACGAGAGGGATTCCCGATATCGAAACCTGCTAAGAAGCGAGGTTCGCCTGATTCGCCGAAATGAGCAGAGGATCATGCGCAATGCCGAGGGAATCTACCGCTACAAGCTTTCGCATGACGACAACGACCGTCTCGCCGCGCGCTGTAATGACTTCGCAGCGCTTGAAGAGGCTTGCCGAAAATATATAAACTATACTGGGTAGCTTCGTCGCCGAGGAGTGCCAGACATGGATGTTGGGCGGCAAACGCGCCCCGCAGCCGAGTCCGTTGGCTCAAGGTCACCGAGTCCCCATGCATGGGATAGTCCATTCGGTTGGCGCTCTGCTCATAGGGGGTATTGGCCGTTAGGCCAGATCTGAGGAGCGGCTTCGGCTGTGATGTTCCACTGCCGCATAACCGATGGCATGTCGTAGTCAGGAAAATAATCCGGTAGGATGACGCCGTTATACTGTAGCGCCCTCATCGTAGCCGCCTGACGCATCGCGAAAAACCCTTGGGCATTGCGTTTCGAGCAACTTGGCGAAGGGGACCGCGAGAGGAATCGACCTTGTCGCCCGCGCCTTCCGCGCGTGACCGTCGACCGCCGCGTTGGAGGCGGCTACGTTGCCTAAGCCCGCCGTTCTCCCCCGGCCCACACGCAGCGATTCCGCGTAAAATGACATAAGGCACACCCGGCGAGGAGACGAACCCATGCAGAACAGGTACACGGGCGACATAGGCGACTTCAGCAAGCTCGGCCTGCTCAGGGCGTTGCGAGCCGCGGGACTCTCGGTTGGGCTCAACTGGTGCCTCACGCCGGACGAGACGCACAACACCGACGGACGCCACGTGGGATACCTCGACCAGGACGAGTACCGCGCATGCGACGAGGCCCTTTGGCTCGGGCTGAGGCGCATCGTCAAGTCGGGCAGGCGGGAGATCCGCCAGATGGAGAGCGACGGCATCCTGCAGGCTACGTTCTTCTCCGAATGCCTCGACTTCACCGGAATGAAGAAGCCGGAGAGGGCCGCGCGACGCGCCGACTGGTTCGCGAGGTCGCTCGACGCCATGGCCGGATGCGACGTCGTGTGCGTCGACCCCGACAACGGCCTCGTCGTGCCTTCGGCCGCGGGCGGGCCAAAGGAGAACAAGTACGTGCTGCCTTCCGAGCTCGCCAGCTACTACGCCCAGGGCTCGACAGTCGTCTACTATCAGCACAAGGCTAGGCGGAAGGACCCCTTCTACGCCCGCCAGCTCGAGGAGCTACTAAAGGGAAACGGCTTTCCGGGCGCAACCGGCCTGGCCCTCAAGTTCGAGAAGGTCTCGCAGCGCTACTACATGTTCGTCGTCCAGCCCAAGCACAGAGAGCTAGTCGACAAGGCAGTGAGCGGCCTGCTGTCGACCGACTGGAGCAGGCACTTCTGCCTTCTCTAGTTTGCAAGCACTCAGGTAATTTACGCACGTGTTCGCACCTTTGCGCCTTCACCGGGCGACGGGGACGGACGGCGTAGAGGGCAAACGCCCCGCCCCCTTGTCCGCATCCGCAATCCCAAACGTCCAACCAGTCGCGGTCGTCGTAGAATGATGAGACCAGTGCATCGCATGGGGAGGTCAGCATGGAAGAGGAGATAAGCGCCTACATCGGCCGGTTCGAGGGACAGGCCCGTGAGGACCTCACGAGGGTCTACGAGACGATACGCGCCGCGCTGCCCGAGGAGCCCGAGCGAATCAGCTGGGGAATGCCGACCTTCGGCAAGAACGTGATCCACTTCGCCGGCGCCAAGGGGCACGTTGGAATCTACCCCGGGCCTGAGGCCGTCGAGCACTTCGCGCCCGCGCTCGACAGCATGGGCTATAAGCACACCAAGGGCGCCATCCAACTCCCCTACGGTCGCGTCGACCTCGGTCTCGTCTCCAAGATCGCCCTGTGGTGCAGGGACCGCAATGAGTAGCGACAACGTCCCATCCTATCGCCATCCAACTTGCCGTATCGGAAGCGCGCATTGGCGGCCTTCCCCAGTTTGTGCATGTTTGGGGTGCCGTTCAGTTCCAAACTGGGCTTCGGGTTTGAAATTCTGGGCTCGTTTCCGCGTACGGGCGATACCGCACCCCACAAACGCGCAGGTAGATGGGCTGCGTTTTAGACCCCGTATTTTCGAAGCCTGGTTTTTCAAACCCGAAGGCGAGTTTGGAACTGAACGGGGGGGTCCAGGGCGCACAAAGTCCGGAGCGGCTCGGCACAGCCTCCGCCCAACGCCCGGACCAGGCTCGCGTGACGAGGGGACGGGCATCCGGCCGCATCGCGCGCGATTAGCATGGCAAGGCACCTGCCCCCTTGTCACATCACCGCTGCATTCTGTCCCGAGTGCAGCTTCCCGGGCGCATTCAGCCTTGCCCTCAAGTTCGAGAAGGTCTCACAGCGCAACTACATGCTCATCGTCCAGCCGACGCATAGGGAGGAGGTCGACAAGACCGTGCGGGAGATGCTCTCCACCGCTTGGGGCGAGCACTTCCGCCTTCTTTGGCATGCTGGCATTCACGATTGCGATGACGACGCACGATAGGTGCCACTCGTCTCAATTGCGCGGTTGAATGAGTTCCCTGCACCGCGGCGCGTGGCGCCCGCCGGCAACGCGCTAGCCGGTGTAGGCATCCTCGGTGGAGTTGGAGAAGTCCCGCCAGGCTAGCCACTCCGCCTCCTCCTCGCTCTCGGGGATGTCGATGCGCTCGATCTTGAAGATGACCGGGCGGGTGCCGTCATTGCAGCACGCGATCATCATGCGGTCGTCGTTGGTCCAGCCCCTCATGATGGAGCCGCCCTGGAGCGCGGCGTAGACGTATCGGCTGACGGCGTCCCACGCCTCGCCGCAGAATCTCCCGTCCATCAGGTGGTAGAAGTCGTCCCGCTCGGACGTCCTTTTCAAGACGAACTCGTCGCCCGGCCTGAAGAACGGGCACGGGCCGGACTTGGGGTCGGCCAGGTACCTCTGCTGGTAGTCCTCGAAGCACTTCGTCTCCAGGACGGTGATTTTGCACTCGTGCTGCATGGTGCGTCTCCCTCCGTGGCTCATTACATCAATATTCTAAGGCATGGGGCTTACCGTGGCATGTTGTTCGATGACTCCCCTGTTGACTTGGAGCCTTCAATTCTCCCAAATGCATCGCCAAATGCCGCAACGATGTCTTCTCGTGTAAAGAGCCCCACATGTTCACGCACGCCTCTACGCATGAAGGCACATCCTTAGAGGCTAAATAGCTCTTCTATCGCAAGACAAGCGACCGGAGAAAGTCAGGGTTGCTCGAAGTCAGGGCTGCTCGCCGAGCTTCGTGCTGGCAAGGCGTAGACGCCGCGTGCCATCTAACTGTCGCGATTCATACACTGAGCGGCTTGGGAGGCCTCTTTTCAGGTGTACCACAGCATTATGGTACATCCATAAAGGTAATCGGTCCAAAAAGGGGATGTGGTCACTTGGCTTCGCCGCTCGATCCCACGTGTGCATACCCTGGACCAAAAGAAATTGTTTGCAGGAATGGCGCTCTTTCAATACACCGCCGACGACGGCGTGTACGAGGCGTATTACAACGGAAAGTCGCCCACTCAGGCAAAAGCCCCCAGCGAAAGAGCCTCCCTCTACCCCATGGGCGAGGACTGCCTGTATCTCAACATTTGGAAGGCCGACGGAGCGAGCGACGAGAAGAAGCCGGTCATGGTATGGATCCACGGCGGCGCCTTCGAGATGGGCGGAACGGTGAACCCGATGTACGACGGCGAAGCCTTCGTGCGGGAGAACCCTTACGTCATCCTCGTCTCGATCGAGTATCGGGTCGGCGCGTTCGGCTTCCTTCACCTTTCCCATCTGCCGGATGGCAAGGACTACCCGGACGCACAGAACCTGGGAATCATGGACCAAGAGATGGCGCTTAAGTGGATTAACGAAAACGTAGCCGGCTTCGGTGGCGACCCCCAGAACGTAACGATATTCGGCGAGTCCGCCGGCGGCGGTAGCGTGACCTTGCTGCCACTGGTCGAGGGCTCCCACAAGTACATCAAGCGCGTAATCGCCGAGAACGGCGCGCCCGTATTCACGCGCTCCCCGGAGGAGGCCATCACCTGTACGAACGAGCTGATGGAGGAACTTGGCTGCAAGACAGTTGCCGACCTGCAGAAGGTCGACGTCGACAGGATCGTTGAAGCGTCGGCCATACTCGGACTACGCGTTTGGGCAGAGCGAGACGGAAACTACCTTCCCACGGATCTCTATAAGGCCTATTCAGACGGTGCGGCGAAGGACATCGACATCCTCCAGGGCTGCAACAAAGACGAGATGTGCTACTTCGTGTTCTGTTTCGGACAAGACAACTATGAGCTATTCAGGGCCGACCGTTATGAGAAGAAGCTCGCCCAGATGACAGACGACGAGAAGGCGCTGATGGAGAGCTACGAGAAGGAGTCGAGGGAAAAGGATCCCCAGTACACTGGCGACCATCTGTTCGACCAGATCATGTTCATCGCACCGCTCATCAGGATGTTGGAGAACCAGACCATGGGCGGCGGCAAGTCGTATACCTATTACTTCACGCCCGAGTCCACCGTCCCTCTGATGAAGTGCGGCCACGCGATGGAGCTTCCGTCGGTCTTCAACCATCCAGAGGAAAAGCTGGGGACGGGAAGGACCTTCGACGAGACCTTCTCCAAGACCCTGCGCAAGATGTGGGTCCAGTTCGCGAAGACCGGCAACCCGTTACTCACGGCGGAGCTCTCGCCCGACGGCAAAGCGAAGGAATGGCCCGCATACGACTTGGAGAACAAGTGGATAATGGTCTTCGATGAGTTCAACATCCACCCCGAGAAGGAAGCTGATATGAAGATCCTCGACTGGGACAAGACCTACTTCCTGACCAAGTACTATTGCATTTAATTGCCTCACACATGCGTGATGAGAAGGCACGGGCATCAAGCCCGTGCCTTTTTGGACTGACTGAGCGCACAGTCATTAATCTGAGGTGTGGTGAACGTTATCGCGGGCGGTAACGGCATCTCAACATTTTGGAACTCAACGCCTCGGTAGACACTAGAATCGTAGGAAAGACGATTGGAGACTGGGAAGGGAGCGCCATGGACATCAACAACGTAAGTCGTGAGCTGCTCGCAAAGCTGGGCGGCGCCAGCAACATCGTGACCAACGACGCATGCGCGTCTCGGCTACGCGTGAGCGTACGCACCATGGATTGCGTGGACGTGGAGGCCATACGGAACATCGATGGCGTCATGGGCGTCGTGGAATCCGACACGCTGCAGATCGTCTTTGGCCCTGGCGTGGTAAACAAGGTGCTTGACGCGTTCATAGAGCTTACGGGCATACCGCAGGGCGCGCGGTCCGATTCCGACGTGGAGCTGCGCGCCGCGCGTAACAAATCGGTGCGAGATGCGAAGCAAGGTGGTGTGGTGCGCGGGATGCTCAAGCACGTGGCCAACGTATTCGTTCCCCTGCTGCCGGGTATCGTCGCGGCAGGGCTCATCAATGGTCTCACGAACGTCGTCAACGTTTGGACGCACGGCGCGATGAGCGGCGTGTGGTGGTACGAGAGCATTCGCAGCTTGGGCTGGGCGCTCTTTGCCTACCTGCCCATCTTCGCTGGCTACAACGCCGCGCGCGAGTTTGGAGGCTCCCCCATCCTGGGCGGCATCGTGGGAGCGCTCTGCGTGGCCAACTCATCGATGCCGCTGCTGCAGGAGTATGGCGGGAACAGCGTGATCCTCCCCATGACCGGAAATCCCTACAATCCCGCCCACGGCGGCCTGGTTGCGGCGCTGCTCGCCGGAGGTGCGTGTGCATGGCTGGAGCGTCGCGTACGCAAGGTTATGCCTTCGTTCGTCGACACGTTCGCAAGCCCACTCATCACCCTCATCGTCATGGGATTTGCCGTCGTCGTGGCACTCCAGCCCCTTGGTGACGTGCTGACTAGCGGCGTCTATGCCGCAATGGAATTCGTGTACAGCGGCCTTGGAGTCCTGGGAGGCTACATGCTTGCCGCTGGGTTCTTGCCCCTGGTATCGGTGGGCATGCACACCGCTCTCACGCCCATCCACGCCATGCTCAACGACCCGTCGGGACCCACGGGCGGCATCAACTACTTGCTGCCGGTGCTCATGATGGCGGGCGGCGGGCAGGTGGGAGCGGGGGCGGCCCTGTACCTCAAGTCAAAGAACCAGAGGCTTAGGGGCTATGTGCGCGACGCCATTCCCGTGGGGGTGTTGGGCGTGGGCGAGCCCCTGATGTATGCGGTGACGCTTCCGCTGGGTCGCCCCTTCGTGACGGCATGCCTCGGCGCGGGTGTAGGAGGCGTCATTGCGACGGCGTTGCATGTTGGGGCGGTGAGCCAGGGCGCGTCCGGACTCTTTGGGGTTCTAATCGTCCAACCAAACCAGCAGGTGGCCTACGTCGTTGCCCTGCTGGGCGCCGTGATTGGAGGATTTGTTCTCACGTGGTTCTTTGGCGTCGACGACGAGCGCATCGACGAGGTGTATCCGCCTGCGCCGTAGCGCCTCTGCGCATTGGCTGAATCCCCCCGTTGGTCACCGTGGGTCGAGGGGACTCTGGCGCACGAGGCGCGGGCAGTTGCCCGAAAGCGGTATGAAGGCCCACGAGATTCTTTGTTTTTATGGCTGTTTTAGTGGGTAGTAGCCGAAACGTTGTGCCATATACGATCATGAGCTAGCCCTTTCGGTCCATTGCTGGTGTCAATAACATATATGCGTTCTCTTAATGGGAAATGAATCTGTTCAAAAATGAAAAAGCCCAGGATTCGGCGATTTCATGCGCGTTCATTTCCCATTGGGTATTTTATCCAATGGGAAATGAATCTGTTCAAAACTATGTTTTCCCAGTTGGCAGGTTTCAGGCCTCAGTTCATTTCCCATTGTTCGTACAGGTTTCTGAATGGCCAACATCAAAAGCTGACAAGGGGACAGGTCACTTGTCAGCTTTTGTCAGCATGGCATTGATACAGTAATCGCAGCTATTGGGATGGCAGCCCGCTGTCGCGCCTGCGACGATCAAGAGAAGGGACCAACGATGCCACAAACGTCAAAGGCACTCATGAGCAGGAGAAGCTTTCTCCGGATGGGAACCACGTTGTTCGCCGGCACGGTTATTGCTGGCTGCTCCAACAACACTTCGCAGTCCTCTGCCAACGTCCCTACCGATTCCTCGTAATCTGTGTCCATTGAGGCAACCGAGCAAAACGTCCGTCTTATCGGACGCTCCTACGCCGAGGACAACACGACCTGGATCCCGCAAAGCGGAAGTGCGATTGAGTTCTTGGCCACCTGCACGAGCCTTAGGCTCCATATGGCGGGCGACGACAAGGCAAGCAAGGGCACAGACCACCGCCCGCGCTTTGCAGTGCTCGTTAACGGAGAAGTCGTTCTGGACGACACCCTGTCGCAAGCGTCGCGCATCGTTGAGGTTCCGCTTGGCGAGGCGCTCAAAGACGCCATCGTCGAGGTCATCCACCTCTCGGAGGCGCTGACGGGCAACGTTGGCATACGCGCCATCCAGGTGGGGTCCGACTCCCCTACCCCCGTGTGGCCAGCCGACAGCAAGGACAAAAGCATAGCGTTTGTGGGCGACTCGATTACCTGCGGCTACGGAGTCGAGTCCAAAAACAGCGACGAGCCCTTTAGGACGACGACGGAGAACTTCATGAAGTCCTATGCCTACCTTGCCGCGCAAGAGCTTGGCTACGACTACGAGACCGTATGCTACAGCGGGTACGGCATCATTTCGGGCTGGACGGCCAAAGGCGAGCGCGAAACGGACATGCTCGTGCCGCCCGTGTACGATCTCGTGACCAAGGGCAGCGATCAGAAGTGGGACTTCGCCGCGCACCCGCGCGACGTGGTGGTTGTCAACCTGGGGACGAACGACAGCACGTACACCGGAACCAGCGACGTGCGCATAGCGGAGTTTGCAGCGGCCTACACCGAGTTCCTTGGCCGGGTTCGAGAGCTCAACCCGGGGTCGCTCATTATCTGCACGGTAGGGACCATGGAGGGCGGCGAGTTGGTCTACCCCGCCATCGAGCAGGCCGTAAGCGACCACGTAAGTCGCACGGGCGACACGCGGGCGCATTGCTACCCGTCCGCCCCCATCAACGTGAGGGAAGACGGCTGCGGAGCGGGCGGACACCCCAACGAGGTCAGCCAGCGCAAGGCAGCCAAGGAGCTCGTGGAGGCCATTCGCAAGTACGGGAATTGAACGCAGCGCCACACTCCCACGCCTCGCCCTGCAGCGCGGCGTAAACGTAGCGACTGACGGCGTCCCGAACGGTGGTCTTGCAACACTGTTAATAATGCTGTTTTAAAGAGGGCGTCTTCTCCCTCTTGGCCCTTTCGAGTGACTATAAAATAATATTCATTCAAAAGGAACTTAAGAGTGGTGACGGCCATGCAGGCAATCTATGACTTGGCGGAATCGAACGGCAGATCGAGGACGTTGCCAGCGGATACACCCACTACGCAGGGGGCCGTTTTTGTTGCTACTCAACCTACGAATTGATCCATAACGAGAGCGGAGAGGTGCTGGCCACCTTTGACGGCCCGGACTCCTACGCGGAGGCGAAAGCCCAGGAGCCCAGCAAGACAACGGAGGGCCTAACCGACGCTCAGCTAAGAGCCATGCACGCATATTATAAGGAAGGCAAGTAACGCCATATACTCTTGCGGCAGAGGCTGGGAGGAGCGTCCCCCAGCCTCTGTTGCCAACGCACAGAAGGACCTGCCTCACGTACGAATGGGCGCGGCAGGATTCATTACTGACGCATGAGAAAAGAAGGTGACTTATGAGCGACAACCCATTGAAACCACTGGACGACGGACAGGTCGAAGACGTCGCAGGAGGCTATCTCTTCAACGCAAACGATTTGGAGACGAGCGGCATCTGGCGTCTAGAAAAACCCTATCAGGTCATCGACGACAAGGACGATGTGGTCGCACGTTTTAATAGCCACGTCGATGCGAAAAACTTCGCGAAAGATAACGGGTACAGCACCACTTGGCTGAGCTGGCCCGAGCTGCAGAAACTAAGGGAAACCGGAAGTACCAAATAAAACGATTTCCGCGCCTTGGCGCGGGCTCTGCGAGCGCCAGGTACCTAACTCGTCGAGGACCAGAGCGTCTTTATCGACCAGATGCGTGTCCGGCGCATTAAGGTGCCGTCCTTGCGCATCATTTTGCTTCCTAAAACTGGCAGATCACGCAGGGTCATCCGCAAGGACGGCGACATTGATTGTGTTTCCGTAAAGAGGTGTGTCGGGAAAGATGACCCTTTTGGCTCGTTCGGGGGTCTCGCCTATTCCGCCTGAGAGCATGTCGACCTTTCCAGATTCCGCATCATTCAACATTTCGTCAATACTCTCCGGACGGAATTCAACGGCATAATTGTACTTATTCGCAAAACGCAGCGTCAGCTCGATATCGTGACCGACAAGCTTCCCGTCCTGGTAGTATGAATTCGGTACCAGCGCTCCGGATGTGCCCACAATCAGGGTACCCGCCGGATCTTTCGAAACGGGGATGTCTGGCATTTCCGTACGCTTTTCCACCATCCATCGCTGATGCATCTCATCCAGCTCGCCGGACTCTTTCATTTCCTTGAGGAAAGCGTTCAACTGGGATTTTAGTTCCGGATACTTCGTGCGCGGAGAAATCGCCATGCCCGCCATCGCTTCCCCCACAGGCTCGTCTATCATGCGCAAGCGCCCCGGGGTTTCTTCCATGGCAGAGAGTATATTGTCTTTTGCATGGACGAAAGCGTTAATCTGCCCACTTTCAAGGGCGGCAATCATTTCATCGAGGGTGTTGAACTGCTTCTCCTGTGCCCTTGGGAATACCTTTGCTATAAATGGCTCGTGTACGCTGCCGGTTAGTCCTCCGATCGTGACCGAAGGATCGTTAAGATCATCAAGGGTAGCTAGTTTCTTGGCTCTTGGTTCTTTGCTGCAGCCATTCAGTATGACTGCGACAATAAGAACGATGCATATTGCGATTTTTCTTCGTCTGTCTGCTATATGCCTCATTTTTTCAGAACCCTTCCGCACGCTCACGTCCCTATGCTTTTATGATTCAATAATCCACCATTTGCCTTACGTTGTCTACGATGAGGAGCATAGAGCTACACGCCATCGAGATAAGCGACCGCATTCCCTAGAAATACCTCGCCCTTTCCGTGCGGCGGGGTGACGTGGATTACGCTAACGACACAGGTGCGGCGGTCCCCATCCTCCACTCCATCACTGGCCCCATCAACACCCTACACGAGTCCCTGGTAGCTCTGGCTACCATGAAACAGGTTGGTGACGTACACCACCCCATTGCCTACGCTCGTCTCTTCCACCCTGAACAGCAGGACATAGTTTCCCACGAGCGCCTTCCTATAGCCACGCGCTGCAAGACGCCTGTCAACCGGGAGAGGGTACGAAAGGGGGAAGGACTCGAGGTGCTCAACAACACCGTCGAGCCCGTCGATGAAGTTGGCAGCAGCGCCGGGACTTGCAAGCTCGTCGGCAAGGTATCCGGCGACTTCGTCCACGCGCAGGACTACCTGCGGGTCAAGGACCACCTTATAGGCCATGACGAGCCCGAATCTCCGCAAGCGCATCTCGACCCGCAACGCCTTGGCCCGATGCGAGCCTCCCCTCGGCGGCGTCAACGGACTCGTAGAGGGCCTGTCTGCGAAGGGCCATCTCGTACTCATGGTAGCGCTCGGGTGTCAGCGCGACGAACTCGTCGTACCCGTTGCGCGTGACGATTACGGCGCCGTCGCTTTCGCGGACGGTCTTACAAAAACGTGCGGTGTCCTTCAGGTCTCTTACGGGTACGGCGATCGGCATGGTTCCTCCTCGTGTATATGTGGCCATATTGTACCACGGTTTCGCAGACGAGATGCCGTGCCTTCCTGTGGAGAAGGGGACGTGGAGCCAGTCGCGGTACTGCCGCGCAGGGCGCGGGCTCCTCCGGTCGGAAACCACGGCAAGGCGCCTCCCGTGGTAGTGGTAGTAGTCCCTACCGTTCCCGAAGTCCTCGTGGAGCAAGCCGAACACTACCACGCCCGACTCGCCCCCCGGCCGTATTCGACGGTGAGGTATCCCACGTCGAAGAGCGCGTGCATGTCCGACCGCATGAGGATGCCGTTGTCCATGGTGTTTGGCCCCTCCTCCGAGAAGGACCGGATGTGCGCCGCCTGCAGCACGGGCACGCTGCGCTCATCGGTAACAGCGCCCATATGTTGGTAAACATCTGCGAAAAGTGAGCGGAATGCACCCGTCCTAGTCAATGGTTGGCAAAGAAGGTCACGATTCTGGCCGTGCGACGGAAACAGCATCACCGACGGACAAGATTTCTCGTAGAGGCGATAAGCACTTTTAATTTAAATAATTTATCCCTCGCCCTACAGATTCTCTACGAAGAAGCGCCTGAAGTAGTCCCTCAGTTCCAAGTCACACACGTAAATATGAGTGCTTTCAATGCCACGCGTGAGCAGGACATAATAGATGTTTCGCAGATAACCCAGAAGCTCTTCTTCCGTTGTCCCGTTCTTCCCGTTGGTATCATGGTAGCTTCCACGGTCGACCCTCGGCCTGTCGAGCACCGCATCATACTTCATGTCTGGCCCAATGATGATGATAAAGGCATTGCTCAAGTCATATCCCTGGATAGTGTGGATGCAGCCAACTTCACGAGCGACGCTTGGATCGTCGAGCCCCCGATCAACCCAACCCTCTTGCACGCAGTTCCACTTGAGTCGCACACCCTCAATCTCCATGTCATAAACCTCAGGTGGTGCGCCAGTCTTACCCTTAGTCGCCCAAGGCCATGCAAATCCCGCCACCATACGTGTTAGATCGTTGCTCGCAAGCGTCTCCTCGAAGCACTCCTGGAAGTCAAGAAAGTCCTCATGCAACTCAAAGTCGTAGTCCACGAACCAGGTAGCCTCTGGATTTCGACCCCATATGATGTCGCGCACGTACTCGAGATATTCGGAACCACCACCACATCGCATCTGCTCGGTGAGTGAGATAGGCCGTTTTGCAGCGGAGCCAACCGATGCAAGGAACTGCTCGTGACTCGGAGATGAGGGCTTCACAGCCTGCAATGGGTCATAGAAGAAGACCGGAATCTTAGTCTGGTCCATAATCCAATCGGCCTCGGAACAGGCTTGGTAATCGAGCCCAAGCGCAACGCTTGTCTTCTTGAACGAGCCCCTGTTCACAATGTTGCGGTATTGCTTGAGCCGGTGAGACTCGCCAACCAGCAGCACGTCGAAGCACTTCTTCTTTCCTGGCACATGGCCATACGCTGGCTTAGCAACATCGCCAGGACCAATCACATCGCGAGCGCTCAAACCGCCCACCGTGCGGAGTACGCGACGAAGCGTCTTGCGCAAAGATGGCATGGGTTCCACTAAGCGGATGTTTGCATCCTTGAACTCGGGCATATCCTTGAGCATCTTCAGAAGGTAGACGGCGAGCACCGTCTTGCCTGTGCCAGGCATGCCTTCCACCACTACGGGATTGGGATTGCTGGCGCGTCTGCGTATGGCTTCTATTATGCGGTCAAGCGCCTCGACCTGCCCGGAGTTCAGAGACTTATAGGGCGAGTATTTGAAGAGCTCAGACTCCTCGATCTCGCGAATGGTCTTGTCGGCAATGGTCCGACCATCTGGCAATTTGTGACCACGCAGGTCCTCCCACAGGTCCTCAAACATGCGAGCATATTCAGCCTTGGAGAAGTAGTTTCCATCCTGCATGCCGTCATTTTTGTTGGTGAGGCGGTAAACGCCGTCAGCACTCATCAGTTGGATGAGTCGGTGTTCGTAGTCAGTTATCACCGACATGTTGAACTCGTCGCAGTAGATGAGGCTTGCCTCGCGAAAGGCAACCTTCTCCTTGTTGGCACTGTGCTGCTCCATGCGATGCAACGCACTCTTAGTCTGGCCGAGAAAGTATAACAAGCAAACCGAGATTACCTCAGGACCCTATTCAAGATTCGGGGTAATTAGAAGACGTGCCTCTTTACCGGCCGCACGCCACCAACCAAAGTAGACGGCTGCAGTCCACGAATCTAAAAGCGGAGACATCTGCACGCGTCGCGAAGACGGCCAAGGCGCAGAGGCCATGCGTGGGCTCGTCGCGTGACACACGCCGTGCGGATTCGGCCTGGTGCCGTCGCGTTTACGCAAAGCTGACAAGTGACCTGTTCTGGTCGGCAAAGAACCATGCGCGTCTGGCATAAAGAGGGCAGATAGCGCCATTGGCTCTTGCGGCATATGCTGGGAGGAGTGTCCCCCAACCTCTGTTGCCGACGCTCAGCAGGGCTTGCCACACGCCCGTCTCCGCCCTTACGCAAAACGAACCCCGTTTCACTTTCGAAACGGCCTTAGTGTTTGTTTTTCTTGGGTCCGAATTTTCGGGCTCGTATTTTCGACCTTTTTACCTGCGGGTTTATTGGGTGCCATACCGCCCGCACGGGGAAAGCTGCCTAAGATCTCAAACACCAGCGCGAGTTTGGAAGTGAAAGGGGGTCCTTTTTGCGTGCCTTGCCAGTTGCGGCCAGGCACGACCCGCCGACCGCCAGGCGCGCGACCCCGCACGCTCAGCCAGCCAGGAACTCCCGGCTTTTTTTATGAGCGACCTCAGTTCATTGCCTTCCACAACCCCCACGCGCCCGCTCAGTCTCAAAACGTCATAGAATGATGGCGAGGAAACGTCGTGTGGGGAGGGCAACGTGGGAGAGGAGATACGCGCCTACATCGGCTGGTACGACGAGGCGGCCCAGGCAGACCTCACGAGGGTCTACCAGACGATGCGTGCCGCGCTGCCCGAGGAGCCGGAGCGAATCGGCTGGGGCATGCCCACCTTCGGCAAGAACGTTATCCACTTCGCCGGCGCCAAGAAGCACGTGGGCATCTACCCCGGGCCCGAGGCCGTCAAGCACTTCGCGCCCGTGCTCGACAGCATGAGATACGCCCACACCAAGGGCGCCATCCGGCTCCCCTACGGCCGCGTCGACCTCGGGCTCGTCTCCAAGATCGCCCTGTGGTGCAGGGACCACAGCAAGTGACAGAAGCGCTCCATCGCGTTTTCAGCCAATTCGTCACACCGGGAAACGCGACGGGCGGCCTTCCCCAGTCTGAGCTTATTTGGGGCCCCTCACTTCCAAACTCCGCCTCGAGTTTGAAAGTGTGGGCCCGGGATGCGCAAAGTCCGTAGCAGCTCGGCACAGCCCCCGCCCTATGCCCGGACCAGGATCGCGTGACAAGGTGACGGGCAACCAGCCGCATCGTGCTCGATTAGCATGCCAAGGTACCTGCCCCTTGACACGTCAGAGAGTGAAACGGGTACCTCTTTGCGTATTCTGGCTTATGCCGCGGACTCGCCCCAAAATGGCTGACAGCCGACCTGCCCCATTGTCAATTGATTTGCGGCAAGCGTAATATGGTTGGGAAACGATTGCCAAGGAGGATGACATGCGAATAAGGTGGGAGGACGGATTCCAGATTGACTGCGACACCAGTGAGGGCCAGATAATCATATCCGCCAACCGGGAAGGCCTGGTCTCCTTGGCGAACATCCTCGCGGATCTTGCCGACCAGGCGCCTGGCTCCCACGTCCACCTCGACGAGCACAACTCCCTCGAGGACGGGTCGTGCGAGCTCATCGTCCAGAAGATCAACTGATTGCCAACCGGCGCACGGTTTGCCCCAATGCGTGTTACTGACTTCGCCGGAATGAATAAGCCGGAGAGGGCTGCGCGCCGCGCCAGCTGGTTCGCGAGGTCGCTCGACACCATGGCCGGATGCGACGTCGCGTGCGTCTACCCCGACAACGCCCTCGTCGTGCCGTCTGCCGTCTGCGGACCCAAGGAGAACAAGCACGTCCTCCCCGTCCACGCCATCCCCCACCCGCGCAGGCGGATTGGCCAGGGCTGCTGTTCCCGTAGCGTGGATAATGGGACGCACCACCAACGAGAGAGGTATCGCAATGAGGCTTTCCCACGTGACCACCCAGACGTCCAGCTTCGCCGAGGAGATCGACTTCTACGCAACGTATGCCGGGCTCGCCATCCAGCGGGACATGAGGCCCATGGGCGCAAACATCGTGTTTCTGGCCAACGCGGAGGGAGACACCCAGATCGAGGTCATAGACAACCCCGACGCCGCCGACTCCGGCAACGCCAACCTGTCCGTAGGGTTTGTCTCCGAGGACCTCGACGCGCTGCACGCCACCCTCACCGCAGACGGGTTCCATCCGACGGACTATGTCTCCCCCATGCCGCAGGTCCGCTTCTTCTTCGTGAAGGACCCCGCCGGAGTCAACGTCCAGTTCATGTGATGCACAGCTTTAAAGAGAGGACACTGACCAATCAAGAGGGGTACTCCCCCTTGATTGGTCACGCAGCCGTTCGAAAGCAAGGAGTTCTCCCGCTCGCTCTCCTATTCGCACCTCGATGGTATAAACAGCGTGTTCATCTCGAAGACTCCAAACGCGAAGCCGAGCCTCAGGAATAGCGGCATATTCTCATACGCCTCAAAGCTCGTGCGACCAAGAAAGTCATTAACGGTCAGCTCCTCCGTGTAGCCGTACGGGTTCGCAACTATTACCCGATCTTTTGCAAGGTCCATTCCCGTAACGAGCGATTAGTGCAGGGTCCATTCGTCACCGAGCTTGGCAGCCCATTCCAGGGGCACGGGAATGCCTGCCTTTAGGCTTTCGTGCAGGGCACTGAGCAGCTCCGAGTCTGTCAGGTATTTTCGCATGCTTGTTTTGTATGCCGGAAACTGCTTGTTCATCTCGTCGCAAAAGGAGCCTCCGGTCGAGGTGACCACACTCCCGTACTCATCGAACAGGGCCTCTTCGGTTATGCTCCCACCATCCCACTTCGAGAACATCTCGATGACCGCGTAGCCGCATGAGACATCCTGAGAAATAACCTCGACTCCATCGACCGCAACAGGCTCTCTGAACTCTGCGTCCTCCATCAAACGCGAACGGTTGTCGTGGAGAGAGTTGGTGCGAACTTGCAGCACGACAAGGGCAATCGCAACAACGCAAACAAGGATGCCCAGAACTGCGGCAAGGCCGATGCCCACTGTCTTTAGCACGCGATTCCTCATACGACACTGCCCCAATCTCCGCACGACCCCTCTTGCTCGGCATTGTAAGGCAAGCACTGGAATGTGGAACCGTCACCGAGGCAGACTATAAAGCGACCGCGCGAGACCACTGTGCCGCTTAGAGATATTCCCACCGCTCTTGTGTACACCGACGGCGGACCTGCTCACCGTCGACGAACGATACATGGAGAGACTTGGTTTTTTTGGATAGAGACTTGAAAGCGCTCGGAACATCAGGTAAACAGGCCAGTCGAAGGTATTGCGTTGTTCTTGGCCGCATATGCCATAAGGTTTTATATATGGTTTTGGCAAGACGTATGAAAATACTATCGCTAACGTGCACACCCCGCGAGCCCTATGACCCATGCATGTTGCGATGGTTCACTCCCACAAGCGAGATATACCTCTGTGGGCACGCAACGTTCGGCACCGCGTTCGCGCTGCTCCGCTTCTACGAGCCAAAAAAGCTGACAAGTGACCTGTCCCCTTGTCTGCCTTCGCCCGTCACAATATGATTACGATGGAACCGTTGCCAGGAGGTGCCTTACATGAACGTAGAGCAAGCCAACGCAACCGACACGAATGAGCTCGTGGAGCTCAGAGTCGCGTATCTTACCGAGGACAACGGCGCGCTCGACGAGGACATCGAGGCAGCCGTCAGGGATGGCCTTCCAGGCTATTACGGAAACCATCTCGGCCACGACCTCCACGCCTTTGTGATCCGTAAGGGAGGACGAATCGTCTCCTGCGCCTTCCTGGTTGTGGTCGAGAAGCCCATGAGTCCCGCCTTCATAAACGGCAAGACGGGCATCGTGCTCAACGTATACACTCGGCCCAATTGCAGGCGACAGGGATATGCCAAGCAGGTCATGGAGGCGCTGCTCGCCGATGCCTGCAAGCTGGGCTTATCTGTGGTGGAGCTCCAGGCTACCGACGACGGTTACCCGCTCTATCTGTCGGTTGGGTTCTCGAACGACGAATCGAAGTACCATCGCATGAAGTGGTACAACCATTTGGCAACGCATTGCAAGCCAAACATGTCATCGCGCGAATCGAAGGAAACCCAGCAGTAGGGAGATGTGGACGCCCGATGGGCAACGAGTTCTCTGACACCAAGGTTTGGATAGCAGCTCTTTGTTAATACGTGGGCAACGCCCACTCTATGTTGCCACTCCACATGAGCATATATGTTATGCATCATATGTCGATTCAATAACGAACACAAGTGGAGGAGCAGCCATGGATCTGAGAGGCCTCAACGTAAAGTACGCACTTGCAACCATCGGCTTCATGGCCTTGACCTGCGGCTCCATTGGATTTGCCTACAACTATCTTTCGCAAAGCGGCTTTGACGACGGGACCGTGGGGACGGTTATGTCAATCACAAGTCTCCTTGGGATCATATTGGGACCCGCTGCCGCCGACCTCGTGGACAGGTCGTAACGCCTCACCCAAAAGACATTCATTACTGCATCGATGGTGGTATGCGGCGCTTTTGCGGCCATCCTTCCCGCCACCGTATATCTTTCGAATGAGCTGGTCAACGAGGCCGACCAGAACAAGGGACAGGCAGTGTTCGTTACCTCCGTTACCGTCGATGCCTTGCTGGCCAACTTTTTGGGCGGATGGATGTTTACGTTCCTTGACGTAAAGACCGTGCTCATCGTTGGCGTGGTGTCGTCTGTAATCGGAACGATTGTGATGCTTGCCGCGCTACGGGATAATCTTTCGCCACAAAAAGCGGCATAGCTCCAAAAGCGTGCCAAAAGGGACAGTCCCCTTTGGCACGCTCAGCTTTTAGCCCACGATCTTGAGGAACGCCTCGTCCAGAACCGACCACTCAATTCTTACTGGGTGCTCGAGGGTGCCGATCTTCTCGCGCAAGAGCTCCTCTTGGACGCACAGCCATTCATCTAGCTCAGGGATTGGATCTTGTCGGTCGCTCTCCAAACCGCTCCGCTTAATCTCTACCATGTTTGCCACCACAGGCGCCAGTTCCGGCTCCAACATGGCCTCGCTCAGCTCCGAGAAGGCCATCGGCACAGGTCTTTTCTCCTCGACGGCCCATCTGCACGCCAGAGTCGCCCTCACCGCGTAGAGGTAGCGCTTCAGCGTGGCGTTGCCAACCTTGATGTGGTGATCGATGTTCTTCGCGGCCATGCCAAGGTAATGATGAGCATGTGCAACGGGATCGAAGCACGATAGGGCGACGTCCCTTACTTTCTGGAAGTCCGCGGCTTCCCTGTAAACGATGGTGGACCCCAGCCACTCGAAGACAGTGGGGTTGGAGCCTCTCATGAGCCGCAGGAACTTTCCCAGGTCCCACCCCACTACGTCGTACTCATCGTCCAAGCGCCACTCAATGGTGTCGCGTAGGCCCTCAAGCTTCAGGTAGTCGTTTCGCGGCCTCACATAAACAACGCGGATGTCGTAGTCGGAATCCGCACTGGCAAAGCCCCAGCAGCGACTCCCAGACTCCACCGAGTAGAGTGCGCAGACGCCCTTCTTGCGTTCCATCGCGTCGAGCTCACTGACTATATCTTCTCTTGTGAGCATCATTCCTCCATTCAGCCGCCTCTGTCCGCCTACGTCGCGTAGTATACACCGAGCGGACCATCGCTCAGCGCAATCGCGCTGCTTCTTCCCACCCCAGAATCCGACGAAGCGGCAGGTCGCGTGGTGGCTTTTCATTCCAAAATTCAGACGATAATATTTGTGCAATACGCTAACGGGAAATGAACTCGTTCAAAACGGCAAAAGCCCAGGATTCGACAAATTTGGGTACGTTCATTTCCCACTAGATAAAATACCTAATGGGAAATGAATTTGTTCAAAAATGCGTTTGCCCAGTTGGCTGCAAGCTGAACTCAATTCATTTCCCACTATTCATACAGACACCTGAAATACTGAGCCAGCTTACAAGCTAAATTCTCTTTGTAAGGTATCAAATGAGCCCTGCCGCGTGCGCAAACAGCACTAACGCCAAATCCAGGACAAGGAAGAGCGGCAAGCCCCAAACGAAATACCACTTCCTAGTCTTATGCCGCACAATGCCCATAGCCAAAAGACCACCGAGCGACCCTCCAACGAGGCTGAGTCCGAGCAGTCGCGCCTCCGGAACGCGCCTGCCGTAGTCGTTCCCGCTTGCCGCCACGTGTTTGTCCCAAGCAAAGGCAGCAAAGGTAACAACGTTAGCCACAACAAGGTAGATTCCCAAAACTTTGAGCTTGCCAAGATCCCATCCGAAGAAGACCTTGTCCAAACTCATGTCCAACGAGACGAACCCAAACCGAGCAACCGTAACGAGTCCCCACACAACGAGGCAAGCCAGAGCGGTAAACCACCACGCTACGTTGCCCTTGTTCATGCGTCGACCCCGTCGCAATCCCGTAAGCAAAAACAGGGCAAGCAGCGTCCCTAGCGCACCTCCCACAATCGGAAAGACGTTCATAATCAGAGAATTCGCAGTTGAGTCACCAAGCGCGGGCTTCCATGCGCAGAGGAGGAAGTCGATGACAAACGCAACAAACGCCAGCACGTTAACCGCGATCAGATAGCCAAGAAACGGGTCCAACTCTGCCCCTCAACGCAACGACTTTCCGTTTGCAAAGCATACCACGCGTCGTCGGCTCGCAAGCAACAAAAAAGCTGACAGATAACCTGTCAGCTTTTCGTAACCCCATCTTGGGTACAAAGGGGACTGTCCCCTTTGTACCCAAGCATCGAAAGCGGGCCAAAGGAGACTGTCCCCTTTGTACCGGTTAGTCGAATTTCCAATTGGCGAGATTATAGTTGCTCTTAGAAGGAAGCTTTACGCCACCATTAACTATCTCGAGCTCCTCGTCGCTCAGGGTATAACCCTCGCTCTTCGCAAGCTCCAGAATGTCCTCGGGTGTCTTGCACTTGCTCAGCTTCTCTTTTTGAGCGTCTGTCAGATTTTCGAACTTCTTGACCAACTCCTTTCTGCCACGCATCTATAAGTGCATAGCATTGTCATACGTTGTATCTTTATTATTGATAAATCACTACATTGCAATATTCTGTATGCTAGATATTATCGCCAATCACAATATCATCACTTCATTCAAACATAGCTGAGAAGCGGCCTATCCCCTTGCCCGCTTTTTAACCTATTACAGGTCCTCACCGTTGGTCGCGATCACGCGCTTGTACCAATCGAAGCTCTTCTTCTTGAAGCGCTTGCCCGAGCCTTCGCCACCATCCTGGATGTCCACGTATATGAACCCGTATCGCTTGGCATACTCGCCGGTGGTGAAGCTCACCACGTCGATGCAGCCCCAAGGCGTGTAGCCGATAAGGTTGACGCCGTCCTCCTCCACGGCCTTCTTCATCTCGCGGATGTGGGAACCCAAGTAGGCAATGCGGGTGTCGTCCTCGACGGTGTTGTTCTGGTCCAGCTCCTCGTACATGCCGATGCCATTCTCCACGATGAACTGCGGCATGCCGTTGTAGCGCTCGTCGAAGCGCTTGAGCATGATGCGCAGGCCCACCGGGTCGATAGTCCAGCCCCAGTCGGTGGCGTCGAGGTAGGGGTTGGGCACGTTGTGGGGGTCGTTGGCGCTGGTGGACTTGGAGATGTCCACCTCCACGCCGGAATCCACCACGCTGCTCATGTAGTAGCTAAAGCCAATGTAGTCCACCGGGCCGGCCGCCAGCGCCGCCAGGTCGTCGTCGGTGATGTCCAGGTCCCAGCCGCGGCGATCGAACATCTTGAGCGCGTAGTTGGGGTAGGTGCCGCGGCACTGCACGTCGCCGAAGAAGAAGATGTGGTGGTTGGCGTCATCGGCCATGAGCACGTCCTCGGGCTTGCACTCGCGCGGGTACGTGGGGCCGGAGGCAATCATGCAGCCGATCATGAGGTCCGGATCGATCTTGTGGCCCTCGACGACGGCCTTGGCGCTCGCCACGAACTCGTAGTGCGCGCACTGGTACATCATCCTCTCGGGGTCGTCGAACTCGGTGAACACGACGCCGGAGTTGGTCCAGCCGAAGATGGGGTTGCTTATGTTGAACTGGTTGCCGATCTCGTTGAAGGTCATCCACCACTTGACCTTCTTGTGGTAGCGCTCGAAGCACACCTTGGCGTAACGCACGAAGAGGTCGATGAGCTTGCGGTTCGCCCAGCCGCCGTACTTCTTGCAGAGGCCGTAGGGCATCTCGAAGTGCGACAGGGTGATGACCGGCTGGATGCCATGGGCGAGCATACAGTCGAACATGTCGTCGTAGAACTTGAGGCCGGCCTCGTTGGGCTGCTCCTCGTCCCCCTCGGGAAAGATTCGGCTCCAAGAGATGGACGTGCGGAAGCACTTGAAGCCCATCTCGGCAAAGAGCGCGATGTCGTCGCGGTAGGTGTGGTAGAAGTTGATACCCTTGTGGTTGGGATAGTACTTGCCCTCCACGACGCCCTCGGTGATCTGGCGCGGGACGCCGTTGGAACCGCCGGTCATAACGTCGGACACAGAGAGCCCGCGACCGTCCAGGTCGTAGCCACCTTCGAGCTGGTGCGCCGCCACCGCACCGCCCCACAGGAAGTCCTTTGGTAGTGCCATGTGTTCCCCTTTCACGCTGTGCTATAACATTACGGTGACAACAGCGTATCATGCAAAAGATGCTATGGAACGCTCGATACAAAAACCGTCTGTGGACGGCGTAATTGTAGCTAGGAGTTTTATGATCTACACGGACAAGACCAAGGCCGCCCTGCGTCTGGCGTATGAGGCGCATGCGGGACAGGCAGACAAGTCGGGCCTCCCCTACATTCACCACCCCCTCCACCTTGCCGAGCAAATGGACGACGAGGACGCCGTGTGCGTCGCGCTTCTTCACGACGTCGTGGAGGATACCGACGTCACGTTTGCGCAGATACGAGGGATCGGCATGAGCGACGCCGTCATGGAGGCCCTCGAGCTGCTGACCCATGGCCCGGAGGTTCCGTACCTAGACTACGTCGCTCGCCTGGCTCAGAACGACCTGGCCCGCCGCGTGAAAATCGCCGACCTGCGGCACAACTCGGACCTCGCGCGTCTGGACAAGGTGACCGAGACCGACCTGGCGCGGGTGCGCAAGTACGAACGCGCGCTCGAGATGCTGGGTTCCGAACGCTGACGCTTGAGATTCAGCCGAGGAGTCCTCTGCCCACGCCTTTTGAAGGGCACAGTCGACGGAACGCGCTCCGATGCCGTCCGAGCCGTAACATCAAAGAGGCCCCCGCGCATTTGAGCACGAGGGCCTCACTTATTGATGATATATGACTAAAGACTAAAGCTGGGCAGCCACGGCCTTCTCAACATCCGACATCTTGGCGGTAGGCTCAAAGCGCTCCACAATGGTGCCGTCGCGCGCGATGAGGAACTTGGTGAAGTTCCACTTGATGTAGGCCTTGTCGCCAAACTCCTTGTTCACCTTCTTGGCAACGGGATTCATGACGATCTTCTTGGGACCCGTAAAGCCCTGGAACGGCTTCTCGGTAGCGAGCTCCACGAACAGCGGGTTGGCGTCATCGCCGTTGACGTCGCCCTTCTTGAACTGCGGGAACTCGGTGCCGAACTTGAGGGTGCAGAACTCGTGGATCTCCTCGTCGCTCTCCGGCGCCTGGTTGGCGAACTGGTTGCACGGGAA
>JAFWKQ010000005.1 GCA_017545665.1 Atopobiaceae bacterium
CTGCCCAACTTGTTACGGATTGACGCTTTCGCGCGCTGATTCTTCGCTTCCTCCCGCTTCGCATCCTCTAGCGTTTGAAACGTCTTTTTGGTGCGCGTTCGCTTGCCGTTCGATGTGACATCATGTGTCACGTCAAAGACGCATTTGCCGCTTTTTAGCTTTCTCTTCTGTATGCTCATGGGTTACCTGCGAATCACTCTAAGCTGGCATTTCAGCCGTATCACTTTTCGGGTGAAGCGCGGCAACGTCGCTTGCATACTCTTTCAGCTTTTCCTTGCCCTTCGGACTCAGGCTCCGAGAAATGTCGAGTAGATCGCGCTCGTCACGGGTTAGGTATTCGCCCTTACTCCTGCCAGCCAGCTCGTCAAGCGAACAATCCAGGGCATCGCACAGCTTGCAAGCAACGTCCAGGTAAAGGCTGCGCGTGCCTTGCTCATAGTTGCGATAGGTTTTCTCTTGCATCCCGATATGCTCGGCGAACGCTTTCGCGCTGCGCCAGCCACGAGACTTGCGTATCTCTTTCAGATTAGTTTTCATTGCCAGCTCCTTGCTTGCGTGATTGTACCCGCAACGGGTGAAAAATTCCACTTTTTAGCCAATTTGTTATTGACAAGGGAACATTCTGAGGGATAATCGTTAACAAATCGGAACGCAACGGGTGAAAAGGGGGTGACGATGGTATTCAGCAAAGAGCAGACAGCGACGAATCTTCGGGCATTGCGGACGCTGCGCAACTTGTCACAGCGCGATTTAGCGGACGTTTCTGGCGTTTCCTACGAGTCGATTAAAGGTTATGAGAGCGGCAAGTCCGTCATGTCGCTGGAGAACGCGGCGAAGATTGCCGATGCACTCGACTGCTCTGTAGATGCGCTCGTTATCGAGCTGCAAATCACGGCCTAGTGCCACAAATCGCACCTTGAAATCTCAACGGGCATGGCGTTTCGCTCGGGGAAACAACGAACGTCAAAGGTATTACAAGATACATCGGGCATTACGGGGCGCTCAATGGTTCAGCCTACCAGCGAAACAGGCCACCTCCTTCTGCTGCCACCCTAACTCCTTTCTGCGGTTACCTCTTTCCTTCATTGCCAGTGAAGATGCTGAGCGTCCCATGATGCCCGATGGCAAGTGAAAGAAGATTCACATGGATAAAAAAGAAGCGGCACGCCAAAGGTTGCAGCTCAGGCGTGCCAAGAACAGCCACGCGGGAAGTGGCATCGCCAATATAGCAGAATTTGAGCGTGCGTGCATGTACGTCTCGATTCTGCTGGGCATCTCATTCGGCCTGATGTTCTTCGTGGGGTTGATTTAGATGGCTGGCTACGTTTACGGAAAGAACGTCGGCGGCAACTACCCGAACGTCGCAATAACAATTGAAGAGATCACGCCAGAAATCGCAGCCGAAATGCTCAAGTCAAATACCATGAACAGAAAAATGGCTAAGATGCGCGGCATCGAAACGGCAGCGGCTATTAGGAACGGCGAGTTCGAGCTGAACGGCGCGACTATTGTGTTCGCCGAAGATGGGACGCTTTTAGACGGCCAGCATCGCCTATTTGCTTGTGTCGCGTATAACACGGCGATTACGAGCATCGTCGTTCGCGGTATTTCAAAGAACGCACAGATAACGATGGACACCGGAAAGCGCAGAAGCGTTAGCGACTACCTTTCGATGCGAGGTTATGCGAATACACATATTGTCGGTTCTATCGGAGGTGCATTTCTCAGGGCGGAAACGTTAAGCATGTTGTCAATTATTAGGTTTCATAATATGGACAAGGCGAAGCTAACGGTCAAAGAGATGGCCGATTACATCGACGCAAACTATGAGACTGAGATAAAAGGCTATGTAACACCCGTGAGGCGCGTCAAAGAGCGATTCAGGGGGTTGAAAGCCTCCACGCTTGCCCTACTCTTCCGAGAGTTTAAATCTTGCGACATAGAGGCTTATGAGTATTTCGTCGGCATGTTGGATGGCAGCATCCCGCCAGACAAAAACATGATGGTTCTGTTCGACGCGCTCAACGCAAACGCAAGACAAGTAGACAACTCTAAGAAGCTATCTCAAGAGTTCATTGCCGCTTTCATTATCAAAACATGGAACGCATACATGCGTGGTGAGCAGTTGCAAAGGTTGAGATATTCGCCAGGTGGCGCACGTCCTGAAAAGTTCCCTGAGATTTTCAGGGGGTGGCAGCAGTGACACCCGAACAGATGGAGAAACGCATCGCCGAGCTGGAAGAACGTCTGGCTCTCTTCGAGTCCAAGACGGGATTCATGAGCGCGGACACCATGCTGGAAAACGCAAAGGCATGGATTGCCAGAAACCCGATGGCCTGGGACTTAATCAAGGCCAGGGCGCAAGTCTCCATACGCCAACAGAAGCGTTTTTCCGTCAAGCGTGCGCTCGAAGAGTTGAGGGACGCGCCCGGTATCGTCTGGGGTTCTAACGACGACTTCAAGATTAGCAACTCCTACGCTTCCGTGTTCGTGCGCATACTTGTGCAAGAAATGCCCGAGTTGCGCGAGTTCGTCACTCTCCGTCGCTCGAAGGTAGACCGCCTCTTCAACGTGGCGTGATGCTCCATGAGCAACTACACGAGAGGCCGCAACTTCGAGTATGCGGTGATTAAGGACATGAAGAGCCACGGGTATTTTGCCTTGCGCTCTCCTGCATCGAAGTCACCCGTGGACGTTTACTGCATTGCAAAGGGCGAACTCGTCTTTATCCAGTGCAAGCTGCACGGCGTTCTTGGTGTCAGCGAGTGGAATAGCTTTTTAGACTTCTGCGAGTCACTGAATGCCACGCCGATCATGGCAGAAAAACTTCCGCGAGGCATTGGATACCACCGAATCACCGGCCGCAAGGACGGCACCAAGAAATCACAGCCGATGGTTGACTGGCAACCGAACGACATAAAGGACGCAATATGACTAAACAACTGACGGACTTGGAACTGCTCGCCGTGTTCCAAGCCTTGTATAACAAAATCGGGCGAGAGTGCGCCACTAAGGGCGATGGACTCAGGGCGCAAGTTGACGAGCATTTCCGCGAACTCTACGAGCAGACGGGCGCGAAGTCGTTCGACGTGCTGCTGGACGGCGAGAAGGTAGGAACCTACTCGTCAAGGTTCAGCAAGCCAACGCACGACGAACTCAAACACGAGTACAAGGTCACAGATTACATCAAGCTGGCCAAGGCGCTCGACTCCATGAGCGAAGCCTACGACGCGGAACTTATCAAGAAGTACGTCGCGCAGAACCTCGAAGAGTTCGGGCGCTGGTACTTCGAGCAGACGGGCGAATGCTTGCCAGGCTCGGAGTTCGTGGAGTACATGGTGCCTGGACTTCCCTCGCAGTACATCGGCGGGACTCTCAAGGTCGATGACTCCAAGGTTTCGCAGATATGCGAGCGCGGTTTGTTCCCTGGTATCGCGGGATTGCTGGGTGATGCGCGATGACAGTCTTAGACGCTCTCGTGAGCATCCAGGCGCAACTCAAAGCGCCCAAAGACCAGAACGCGGGACGCTACCGTTACCGCAACATCGAGGACATAAACGAAGCCGTGAAACCTCTCGCGGCGGCTCATGGGTGCGCTGTCGTGTACTCGGACACATTCTCCGATGGGTTGTGCGTCTCAACCTGCTCATTGATGGCACCCGATGGGACAATCAGCGCCCAGGGCGTATCGATCGTGAACGCGGCACCCAAGAACATGAGCGTCGAGCAATCGTGCGGCGCTGCATCAAGTTACGCGAGGAAATACGCGGCATGCGGACTCTTTGCGATTGACTCGTCCGAGAACGACCCTGACCGCACCAATGCAGCACCGAAACAGAAACGCTCTCAGAAGCCACAGAAAGCCGCAGAAAGCGCGGATGCGTTGGGAGCGGCACAGAAGCGCATCACGGCCGTGTGCAAGCGTTACGCGGAACTTCAAGGCATCCCTACCGCCGAGTGGTACGAGCTCAACATCCGCACCCGCGCAGACTACGCCAACGACGCAGAAACACTCAACCGAATCGCTAGCGAATTGGAGGAAAGCTTATGAGCATCAATTGCGTGACAATCTCCGGCAACTTGACGAGGGATTGCGAGGTGCGCACCGTCCCATCTGGGATGGCAATAACGAAGTTCACGGTTGCCGTGAACGAACGGCGCAAGGATGGCAACGAGTGGACGGACGTTGCCAACTACGTGCCTTGTACCCTGTTCGGGAAATTGGGCGAGAAGTTAGCGCCACAGCTCACGAAGGGCGCGAAGGTTTGCGTCCAGGGTTCGCTCAGGTATTCGAGCTGGGAGAAAGACGGCGATACGCGCTCTAAACTTGAGGTGATCGTGAAGGAAATCGAAGTCTTGCCCAAGTTCAAGGACGAGCCATACCACGAAGAAACCTACCCCGACTTACCCTTCTAGCCTATGGATGGGAACAGGTTTTTCTCAGTCCCATACGACAACCGTTCAGACGTGAAGATGCTGATGCTCAGGAGGTACGGCGGCTATGCGGCCTACGGGCGCTGGGTTGCTCTCCTGGGCATCCTCTACGACCAGGACGGACTTCTGGACATGTCAAACCAATGTATGCGCGATGTTATCGCATCAGAGTTGGAGCTGGACGATGTTGACGAGTTCTTCACCATCCTCGCCGACATTGGACTCATAGATTCCGAGCTATACCACGCAGCGAATCACGTAGTGAACCACGGAGTATGCGACGAGCTGGACTACCACAAACAGAAATCAGAGGCAGGGAAAAAGGGCATGGCTAAACGTTGGGGCAAAGGGGGTGAGAAATGACACAGCTATCATTCGCCGACGAGTCTCAGGAATACCAGGAATTTGTCGAGAAGTTCAAGCCGAAGAAAACGACGGACGATTGCTACACGCCACCCGAAATCTTCGAGGTGGTTCTTGATTACGTCGTGAAGCGTTACGGCATCGACAGGGACAAGGTTGTGCGCCCGTTTTGGCCTGGAGGTGACTTCGAGCGCGAGGAATACCCGCAAGGCTGCACGGTGATAGATAACCCGCCTTTTTCGATTCTCTCGAAGATTATCGCGTTCTATATGTCCAAGGGCATCAAGTTCTTTATATTCGCCCCGACTCTCACCTGTTTGAGCGGACGCGGGTACACGATGAAAACCAACCACATCGTCTGCCATGCGACGATCACCTACGAAAACGGCGCGAGGGTTAACACGTCGTTCGTCACAAACCTAGACGAAGATGGGACGGTTCTCGAATCAAACCCGGAATTGACGGACTTGATAAACGACAAGGACGAAGAGCTGCAAAAGGCGAACAAGAAACAGCTACCAAAGTACGAATACCCCGACAACGTTATCACGGCTGCGAAGGTGAATTGGTACGCGGCGCATCATACGCCTTACAAGGTGAACGCACGCGACTGCTGCCAGATTTTCGCCCTGGACGCGATGGGCGGCAAGGGCATATTCGGAGGTGGGTTGTTACTGAGCGACCGTGCCGCTGCTGAGCGTGCCGCTGCTGAGCGTGCCGCTGCTCATAGATGGCAGCTATCCGAGCGCGAGAGAAAGATAGTCGAAATGCTCAATAAACGGTGTTAATAACACCTGTTAATAACACCTCGGATAACCTCTCTCTCTTTCTCTCTCTATTACTAAAAATAAAAAACGATTAAGTAAGTAAGGGGGCGCTTTGAACGAACTGGACAAAGCACTGATGTGCGCACCCTCAATCGACTCCATGTGGTGCCCGTTCTGCGGCAGGATTGCCACTCAGAAGCATCACATCGTCCCTCGCTCTCGTGGCGGCAAAGACGGGCCAACCGTAAACGTTTGCGGACTCGGAAACGCATCAGGCTGTCACGGCAAACTCCATCAGCACAGGCTGCATCTGAGGTACACCGAGGAATGGGAATACCTCGAAACCGAAGAGCCAACCAAGTACCAGGATGCGCTGGAAATGGACGGCTGGCAGAGGTTGTGGCGATGGTGATGGACGCTAGGTATCACGTGATGGTGCGCAACACCTCGCAGAAAACCAAAGACACCTACTGCGACGGGTGCGCATCCTTCGAGGTGTTGCAACGAAAGAGGAAGTTTCACACCGAGGAAACGTACTGGTGCGACAGACTTCGCGGGTACTTCGAGCCGGCAACGATGAGCCTGGAGAAATGCCCACGTCGGGAGAAAGTCAAGCCGTACAAGCCTCGGTTCTTCAAGTGGAAGGAAAAGAAATGAACTGTGAGCAGTATGTGCTTCGCAAGCTGGACGAAGCGAACGACGAAATCGTCCGGCTCAAAGTGGAGAACGCGGGACTCAGGAAGCGCCTGGAATACGCAGAGCGCACCGTTGACGTTCTGCGCAAGGAAATCACCAAACCCGAATCGGTGCGCGAGGCTGAGCGCGAAGCGTGGGAGGATAGGCGTTGGCAAGACGCTGATTACCTTGATTAGCGCGGCATTGACTCTGCTGCTCTGCGCGGCGATCACTTCCGAGCCAGAGGAATTTGCGGAAGTGAACGACTTGCCAGCACCGTCTACAGCTCCTATCGACGAGGAAATCCGCTACCAGCAGTTGATGGCAATCGCGGAATCGCGGGATGCGGAAGAGGCAGAACCTTACCAAGAATGGTATGAAAGTGGCGTTACGGCCTACTACGCGCCCGCTAACGACACTTTATCTGCTGATTACGGCGTTAGCGACGGACTCAACACCTTCACTGGCGTGAACTACCACGACGGGCGCACAGAGACGTATTACAGCTCAAACGTCTTGTACCACTACCGCACTTCCGAGTGGACGCTGGACTCCGAGGGATTCTACAGAGACTCTGATGGCTACTACGTGGTAGCTGCAAGCGACATGGAGCAGGGCGAGACGTTCACGGGTTCAAAGGGAGAGTGCAAGGTGTACGACTGCGGATGCTCCGATGGAGTAACCGATTATTACGTGGCATGGTAAGGGGGACTTATGACGTTGGATACAATCAAGGAGAAACGCGTAAAGTTGAATCAGCATTATGACTGTTGCTGGTCATCGGCATGGGCGCTCGACATGCTCGACGACATCGAGCAGGAAATCGCCGAGCGGTACATGGAGCTGCCCGTCGATGCGGAGGGCGTGCCGATTCACCTGGGCGATATGGTTGAGGGCGAACTGCTGTTCGACAACGCGACCGTCAAGGGAACCGTGACCACGTATCACATCCACAGCGATGACGAGCCAGGAACGGTTTACATCAAGGTCAAACCGACAGAAAACACGTGGACAATCAAGGAGCTGCGGTTTACGCGCTGCCGCCACGTCAAGCAACGCACGCTTGAGGACGTGCTGGCAAGCTACCGCTTCGATGCCCAGAACATCTACGAAGACCCGATGCTGAACGGAAATCAGCGCGTAGACGAGCTGGAAGCACTCGATAGCAAAGTTGCCGACGAGATTCGGGGGATGATGGCATGAGCAAGGTACGAGTAGGTTCGAGTAAGTCCGAGTTGCTATTCTGCCCGTTCTGCGGCGGCGAAGCGGATGTTTTTACATACAACAATGAAGAATACGATGTTAAATGCCGCAACCCATACTGCCTAGCTAAGTCTAGTCGTTGGGACACCGAAGCCGAGGCAATCGCAGCGTGGAACACGAG
>JAFWKQ010000071.1 GCA_017545665.1 Atopobiaceae bacterium
CACGCGGCTCCGCGCTCGCTTCGCTCGCTCACTCCGTGAGTCGCCGCTCGCGGGGCGGGTGCGGCGCGGGGGTGCGAGCGACGCCCGCCTCTTCTATATCCTTGTGCAAATAGAGCTTCCTTTAGGCTAACGAGCCCTTTCTCTTGCAAACAAGAAAGCCCACCGCGCCTGCGATGAAGACAATGGGCCCGCCAATCTGGAAGGTCGCCTCAAGAAGGTTGAACGAATTGAGCATGTCCTCATCGCCCGCAATGAGGCATCCAGCTTCTGGGTCTCGGGGATCGAAGTAAACCGTCACCACATCGCCCGTCGTGTGACGCAAGGTACTACCGTTAACGACAGAGCGCGCCTCAAACACTTGATGGTCGCTGTCCTCGAACTTCACGTAAGTGAGATAGGTGGTACTACTCCTTCCTCTCTTACCCGTGTTCTTTTTGACTTCGACTCTGGACACAACGCCTTCCGCCACAGACGTTAGGTGATCCCTCCTGGGCGCAAATGCCACAAACATAAGCCCCACAAGTGTGAGGAACAAGCCCACTCCAAGTAGTATGTACACCCAAACCGGTACGTGAGCCTTTCCCGCTTCTGTGCCCGTGGCCATAGCAATTACCCCCTTACCTATAATGTAAATCTACCATACGCACTAAGGCCAATAGGCTATATCTTTGTCTGTAAGGAGTGAGCGTACTATGAGACGAGCGAGCGGAATAATCCTTCCCCTTTTCTCTCTGCCATCGCCACATGGTATTGGCACGATGGGCCAATCAACCCGGACCTTCATAGATTTTTTGGCGGAGTCCAAGCAGTCGTGGTGGCAGGTTCTGCCAGTTGGTCCCACCAGCTACGGCGACTCTCCGTATCAGAGCCCCTCGGCGTTTGCGGGAAATCCCTATTTCGTGGACCTCGACCTTCTTGTTGCCGATGGCCTTCTGCGCGAGGACGAAGTCGATGACATAGACTGGGGTAACGATCCCGCACACGTTGACTATGGACGCCTGTACGAGCATCGCATTGGTGTTCTGCGCACTGCCTGCGACCGCGGATGGAATCGCTACCAGAGCGAGGTGCGATCCTTCGCAGACAAAAACGCCGACTGGCTCGACGACTATGCCCTGTTTATGGCCGTGAAACGTCACTTTGGCATGGCGCCTTGGTACGCATGGCCCGACGAGCGCATTCGCTTGCACGAGGAGCGCGCGTGCAAGCGGTACGCACGCGAGCTGGACGCCGACGTGCGCCTGTTCACCTTCGTTCAGTATCTGTTCTTCTGCCAATGGGAGCAAATGCGCAGCTACGCGCACGACCGTGGCGTAGGCATATTTGGCGATATGCCCATATACGTGGCTCTCGATTCGGCCGACGTATGGGCGCATCCCAAGAATTACCAACTCGACGAGCACAACAATCCCACCGAGGTGGCAGGGGTGCCACCAGACTACTTTAGCAGTGAGGGCCAGCTATGGGGCAACCCCTTGTACGACTATGCCGCCATGAAACGCAACGGCTACGCCTGGTGGAAGCGTCGCATACAAGCCGCATCACAGCTGTATGACATGGTACGCATAGACCACTTTCGTGGTTTCGCTCGCTTTTGGTCGGTACCGGCAGATGCTCCTACCGCAAAGAGTGGGCACTGGGTAACAGGACCTGGTATCGAGCTCATCGAAGCGCTAAAACAAAGCAATCCTCACATCAGGCTCGTGGCGGAGGATCTGGGTACGCCCACGCCCGAGGTCATGGAGCTGCTGCTTTTGTCAGGCTTGCCAGGCATGAAAGTGCTGCAGTTCGCATTTGACGGCCGCAAAGACAACGAGCACCTGCCGCACGGCATTCCGCAAAACTGCGTGTGCTATACGGGAACGCACGACAACGCTCCGCTTGTTGAATGGTTTGACGAGGAGAGTGAGGCATGCATCGACCTCGCTCGCCGCTACGTTGGACTAAACGAGCAAGAGGGACTGACGTGGGGCATGGTACGTCAAGGCATGTCCAGCACGGCAGAGCTTTTCTTCGCGCAGATGCAGGACTACCTGGAGCTGGGGTCCACGTCTCGCATAAATGCACCGGGCTCTTTGGACGGCAACTGGAGGTGGCGCCTGCTGGAAGAGCAGCTCTCCCCCAGTCTTTCCGCGCGAATTGCCAGCATTACGCAGCTGTACGGTCGCGCTGTCTAGCCGCTGGCGCCCCACTTACGCGGAGCGCCAGGGGCGAACGTTCTCGGTCCAACCCTGTTGCCTCCAATGCTCGACGTCACGAGGGTTAAAGCCCTTGCGCTGCAAAAGATGCATGGCAAAGAAGACGACCCTGGTTTTGAGCCCTGGCTTTACCCTGCCACACTTGCTCGAAATCCTTTGCGCGAGTGCGCTTGTTTTCTTGTCTATGGCGGCCTTCTTCTTTTCGCTCACGCCTTGCCAGTCCACCGCGGCAACGCCGATGCCATACCTATACACCTTCGCACAGCCCCAATAGAACAGGCTGTCCGCCATGTCCTTAAGGGTAGAACGCATGCCCGCGCCCGCCGCCGTGCAAACGCATACGGCCTGCTTGGTAAACATGGAACCTTCCGGACTGTGCACCATCCATCTATAGCCATAGTGATCCAAAAACGCCTTCATGGCCCCCGATGCGTGATACACATACACAGGGCTCGCCAAGACTATGACGTCAGCGGCATCGATTGCGCGCGTAAGTGGCTCGAGCTTCTTGTAGTGCGGACACTTCTTTTCCGTCTCGTTGAAGCACGTATTGCAGCCAACGCAGAATTCGCCAAAATCCCTTGGCAAGAAGAACTCCGTCGTAGCGCCTCCCAACTTGTTCGCCAACGAATGCGCCACGTGATACGTAGAGCCTTTATGGCTTTGTCCGTATATAACGACGACCTGCATGCCACATCCCCCTCTAGAGTCGCACAATGCGCGTCCCATGCGCCTCGCTCACATCCAGCTGCTGGCATACCACCTCGACGTTTTGCCAGGTAACGCCTCCGCCAGGCATTATGCCAATGCGCCCGTGCGCGCTGCTTTTGAGCTCGCGCAGGTGTGCCATGGTCTTGTCAATCGGAACGTCAAGAGGCCCTCCGTGCGTAAGCACACGTGAGAAGCCCAAGCGTGCCAGCGTGGCAAGCGCCTTTGGCTGCGCCGATTCGCAAATATCATCGAATGCCATGTGGAAGGTGAGGTCGAGTCCCTTTGCGACGGTCGCAAGACGGCACGTCGCCTCTTCGTCGAGCTCGCCGTTGCGAACGCAACCAAACACAACGCCATCCGCCCCTCGCAAGCGCACGGCATCGATGATCTGTTCCATTAGCGCAACCTCGGACTCGCTGTATGCGAAATCTCCCCCGCGTGGCCGCACCATAACCATAATGGTTGCGCCCAATCCATGCACGAGCCGCACCGCCTCGTCCACAACGTCGTCGCTCGGCGTCACACCGCCAATCCGAAGGTTATCGCATAGCTCCACGCGACTCGCACCAGCCTCTATGGCCTCTTGCACATTGGCAAGGTTTTGAGCGCAGAATTCCAACAACATGGCGTTACCTCCTTATGCCACACTGCGTTCTCTCTTGGAATATCCTCAACGGAAATTTACCATTGGTATTGCCCGAATGGCAGAATCTGCAAAGGAGTGTCGCATGGGATTTACGCTCGGTCTTGCACAAACCGCATTTACCAAAGACGAAAGTCCTATCGATCAGGTGCGCCGCTGCGCTCAGACTGCTTGCAAACGCAACGCGGCGCTTCTTGCCTTCCCCGAAAACCTCATGTGTCCACGCGAGCTTACTGCCACCGAACTCAAAGATCTTGCGGAACCACTGGATGGCCCTTTCGTAAAAGGCATATGTGGCATCGCGCAACAATGTGGCCTTTGGATCGCCTTCACCATGAGCGAGACAAGCGCTGCGGGCGGCCCGCCTTTCAACACGGCGGTTGTCGTGAGCGACGCTGGCACAATTGCCGGCACTTATCGCAAATGTCATCTTTACGACGCCCACAACGTGCGGGAATCGGATCGCATGAGCGCAGGATCCAAGCTCTGTGCGCCCATTCGAACCCCGTTTTGCACGCTTGGTCTAGGCATATGTTACGACCTGCGGTTTCCCGAGGTAGCGCGCCACCTTGCGCTTGCTGGATGCAACGTGCTCCTGTATCCCGCGGCATGGCACGACGGAACGAACAAGCAATTGCACTGGAAGACGCTTTTGCGCGCTCGCGCCATTGAAAACGAGTGCTTTGTGGCAGGCATATGCCATGGGGCAAATCGCTACGTAGGAACCAGCTATGCGTTTGACCCGCTGGGAAACGAACTCGTGGGCGGAGCAGACGAGCTGCTGTTTTGCGACGTTGAACCCACCAAGGCAGCTGCTGCCCAACAGGCAATGCCCGTCTTTAGTCATCGCAAGCCCTCCATCTACGACTTGTCTTAGGACAGGGCCGTCGGGGACAGGGGCGTCGGGGACAGGGTCGCGGGCGACGGTTTGCTGACTTTGCGAACGGTGCGGGAGCCGGGTGGCCGGGCTTGCCAGGTTTGCGAACGGTGCGACGGGGTTTGCTGACTTTGCGAACGGTGCGACGGGGTTTGCTGAGAATAGCCACAGTGTGGCTGATTGCGGCAAACGTTTGACGGGATTGGCCACAGTGTGGCGCATCCCAGCAAACACGCCCGCACCGTTCGCGATCCCAGCAAACGAGCCCGGGGATCTGACGGGATTGGCCACAGTGCGACCAATCCCGGCCGTCTGGCTCACCTTCCCCCAACCCACCAAGTCCCGTCACAGGCTTCCTGAGGTAAGCCGCTTGTCATCGGGAAGCAATGACCTCAGCTCACGCCAGGCATCGAATACGTCGCTGGGAATGTCCACGTGGTCAACGAAGTCTGCACCCCGCGGACCGTAGCCGTGCTCATCGTCCAAAAGTCTTGCGACGTCACCAAGCAAAAGACTCAAATAGCGCCTTGGGTCCCACATCCCCTCGGGTGCGTCCTCGTAGGTGAGCGCACCATTACGCCAAATAAGCCTGACTTGATAGGACGCCCAGTTAACTACGCGTGTGTTCGCATAGCGCGTTCGATCCCTCACCTGACGCCGCCATGTGGCGTCCATACGACGCTGCATGGCGGCGTCCTGGCACAAAATGACGCTTTTGGGAACCGATTCTTGCCCGTCCAAGACGTCAAGCAAGTACTCGATGTTATTCCCGCAGTTGGTAGAGCGCGTCTCCAAAAAGTCTGGCGTAACACCGTGACGCACATAGAGCACGGCGGCCAGCATTTCGGCCTCGCTTGCCGTCTTTGGATCCGGCCACCACGCAGAACTCCCACACTCAGCCCGCAGCCGCTCAATCGCGCGCTCCAAGCCATACGTCGCATGCCCGCGACCTCCCACCACGGCATACGCCTGAGCAATATTCCGCTCCATGGCCTGCGCCAGCACTTCCGCCGAGCCAATCACACCGCCGCCAAACAGAACGAACAGATCGACCTTGTCACTCGTCACGCCCGCATCGCGCCGCAATGATTCGGCATTCAGCTCGCGCATGTCTCGCACGCCCAGCCATTCGCCAATCAAATTGGCGCACGCAACAACGCGTGCCCCCGTTTTCCCTTCCATACCTGCCCCTCGTCGTAGACATAGATGCGTATTGCATGCGTTAGGGGTAACATAAGGTATACATTTTTGCCAATACGGCTCTTCATCCAAGAGGGAGGAATTCTCCATGCAATCATACGATTACGCCATGGATCCGTCTGGCTTCGCGCTCTTATCGGACTACGTGCCGCATGCCATTCAGGAAATCCGCTACTTCTCAACGTACAACTTCATCGGTGAGCGTGTAGATGGTTATGAGGAACCGTGCGCAATCATAACGCCCGAGGCGGGACGCGCGCTTAAGAACGCGAGCAACGAGCTCAACGTTATGGGGTATCGACTTAAGGTGTTCGATGCGTATAGGCCTGTGCCAGCCGTCAAGCAATTCGTACTGTGGGCGCTCGAAGACACCGACATCCGCATGAAGCCCTACTTCTATCCCGAAATCGACAAGCAGGAAACCATCTCGCTTGGCTATATTGCCAAGGAATCGTCTCACAGCCGTGGCAGCACCGTAGACGTCACGCTGCTCGACATGAAGACTGGCAAAGAGGTGGACATGGGCAGCCCCTTTGACTACTTTGGCGAACTCTCTCACCCCGACAACCACTCCATAACGGATGAGCAGTACGAGAATCGCATGACCCTGCAAAAGGTCATGGTGCGCAGCGGTTTTGTGCCCTACGAATGGGAGTGGTGGCACTTTACGCTTAAGGACGAGCCCTATCCCAACACATACTTCTCGTTCCCCGTTTCGTCGTCCTATCTTAAGCGAAATCGCGTATAGCAAAAGAGGCCCTCATGGCAGATGGCATGCCCACACATGGCAGCACCCAACTGAGATCTGTGATATATGGAGCAGCCGTAGGTGATGCCTTGGGCGTTCCCTTCGAATTCCTTACGCGCGACACATTTGCCTGCACGGATATGACGGGGTTTGGTACCCACAATCAACCGGCAGGCACATGGTCGGACGATACGGCCATGCTGCTTGCCACCTGTGACTCCATACGCACGTGCAGGGCCATTAACGTCGATCACATGCGCGAATGCTTTTGCGATTGGCTGAACAACGGTGCCTATACCCCCGACGGCGTGGTGTTCGACGTGGGAGGAACCACGTCAGAGGCACTCAGCCTAGGACAAGGGCTCGACGGCACGTGGGACAATGGAAACGGATCCCTCATGCGCATTGCTCCCTTAGCCCTCACCAACGCAGACGACAACCAAATTCGCGCAGTAAGCGCCATAACTCACGCTCATGCCATATCAACCGAGGCCTGCGTGAGCTTTGTCCATACGCTTCGCCATGTCTTGAAAGAGCCCGATCGCGCACGCGCCGCCATATGCGACGAACAGGCGAGCACAACGCGCGACGAGGTGCGTTCCGGCGGCTTTGTTTTGGACACGCTGCAGGCCGCTCTTTGGTGCTTTGCAACCACTGCCAGCTATGCCGACTGCGTCCTTACAGCCGTCAACTTGGGCTCCGACACAGACACAACCGCCTGCGTGGCAGGTGCCCTCGCCGGCGCCTACTACGGCCTTGACGCAATCCCCGCATCGTGGATACAGGCACTGCGCGGTAAGGATGTGCTCGAGGGTTGTCTGTTTGCATAGAGAAGGACACGCGCAGGCGTCGCCCCGAAGGATCGCGTTAGCTCTCGGGAGCAAAGCTTCCATCCGCATAGTTGATGCTAAAGCCCTTCGCTGCGTTGTACACCACAATCTCAGAGTCCAGAAGCCCATCTGATGACCGCATGTCCACCACCACGCAGCGACACACAGGCTCGTTTCCTGCATAGCGCGGAGTGGCGCAATAGTACAGCCAGCCATCGGGATGCTCGCTTAGCCAATCGCGCGCCAGCATCTCCGCATACGCCATCCCGCCCTCCTTGCCCTTTCGATTTGACCCCACGTTTTGCATACGCGTTCCGCACACAAGGTTCTGCTCGATCTCTTGCCCGCCCAATGACTTTGCCAAGAGGTGCGAACGGTTCCACATATACCCATGGTATGTGCCTCCGTCTGGCAGTGGGATGTCCACCTCTTCGTTATTGCCCCATCCAGAGGGCTTTATGTCCGACATATTCTGTCGCTCCCGCGCAGCACCTTCCTCCGCAAGTTGCGCATCCACACAGGCTACGACCCTGCCCGCACGACCAAGCGCATCCAACGGCGCGTAGCTAACCTCTCCCCTCCCGGGAACGTCGTCGAGTTTGGCCGGGCCCACAACCTGATAGTAGTCAGGCGCGATCCACTCGCTCCAAGCTGGCGGCTCCTCGACATTCGAGCCCGGGCTCTGCTCCACCCAAAAGGCAAGCGTCTGCAGCCACGTCGTCAAAGGCATGCCCACGGCTACCCGCAATAGCACCACAAGAATGCAGACAAGCGCAAGCAGTATGGCAATTCTGACTTTGCGCATACGCGCCGCACACTCCCCTCCCAACGCAATCATATGGGGAAAAGACTCCCAAATGGCGGAAGAAAAGGATTGCAGCCCATTTACCGAGAGTTTGTCCTCTCCCGCGCGTGGTAGCCTAGACTATAGGGCATGTTCACTGCGGAAGAAAGGACTGAAATGAAGAAGTACATCGCAGAGTTCATTGGCACTTTCGTGCTCGTCACCATGGGATGTGGCACTGCCATGCTGGTAGGATGCGATGCGGCATCGGGCAGCGGATACCTGCTAACCGCCCTTGCGTTTGGCCTCTCCATCGTAGCCATGGCATATAGCATCGGCAATATTTCTGGCTGCCATATTAATCCCGCCGTATCGCTTGGGGTCTTCATCCGTGGAGGTATAAGCGGCCGCGACTTCCTTGGCTATGTGATCGCCCAGATTCTCGGCGCACTTGCGGGCGCGTTGATTCTGTTTGGCATCTTTGCGCTCGGCGGCGTTACCGACCTTACGGGTGGCTTGGGCACCAACGGACTCGCAGGTGTGAACGGCAACATCGTCGCTGGACTTTTGGTTGAGTTCGTGCTCACCTTCATATTCGTGCTCACCATTCTGGGCGTCACCTCGCCCAAGTTCCGCCATGGCTCGCTGGCAGGCCTCGTCATTGGCCTTACCCTCACCTTCGTGCACATCCTGGGCATTGGCCTCACTGGCACCTCGGTAAATCCCGCACGAAGCATTGGCCCCGCCATCGTCTGCCTGTTCTCGGGCAACGTCGCTCCCCTGCTGAGCGTCTGGATTTTCATCGTGGGACCGCTTGCGGGTGCTGCCGTTGCGGCCGTCGTGTACGGTCTGCTTGAGTATGACGGCGAGTAGCAAGGCAAAGCTATAGCGGAACTTTGCCATCTAACGTGGCAAGGGACAAAAGAAGCTCCGTGTGCTCAAACAGCTCTTCGCGTACTGAGCACACGGAGCTTTTGGCGTTGAGCACACAGAATGCCTGCCCGCGGCTGGTTTTTTGGCATTGGGCTTCTTGTCGGCTTTTGTCCGCTTTCAGTTTGTGGATACGGCTTTGCCGGATGGGGCCGGGTCCACTTTTCGGTCCGCGGGCTTCTCTGCTGGGCACACTTTTCCGCTGGACGGGAGGGGCCGAGAGGGGCCGGGTCCACTTTCTGCTCCGCAAACGTCCCCACCGGGTCCACAAAAGGCCGATTTGTGTACCCGGCAGGGAGAGTTACGGACCAAAAAGTGACCCCAGCGAAAGGCGCGGCGCCGAGAAGTGCGCACGGCAGGGAGGCTCGCAGGTCACTTTGCAGGCCTCGCGATTCGCAACTAAGCGCACCCCGTATAGGTACAAACCGCGATTCCCAATACCATACCCTCTTGTCAATAGGACGGCCATCTACTTTTGCCGATAAAGGAACATTGCCAGGTAGCGAGGAAGCGTGACCTTCTTGCCGACCTTACCCACATTGCCGTCGACGAGCTTGTACCCTGTGGAGACGTCGTCACGCTCCAAGAACTCGTTGAGCGAGATGGACCTGTTGCGCGAGGCTTTGACCTCTATGGGCTCTACGGCCCCGTCTCTTTCGGCGAGGAACTCAATCTCGCGGTTGCGATGGCCTCGGCGGAAAGCGCCCCGGCAAAGATCCCGCAATATTCCGGATGCTCGATGAAGTCGAGCTTGACAAAACTTTCGTACTCCTCGCCGAAGCGCTCGACAATATACGACTTGCCCACCTGCCGCGCACCGTTTATGAGCAGGCACTCCTTTTGGTGAGAGACCCTCCAAGTGCGCAGGAATTCGAGCATCTTGCGTCTGAGCATATTGGTCTCCTGCTAGTAGCTTGCATCTTTTCATGGATATTACTGGCTATGTTGCGCAGCTTTTCATTGTTCTACTATCAACAAAATGCATCTTTTCGCTACCGAACGGTCGGCAACGAAGAGAAGCTGGTACCAAGAGAGAGTTTGCCGTGCCCTTAGTAAGTGTTCCGTATGCATGAAAGTATACTACGGAGCGCGCTTCAGCTGTCCCGGCAGCAGAAGGAGAAGCTCGCCGAGGCGCTGAGGACGGCGGGTCTTCGCGGAGACGACGGCGGCTCGTCCCACATGGCACGCGCGACGTCCAACACTGTGATGGGTATGGGATAGCGAGAAGCGCCAAGAGCAGCTGTGTTTCGTTCGACACTTCTCGCTATTTCTAAATACGCGCCCAAAAGGATGGCGTCCCACGGAGGACGAGTCCGTTCCGTGAGACGCAAACTTTGCCACCATGCATGTTGCCTATTGTGCAACCGCCTTGAATTGATTGATGACCTGGTTTATCGAGTCCTTGTCCTGGGCGCCCACGAGGATCTCCATAAAGTATCCGTCGCTCTCGGCAACCGCCTGCGCCATAACAATCTCCTGGCCGTCGGACTTGATCGTTATAACGGCTCCGGGAAGCTTGCGATCCAAGCCCTCGAACACCACTTCGGTCTCTTCGATGGTGTAGTCGACCTTCTTTTCGTCGAGACCGGCCTTCATGCTCGCGAGTTGGTCCTTAAGAACCTGATCGGCCGTCTTGCCGGCATTCGAATCGTTGGGCGGCACAATGGCAACTATGGCCGCGCTCTTCATGTCCGGGGAAGCGGCCACCATATCGATCTCGTCGCTATTTGCGGTGCTCACGATTGGGGATGACGAGTTGTTGAGCGTCGTGATATCCGTGAAGGTCCATCCCTCAAGAGGTCGGAAGTTGATGCTGAACGCCTTGTTCTCGTAATGATCGGCGTCGGTGGTATTCTCGCTTACGCTCGCGGAGCTGGAAGCGGCACTTGAGCTCGCGGAGCTGGAAGCCGCGCTCGAGCTCGAAGACAAGGCACTGCCACCGCAGGCACCCAGCGTGAGCGCAAGGCTCGCCGACACTGCTAAGGCAGCGATCTTTCCGACGGTTTTCATTCTGTATCCTCCTGTCTAGGCATTGCCCTTTGGCTCTTTTGAGGCTTGCGTCGATAATAACATTCCAACGTGGTTAACTTAATATAGCCCTTGAAAAAACCCGCCATACGGAATGAGATACGCATGCAAGTGGGCGGCATAAGGCGGGGCCTGCCTCGATAGGCCTTGGGCAACCCTCCCGTTCGTGGGGGCTGCGTGGGGGAAGGGGCGCGATCTTCCCGGCGCAGTTCGCGAAGCGCTGCCTGAGCACGGGATGATCGCGCCCCTTCCCCCACGCAGCCCGCAAACAGGACCGATCAATCCCCGTAGTCTATACTGTTCGCGTTACCCAAAACCGGTTGGAGGATTGAGGATGCCTCACCACGACGCAGGCAGCGAGAGCCTAGGCAAAAGGCTCCTTACGCTGTTTGTAACGATTTTCTCTATAAGCGCAACGGCAAACAGCGGCTTTGCGATCTTGTCTGTGATGAAAGACGAGTTCGTTCGCAAGCGCGGATGGTTTAGCGAGGATCAGATGGCCGACTTTATTGCCATCGTGCAAAGCACGCCTGGCGCCATGGCGGTAAACGCCTCTATGGTCGTGGGTTACCAGGTGGCAGGACCTTTGGGATCGCTCGTCGCCGTTACGGGGTGCATACTCCCTCCCATGGTGGTCATGATCGTCGTTACGGCCTTTTACGAAGTAATCGTGGGAAACGAATTCGTCTATCTGTTTATGCGAGGCATGCAGCTGGGCGTGGTGGGCATGCTCCTCGACGTGCTCTTGTCGCTATTTGCCAACGTCACGAAGAAGGGCTTCGTGTATCCGCTCGTCCTTGTGGCGGTCGCCTTCGTGTACATACGGTTCTTGGGATGGCCCATCCCCTACCTGGCCATTGGATGTGCGCTTGCCGGCGTTGTTAAGGCGCTCTTGTTCTGCAGGGAGGCGAGTCGCTGATGGAGCTATTGATTCAGATTGTGCTCGCTTTCATGCGCGTGAGCGTCATAGCGTTTGGCGGTGCCTATGCGGCAATACCTCTGGTGGAAAACGAGGCCGTGACGGTGCAGGGCTGGATGACCTACGAGGAGTTTGCCGACCTTATTGCGCTGGACGAGATTACGCCAGGGCCCATAATCATAAACAGCGCGACGTTTGTGGGCATGCGCGTGGCCGGCATTCCGGGAGCGATTGCCGCAACGCTTGGTGCCATTCTCATACCATGCGCGCTCGTGATGGTGCTCTTCAAGCTCTACAGTCGCTTTAAGGGATCCGCAATCATGGACAACGTTATGGTGTCGCTCAAGTGTATGGCCATTGCCCTTATTGCCTCGACCTTCGTGCGGCTTGCCGTAGCGGCCTTTATGCCCGGGGGCACTCTGACAAGCATCCAACACGGCGTATACTCGATTGCGGTGATGGCGGGGGCCTTTTACCTCATCCGGTATAGGCAGTTAAGCCCACTGCCGGTAATGTTGGGCTGTGGCGCACTCAACCTTGCCGTCTGCGCACTTCTGTAGCTTATGTGGCGTCGTTCGCCTCCTGTCTCTCATATTTCGGCCGCAAGCCTATTCATCGATTCATGCAGGTATCTACCAACATCTAGATTATAATTTACGCATACTTAAGTAATTGCATCCAAGGAGATACCCATGACCCAGCCGAACGACGTCTCCCGCGCCGCCCTGCATATTCGCACGGTGTCTTGCATGTGCGTGACAGTGCTTTGCCTGCTGTTCCTGTGGGTGGCGACTCCTTGCGCCTATGCCGCAAACGGCGACGGTCCCGAGTCCGTGACGTTGCAGGTTGCCGGCAATGACGCGGAACAGATCAACGTCGTCAAGGACGTGGCCTCGCTCGACAAGCAGAAGAAGGACACCAAGGTCACCCTTACGGTAAAGGACGCCTTTACCAACAAAGACGCCAGCGAGAGAAACCGCGAGCTCGTGCTCATGGACTCCTCGGGCAAAACGACCAAGCAACTCACCTCCTCGCGCAACGACACTCTGCAGTTTTCCATTGGGGACCTCGTCGACGGACAACGCGTGGCACTCATAACTTCCGCCAAAGATGGCAACGGCCCGGTTGGCAAACGCTACCAAAAGACGCTCAACATACGTTTGATCGACACGACCAAGGCCGAGGCTCCCTTTGGCGCAGGACCAAACAGCTCCGCAAAGAAGGAAAGTGACGGCAGCTGGCAATGGTCGTTCTCCAACGGGCTGGAATACACCTTTAAGAACACGGGCTTCTCGTTTTTGGACAACACCAAGATGAACCTGGGAGCCCTCAAGCTGCCGCTGAAGTTCAAGCACAATGCCGACGGCACCACCATAGTGGGCATAAACTGCAACCCCGAAGACAAGGCGTTTTGGTCGGCCGTAAAGAACAAGAACGTATGGCAGAAGTACTCCACCGAAAAGATGACCGAGATGACCAAGAAGATGGACAAGGGCTTTAGCGGCAAGGGCCTGGGCAAATGGGGAGGAAAGGGCTTCGACTGGAACATACTCGGCTACATGGAGTTCAACACCGAGAAGCCCGAGGCGCCACGTGCGCTCAACCTCGTGCTGTCTGCCGGCGTCAAGGCCGAGGGCCACGCGCAATACCTCATCTTCACCGGCACCATCACCTTCACCCTGGGTGGCAAGGCAACGATTTCGGGCAAGCTCGTCCCCGCCAAGGGCGTGGAGGGCAACTTTGGCTTGGGAATCTACGGTGGTCTAGAGCTCTATGTGGGTCTGGGCTTGAATTACGTTGCCTCCGTGGGCGGCTACGGCAGCGGGCGCATAGACGTGGACTTCCAAGTCTTGCCCAGCTTCTATCTTGACAAGGTCAAGGTCGCAGGACAGCTGGGCGCCAAGGCCAAGGTCTTTGGCTTCACTGTTTACACGTGGACTATCCTCAACAAGGAAGCGGTTCTCTACGACCACGCAAAGGATGCCAAGTCGTCCACTGCTTCTGCCGCATCCTCGACGATGCCCGCTTTGAGCGCTCTCCTCTCCTCCGCACTCGGCACGGGCGAAGCGTCGGGCGGAAGCGAAGTGGTTGGGCCACCTACCGCCCAAGAGGCCAGCCAGAACCCACAGGCAGACGGGGATGGAACGGCCACCGACGGCGCGACCTCTGGCGACCCGTCCAAGACAAGCGGCGCCACTGGCAGCTCGGACGAGACGACCAATCCCGACGGCACCGCAACCTCGCCGTTTGGCGTAAGCGCAGACGAACCCTACCCGCTCGACTCGCGCGAATACCTCGAGGAGGAGACCGAAGCGACGGGCGAGCAGGACGCCTTGCACGCCCAGGAAGACGGAGGCGTTGCCGCCGAACAGGCAAACGCAAACGCGGTCACCACCCAAGCCACCAAGGCAGACACGACCATCCTCAAGGGCATCTACGGCGAGGCGGAGCCGGTGTGCGCGACCACCAACGATGGCCCCGTAATCGTCTACGTTGCGGATGCGGCGCAAGTGGCCGGTGCCGGCACACGCGACGACGCCAACCGCAGCGTGCTCGCATATACGCGCCTCAAGAACGGCGTATGGACCAATCCCAAGGTCATAGACGCCTCTTCCGAATACAAGAACTACGCCGACTACAGCCCCTCCGTCACCACGGACGGCAGCAACTGCTATGTTGCCTGGCTTGCGGCAGACAGCAAGGTCAACGCCATCAACGGCAAAGGCGAAATAGGCGAGGTAGGCAAGAAGCTCGACGTGAACATGGCCACCATTGCCAAGGACGACACCATAACGGTGCAGACCGTCCACAAGGAGAGCGACAACAGCAACACCATGCCGGCGGGAGCCAAGGCCGTCAAAGTGGGCAACGACTTGTACGTGGGCTTTTACACCAACCAGACGAGTGGCTCTGAGAGCGAGGTGCTGGGTCTGAGCGGCACGCACAACGTACGTCTCTTCAAGCAGAGCGGCACCAACACATGGACCACGGTCGCCAACGCAACGACCGAGGCCGGAGCCGTCACCTCCTTCGACGTTGGCGGCTACGGCAACACCGCGGCTTGCGCCTGGTCCTTGGACACCGATCTCTCCGAGGAAAAGGAAACCATATCGCTCAACGGCGTGGAATCGCTGTCATCCTCCGCGGTATGGACGCTTCCCGCAGGCGGCAAGGCAGAGATAGTCTCGCATAGCAACTCCACAAACGCACAGTTCGCCAAGAGGGACGGGGCCGACGTTCTTACCTATGCGCAGCAGATAATGGTCAATGATGGCAGCGAGTCCCTCCCCTACCTCAACATACAGAGCTCGTCATCCCCTGGCCACGCAGGCGAAATCGTACTCGACGGCACCAAGGTCAATCTGCCCACCTCCCACTACAAGATTACCGGCGACATAAGCCAAAACAAGGCCGGCAACGTGTCCTTCCTCGTGGCGGGCAACGGCTCGTCCGACATCAAAGCCCTCATTACCACAGGCAACGGCGAGGACAGCTGGACGAACGTGATGGACGCCACCGTTACCGACAAGATCATAACGAACTATTGCACCACCTACGTGGACGGCCTTCCCAAGTTCATCTACCTCGAAGAGGGGTCGGCCAGCGACGGGTTTGCTGCAGAGGCTGCGAGCGACGGCAGCGCCGATCTCAACCAGTCCACCGAGGACTCGCTCAGGCATCTGAGCGTAAATGACCTCGACTACGACGAATATGAGGTGAGGTCGGGCGCGCAGATGCCCGTGGCCGTGCACTTCGAGAATGACGGCATGCTGGACGTACACAGCGTGGACGTATGGCTCATGGAGGACGGCGTGCTTACACAGGTGGCCAGCGAGGACTTGGACGTGCCTCTGGACGAAGAGGCAAGCCTCACGTTCGACTACACCGTTCCCTCCGCCGACGAATTTGTTGGCGCACGTGAGTTCACCGTCTACGTCTCCCCCAAAGGCGCTACGGTAAATGCCGCCATCATCGAGCGGGCCAAGGTGGACGGATCCGCCATGACGGCATCGCTCGGAGGCCCGTCCTTGGCACTCGACGCGAACCACCAAATTGTGGACGACAAGGAATCGGTAACGGCGACGATCACCAACGACGGCATCGCGTCGCACGGGGCAAAGCTCGTCTTCCTCAACGCAGAGTCGGACGAGACGCTTGCCACCGTGGACGTCCCCGAACTGAGCGAGGGCACGAGCTTCTCGTATACCTACAGCGCGCCAAAGGACTTCTTCCAAAACGACGGCATCGACGCCATGATTGTGACGCTGGAAGATGACGGCAGCGAGAACGAGGGTTATGAGCTCAACAACACGGAGTTCGTAAACACCTGGGACGTCAAGACTTACGGCACCGAGACACCCTCCATCAACAGGTCGACAGGAACGACAAGGGCGGCGCTTCCCAACACCGCCGACCCCATGAGCCTCATGGCAATCCCCATGATGCTTGTTGGGGCACACTGCGCATTCGCCTGCGCCCGCCGCATTCGCCGCTAGGGCCGAATGAGCAGGGCACGGGTCTGGTCCTTGCGATATGAGCACCAGACCCGTGCCCTATCCACTGTTCGCGTTCACCACTTGCGATGCGGCCTGGGATTGGTGAGCTTGTCTATGCAGAGAGCGAGCTCGCCCAAAAACACGTACTCCCGATAGTCCGATACCCACCTCAGCTCGGGCACGTACGCCATGGGAATGGTGCGCCAGAGCCATTCGCGCAACTCGTCCATGTTGCGCACCAGCGGCGCCGCCACATAGACGCAGTCAGGCGAGACCGTGCAGATGCTCGCCGCGAGGTAGTTGGCAACGATCTCGGTCATGCCTTCGTAGGTCCATACCATCTCGTAGGGGTCGCCCGAGAAGCCCATAAGCCAGGCAATGGGTTCAAGCTCCCCGGCAAAGTTGGACCTGCCCTTAACCAGCGCACCATCCGATACCACGCCCTCGCCGCAGGGAATCATTCCCGTCTGCTGAATGTGGAACACCACCGAGTCGAAGTCGGTTTGGCTCATATAGCACCCCATGGCCGCCGCATTGGCGTCGTTGTCCACGTAAACCTCAATACCGTACTTCTTCTTGAGCGACCTTCCCAAGTCGTAATCGCGAATGTCGGAAGCCGGCATGGAAACCGACTCGCGATTGATGACGCCCGGCATGGTAATGCCCACGGCATCAAGGGAGCCCACGTCGATGCCATCCACCTTTATTGTGGCAAGCACGTCCTCAACGTCGCGAAGGTTCACGTGCTTCTTGTACACCATGCCGTCCACCGCCACGCCCTTGTTGGCAAACACCCTGTACGCGATGGCGGACGTGTCGGCACGATGCAAGACCGAGACGACCAAGACGTCCTTCGTATCGTCTATTGGACGCACGACCTTTATCTCCGTACCAACCGGCGCCTGCTCTATTCCCTCATCCAAGGCGTCGAGGAGCATGTGCAACGTGGCATCCACGTCAAACCTCTGGAAGATCTCGCCCGGGATCTCGATCACCATTGCGTTGGGATACGCCTCCTGGGCATCCTTGCGCCTGTATCCGAGCTGCGGAGCGACCATAACCACATCGTAGCTGTCGCCTGCGGCAATCGCGGCGTCCAGGGGCATTGCCGTAAAGTCGTAGTGCAACGAGAGCGACTCCGCCAGCGCGTTGAGCTTGCGCTGGTACATAACGGACGTCACCCCTGCCGTGCAGCACAGCAACACCCGCGTTGGCCGGCGCGTATCCGTGTGCTCAAGCGTGGCGGCCATCTCTAGGAAGAGCTCCTGGGCGCGCAGCTCGTCGTTGAGCTCAAAGCGGACCCTAAACATGGGCGCCCCATCGATCTTGCGCACGATGCGCATCTCGACGACCTCGGGGGCCTTATGCTGAGGGAAGAAGGTGACTTTGCCAAACATGGAGGCAGTCGCAAGGCTTATGTGCTCGTTGTCGGTCCACGTAATGGTGCAGCCATCGATGCGACGCGAGAGTATCCACTCGCGATAATGCTTCCCCACCCCCTCGATGCCGATCCAGGACTCCTGGCAATACGGCATATGGCGATGCACCTTGCCGTCGGGAAGCTCGCCGAGGGGGACCACCTGGTTGTACAGCACGCAATGATGTCGGTCGCGTATCATGATGTCGTCGTGGTAATGCCCGGCATACCACATCTTAAGGCGCTTCTTGTCTAGGTGCTCCTCCACCCTTTGCAAGTAGGCGCTCAACGAATCGTCCTGCTCGCGGCTTGCGTCATAATGCCGGGCCATGGCAAAGCGACGCAGGCAGCGCGGCACGTCATGCGAAAACACATAGTCAACGCTAAAGCTCACCCGCTCGAGATTGGCCCATCCCTCGTCGTACTCCTGCTGGCTGGGCACCTCCCGAGGCCACCAGCTTATGCCCTGCTTCCGGCTCTTGATGTCGTGAGACGGTGCGCCCCCCATGCAAAACCAGCGACCGAACCTGCCCATCTCATACACTTGCCCACGCAAGAGGTGAATGACGTTCTTCGTCCCCGGAAGGACCGCGACCTTTCCCCCATGCCAGACCTTGGTGGGAAAGGTGTCCAGCAGGTCGTAGTTCTCGTGGTTGCCGTCTACGAACAGCGTCGTCCACGGGCGATTGTCCAGCCAATCGATGAAGAACTTCTCCTCCAAGGTGATGGGGTTGTTCCACACCAGCCCAAAGTCGCCGCATATAACTAGGAAATCGCTGTGCCTGAGCTTGGTTCCCGCCGGCCAACGATCTGGCGTAAGCTTGCCGATGTCGAGCCATCCGTGTATGTCGCCGGTTACGAAGACTGCCATGGTCTGGTGCCTCCCCCTACATATTCGTTGTTACACTCAAGTTACCAGTTTGAGAGAAACTGTGCTCTGTCAACGTCTCCCTGCGTTCCAAAAAAGCTAATAAGGGGTCTTTGACTCATAGAGTGGGGATGCGCGAACCCTTTGACCGAACAAGTGGAATTTTGGGTACTTTTCTAACGAAATCTGTCGTTTGTTCGGTTTTGCTTTCTATGAAAACCGAACAAACGACTTTTCGTGACGAATAGTAGCGAAAAATTCCGTTTGTTCGGTTTTGGGGGCTGTAGAGAAAGCGGCTGTGGGAGCCAAAACCTGAACAAACGGAAAAATAGATAAGCTTTCATCCTAAAATTCCGTTTGTTCGGGTTTCGGCAAGACAGAATCCGAACAAACGGAAAAAATCAGGTGCATTTCGCGGTTTTTTGCCATTTGTTCGGGTCTCATGCAACAGGTCGCACGATTTGATTGGCAACACGCCGCCGTGCAAAGGCAAGCGGTACCTCTCACACCTCAAAAGGCGCACCGTTCGCCTCTTGAAGGGGTCGCATCCCGCCGCGGCCTAGCGACCCATGATGCACGAACCCGTGCTTGGGCGATTGCGATCGCTTTGTACGTAGGTGGTGGCCGCGCTCAGGCGGTTGCACTCCGCAAGCTCCATCCTTCCCTCTATGTATGGCTCGTACATGGCGTCCACGCCTCTCGTCTGGCTCGACGTGCCGTCGCAGTCGTCTCCCCACGCGAGCGCTTCCTGTACGATTTGAATGCGCTCCTCGCGCGTAGTGTCGCGCACCAACTTGCTCCGCGCCATACCTCACTCACCAGCCCTTTCCCCGCGCATCCGCAAAAGACGAAGCGTCTTATCGGACACACAGCCATCGTGCTCGTTACTGCCCACGCTCCCTCACCCATGCCGACCCGCCAGCGGCTCCGCGCTCGCTTCGCTCGCTCACTTCGTGAGTCGCCGCATACGGGCCAGCATGGGTGAGGGAGCGTGGGCAGTAACTCATGTTCCACTTCGATAATAGTACTTCCCCAAGACAAATGGGCGGTGCGCCCCTTGGTAAGGTATTATCGGTACCGACGAGTATTACTGCTCGCGCCCCCGCGGCCGCGCCGTTTCGCATGCGACTCCGCGCTCGCTTCGCTCACTCGCTTCGTGAGTCGCCGCTTGCGAGCCGCGCGTCCGCGGGGGCGCGAGCAGTTTCCGATGTATTCTGCCGTCTTTTGAGGAAGGGTCTGATGACGACCATAGACGTAAAGGGCGTTCGCATTGGCGAGGGGCGCCCCAAGACCATCGTGTCGCTTATGGATGCAAGCGAGGACGCGCTCCTGCGCACGGCCGAGCGCGCAGTTGCCGCTGGTGCCGACTGCGTGGAATGGCGCGCCGACTTTTTTGGGGATTGCCACGACTGCGCAACCGTGGCGCATGTTGGACGTCGGCTAAGAGCCTTGTTGCCGCACACCCCGCTGGTCTTTACCTTTCGCAGTGCACCGCAGGGAGGCCAGAGCGCTATCTCCGCCGAAGACTATCGCGGACTTGTGAGTGCAACTATCCAACACGAGGCGGCAGACCTAGTGGACATAGAGGCGTGCGTGGGCGCTCATATCGCAGAGACCTTGATTCGCGAAGCGCATGCAAAGCAGACGCCGACGATTGTCTCGAACCACGACTTTGCAGGAACGCCCGGCGTGGAAAACATGGTTAACCAACTCACCCGCATGGCTGACCTCGGCGCCGACTTGCCCAAGCTTGCCGTAATGGCCCACAGCGCAGCCGACTGCATGCGTCTTATGGAGGCGTCCGCACAAGCACACGATACGCTGCGGCAACCCCTCGTAACCATGGCTATGGGAGAGTATGGCAAACTTTCGCGCCTTGCGGGTGAGGCGTGTGGCAGCGCGCTCACGTTTTGTGCCCTCGGCAGACCGTCAGCTCCAGGACAGGTGGGGCTCAGGGAAGCCACCGAACTACTCGATTGTTTGCACAACACTTTGTAACGCAACGCTGCACTTGGCTTATGGTCTGCGGAGTACAATGGGGCGCGCACGAAAGGAGCACCATGAACACGCACGCAAACGGCATCATCCGCACCCCATTACGATCTTCTGAACAAGGCCGGAAGAGGGGATGGTTATGCCAATGAAGCCGCATCGTCCCAATATGCAAACAGCACGCCTAAACGGTCGCATGGCAGTGGGCATCTTGTCCACGCTTTTGGGAGCGGTTGCGTGGGGGTTCTCGGGTACCTGCGTGCAGTTTCTGTTTGCCTCATCATCCTTGAGCTCATTGACGGTTACCACCATACGCGAGCTGGGCGCAGGCTTGGTTTTCCTAATCGTTCTTCTGGTACGAAACAAAGACCAGCTCAAGGACATGCTCTCCGACAAGGGCACGCTGCGGCGTCTGCTCATATTTGGCTCATGCGGCCTGTTCCTTAACTCCGCCCTCTATGCGACTACGATTCTTTACACCAACGCCGGAACCGCAACCGTTCTGCAGAGCCTCAACATCGTTATGGTGCTGGGCGTCACCTGCATTGTTATGAGACGCCGGCCTCGCGGGCTCGAGATGTGCGCGCTTTTGTGCGCGCTCGCGGCGACGTTTCTTATTGCCACGCACGCCAACCCGCAGGAGCTCAAGCTCCCCCCGCTTGGCCTCGCGTTTGGCCTGGCCACCGCTGCCGCGGCCACGTTTTACACCATGTACCCCAAGCCACTCTTCGAGCGTTGGGGAAGCTTTGCCGTTACGGGAATGGGCATGCTCTTTGGAGGGCTCACGGGCGCGGTCGTATGCCTGATTACCGGCACCGGCGCCCGCGACCTGCCACAGCTCCTGTCGCTCGACGCGACGGGCTATGTCGTGTTGGCCGTGGCGGTTCTTGTGGGGACCTTTGGCGCCTACGGCCTGTTCCTGCACGGCATCTCCATTGTGGGACCCGTGGCCGGCAACATGCTGGGAGCTGCCGAGCCCGTGAGTGCCACGGTAATAAGCGCCCTGTGGCTGGGCACCTCCTTCGTATGGGCGGACTGGGCGGGACTGGCGCTTATGGTACTCACCATCTTCCTCATAGCGCTCCCCTCCTCTTCTGGCGATGGAACAAACAACACCGGCAAGGCTGCGTTGGACTAATGGGTACAAAAGGGACTGTCCCCTTTGGCCCGCTTCTGCGTATTGGGTACAAAGGGGACTGTCCCCTTTGTACCACCCCAACATTGAGCGTGTTGTGCTATGCTGCACACACAATAGTTTCGGGGCGGGGTGCAATTCCCCACTGGCGGTGATGGGCGCATGCGTGCGCTCGAGCCCGCGCGCCGCAAGGAAAAGAGCGGCTGACTTGGTTAGAACCCAAGGCCAACGGTAAGAGTCCGGATGAGAGAAACGGAGGCCGCCATGGCTACCAATCCAAGCTCGTCGAGCACGCGTCACGACTCGCATTCCACCACTGCGCAAGGTTCCGGGTGGAGCACCAAGCGCATTGCAGTTACCGCGCTGTTTTGTGCGGTTGCCGCCATATGCACGCTCTTTTTGGAATTCCCCATCCTCCCGGGTGTTCCGTTCCTCAAGTATGACCCCTCGGCCATCATCGCCCTCATTGCCGGCTTTGCCTTTGGCCCCGCAACGGGCGTTGCCGTGAGCACCATCTCCTATCTCCCGCACATCGCCACGTCCAGCGGCATATACGGCATGATAATGGCCATTATCGCAACGCTTTCGCTGGTGCTTCCCGCGTCGCTCATCTACAAGCGCAACACCACGTTCAAGGGGGCCCTCATTGGCATGTGCGTAGGAGCCGTGGTATGCCTGGCCTGCTGCATCCTTGCCAACCTCGTAATAACCCCCATCTTCATGGGAACGAGCACGGAGGCCGTCATACAGATGATCGTACCCGCGCTGCTTCCCTTTAACGTGGCCAAGATCGCAATCAACTGCGTCGTCACCGCTCTCATATACAAGCCCGTTACCAAAGCGCTCGGCAACTAAGGTGATGGCCAGGGAGCCGCGAGGGGCGCCCCGGCCATCCAATCGAGTGGGTAGGAGACGCACCACATGCACACAGCAAGCCAGATCGCATGTCTTTCGCATGTGACCCTGTACTACGAAAGTGGCACACAGGCGCTCGACGACGTATGCCTGAGCATCTCGAAAGGCGAACACCTCTGCGTCCTTGGCGCTAACGGATCGGGAAAGTCCACGCTCGCGTCGGTGCTGTGCGGACTCCTCGCACCCGACGAAGGCACGGTGACGCTCGTGGGCGAGGACGTGTTTGATTCCAGCCGCCAGAGCCCCGTAGACTTCGATGCGTACACTCGCGCGCGCAGGGGCCTAGGCCTCGTGTTCCAAAATCCCGACGACCAGATCGTTACCACCATCGTGGAGGAAGACGTCGCCTTTGGCCCCGAGAACCTCAGAGTCGCGCCAGACCAAATTACCCAGCGCGTCGAGCGCGAGCTGCGGCGCGTTGCCATGAGCGACTATGCCAAGGCGGACCCCACGCGGCTTTCGGGCGGGCAAAAGCAGCGCGTAGCCATTGCCGGCGCGCTTGCCATGGAGCCCAAGGTGATTGTCTTCGACGAGCCGGGATCGTTGCTCGACGTGCGCGGGCGCAACGCCATAATGCGCGTGATGGACCGCTTGGCCGCAGGCGGCACGACGATCGTGCACATTACCCACTTTATGGAAGAGGCCTTGCTCGCCGATCGTGTGGTGGTGCTCGACCGTGGGCACGTGGCTTTAGACGGACCGCCGGAAGAGGTCTTCTCCCATGGTGAGGAGCTGCAAGGCCTTGGTCTGGAGGAGCCTTTTGTGGCACGTCTTTCCACGAGGCTCGGCCTCCCCTGGACGTGCGATGAGGAGGCGCTCCTGGACGACCTCAGGCGCTTGTCCAAGGAAGACAAGGGCACGGGCGTCTTAGAGCCTTCCAATGACGCATCCACACGCACGCCCTCGAACCCCGCCGTCTTGGTGGAGCATGCGTCGTACTCCTATGGCAACGAGCGAAAGGCGCTTGACGACGTGAGCTTTGCGGTGGAGCCCGGTTCTTCCGTTGCCATCGTGGGGCAAACGGGTTCGGGCAAGTCGACGCTTTTGCGCATGCTATGCGCACTGGAGAAGCCGGATTCTGGCACCATAACCGTCAACGGCATCTCCACGCAGCGCAAGCGGGACAGGCGACGTCTCCACGGCACCGTGGGATACGTAATGCAGCATCCCGAAAGGCAGCTCTTCGCCAACACGGTGGCCGAGGACGTGGCGTTTGGCCCCACGAACCTTGGCCTTCCCAAGGACGAGGTAACACGGCGCTGCAATCACGCACTTGAGCTCGTTGGCCTTGTTGGCTACGACGATGCGTCGCCCTTCGACCTTTCCGGTGGCCAGCAGCGGCTTTGCGCGATTGCCGGAATCCTTGCCATGGAGCCGGGCATCATCGTGCTGGACGAGCCAACGGCCGGCCTCGACCCACGCGGCCGCAACGAACTCCGCAATATTTTGGCCGACATAGGCAACCACGGCGTCACGACCATAGAGGTAACCCATTCCATGGACGATGCTTCCCTGGCCGATAAGGTAATCGTGTTGAACCAGGCTCGACTTATGCTCATGGGCTCGCCCCGCGAGGTGTTTTGTCCCGCACACGAACAAGAGCTCACGCAAGCCGGGCTTGGTCTGCCCACCTCGCTTGAGTGGGCTTTGCGCCTGGGACTCGAGTCCTCTCCCCTCTCGCTTGACGAGCTCGTTGCCTCCCTTGCGCCGCTCACGAAGCAGCCCCTCACACAGGCGGAGGTGAGCCAGCATGGCAATTAAGCTCTCGCTCGGCCAGTACTTTGCCGCAGATTCCCCCATTCACCGCATGGACCCTCGGGCCAAGGTCGTATCTGCCCTCGCGGTCATAGTGTCGGTGTTCTTCATACACACGATTCCCCAGCTCGCACTGGGCTTTGCGTTTGTTGTTGCCATCGCGATCCTTGCGCGCGTTCCCGCAATCAAGCTAATCGATTCGATAAAGCCCGTGGTGTTCGTACTCCTTCTGCTGGGTCTCTTCAACCTATTCGTAACGACCACCGGAGACGTGGTCTTTGCGGCGGGAATCCTTCGCATTACCACCGACGGAGTGCGTGCCGCATTCATATACAGCCTGCGCTTGGTAATTGGCGTCATCGCTGGCGTGCTCATTCTGCTCACCACCACGCCCTCACGGCTCACCGACGCCTTTGACGCCATGCTGTCGCCGCTCTCGAGAATCGGCTTGCCGGGACACGAGCTGGCCATGGTCTTCTCACTCATGCTGCGCTTCATACCCACACTGGCCGATGAGGCCAAGGCCGTAGTGGATGCGCAGAAGGCACGCGGAGGCGCCTTGGGTGAAGGATCTCCCATCAAGCGCGTGCGTGCGGTGGCACCCATATTGGTGTCGCTGCTGGCAAGCTCGCTCAACCACGCCAACGACCTCTCGCGGGCGCTGGACGCGCGCTGCTATGTGGGAGGAGCGAGCCGCAGCCATTGGCATCCCCTGCGCATGCGCGGCGTCGATTGGCTTTCCATCCTGCTTGCGGCGGCCTATGTGGCGGCGCTTATCCGCATTGGATAGCAACACGACGTCAATCTTCTTGTAGTTTTGACAAGCTGCTGGGACTCATGTTTTCGTCACCCACTTTTTTCGTGGTCAGCAAGCCTGTTGTGTATCATGGTTTCGTCGTTTTTACCAACGAAGGGTAGGTTTGTATGGTCTCTCGCGTCTATGTCGAGAAGAAACCCGGATTTGATATCGAGGCACGCGAGCTCAGTCACGAGCTGCGTCACACCCTGGGAGTCAAGGGACTCAAAGACGTTCGCGTAATAAATCGCTACGATGTGGAGGGAATCTCCGAGGAGCTGTTCGAGCAGTGCGTTCCCACCGTATTCAGCGAGCCGCAGTCGGACAACGTCTTCTTCGAGCTGCCCACCTTTGCCAAATCGGCCAAGGTGTTTGCCGTTGAGTTTCTCCCTGGCCAGTTTGATCAGCGTGCTGCCAGCGCAAGCGAATGCATCCAGCTCATCAGCCAAGGCAATCGCCCCCTGGTGGCAAGCGCCAAGGTCTATGTGCTCGAAGGCCGCGTGAGCAAAGCCGGCCTCGAAGCCGTTAAGAGCTACGTCATCAACCCCGTCGAGGCCCACGAGTCCTCGCTCGACGAGCGCACAACACTCGAGCTCGAGCTCACTGCGCCCACCGAAGTCGAAGTGCTCGAGGGCTTTCGTCGCCTGAGCAAGAAGAGGCTCGCGGCATTCATAGAGGAGCGCGGCCTTGCCATGGACTTGGCCGACATCGCGTTTTGCCAGGACTACTTTAAGGGCGAGAAGCGTGACCCCACCATTACCGAGATCAAGATGATCGACACCTATTGGTCCGATCACTGCAGGCACACCACCTTTGGCACCGTCCTCGACGACGTGGTAATCGACGATGCCGTGGTGCAAGCCGCCTTCGATCGCTACCTTGCCGTTCGCCACGAGCTCGGTCGCGACGAGCGCCCCATCTGCCTTATGGATATGGGCACCATTGGCGCCAAGTACCTCGTTCACACCGGCAAGCTCACCGGTCTGGACGAGTCCGAGGAGATAAACGCCTGCACCGTTAAGGTAAAGGTGGACGTGGACGGCGAGGACCAGGACTGGCTGTTCCTGTTCAAGAACGAGACGCACAACCACCCCACCGAGATCGAGCCGTTTGGCGGGGCGGCAACCTGCATAGGCGGGGCCATCCGTGACCCGCTTTCCGGCCGCAGCTACGTGTATCAGGCCATGCGCGTAACCGGCGCGGCGGACCCCACCGTGCCGGTGAGCGAAACCATGCCCGGCAAACTGCCGCAGCGCAAGCTCGTACGCACCGCCGCAGCGGGATATTCCAGCTACGGAAACCAGATTGGCCTTGCAACCGGCCAGGTGAGCGAGCTTTACCACCCCGGATACGTGGCTAAGCGAATGGAGATCGGTGCCGTGGTGGGCGCCACGCCCGCAAGCCACGTGCGTCGCGAGTGCCCCGCACCTGGGGACGTGATCGTGCTCTTGGGCGGACGAACCGGCCGCGACGGCATTGGAGGTGCCACCGGCAGTTCCAAGGCGCACAAGCAAAGCAGCCTTACCACCTGTGGGGCCGAGGTGCAAAAGGGCAACGCGCCCATCGAGCGCAAGCTGCAACGACTGTTCCGACGCGAGGATGCGTGCCGCCTCATTAAGCGCTGCAACGACTTTGGCGCCGGCGGCGTGAGCGTTGCCATTGGCGAGCTAGCCGATGGTCTTTCCATAAACCTCGATCTCGTTCCCAAAAAGTACGAGGGACTCGACGGCACCGAGCTGGCCATCTCCGAGAGTCAGGAGCGCATGGCCGTGGCGCTGGCGCCCGAGGACGTGGGCGAGTTCTTTGGCTACGCTCACGAAGAGAACCTCGAAGCCACGGCAGTCGCAACCGTAACGGCCGAGCCACGCCTTCGCATGACTTGGAACCAGAGCACGATCGTGGACATAAGCCGTGAGTTCCTCAACTCAAACGGCGCACCCAAGCATCAGAGCGTGCATGTGCGCTCCGCCGAACCGTGGACACCCACCTGGGAAGGCGAAACCATGGCCGAGCGTCTGCGTTCCGTGCTCTGCGACCTCAACGTAGCGTCCAACAAGGGACTCGCGGAGCGCTTTGACTCCACCATTGGCGCTGCCAGCGCACTTATGCCATTTGGCGGACGAACGCAGCTCACGCCCGCCATGGGTATGGTTGCCAAGATGCCGGTGGACGGCGAGACGACCACCGTAAGCGGCATGGCCTGGGGCTACAATCCCTATCTCACGAGCGCAAACCAATTCACGGGCTCCTACATTGCCGTCGTTGAGTCCGTGGCGCGACTGGTTGCCTGCGGCCTGCGGCATGAGGATGCCTATCTCACCTTCCAGGAGTACTTCGAACGTCTGCGCGATGAGCCCGAGCGCTGGGGTAAGCCGTGCGCGGCGGTACTGGGAGCGCTCATGGCGCAGCTCGACCTCGGCATTGGCTCGATTGGCGGCAAGGACTCCATGAGCGGCAGCTTCGAGGACCTGGACGTACCGCCCACCCTGGTGAGCTTCGCCACCGCCGTGGGCTCGCTCGAGCGCGTGACGTCGCCCGAGTTCAAGAGGGCAGGCAGCAAGATCGTACTCATACGGCCGCGCTATCAGGAAGACGGGATCACGCCTGAGCCCTCCTCGCTCTTGTCTGCGTTCGACATGGTGGAACGCCTCATTGGCGACGGAGACGCGCTGGCCGTGTCCACCCCTGGCTATGGCTGCGCGGCGGAGGCGTTGTTCAAGATGTGCGTCGGCAACCATTTGGGCGCCGACCTGTGGGGCCTCGATGCCGAGCAGCTCTTCGTGCCCGCCTACGGCAGCTTTGTTGTGGAGGTAAGCGACTGCACCTTTGTTCCTTCCAGTACCGATTTGGTGAGCATAGCGCACGTGGGAACCACCACCGATCGCTACGAGCTCGTCGCTGGTGGCGAGACCATCGATCTCGCGGCCGAGCAGGAGGCGTGGGAGGCGCGTCTGGAGCCGGTGTTCCCCTACCGTCAGACGGGAGAGCCCGTCACGCAGCTTAGCTGGAAGGCCGCCGACAAGGGCGTGCAGCCTGCCGCTCCGGCCGTCAAGCTGGCTAAACCGCATGTGGTCATTCCGGTATTCCCGGGCAACAACTGCGAGTACGACTCGGCGCGCGCCTTCCGTCGCGCCGGCGCAGAGGTTTCCACGTTCGTTATCAACAACCTCACGCCTCAAGCGGTCGTGCAAAGCACCAACGAGCTCGTGCGCCAAATCGACCAGGCACAGATCGTCATGATTCCCGGCGGCTTTAGCGGTGGCGACGAACCCGATGGCTCGGCCAAGTTCATCACCGCGTTCTTTAGGGCGCCGCAGGTAACCGAGGCGGTCCGACGCCTCCTCAACGAGCGCGATGGCCTGATGCTGGGAATCTGCAATGGGTTCCAGGCGCTCGTGAAGTTGGGTCTCGTACCCTTTGGCGACATTGTGCCCATGACGAATGCCTGTCCCACGCTCACCTTTAACACCGTGGGCCGCCACCAGAGTCGCCTTGTGCGCACGCGCGTGGCCTCAGACCTTTCGCCCTGGCTGTCCAAGTGCGAGGTTGGTGACATCCACAACATTGCGATCAGCCACGGAGAGGGACGCTTCGTGGCCACAGAGGAGTTGCTCAATCAGCTTACCGAGCGTGGCCAGATTGCCACGCAGTACGTGGACGAGAATGGTGTGCCCAGCATGGACTGGGACGTTAACCCCAACGGCTCGGTCCTTGCCATAGAGGGCATTACCAGCCCGGACGGCCGCGTGCTGGGCAAGATGGGCCACACCGAGCGCTCTGCCGAGGGACTGTATCAAAACGTACCTGGAAACACCTTCCAGCCTCTTATCGAGGGCGGCGTGGCGTACTTTACGGAATAGCAGGAGAGGCTCCATGCGCTCAAAGCGGGCCAAAGGGGCAGTCCCCTTTGGCCCGCTTTTGTCTTTGGGTACAAAGGGGACTGTCCCCTTTTCCCACTTTGCCGGCTATGCCTCAAGCACCTTTGCGAGGAAGCTCTTGGTTCGCTCGTTCTGCGGATGGTCGAAGACCTCGGCGGGCGTGCCCTCCTCGGCAATGACTCCCTGGTCAATGAACAGCACGCGGTCGGACACCTGGCGCGCGAATCCCATCTCGTGCGTAACTATAACCATGGTCATGCCCTCCTTGGCAAGCGAGCGCATAACGTCCAGCACCTCGCCTACCATCTCGGGATCCAGGGCGCTCGTGGGCTCGTCAAAGAGCATGAGACCCGGTTTCATGGCCAACGCACGCGCAATGGCCACGCGTTGCTTTTGTCCGCCACTTAGGCTGTTGGGCTTCGCGTCGGCCTTGTCGGCCAGGCCAACGCGGCCGAGCAACTCCATGCCCACCTGCTTGGCCTCATCCTCGCTCATCTTCTTGCGCAGCGTGGGCGCAATGGTGAGGTTCTCCATAACGGAGAGGTGCGGGAACAGGTTGAAGTGCTGGAACACCATTCCCACGTCCTCGCGAAGCTCGTCGATGTTCTTCGCGTTCTCGTCCATGAGGTTACCGTCCACGCGAACGGTACCTGCACTCGGCTCCTCCAAGCAGTTGATGCAACGAAGGAAGGTGGACTTTCCCGAACCCGAGGGGCCAATTACGCACACGACCTCACCGGTGTGAATATCGCAATCGATGCCCCGCAACACCTCGTTTTTGCCAAAGGACTTATGCAAACCGCGTATTTCGACCTTAACGGCACCAGTGCTAGTCATCGAGGGACACCTTCTTTTCTACGAAACGTGCGAGTAGTGTAAGCAGCCAGATCACGATAAAGTACATGATGCCAACCATAATCCACACCTCGAACGACCTGTAGGTGCGCGCGATGATGGTCTGTCCCATCTTGGTAAGCTCAGCCAAGCCAATAACCGAGATGATGGACGTGTCCTTGATGGTTATGCACCACTGGTTGACGACGGAGGGAATACAAATGCGAATGGCCTGCGGAATGATGATGCGCCACGTGGTCTGGCGGGCAGACAAGCCCAGCGAACGCGCCGCCTCTCGCTGACCGGGGTCGACCGCCTGTATGCCGCCGCGGAAGATCTCGGAAAGATAGCCGCCGGCGTTGAGCGAAAGCGCAATGGTACCTGCAGCAAACGCAGAGATGCGAATGCCCAGGAGCCCCGTTATGCCGAAGTAGATGAAGAAGCCCTGTACCAGCAGCGGCGTGCCTCGAATAATGGCGACGAACACGCGGTTGATGGCCCTGAGCACAGGGTTTTTTGACATGCCCATAAGCGAGGCAACGATGCCTATTACCATGGCGAAGGCCAGCGATATAAAGGCCAGCTGGAGGGTGAGTACCAAACCCTGCGTAAGCATGGGTAATGACTCTTTAAGAAGCTCGAAGAAATCCATACGCATCCTTTGCTCGTATCGTAAGGGCAAATATTAGCGCATTCATCCGTAGCGCTGGGATTTTGTAACCCACGGGCAAAGAAAAAGGCCCCTGCAAGCAGGAGCCTTGGTAATAGGCGCTAATAAAACCCTGTGTTACTTCGCTGCCTTAACGTAGGTGCTCACGATCTTGTCGTACGTGCCGTCCTTCTTGATGTTGGCCAGGCCGTCGTTGAACTTCTTCAGAAGCTCGGCGTTGGCGCCCTTGTTTACGGCAAAGCCATAGGGAGTGGCAAACTCGCTGTCGGCCTCGACCTCGGCGACGATCTTGAAGTTCTTGCCCTCTTTGCCACTGGTCTCCTCGTACTGGCTAATGGCATAGCTCATAACGGGGGTGTCCTCAAAGCACGCGACGGAGTTGCCCGCCTCGACGTCGTTGTACATCATGTCGGAGGAGTCGAAGGTGGTGGGGTTGAAGCCGTACTGCGCCTTGATGCTCTCGGCCCACGCCTGGCTCTGCGTGCCGTTCTTTACGGCCACGTTCTTGCCCTTGAGGTCGTCGAGCGACTTGACGTCGCTGTTTGCGGCCACCGCGCAGCACACGGTGGAATCGTAGTAAGGATCGGAGAAGTCAAACGTCTGCTTGCGCTGATCGGTGATGCTCATACCCGCGATTACGCCATCGGCCTGACCAGCCTGCACGTTCTGCAGGGCCGCATCGAAGCCAACGGGGTTGAGCGTGTACTCAAAGCCCTGGTCCTTTGCAATGGCAGCCAGGATGTCCACGTCAATGCCCTTATAGGTATTGGTCGCATCGGCAAACTCAAACGGAGCAAAGGCTGTATCGGTGGCAATGGTGTACGTCTTGGCTGCGCCATTTGACGAATCGCTCGACGATCCCGTGCTCTGCGAGTTCTGGGATCCACCACATGCGACAAGAGAGGCTGCAAGCAGCGCACCCGTGAAGAGCGCTCCAACGTTCTTAAGCTTCATTATTCCCCCTAGCTTTGGGTCCAATAAGTTCTGACATACTACGCCATCTGCAAACGGGCGTCCACTGAGGAGACGCAAGCCTTAACTAACGGTTTACGTGAACCATTCATGCCTCGCGCCCCCGCCGTCCCGCATGCGGCCCCGCGCTCGCTCCGCTCGCTCACCTTGCGAGTCGCCGCTTGCGGGCCAGACGCAGGCACCGCCGCACGACCCC
>JAFWKQ010000072.1 GCA_017545665.1 Atopobiaceae bacterium
CGCTCGCTCACTTCGTGAGTCGCCGCTTGCGGGACGGCGGGGGCGCGGGGTCGTGACCACGTGAACGGAGTTGCGGTATTCTTTTGCTGATGCACAAACGGCCCACACGTAGATCGGAGTCCCCATGGACGCAAGCTCCCGTAAGATCTTAGGTCTCATAGCCGAGATGAACACACGATTCGTGGTGCCGGTGTATCAGCGCCCCTACTCGTGGGGGGCGGAGCAATGCGCTCAGTTGTGGGACGACATCCTGGCAACGGGACGTAAGTCCCAGGGCCTGCACTTCACGGGCTCGATCGTTACCATACAGGACGGCCAACTCTCCCCTGCCGGCGTGGCACCCTTGCTGCTCATAGACGGTCAGCAGCGCATAACCACCATAACCTTGCTGCTGGCGGCGCTCGTCGGCCACGCGCGCACGCATGCCGACGAATCGCTGGCCTTCTCTGCGGAGGAGATCCTTACCAGCGGTTACCTTACCAACCACTATCGAAGCGGCGACGACTACTACAAGCTCACGCTCTCCAAGGGCGACCGCGATGCCTATAGGCACCTGATCGACGCCATATGCGCGGGTTCCGATCCCCAGCTCGATCCCACCTCGGCACTTGCCGCGAACCTCGCGTTCTTCCAAAGGCGCATTAAGGCGCTCGACGACGTGAATCTGGTATGGCGTGGAATGCAACGCTTGGAGGTCGTGGCCATATCGCTTGCCCAGGGCGTGGACGAGCCACAGGTAATCTTTGAGTCAATGAACGCCACGGGCAAGGACCTCACCAACGCAGACCTCGTGCGCAACTTCGTGCTCATGAGCTACCCGATGGGCGAGCAACAGGAGCTCTATCGCATCTATTGGGCTCCCATCGAGCAGATTCTGAGTACCGACACCATAGGCTTCGACGAGGCGTTCGACGACTTCATTCGCAGCTACCTAACCGTGGTGCACGCGCCTACGTCCATGGCGAAGGTGGATGTGTACCAGGCCTTCAAGCGATACGTATTGTTTGGGGGGTTCAACCAGAACGACCGCATGAAGAACCTCTCTCTAAAGCTCAAGCGCTTTGCGCGCTACTATGCCGCCGTCACGCGTGGAATGGTGGGCGACACGGAGCTTGCCCAGACGTTTGCTCGCATCGCGCAGCTAAACGCAACGGTGGCAAATCCTCTGCTCATCTCGCTTTACGACGGATACGAGCACAACGAGTTCGGAAGGGACGACTTCTTGCGCATGCTCGAGGCGGTGGAGAGCTACCTCTTCCGTCGGCGCGTGTGCGACTGCGCAACCAGTGTGCTCGCGCCGTTCTTCTCGTCGCTCATCGCGCGTGTGGATGCCGTACGCAGCGAAGAGGGTAACGTCGTGGAGGCGTTTTTGTCGATGCTCCTTAACGAGGACGCCACGCCAAAGCGCTTCCCGAGCGACGCCGAGTTTGCCCACGCACTTGCCACCCGCGATGCCACGAGTTTGTCTGACGCCCTATACCTCTTGGCACGCATAGACGAATGTCTTGAGCCCACCGACGCGTTAGTGCTCGAGGAATACCTGTGGACCCTCGAGCACGTTATGCCGCAACGCGCGCTGGAAGACGACTCCTGGCGCGCAACGCTTGGCGACGACGCCGAGCGTGCCTTTGAGGAATGCGTCAACAATCTGGGGAACCTCACGCTCACGCCACATCCCTTCGACCTGCAGGAGGGTAGCTTCGAGCAAAAGCAAACACGCATCGCAGAGTCGCCGCTCTCCCTCTCCAACGACGTCCTTGCCGCAAGTGACTGGACACCAGCGCGTATTCGGGAGCGCGCCGAACGTTTGGTGCAGGTCGCCCTGCAGGTATGGCGCAAGCCCGAGCTTCCCGAGGGAACGGGCGTCGCCTATCGCCTTTCCGCCCGTGCCGCCGCCACGCACAAAGTTACCTTTGACGAGCTGTTCCGCGCCGGATTGGTGCAGATGGACGATGCGTTGGTAAGCGTAAGCCCGCTGCATCCCGGCAAGGCGACCGTAACCTCCACGGGCAAGATCATGCTCGCCAACGGAGAGATGTTCGACGACCCCACCAAAGCGTACGAGCGGTTCCTCACCTCTCAGGGAGCCACTGCCGACGGCCAGAGCGGCTGGATGTATTGGCGACGCGGAGAGGGCGGTCCACTGCTAGACGACCTGCGCGCAGAACTCGCTTAGCCGTACTCACACGCAAACAAATTGAGGAGCTGGCCGCCAAGCCTGCCTTCTCGAAGCTCGCTAAACCCGAACAAGCGGAAAAACGAGACGAAATACAACGTGTTTTTCCGCTTGTTCGGGTTTACGAAATGCAGAATCCGAACAAGCGGAATTTTTGGACCTTAAAATGCGGAAAATGCCACTTGTTCGGTTTTTTGGGCCTCGGCAGAGCTCATCCAAGGCAAAAAAACCGAACAAACGGAAATCTTGGGTAATATTTCTTTGAAAAACGTCGTTTGTTCGGTTTTTGGAAGAATGAAACCCGAACAAACGGCAAAAAAGGAAAATGAAAAGCTGTTTTTGCCGTTTGTTCGGGTCGATGTGCTCGAATACTGCTGGGTGCCTCGCCAGCAAGTGCGATTTTGGGTGCCCTTATGTATGCTACGAGTAGTACTTCGCGTCTTCGGAGAGGCGCTGGATCTCTTCGATGATGTTGTCTGTGTCGTCGGTTGACCCCGTGAGCTTCATGAGCTCGGCCTGCAGCCGTTCGAGCTCAACCAGAAGTCGGTCGTTCTTCTTCTGAAGGGCGTCCATTTCCCCCAGCGTCTCCCTCATAAGCTTGAGGCGCGCCACCTCGTTGCTGTTCTCCTTGTAGCCGCCAGCCTGCTCTATGCGATCCATGCGCTGGTATTCCTGCGAGTCGAACGCCTGCATATGGTTGACAATCTGCGTTGCGTTGCGCTGGATGCCCTCCAGCGCCACGTCAACGGGCGCTGCGAACTTATCCCAGGTAAGGGAGTCCCTTTCGAACTCTTGCTCCATAATGGAGAAGATGCCCTTTCTCCGAAGCTCAGCCTTCTCGAACGTGGAAAGGACGGCTCGAGCTCGCATTTGCAGCGCGTCGTCATCCAAATAGCCACGAGCAATCCTCTCAATGGCCTCACGGCTGGATTTGTCTTCGTCAAGATAGGCATAGGGCTGCCTCTTGTTTTCGGGAAGGCTCTTTTTCCCCTTACCCCAACCTGCCGAATGGCCAATGCCCCAAATGATGCCGCCACCAACGAACACCACCACGACAACCGCAAGTATGGCCACGGTCGTAAGCGCAATACCCATGAGCACCCCCATCGAAAGTCGTATTAGCTAAAGCATACCGCAAGTGTGCAGCCAGCCGTTTCCAAACTTAGGGCCCGTCCCCCAGTTAAGAATCCAACCGAGAGGACAGGCCCCAAGTCCATACGCTCGAACGCGGTGCGCTATACCACGCGCCGGGCAGGCTCGCCGCCCTCGAGCACGGTTATGACGTTGGCCACGGACTCCTCGCCCATGCGAACGAGCGCCTCCTCGGTGCCGGCGCCGATGTGCGGCGTACCGATGAAGTTATCCAGCTCGTAGAGGTTGGTGTTGGCGGCCGTAGGCGGCTCGGTTACGAAGGCGTCGCAGGCGGCGGCGCGCAGCTTGCCGGCCTTGAGCGCGTCGTAGAGGTCGGCTTCGTTTACGATGCCGCCGCGCGCGGCGTTAACCAGAATCGCGCTGGGCTTGAACCTGTCAAACGACGCGCCGGAGATGAGGTTCTCGGTTTCGGGCGTGAGCGGCACGCTTACGTTTACGATGTCGGCGCGCTCGATGACCTCGTCCACGGTCTCGATCTTTTGGTAGCCAAAGCTCTCCATGGCCTCGGCGGGCATGTACGGGTCGTAGGCAATGACGTTGCAGTCAAAGCCGCCCACCAGGATCTTGCCCACGATGCGTGCGATGTTGCCTGCGCCAATGAGGCCAAGCGTCTTGCCCGTAAGCTCGATGCCCGTCATCTCCGCGGGAGCGATGGAGGCAAACTCGCCGGCCTGGCTCTTGCGGTCGGCAACGGTTATGTTGCGGCAAATGTCCAGCATGAGGCCCACGATGAGCTCTGCCACGGAGTTGGCGTTTGCGCCAGGCGTGTTGGTAACAATGATTCCGCGCTCTTTGGCGGCATCGAGGTCGATGGTGTTGCAGCCAACGCCGTGCTTGGAGATTATCTTGAGGTTGGGGAGCTTGTCCATGAGCTCGGCATCCACGGGGAATACGCGAAGGACAATGGCCTCCACCTCTTCGGGCTTATCGAAGTTATCGACGACCTCAAACTTCTCCTCGAGCTTGGCACGGCACGTGGGGTCGATGTATTCGCTCAGGTATACAGACATGGGCGCTCCTACTCGGTGTAGTCCGCATAGTCCAAGAACTCGACGCCGAGCTCCTCGACCTTCTTGTCGACCCATGGACGGATGTAGGTGCCGTCCTTTTCCATGGTGGCGATGATCTTGGCCTCATTGGCCTCGATGGTGTGCACGGCCTCGAGCAGTGCGGGGGCCTCGGAGGGACGCACGAAGATGACGCCGTCCGCGTCACCAAGGACGATGTCGCCGGGGAACACGGTACGACCGCCCACGGAAACGGGGGTGTTGATCTCGCCGGGACCGTTCTTATAGGGGCCGTCGGGCGTGACGCCACGGGCATATACGTTAAAGTCGTCGAGCTTCTGCATGGCGTCTACGTCGCGGATGGCTCCGTCCACCACGATGCCGGCGATGCCGCGCAGACGGCAGTAGCCAACCATAAGCTCACCAAAGCTCGAGCGACGCGTATCGCCACCGGCGTCGATTACGATTACGTCGCCAGGCTTGGCAAGGTCCATAGCAATATGGAAAAAGAGGTTGTCGCCCGCAGGGACCTTAACGGTAAAAGCGGTGCCCAACAAAGGACTGCTGTTTACGGGAACGATGGCGGGGTCGACTGCCGAGATGCGGTTCATGACGTCGTCCAAGTTGGCGACGGCGACGTCTTTGAACTGATTCACGAGCTAGCGGTCGGGCCTCTTGAAATCCTTGATAACAACGCACCCTGTCTTCATGCTTTCCTCCAAACGAGAGTTGCCAACAATAGAACCAATGTAGCATGAATTTATATGATTCAAGCAGGTTACGACGGTATTATCGGTGGATAACGGGCTTGCCGTCGTCGCCCCCGTTCCCCGCGCCTGCGCCCGTCCCCGCAAGCGGCTCCGCGCTCGCTTCGCTCGCCCACTCCGTGAGTCGCCACTTGTGGGGACGGACGCAGGCGCGGGGGCGCTACATGAGCGGCAACGACTTTTACGCCAAACGGCTCAGGCTTAAAAGACAGGCCCCAAGCTGCGATTTCGAAATCGTAACCTGGGGCTTGGCGCAATAGCTGATGCTTAGGCGGGAGGCGCGACGCCAAGGTGCTCAAAGGCGGCAAGGGTTGCCTGTCGACCTTGGGGAGTGCGTACGATAAGCCCTTGCTGGAGCAGGTACGGCTCATACACATCCTCGAGCGTGGAGGGATCCTCTGCCACGGCGCTTGCAATCGTCGAGAGACCCACGGGGCGTCCCCTGAACGTCTGCGTAAGGGACCTAAGGATCTTGAGGTCCATCCAGTCCAGGCCGAGCTCGTCTATCTCGAAGAACGAAAGTGCCTCGGCAGCCACCTCCCACGTAATCTGGCCACCCGCCTTTACCTGCGCATAGTCGCGCACGCGCTTGAGCAGTCGATTTGCCAGGCGTGGCGTACCGCGACTCCGCGAGGCGATCTCGGCCGAGGCGTCGTGATCCAGCTGCACGCCCAAAATCGTCGCGGAACGCTCCACGATGGTGGCGAGGTCGCGCACCGAGTAGTAGTCCAGGCGATACGAAATGCCAAAGCGGTCGCGCAGAGGACCCGTGAGCAATCCCGTGCGCGTCGTGGCACCAACCAGCGTGAAATGCGGCACATCCAAGCGGATGGAGCGCGCGGCCGGGCCCTTGCCAATAACGATATCCAGGAAGAAGTCTTCCATGGCGGGATACAGCACCTCTTCCACCTGATGGTTAAGACGATGGATCTCGTCCACGAACAGCACGTCTCCTTCCTCCAGGTTGGTGAGGATGGCCGCAAGGTCGCCCGTACGCTCTATGGCAGGACCTGAGGTAGTGCGCAGCTTGGCACCCATCTCGTTGGCAACAATGCCGGCGAGCGTGGTTTTGCCCAATCCCGGAGGTCCCGAGAAGATCACGTGGTCGAGCGCCTCTCCGCGCGCACGAGCCGCCTGGATGAGCACGCGAAGGTTTTCCACCACGCGCTCTTGTCCGCAATACTCGGCAAGGGACTGCGGGCGCAAGCTGCGTTCCACGTCTATGTCTTCGCCCGTAAGCTCACCGGTAACGCTACGCGCCGTAGGCGCCTGCCTGCCCAAGCCTCCACCGGCGCTCGTCGACCCGGCGCTGCCAAAGAGATCGTCGGAATCCGCTTCCCACATGCTAGCCTCTCTTTCCCAGGCGCTTGAGCGCATATGCCAAGGCGAGTTCTAGCGAATCGGCACCAGCCTCCTCGCGGCCCTCCAGCGCCAGCTCGGCCTCCGCGGAGGTAAAGCCCATGGACAGCAGAGCGTCCGTAACATCGGCGTCGATGGAGGAGGTTGCGCTTGGCACCGACGCAGCGGCGACGGGAGTGACACCCTGCGCTCCCGCCAGACCAAGCAGCGATGGGTCCTTGGCAAACACATCCGTAAGCTCCATGATCAGACGCGATGCCGTCTTTTTGCCCACGCCAGGCACACGGGCCATCCCCGCCGCATCCTCAGAAACCACAATCGTTGCCAATGCCGCAGGCGTAAACGTAGACAATACCGAAAGAGCCAGCTTTGGACCCACCTTCGAAATGCCAGTGAGTTTGTCGAACAGCAGCCTTTCGTCACGCGTTGCAAATCCATACAGATCCACCGCTCCCTCGCGCACCACCATGCGCGTGAACAAAAACACGCCTGCCGTTCCCGCCTCGGGAAGCGACGCCGCCGTCGTGGCAGAGACGCCCAGCTCATAGCCTACGCCATTTACGTCCAGGACCACCGAGCTCGGGGACGCCTCGAGCAGCGTGCCGGTAAGGGATACGATCATGAGGTTGACCTCCTACTCTGCCGAACGTGACGCGCTACGTTGCGGTCGCGATCGCCTCGTGCGGTATGCGCCGCTGTGGCCGCAGCCGTAATCTGACGTGCGACGGCCTTGTCGAGCCGAGCCTGTGCCTCTTCCTGCTCCAGCATTTGGACGGCGGCATGATCGCGCGTTAGGGCCTTCGTGCGCATGAGGTTTGCATGGCATACCGCAGCGGCCAACGCATCCGCACAGTGATCGGGCCTCGGGTCGTGATCGAGTGCGAGCACGTTGCGCACCATGTAGATTACCTGGCGCTTGTCGGCCGCACCCGTACCCACAACGGCTTGCTTGATTTGCATGGGGGTATATTCCCCCACCTCAAGTCCCGCCTGGGAACAGGCCACGATTGCGGCACCACGCGCCTGCGCGGTTGCAACGGCCGAACGCACGTTTTCGCCAAAGAAGATCTTCTCTATGGCAAGCTGCGTTGGGCCATAGCGCTCGATGGCATCGCTTATTTGGGTGAAGATCATACCCAGGCGCTGTGCTATGGGCATGCTGGCCTTGGTGGTAACGCAGCCATAGGCACGCGCACGGCATACGGAACCGCGCGTTTCCACGACGCCCCAACCTGTGTTGGCCAAACCAGGGTCTATTCCAAGAATGATCATGTGCCACCCCAAACGAACGATTGTTCTATTGTAGCACACACTTCGTGTCTGTGGGCAATGCGGAATGGCTCAGTATAAACGATATGAGCATTGGTACTTGCCACCCTCGCGCCAGCGTCCGGCCCGTATGTGGCTCCGTGCTCGCCTCGCACGCTCATTTCGTGAGTCGCCACGTGCGGACCGGATGCTGGCGCGAGGGCGGCAAACAGTTCCGATCAGTTTTCGGAGAAGGGACTCCCCCACGTAAGCGGACCAAAGGGCCCCTCCACGGGCGGATGACCGCTCGCGTCGCCATCCGAGAGGTCCTGCAACAGGTTCAGGATCTCTCCAACCACGCCTTCCATTCCCTCGCGGTCGACACTCTCCACCTCGGGCGAGGCCTTAAGGTCGATCTGTAGGCCTTTCATGAGCTCGGAAATGCCCGGCCGCGCGTTCGTCGGCAATGCAAGACCGTTACGCATGAGTTCCGCAAGGTCATCTTCCGCCCTTTTGCCCGCCATTCTTTCCTCTTCGCTGCGCAGGTGATCGTGCCAGACGATTCCCAGCGGGGCGCGAACCGTAAACAGAGGGCGAGACGAAGCGGCAATGCACAGCGGCGACACGTCGCGCGCTGCTTCGGTTGCCTGGAACTGACGCAACACTGCCTCACAAGCAGATTTGTCCTTTTGGCGCGCGGCGATGTCGCTGAGCGATCGCTCCCACTCGATGTGGGTCGCAAGAACCACATCCACGAACTTCAGCTGCTGCTCCTTCGAGTCGACATCCTTGCCCAGGCCGGGTATTTGCGGCGCTTCGTAGTTGGCGAAGGCCTCGGCAGGAATTATGGGAGAGATCGTGTTGCGCAAATGCGCGAGCTCCATAAGGTCCGAGCGATACACGTCGCCAAACGGCAGCAGCTCGGCAGTACGCGCCACGGAGGAGGTAGCCTCCAACGCAAGGAAGGTCTTGTCTGCATAGTCAAGCGGAACGGATTCCATCTGCCTCGCAAGGTGCGCAAGGTAGGCCCGTATGAGGTCCGCCTGCAGTGCTTCGTCCTGGGCAATCGAGAGGTCAAGAGGGCACGTCTCGGTTTGCAGGCGCAGGGCTTGCCCAATCTGGCTCGCCACACGCTGTAGCCCCTCTTCCACAGAGGTGTCCAAGAGCGCATACACGCGCGTTGGGCCCAACGCGTCGGTTGCGAGTGCCGCAAGCAAGCATGAGGCCAAGCTGCCGTTAAGCACGAGGACCGCACCGGAACGTCCTTGCTTTTCAAAATAGTCGCGCAGTCCAACGACAAGGGCTTGCCAAAGATGGAGCGAACGGTTGTACAGCTCTTGCTCAAGCCAGCCTTCACCCGGAACCGCACGGTCGGCCTTGTTAAACCGCACCTCCGCCACCAACAGCGACTCCTCGAACGAAGGCGCAGACGCCGCGAGCTCTCCCTCGGGAGAGAGCACAAAGCTCGCGCCACCATACACTTGCAGACCGTAGCCGCCCACCGAACCTGCTGCTACAAGCCACGCATCCAACGCCAGGGCGTCCGACCTAAAGCGACTTTCCTTGAGCGCCGCTCCCAAGGCCGAACCGGCGTCGTCCAACGCATATGCATAGTCAGAGACAAACACCACGACATCAGCGGCAAACGAGGTGTCCACAAGATCGTCGAGGTCATCGTATGTCTGCGCCAGAGCGAACAGATGGCCATCCAGCTCAAATGTGGGAACGGGTCGCATGGCGTCTATGCCACTCGATCCCCCCTCGCCGTATTGCGCATATGCCCCCATGCGCAAGGGCGTCGCCTTTCCGTCGCGCACCAGCATTACCTCGTGATACGCCTCACCGTCCATCTGCCCAACCACAGGCACCAGGCACGGGCACGGCAAGGAGCGCGCCAGGCGTTCGAGTGCGCTCGCGAGGTCGAGCTGCAAACCCTCCCGATTGGGGTAGTCCACGGGCAACGGTCCCATGAGCGCCGCCATGGGAAACACCACGAGCTCCGCTCCCTGCTCAACGGCAGAACCCGCAAAGGACAGCATGCGCTCACACGTGCCTTCGAGGTCGCCAACGGGAGTATTGATCTGCGCAATGGCAATCTTCACGACTGCTCCTCTTCCAAAAAGGGACTCTGGGGGACAGGCCCCTAGAGCCCCACGGTGCCTGTGTCAAAAGATCCAAAGACCCTATGCCTCGGCCTTCCACAGGCCGTGAAGATTGCAGTACTCGTAAACGGTTACGTCCTCGGCCCCGTCACACGCAAACTCTGTTGCGGGTTTCTGGCCGGGATGCAGATAGTGAATCTCTACGCGGTCGGTTGCGGCGAGGGCAATCCACTGAATGTAATGGGCGTCGAGCATGGGATGCTCCACGTCTCCTACCTGGACCTTTATCTTGCCACCCTCGCGCGTGACGGCAGGAACGTGCTTCTCGGTGGCGGCGTCGGTGGAGCCTGCCTCAAGCTTGGCCATCGGCTCGCCGCAGCACTGTGGAACGCACGTGCCCTTCTCGACGACCGCAACCAGGTTGCCGCACTTGGCGCAGCGATAGAACGTTACTTCGGCCATGAGCCTCTCCTCTCGTTTGGAAACCATTGAGTACAGTATAGCGGCAAAAAGCTGACAAGTGACCTGTCCCCTTGTCAGCTTTTGAAGCTGACAAGGGGACAGGTCACTTGTCAGCTTTTTGCCCTACACCAGCACTACGTTGGCATCCGCCCCCAGAATCTCGTGCAGCAGCGTGAGCATGAGGTTGTTGTGAGCGTCCACGCGCAGAGGCAGCGCCATGCGCATGGTATCGCCCGTACCTGAGCGCACCAGTATTTCCACGCGATCCATTCCCGCAAAGCGCGAGAGGGTTGAGTTGAGCTTTTCCATACGTCCGCGAGAGAGACGGCTCGAGGGCATGGTGACTTCGACGATCTTGGGACGGTTGGTCCTGTCGGACAGCTCGAGCGCCTCCACCTTTTGGCAAATCATTTGGATGCCGCGATCGCTGCGCTCCAGCTTGCCGGTTATGCTCACGAACACGTCGCCCTCGCTCTCGCCCATCTCGTTGACCTGGCCTGCCAGCGTGGCAGCGCACTCCTCGTACAGCTTGGGAAACACCACGCACGAGACCTCGCCCTCCATGTCTTCGAGGGTCACGATGGCCATGGCCTTGCCGGTCTTGGTGGACTTCTTTGCCACGCCGGAAACCATGCCCGCAAGTCGGATGGTTTTACCATCCTCAATGCGGGGCACGGAACGCACGGCACCCGACCGCGGATCCGTAATCTCGTCGGTGGCTTCCAGGTCGGATATCTGATAATCGCGTGCCTGCGACAGGGCATACTCGAACGGCCCAAGCGGATGGTCCGATACGTAGCGCCCCAAAACCTCCTTCTCTTGGGCGAGTTTGACGCTTCGATCCCACTCCACGCCATCCGGCTCCGGAACGTCTTGGTCGAAGCCCGATCCGTCCACATCGGCGAACATGTCGAAGAACGAAACCTGTCCGCTCGCACGGTCGCGTTGACGCTTTGCGGCGGCGTCCAGGATGTTCTGAGGATTGCCCTTGTCACAGAAGAAGAGCAGCTGACGGCGCGTGTAGCCCGTGGCGTCAAACGCGCCGGACTTAATGAGCGCCTCCACCACGCGACGGTTCGCCGTACCAGAGTCCACGCGCTCCACGAAGTCATGCAGATTCTTGAACGGTCCGCCCTTTTCGCGCTCGGCCAGAATCGCCTCGCCCACGCCCTCTCCCACGCCGCGGATGCCGGCAAAGCCAAAGCGGATGCCCTCGGGAACCGCCGTAAAGTCCTTGCCGGACTCGTTGATGTCGGGAGGAAGGATTTCGATGCCCTCGTGGCGACAAGCACTAAGGTAATGCACGATCTTGTCGGTTTTTCCCATATAGCTGGTAAGCACCGACGCCATGTACTCGCGTGGGTAGTACGCCTTGAGCCAAGCTGTCTGCATAACCAGAATCGCATAGCCTGCGGAGTGCGACTTGTTGAAGGCATAGGAGGCGAATTCCAGAACGTCGTCCCAAATCTTTTGTGCGATCTGGCGGGAGTAGCCGTTCTTCACCGCGCCGTTCATCCAGTGGTCGTACGTCGTCTCGTCGCTTCCGTCCTCCCAGTGGAACACGGTGCTCGTGAGCAGCTTGATCTTCTTCTTTGCCACGGGCTTGCGAATGCGCGAGTCAGACTCGCCCGCCGAAAAGCCGCACATCTTCATGGAGATCTGCATAACCTGCTCTTGGTAGACCATCGTTCCGTAGGTTTCGGAAAGGATGTCGGACAAGCGATTGTCGTAGAACGCCACCTCCTTGCGACCGTTCATGCGATCGATGTAGTCGGCAACCATACCCGCGCCCAATGGACCTGGTCGGTAGAGAGCGATTAGAGCGACCACGTGCTTGAACTCTTTGGGCTGCATGCCCTTGATCGTGGCAGTCATGCCTCCCGACTCGATCTGGAACACGCCAGCCGTATGGCCTCGGCCCATGAGCTCGAAGATCTTGGGATCGGAGAACGGGATCTTGTCGACGTCTATGTCTACGCCCGTGCCGCCTGGCTTGATCGTGGAGCGCACAGCCTCGGGGGCGTTTGCGGCGTCTTCTGCCGTGCCGTAGTTGGCACGAATGTTGCGCAAGGCCTTGGTGATTACCGTAAGCGTGCGCAAGCCCAAAAAGTCCATCTTCAGCAGGCCCATGTCGGCCACGGAGTGACCTTCGTACTGCGTGATCTCCACACCGCCCTTGGTGTCGAGCTTGGTGGGCACATGGTCGTTTACCGGCGTGGGAGCAATGAGCACCGCACAGGCGTGCACGCCCTCGCCACGCGTAAGGCCCTCGATGGAGAGCGCCGAGTCAATGATGCGGCGGTCGTCCGCATTGTTGCGATACGCATCCACGAAGTCCTGGCTATACAGGTCCTCCTTGCCCTCCGTCTTGTTGAGGGTGAATTTGAGCTTTGCGCTGGGGCTGGAGGATACCATCTTGGAGAGCTGCTGGGCCTTATACACCGGGAAGTCCAGCACGCGCGCCGAGTCGTTGATGGCTTGCTTGGCCTTAATGGTGGAGTAGGTAATAACGTGGCTCACGCGATCGGCGCCGTAGAGCTCGCGGACGTGCTGGATTACCTCCAGCCGCCGCTCGTCGTCGAAGTCCATGTCGATATCGGGCATCTCGGAGCGCTCCACCGAGAGGAACCTCTCGAACATGAGGCCGTTTTCCAGCGGGTCGAACGTGGTGATGTCCATGGCATAGGCCACGATGGCGCCTGCCGCCGAGCCACGTCCCGGGCCAACGCCAATGCCATTTTGCTTTGCCCAGCGCACATACTCCTGCACGATGAGGAAGTAATCCGCAAAGCCCTTGGTGCAGATGACGTCATACTCATATTCAAAGCGCTCGCGGATGTTGATGCCGTTTATCTCCTTGCCATCCCAGTCGTCGCCGTAGCGGATGGCCAAACCGTCCTCGCACTCCTGGCGGAAGCGCTCTTCGGAGGTCTCGCCCTCGCGAAGCCCTGGGAACTTGGGCAGGAACATGGACGACCAGTCCAGCTCGTAGTTGCACTTCTTTGCAATTTCCAGCGTGTTGTCGCACGCTTCCGGGCACCACGAGAAGATCTGGCGCATCTCCTCCTCCGACTTCATGTAGAACTCGGTGCCCTCCATGTGCTTGCGGTCCGTCTGGTCGAGCTTGCCGTTGGTGCCTATGCACGAAAGCATGTCCTGCACGGGCGCGTCCTCACGCATGAGATAGTGGATGTCGTTGGTGGCAACTACCTTGATTCCCAATTTATGAGCAAGCTTTACCAGCTGCTCGTCCAGGCGGCGATCGTTGTATCCCCCGCGGAAGTCCAGACCGTGGTCCTGGATCTCGATGTAGAAGTCCTCGCCAAAGATCTCCTGGAAGGTACGTGCCCAACGCTCCGCCTCGGCAAAGTTGTTGTCGAGGATAAACTGGGGGATGATGCCCTGCACGCAGGCGCTCTGGCAGATGATGCCCTCGCTATACTCGCGCAGCATGTCCAAGGAGGTGCGCGGCTTGTAGTAGTACATCTCGTTGGCGGCCTTGCTCATCATCTTCATGAGGTTTACGTAGCCGGTCTCGTTCTTGGCCAACAGGATGAGGTGGAAGCGGCGTTGCGGCGGCTTCTTCTCGATCATGTCGTCGGTAATGAAGTAGGCCTCACAGCCAAAGATGGGCTTGATGAGCGGGGCGGGCTTGTTTGCCTTAACCGCCGCGAGCGCCTCGTCCTTGTTCTGCGCGCCGCCCTTTGCGTTCCATATGGCAACATCCGACTCCCACTGAGCGTGAATCCGATCGTGCGGGCCAGCATCCGGCGCGTCTGGCGCGGGTTCGGCGAGCTCCCAATCCTTGCAGAAGCACTCAACGTCGTGCGACCACTGCTTGAAGTCCGCCTGCGCCGTGTTGTAGCTACGACAGGCGAGGTCGAAGTTGGGAACGCCAAACATGTAGCCGTGGTCCGTAAGGGCCACGGCGGGCATGCCAAGGTCCACCGCGCGCTTGACCAGATCGTCAACGCGCGTCGCGCCGTCCAGAATGGAGAAGTCCGTGTGGTTATGCAGATGAACGAACGCCATGGGCTCGTCCTTTCTTCCGAAGATAAGAGAACAAGTGTACCAAAACTCACATTCGCGGGCGAGCCAGCCCCCAAAGTTGTGACAATTCCTTTTGGAGACGCCGGGCTTGCTGGGAATCGCTGCCGTGAAGGGTGGGGTTGCTGGGAATCGCCGCCGTGAGGGCGCGGTTGCCGACTTTTGCCGCTGTGAGGAGCGTGGGTCCTCACAGCGGCGAATCTCAGCAAGTCGTCCCAAACTCCCAGCGCACCACCATGCCCGTCTCAACGGCCATAAAGGCGCACGTCACATGCGCAAATCCCAGCGACAGGAGAACCTGCGCATAGAGCTTTGCCTGCGCGGCGTGGCGCGCCCTCATCTGTTCTTCGCTTAGGCCAATGTCTCCGGTTTTGTAGTCCACGACGAGCGCGTCACCCGTACAGGTTGCATCGTGCGTGCACAGCAGGTCGATGGCCCCTTCCACGTAGTGACCGTTGGGATCGTTGCCGGAAAGCGCGAAGAATGGCACCTCGGCACGGACCAGGCCCCACGACAGCGCCTCGCGTCTCAGATCGCTTGACGCCCACCGCGCAAGCGCCGCATCGAGGCGGCTGCGTTGCCTCTCCCCCAAAGACCAGCGACGGGCGATTGCATCCACCCTTGCCTCGCCAATCGGTACGGGGGACTCCACCATAGCCTGCGCTGCCATGTGGAACGCAGAGCCAAGATTGGTGGCCTTGTCCGCATCGGACTCGCCAGACGCTCCCACCTCCTGTGCCTCACGCCGCTCGCGCGGGGGAAGCGCCGGTCTTTTGGGACGAGTCCCCGCATCCTCCACGGTATCGCCTGCGCCGAGTGCCTTTTCCAAGGCGTCGCGTGCCGAGCTGTAGCTGAACACGTCCTCGCGTGCGCGCGTGAGCGCAACAGGAACGCGCACTGGCTCCTCCAAAGGATAGAGCTCCGCCATACGCGCTCCGCAATCCTGGGCCTCGTTGCCCTCCATCTGCGAGTCCTTGTCCAGCGCAACATAGCGAACCTGCGCGGGAGCGGTTCCGCCATAGTTGACCGTCTGATCCTCCAAAGATGGCATCTTGCCGTCGAACAGCGCGCCCATGGTGCCTACGGCCAGCTTGGGCGAGACGCCACTCTGGCTCACCACAAAGTTGATCCCCACCACGAGCGCCTCCCGCGCACGTGTGAGCGCAACGTACAACAGGCGCGCCTTTTCCTGTGCCTCAGCCTCTTGGGTCGCCTCACGCAGCTCGAGGGCAACGTCCACAAGATCGCCCGACCTCGCCGCGTCCTCGGCTCCGTCGAGCTTCACGCTGCCCTTTGGCCGAATGAGAACCTTCCGCACGCCCTCTTGGGCAATCGACCACAGACCTCCATCCTGCTTTGGGTCGGACCAGCATTCGGCGACGGCCACCACGGGAAACTCGAGTCCCTTGGAGGCATGGATGGTCATGACGCGCACCGTGTCCTGCTCGGCTCCTGCAAGAGACGCAGGGGGAACCTTAGACACCTCCAACCAGTGCGCGAACTCTGCGGCAGCACGCACGGGACCCAGGCCCATCTCGTCGGTAAGGTCGCGAATGTAGCGAATGGCGGCAAGCACGTTTGCCTCGCGCGCTATGCCGGCAGCGCCCTGCCCCTCCAGACGCGAAAGCCAACCCGAATCGCGGACCGCGTCCAGGCATACGTCGGCCACCGGACGCACACGGATTGCGTCCAAGGCACGGGCAAGCACCTCGTGCGCATGGCGCAGACGGGCAGTCGGCTCCTCCGCCCCAAACAGTTCCAGGCTCATAAGCCCTCGGTCGATGGTCCTTTTGGTAGGCGCATCCAGCTTTTCCTGCCTCCGCGTTCCCAGCTGCAGGAAGTCGTTGGCGTCCAGCTCGAACATCTCGCTGGAGAGCAGCGGGAACAGGCCCGACTGCGTGTCGCGCGGATTTGCCAGCGTGCGCAAGAGGCTCAGCATGACGGCGACTTCGGGAGCCTTGGTAAAGGTGGAGCCACCGGTAACCACGCATTCCAGCCCGCGTTCGCGCAACGCGTCTATGTAGAGCGCCGCATGCGTGGTGGAGCCCAGCAACAGCGCCATGTCGCCGGCACGCTGCCCCGCATCGCGATAGTCCGCAAGGCGACTCGCCATCTGCTGTGCGAGCTGATTGGTGCGAACGAGTGCGCTCACGCCCCTGGCGGGACCGCTCACCATCTCCACCGCAACGCGCGGGAGCTCCTTTGCCTTGTAGCCATCCTCTCGCTTGGGATTTGCGTCAAGGTGCATGAAGTCGTCCAACACGCCGCGTTCCGGTCCGCAGACCTTGTCCACGAACGAGAGGATATCCTTGTGGCTGCGATAGTTTACGCTCAGTCGGACGTGGCCATCCTTGGGCACGCGAGTTCCATGGTCGTTGAAGACACTTACGTCTGCGCCACGGAACCTGTAGATCGACTGCTGGGCATCGCCCACCGTTGCCATATGGCGCGGCGCCACACGGTCCGCATCGTCTATGGTGGCAAGGTCCGCGCCGGCCAGTGCCGAGATGAGCTTGAGCTGCTTTGCGTCGGTATCCTGGAACTCGTCGACCATTACCAGACGGAACCTTCCGGCATAGCGCCAGGCGATCTCGGGGTTGTTTGTGACGGCCTCAAGCGCAAGCGAGATAAGGTCGTCGTTGTCCAGCAGGGCCTCGGCACGCTTGAGCTCCGTGTAGCATTCGCTGGTGCGCAACGCCAAGTCTTTGAGCACGGGGCCAAACGCTGCCGCGCGTTCGAGCGCCACCAAGGCCTTGGCATGCGTGAGCTCGGCCCCTATCTCCTTAACCAGGTCTGCGGTTGCCTTCGAGCGAGGCGGTTTGGCGCACGACTGCAACGCCTCCCCTGCACGCTCTGGCGTTTGCGAGCCAGGGGGAAGCGCGCAAAAGGGCTGTAGGGCGGCAAGCGCCGCATTTACCTTGGTAGACGCGGCTGGCGTTAACTTAGGAACGGAAGCCAGCGACTCGTAGGAACGCAGGAGGTCTCTCATGCCTTGCGACACGCTGCCGCCTTTGGCGAGTCGCAGCGCGTCAAACTCGCCGGCGGTGGCGCGAGCGCAGGTGAGCAGCGCGCGCACCCGCGCGACCACCCCCGTATACTCGAAGGACTCGAACATGCTCGCCACAATGGACCCTGGCTTGGCCGCACGCCGTGCAGCGCCTACGGCACGCTCCACCGCGATGTTTATGAGCTCATCCTCCCGATGCGTGCCACATACGCCAAAGGCGGGGTCGATTCCCAACTCGAGGGCATAGCGACGCAAGATTCGCTGACACATTCCGTGGATGGTGCTTATCCATGCCTCGTCCACCGCCAAGGCCGCATCGTGCATCCCCGCCCCATGCAGCGAGGAGCGCACGCGCTCGCGGATCTCCTGCGCGGCGGCGTTGGTAAACGTTATGACCAGCACCTGCGAGAGGTCGTCGAGGAAGGGCTTGCCGTCCTCGCCCGACCCCTCCGAAAGCGCCCACACGACGCGACGCGTAAGGGTAAACGTCTTTCCGGAACCGGCACCCGCCTCCACGAAGAGCGGCGCATCCAGCGTCGTTGCGATCTTTCGCTGCGACTCGTTAAGCGTTGACAAATCTATGCCGCCCATTACGACAGCCTCCTCTCGCAATTCATCACGGGACAATACGAGCATGCGGCAGCATCCACGGGATTAGCCTCTATGTGGCCGGCACGCAGCCTTTCCACCGCCTGGGCAATCGCCTGCTCCGTGGCATCCAAAAAGGCGTCCATGCCACGCGTCTCCTCTTGGCCAAAGTCCGCGTCGGGCGGAATGACCACCTGCTTTGCCCGACGAGGTCCGAGCTTTCCGCCATAGATGGCATCGGCCTGAGACTCCGCCACGGCTCCCGAAAGCTCGTGCGTGCCACGCGTTCCCAAATAGAGCGCCCCAACTACCTTAAGGTCGGGAAACGCCTTGCGAACCACCTGGGCATACATGAGTGCCTGTATGCGACGCGGAAGAACGAACTCCTCGTCCTCATGCGTGCCTTTGGCAAAGGCGGCATATTCCGCAAAGAAGCCCGTTGGACCCTTGTGCTTGTAGTCTATTATGACCGCCTGTCCCTGGCCGTTTACGTCTATGCGATCCACCGTGCCCGTTACCCGCACCCCGGCGTACGTCGCCTCCTCAAGCTCTGTGAGCGAACCTTGCTCGCCTGAGGGCTTGCCACGACCGAACCCCCACTCAAACGCCCGAGGCTCATAGCCATGCAGTCGCAGGGAAACATAGTCGATTGAGGACAAAAGGTCGCGATGCAGGCGATCGACGCTGCTTTCCTCCGCCGCGCTATGGGGCACAAGCGCCTGGAAGGCGGGCTTCGACCCCACCTTCATGCGCTGGTGCGCAAGATGTGCGAAGAAGTTCGAGCTCAGTACCTCATGGGCGTGCGCCAGCGACGCCGCATCCGTAGGGCTTATCTCCGCCTTGCCCTCCTCGGCAAGCTGGGTATACGTAAGCTCCAGCACCCTATGCGCAAAGGTTCCTATCTCAAGCGGACCAAAGCCTGCGTCGTTGTCGGCCAGGCGAAGGCGTCTGAGACTGAACCACTTGAGCGGACATTCCAGATACGACTCCAACTGCGATGCCGACAGCACCGGGAGCCCGTCGGGCAGCTCTGCCATCCCCTCCTGCGGCACCGTTACCAGGCGACGCAAAGACACGTCCACCGCACCAGCCGGCGCGACCTCCTCACTTCCATACGGAGGAGGAGCAGCGCCCGTAACAGCGAGGTTGGCGCGCGCCCTGTCTTCGGCCAAAACGGACGTAGGGAGCACCTCCTCATAACAGGCGGTAAGCTCGCCGAGCATAACGGCAGGATACGACTCGTGCGCGTCCGCAGTAAAGCGCGTTCGCTCCAAGAACAAATGGGTGCGCGGCAGGGCGCAGAGCTTCCAGAACAATCGGCGCTGTTCCGCAAGCGGGTCGCGCGAGCGGTCCATACCCAGTTCCTCGAGCATGCCCGCAAGCTCGTTGTCGACCGAGGGAACGCCGAACTCCTGCGAGGTAAGCCCGCAAAGCACCACGGCATCCTGCGACGCCGGTGCAAGCGCGGCAGCCTGCGCACGTCCCACGAGCAGCGCGGTTCCCACCGCCTTTGGGACATCCACCTTTGGACGAAGGACGACGGAGGTGGATTGCAGCACTATCTCGGCCTCTTCCACAACCCGCAAGAGATCCGGATCGCCATCCGTACCCCTTTGTGCCATAACACCCAACTCCGCAAGCGTGCTGGCAGCACCGATGACGGCCATGAGCACGGCCGTTCCCTCCTCATGCGCAAGCGATGAAAGCACATCTTCGCCAGACAAGGGCTTCTCTTCGCCTTGGGCCATGTAGCCTGCGAGCAGTTTGGATGCCGCAGAGCCCAGTCGCCCTTTCATGAGCTCTCGCGTTGTCTGCGCAACTGCATCGGACGTAGCCTTAACGCTGGTAAGCTGCGCCAGCACGTCCCCTGGACCTAACAGGCGGTTGCCCCTCCAGGCGATTTCGAGCGCATATGCCTTTTGTTGACCGACGCCCGCGATGTTTGACAGCAGGAAATCCACGAGTTCGAGCGGGGGCCACCAATCCATGGAGCCCAGGCGCACGTATGGGCCATCCGACCCCTCTTCGCAAGCAGGCCAGCTCTTCTTGAGTTCCATGAGATGCGCCACGGTACGCGCGTAGCCCATAAAGGCCTGTCCCGATTTGGTATCGAGCACCGGAACGCTCGCTTGTGCACGCACGCCAATGTGGCGGGCAGCCAATTTGGGAGCGAGCTCACGCCAAGCGCGTCGTGTATCGCCCACGACTATTGCCGTCTTGCGTGCCCCGTCCTTTGTGAGCCTTGCGACCTCGCGCGCCACCAGCTCCGCCTCCGCAAGCGGTCCCGCAGGCTCGAGCAGACGCACCGCTCCCGCCTGTCTTACCGGAGCGCTCGCGTTGCCAAAGAGCGCGTCCAAAAGCGCCTGCAGCTCCTCCTCGCGCTCCACTGGCTTCTGGCCGACAGCGTTCGCAAACGTTACCTGGATGCCTTGCTCCTCTGCAAGACCAACGACGCGATCCGCCAAGTCCCGCACCACCGCGCTTGCAGGCCCGTTACTTTCCTGCACGACCATGGTAGTAGCGCTCAGTCTGGCGAGCCCGACCACAAAATCGAGCTCGGCATTCCGCAGCTTTTCGAATCCCACAAGAACGACCGGTGGAATGCAAACGCGATTTTTGCTCAGCGTGTCCACAAGCAGACTGGCGCAGTTTACGGGCTCGACGAGGTTGTGCTCGATGAGCTTGAGCTCGTATGGCTTGGCCAACGCAACCATGCGACGCTCCGCGGGCGTAAGGCCACATTCGCCTTCGGGCGCGTCACACATCCAAGGAAGACCCTGCTCGACCAGGGAGCAAAGAAGCCCGATTACGCCAGGCGTAGGCGAAAACGGCACGTCCTCCTCTGCATCCGCCCGTCGCACCAGCTCGGTAACCAGAAGGGTTCGCATGGGCGCGCTTAGTATTCGGCGGCCATCCCCCCATACGTCCCACAGGTCGCGCAGCCATCCAAGCGGAGTCGTTACCTGCACGCCCATGCCAATTCCCTCATCGGCAAACGCCTTTTGCACCTGCAGCGCCTCCGGGAAAGAAGGGACAAGCACGCACACGCCGCCATGTGCCTGCCCAGCCCGCACGGCGTCCATGACGCCAACACAGGCCAATCGTTCGTCCGTTGTGCCAAGGATGGTAAGCGACATGCGCTCCCCTCTCACGCGATTCCGTTTGGAGACACCATGGTACCCCACGCGTGAGACAAGAACGAGTCGGATGGGCTTTGAGGCGGAACCCTGGCTAAGGGACAGTCCCCAAGTTAGGGTTTTCCCAAAACCCTAACTTGGGGACTGTCCCTTAGCCAGGGTCTCAGGCTTATCGAAGCAGTGAACCAGGCCACATTTGTCCCGAGACCAGACGATCCCAGTCTGCCTCTCCAATCTGGCGACTCGTACGCAAAATCGAATTGTCTCGCGCAAAGGTATCGAGCTCGTCCACCATGCGCACGAACGCATCGAGCTTCTCGCTCTCGCCTCGTTTTGTCTCAGCCTCCACAGCCACGCGCGAAAGCAGCACGCACCGCAATGCCGAGAAGCGCAGGATGACGCCCGTACGCCGCTCGTGTGAGTCATCTACCACATAGACAATCTCTGCGGGTGTGTCCTCGTTCAAGTCCGCGCGCACACCGTGCTCATCCAGCAGCTCCTGGTAGGTACAAAACGCGGGGATGGACGTCTCTCGCCCATCGGGTGCCTCAAGATAGGCGGGATTGACGTAGAGCTTCTCCTTAAGCGTGTCCAGATACGAGAAGTCCGGGATTCGCTGGCCATTGAGAATGTCCTGGACATGCTCCACGTTCTTGTCGCCAGCCACACGCGCTACCGCTGCGGCGGTCACGCCCGAATCGCCCTCGCGCATAAGGGCCAACACGCCGCGAAGGCGATCGGCATAGCGCAGCGCGTAATCCAGGGGACCCGTCGCGTCAAACGGGACAAGATCCTCGTCGCTCGTGGAACTTGACACGAAACGCGAGCCCCCTGCGCTATCCGCCTGTGCCAGAACATCCAAAAACTCGTTAAGCGCCACGAAAGACGGGATATGCGCATCGGGTTTGTGCACGTCAGGCACGGCTCTTTTTAAGCCCACAATCTCTTCTACCGTACGCATCGAAGACGAAGACGGCTCGAGTCCCGATCTTCTTGTGGGCTTTGCTTGCTGAGGCGGCTCGACCTTGGTATTAGGCGTGGCTGCAGGTGCGGGCGTGGGTATGGGCTCGGACTTTGCGACTTCGCGCGCGGGACTCTCGGCCTTGACGACTTGCGCCGCACTGCGCTCTCGCTCTTCTCGCCTCGCGCGCTCAAGCTGTTCGATGCGCTTGAGCTGACGCGCGTTTTCGGCGCGCTTTGCCTGGCGTTCCTGCTCTTCGATAAGCGAAAACGCCTCTTCCACCTCGGGACGCAGCTCCATCTCAAACACGCCAGCGCCCGGCTTTCCCGTGGCACGCGTCCGATACAGTAGCGGCCACCACTCATCCATGCCGAACTGGTCCTTTTGCGGCGCAGGCACGCCAAAGCGTTCGCCTGCAGCCTGAGCCGCCTCGCTGAGCCAACGCCGGTATCGACCCATGGTGCCGCGATAGCGAATGCTCATCTGCTGGAACGTCGCCGGCCCACCGTAGTCGCGCAAGCAACGCACAGCTTTGGAAGCATCCGTTTCCGCAAAAGACGGATCGCCCAAAAGCTCCGCCCACTGTTCGGCGGTAATCGGCGAGCTAAACTCCTCCTCGGTAGGATGCCAGGTATAGTCGATCTCTACCTCTTCCTCCTCAGGCTCGGCCACTGGTTCCTGGGTGCGTCGGTTAGCACGCTCATTTCTTATGATTGCCATGTACGTTCCCCTAATAATCGTGTACGCACGGGGAAGGGTACCACATAGGCAAGCGTTTTGGGACATCCCGCGCATATGGCAACAGTTAGGACACCAACACGCGAGGCCTTGGCGGGCGGGTCCCCAATGTCCGATTTTCTCTGCAACGGTGGGTCTTGCCCGCCATGCGCACTTTTCGGCCCACAACCTTCCCTACCGGGCGCACTTCTTTGCGACGCGCCAGCCGCCGTGCACACTTTCCCGTCCACAACCTTCCCCACCGGGCGCACAAATGGCCGATTTGTGCGCACGGTGGGGAAGGTTGTGGAGCGGAAAGTGTGCACGGCCCTCCCCGACCCCAGGAAAGTGCGCACGGTAGAGAAGCCCGCGGGCCAGAAAGTGTACACGAGGCCCCCCGACCCTCGGAAGGGACCCCGGTAGACTATGCGCTGCGCTATTCCTCCGCTACCTCGGAATCGGCTATGAGGCGTGCCATGGTGGCATACAGTCTCTCGGGCTCTATGGGCTTGGACATATGGGCGTCCATGCCCGCCTGCAATGAACGCTCCACATCCTCGTCAAACACGTTCGCCGTCATGGCAATTATGGGTACGACCTTTGCGTCGGCACGATCGAGCGCGCGAATGGCGCGGGTTGCCTCAAGGCCATCCATAACGGGCATGCGTACGTCCATAAGAACCGCATCGTAGTAGCCCTCTGGGGAATCGGCAAACATGTCCACCGCAATCTGACCGTTTTGCGCGTGCTCAGCCTCCATCTCTTCCAGCTCGAGCAGGTCGGTAAGAATCTCCGCGTTTTGGTCGACGTCTTCCGCCATGAGTATCCGGCGGCCCGCGAGCGAGCTTTGCAGCGGCTGCTCCTCCTCGGGCTTCGCCGCCTCTTCATCCGCCTGCTGCAGCTCCATGTTATGCTTCTGTTGCAGCAAGGTATGTATTTCCCTGGAGAGGCTGTCGGAGAAGAGCGGCTTGGCCATGATTCCATCCACCCCTCCGCCGCGCGCGTCCTCTTCGATTATGTCCCAGTTGTAGCCGGTGAGCATGATGACGATGGTCTCGCCTCCATCGAAGGAGCGGATGGAGCTCACCAACTCAAGGCCGTTCATGTCCGGCATCTTGTAGTCCGTAAGAACGATCCCGTAGCCATTTCCGGCGTCGTGCGCCGTCCTCGCAAGATCGACGCCCACACGCGGATCCACGGTAAAGTCCGCCTCGATTCCCATGCTCCGCAACGCCAGCTGCGCATGCTCGCATGCGATCTCGTCGTCGTCCACCACAAGAGCGCGCAAGCCGGAAGGCAGCACGATGCCGTGGTCGTCCTGGGCGCTGCGACTCGACGCGCGAAGCGTCACGGTAACCGTGAACACCGATCCGACGCCCTTCTTGCTCTGGACGTCTATGCTGCCGTCCATCATCTCGACGTAGTTCTTGGTTATTGCCATTCCCAGGCCGGTGCTGCCGTATTTGTTCACCGAGGACTCGTCCTCTTGCGAAAACGCCTCAAAGATATGCGGGATGTATTCCTCATCCATGCCAATGCCCGTATCGCTCATGCGAAAACGCAGCGTGCATGTGTCCTCGTTACTCGAGGCCTGCTCGACGTCGAGGGTCACGTCGCCCGGTGCGTCCGTAAACTTGACGGAGTTCCCCAAGATGTTTATGAGCACCTGCTTGAGCTTCAAGTCGTCGCCAACGTAGTAGTCAGCCACGTCGCCAATGATGTTGCACTCGTAGCGAAGGCCCTTGTCCTGACACTGACCATTTATGATGATGTTGATCTGGTCTATGAACTCGCGGAACAAGAACTCCTCGCTCTTGAGCGACATGCGTCCCGACTCGATGCGACTCATATCCAGGATGTCGTTAATGAGACCGAGCAGGTGCTTGGCGCTCGCACCTATTTTTTCCAGACGCTCACGCGTGCGAGGCGAAATGTCAGGGTCGCGCAACGCAATGTTGTCCAGGCCAATGATGGCGTTCATGGGCGTGCGAATCTCGTGGCTCATGTTGGAGAGGAAGCTGGTCTTGGCACGACTGCTCTCCTCCGCAAGGGCCTTCTCGACCTCCGTCTGTCGCTCGCGCTGCTGCATATATCGGTATATGTCCAACAGAAACAAGATCGCGCCCACAATGAGCAACGCCTGAATGAGTATGCACACAAACAGAACGTGGTCGACGTCCTTCGCCGTGGAGGCGGCAAGGGTACCGGCCGCATCGGGCGTCGCCATCAGGCCTTCCTGGAGCTGCACCGCACCCAGCTCAAAGGCATCGCTGGTGGTCTGGCGCATCCAAACGCTCGAGGTAAATATGATGAGACCCAGCAAAACGACCCATGCCACGATGGAGCGGCCCAGCCGTTTCTTCTTGTCTCGTTTGAGGATGTAGCGGAAGTACGCGAAGCCAAGGATGCTCCAAGTCGCAAGTATGAGGTAGGACTCGGTTGCAAGCGTCTTTACGGATATGAGATTTGGCAGCAGGAACTCCACGGCGAACATAAGGGAGATGATGAGTCCCGCTATGCCGGTAATCGTCACGGTTCTGTTGTTGCCACGCGCCGCCTTCCACGCCGAGGCCGAGGCGAAGGCGTAGGCTATGGTGGCGCCAACGGTGGTGACGTCCACGATCCAGCTGATGGCCGTGCGTCCAAAGAAGGGCAGCAACGCAGAAACGCCCAAGACGCACAGGATGGCGCGGCGCGGCACGTAATGCTCGTCCAGCTTGCCAATCCATGCGGGAACCATGCCGTCCAACGAAAGCGCACGGATCAATCGACTGAGCGCTATGTAGTTGCCCACCAAGCCGGTAAGGATGCCGCAAAGGGAGGCGATTCCCAAAATCACCGTTCCCGCATCGCCCAAGGCCGCCCTCGCAGAGAAGAACGTCGGCTGCGACTCGACCCCAGAGAAGGCGTCGAGGTTTGCCACGTACTCGGGCCAGGACGTAACTCCCTGCGGCTGCGCCGTGGCCGCTAGCATTGCCAGAAGCGAATACGCTGCCGCAGCGGCAATGATGGCAGCTACAAAGATGGGGAAGCTCCTCTTCAGCGAGAAGCGCGCCTCGGCGGCGGAGTGCGTTATGGACTCGAAGCCCACATAGGCCCAAGGCGCCAAGGCGAAGATGGTAAAGACGCCTTCGAAGGGATTGGTGCCCGACGCAAATGCGGGCTCGAGCGCAGCGCCACTTCCCGCTCCTCCGCCCAGGGCGGCACCGGCGCACACGACGATGCCCGCTAGCAGAAGCACTGCCATAACGGTTTGCGTACGCCCCGCCAAGCTCCTGCGCAGGCAAACGAGTGCCCCAATCACCAGCGAGAGCACCGCCAGGAGGATCTCGCCCATATACACGTGGTAACCCGCAACGTAGTAGTCGAAGCCAAACTGGAAGGTGCCGCCAAGCAGGGTTCGGCCAATAAGCGGAAGGGCCGTTGCGTTTGCCCAAATAATCGCAATGTAGGTAATGATGAGGAACCAAGCGGCCAAGAAGCCATGGTCGTAGCCAAAGCACTCCTTGGTATAGGTATAGGCACCGCCGCTATCGGGATAGCGGTTCATCAGGTAGTGGAAGTTGACGCCAAGCACCAGCATGGCAAGTGCGCCGAGGCAAATGCCCACCGCAGTACCCACCGGCCCCGCAATGGGCAAGAACGTGTTGCCAGGCATAACGAACGAGCCCCAACCCACGCTGCAGCCAAATGCAAGCGCCCAAGCGCCCACAACCGTAAGATAGGGTGGAACCTTACATTTTTCCTCGACCTGTTCCAAGTTCATTCTGCGCTAGTTCCCCTCTACCGCTTGGTACGAAACCTATCCGCAGTATAAGGCTTTGGCAGCCGCCTTGTCATTAATCCTATTGAGCGGCGTATTCATTTATTCCGTCTGAGGTCTTTTTGTACAGCTCGGCGATTTCGTCGAGCTTGCCCGCCACCTCGTCGTCGGAGAGCTTGCGCTCGTTTCCCGGCCTAAACTCCTCAGCAATATCGGAAGACAAGGACGCCAACTTCGTGAGCCCAAGGTTGCCGCACACGCCTTTGACGGCATGCGCGCTCTCGAAAAGCTCCGTGGGGTCCATCGTCTTGCCCGCCTCCAAGAGCCTATCAACAACGCCGTTGGCCGTGAGCTTGCGTATGTGCTTGTCCAGCAACCGGTCCATGCGCAATACGCGTAGGGCTTGGTCGTAGTCACCGTCGATGGTTACGTAGAGCTCCTGTAGCGTCATAGCCTAATTCCTTTCTGTTGCGATTTCGCTTCGGATGAGTTCCTCGAACTCCTCCGCAGGCAGCGGTCGCGAAAAATAATAGCCCTGAATAAGATCGCAGCCACCCTCCTGCAGGAAGGCAAGCTGTTCTTCCGTTTCCACGCCTTCGGCCACCACCAGCACCTTCAGGTACTTGGCAAGGTCGAGTACCAGCATTATAAGGCGACGGTCAGTCTCGCTGTGCTCGATGTTGCGAACGAACTTCATGTCCATCTTGATCACGTCCACGGGCATGTCCGAGAGCATGTTGAGAGATGAGTAGCCACTGCCAAAGTCGTCCATCTCGATTTGGAAGCCTTCGTCACGCAGGCGCTTAACCGCTTCCAATACCGATGCAGCGTCGTCGGTGTAGGCGGATTCCGTGACCTCGAGCTTTATGTCATCGTATTCCAGGCCATTGCGCTCGATGAGTTGCTTGAGCCGCTCCTCCAGCTGTGGGTCGAACACGTCCGCGCGCGAGAGGTTTACCGAAACAGGCAGCGTGTAGCCGTATGTCTCCTTCCACGCGGCAACCTGTTTGGCAGCCTCCTGCCATACGTAGCTATCCACCTTGCTAATGAGGCCGTTGCCCTCAAAGAGGGGGATGAAGTCTCCTGGCGATATCATGCCGAGCTCGGGATGCACCCAACGGATGAGGGCCTCCGCGCTACTGAGCTTGGGCGGATCGTATTGCACGTTGTATTTGGGCTGATAGAACACCGTAAACTGCCGTTCGTCAATCGCAGCGCGCAAATCGTTGAGCAAACGCTGGTTGCGAAGCTCCCTCTGGCGCATGTCCTCGTCGTATACCTCAAGCGGCTTTTGGTAGTTGCCGCGCGCCTTGTTGCATGCCGCCCAGGCCCGATCGAACATGAGCACAGGCCCTGCGCCTTCCGTCCACAGGCACACGCCCATGCGCAAGTGGATGTTTACGCTGTGAGAGAGCTCGCTGACGCTTTTCTGGAACCGATCGAGCACAGCTTGGTAGTCATCCTGATGTTCGCAGTAAATGTGAAAGTGATCGGCTTCAAAACGACCGGCGATGCCATGTTTATTGGAAAGGAAGTCGCGAATCTCGGCACCGATGCATTGCAACACGTAATCGCCAAACTCGTATCCATGAAGAGCGTTGATGTTGTGGAACTGCTCTATGTTGATCGCGATGGCATCCAACTTGTAGTCCGAGTGATACTGCGCAAGCCGATTGGCATACTCGAAGAAGAAGTTGCGGGAGTACAGCAGGGTTATCTTGTCGTGCTCCGCCGCCGAGATAAGCTGCCGTCCCTCGCTCAGCTCAATTATCCTTCCCACGCGCGCAAGAATTACCTCATGCAGGTCGAAGGGCTTGGTAATGAAGTCGGCTGCGCCCAATTGAAGCGCCTGCAGTTCCGCGCTCTTCTCGGCGGTAAGCACGATTATGGGAATCTTGGAGAGCTGCTCGTCGTCACGCACGTGTTCGAGTACCTCGAATCCGCTCATCACCGGCATCATGAGGTCCAGAAGGACGATGGAAAGCTCGCTCGCATGCTCCCGCATGGCATCAAGCGCCTCCTGGCCATTGGAGGCATAGATGACCTCGTAGTCGTCCTCCAGGATGATTCCCAAGATGTCCCGGTTTATCTCGTAATCGTCCACGACGAGAACCAGCTGAGGACGCTGTATTTGCTTCGACTGAATCATGTGCTCACTCTCCCTGGCATGGCTTCTCGCGCATGTTCTCCATGAGCGTCTTGTACAGCAGGTCGGCATCCGCGGGCTTCGCAAGATGTGCGTTCATGCCCGCGTCCAATGACTGGTCCACATCGCTTTGGAACGCGTTTGCCGTAAGCGCGATGATGGGAACCGCCTGCGCGTCCGGACGGTCCAAGCTTCTTATATGACGTGTGGCCGTATAGCCGTCCATAACAGGCATGCGTAGATCCATAAGAATTGCATCGTAATGGTATGGTTGGGATTTTGCAACCATCTCCACGGCAACCTGCCCGTTTTCGGCATGCTCGGTCTGGGCACCCTCGATCTCAAGCAGATCTGCCACGATCTCGGCATTCGTCTCTTGGTCCTCCACCACGAGCACGCAACGCCCCTCGAGGCTCTCCACGCCCTGTTGCTCCTCCAAGGCAGAGGTGCTTGCGTCCGCAGCCTCCTCCCCCGTCTTGCACACCACCACGAACGGCAGCGTAACGACAAATGTTGACCCCTCGCCCTTCTTGCTTGTTGCCTCTATGCTCCCGCCCATGCGGTCGACAACGCTCTTCGATCGTGCCAGGCTCAAGCCGCTGCCGCCATAGCGGCTGGTCATGCTACCGTCCTCCTGCGAGAATGCAACGAACAGCTGCGACAGGAAGTCCTCGCTCATGCCGATGCCCGTGTCCGAAACCGTAAAGCTCACCGTTTGGACATCGTTCGCGGTCTCGCACAACCGTATACGCAAAGACACGCTTCCAGGCGCCTCCGTATACTTTACGGCATTGTCCAAAAGGCTCAGCAGCATTTCCTTAACCTGTGTCTCGTCCCCAACGCATGCGTCGTGAATCGACTCGTCCGGATCAACCGAATAGGCAAGGCCCTTTCCCTCGCATAGCGTCTGCGCTATGGCGTTTACCTGATTTATGGCGGCATGCAGCGAGAACTCGTCGTTCTTGAGCGCCGCGATGTGAGACTCGGATTCGTTTATGTACAAGATCTTGTTTATGAGGCCCAGCATATGCTGTGCGCTCAGACCGATCTTCTCCAGGTACTCACGCGTCTGCGACGAAAGGCTCGGGTCTTTGAGCGCAATGGAATCCAGACCCATTATTACGTTCATGGGGGTGCGCATCTCGTGGCTCATGGTGGCAAGGAACTCGGTCTTCACCTGGTTGCTCTTCTCGGCCACCAAAAGATCCGTTGACAAGCGCTCGTTATCCCTGATCTTTTTGGTTACGCGCTCCAAGAAGCGATACATAACGAATACGAATATGCTTCCGCCGAAGAGGATTCCCGCGACCAAAAGATCGGGATTGCCAAACAGACCGACGCCAAGGTAGCCCAGAAGAAACAGTACCAACAGGGTAATGGGCAGGTAGAACATGCGCTTCTCGCTGCCCCACTCAGCGCCATCCTGCACGCTTCGCGCAAAGCGCACAAAGCCATAGATGTTGTACACCATGAGCGTACTTCCGAGGTACACCATGGCAAGGATGACCGCGTGCAGCATGTGAGGGTCCTTTCGACGCACGCATCCGCATACACGTCCAGTTTACTCGATTTGGCATGGCGTGCCTCCGTCTTCCTTGGGCAACACCCCGAACGCATAGACGTGATTGCACGCCCCCGCGCCGCCCCGCACGCGGCTCCGCGCTCGCTTCGCTCGCTCACTTCGTGAGTCGCCGCCCGCGGGGCGCATCGCCGCCGCACCGCCCCCGCCCCG
>JAFWKQ010000073.1 GCA_017545665.1 Atopobiaceae bacterium
CCGTACTCCTCCTCGTCCACGTTAAAGGCCTCGTTCACGCCGTCGGTGTAGAGTACGAGCTCGTCGCCGGGCTCGAGCGTGAGGGTCTCCTGGCGGTACTTGGCCGTCTCGAAGGTGCCCAGGAACAGGCCGCACTTCTTGGTGAGCCACTCCCACTCGCCGTCCTGGCCGTGGCGCAGCAGCGGGAAGTTGTGGCCCGCGTTCACGTAGGTGAGCTCGCCCGTGGTCCACTCCAGCGTGGCGGCCCACACCGTAACGAACATGCCCGCGTCGTTGTTGGCGCACAGACGCGCATTGGCGCCCGCCACCGCCTGCTCCAGCTGCATGCCCGTTTGCATGAAGTTCTCCAGCTCGGTCTTTGCCGCCATCATGAACAAGGCGCCCGGGATGCCCTTGCCGGAAACGTCGGCTATAAGGAAGCCCAGTGTGTGGTCGTCTATGAGGAAGAAGTCGTAGAAGTCGCCGCCCACCTCCTTGGCCGCGTTCATGGAGGCGTAGATGTCGAACTTGTCTATTTCGGGGAAGGGCGGGAAGGTGCGCGGGAGCGCGCTCTCCTGGATGGTCTTCGCTGTGGCCAGGTCGCGCTCCATACGCCGCTCCGCCTCTCCGATCCAGCCCTCGAGCGCGTCCACCGTGGCGTTGATGCCATCGGAGAGGGAGTCGAACTCAATCGTCTCGCCCTTTTCCACGGTCTCGCTCAAGTGGCCCTCGGTGATCCTCGCAAGCGACGCGTTTGTCCGCTTTATGGGAGTCACCACGATTCTCTTGAGCAGGGTGGTCGCCAGTCCATACACAGCAACCAGCATCACCAAAACCGAAATGGTAATCCACGTCATGGTTACGCCACGACCGCTGAACACCATGGAGGAAGGAATCGCCAACAGCGCGTAGGCTAGCCCCTTTTGCCCTATTTTCATATAGCCAAGTTCGCGTGTGCTCGAGGCATACTTAAATGAGTTGGCATCGCTATACGCATCGACGTTATAGAGCACCTGCGCCATCATGCCGCCCTGTGCGGACCTCCTAAAAAAGTCTTCACCAGCCTCGCCATATAGCTTGGCAATGGTATCGCCCACCTTGTAGGCTGGATTGTTAGACAATGCCACCTCGTCGCCCACGAACACCACGGCTGTGCCGTCGGACTCTATGGTATAGCCCTTTAGCATATCGCTCTTAAGCAAGGCTTCGCGCAAGGCATTTGGATCGTTTGCGTCATTTCCCAAAGACAGCTCTAGGCCTTCTATCTGCCCAACGAAGTGACCGATGTCATCGGTTAGTTCCTCATCGACTTCCTTTTCCGTCTCCATGGTAACGGCCACAAAGCTCACGGCGGAAAGAGCGGCAAAGGCAATGACAACCACCACCAAAAGGCTCGTCCTGAAGACGTAGTTTATGCTTACGGCGCCTTTGCGCTCGTACTGCTGACGATAGAGGATGGCAGCGGCAGTGCTGCTTGCGAACAGTATGAGTGCGTCTGCAGTGTACTGGATAAAGGCTGACCCCATACTCGAAAGCAGTACAAGGGTGTTTTGCGATAGATAGCCCGAGGCCTCCACCTCAGGCACGACGGACAAGAGGATATGGACTAAAGAGAAAAAGTAAAATCCCAAACTTGCTATGAGCGAAGCAATAAGACTCACAATTGCAATGCATCCATAGCGCGGCTTTGCTTTGGGGACATTGCGCAACGCTATGGCAAAGCTCAGCCCAAGCAAGAAACCCAAGAGCGTATAGAGAAGCACTGAATTCGTAATCGAGACCATGTACTTCTCGACCACGTCAAGGGGCTGCAGCATCGCATGCACATACATAGCCAGGCCAGCAAAAGCACCCTCCACGGCGCCCCAGCCCTTGCCAAGAAGCAAAGACGTTACGGCAACGGGCGCAAGCAGACCCATTGCGTAACCAAAGCACCCGTTAGGCAGGTTGATGCTCAAGAAACCCATCTGCACGAAAGCCATCGAAACCACGGCGAACGACATGGCAAGGAGTAGCAGCATCCTCGCCTTTAGGCCCTCGCCCGTCATAAGGCCTTTCCAGTCCCGTATACGCATGCACTGCTCAGTCGTTTGGCCCTGCGCCATATGACCTCCTCGCTACGGCTGCTTGCATTATGACAAACATTCGCACGGCTGTCATTACGCATAAGTGACGGGCCATGAGCGGACGATACCTACAGCTCACATGTCCGGCTCGCACGCGCCGCGGCCCGCATGCGGCTCCGCGCTCGCTTCGCTCGCTCACTTCGTGAGTCGCCACCTGCGGGCCGCGGCGCGTGCGCGAGGGCTATACGGCCCTACCCCAATAGACTCTGCCACGCTCAACGAATACACAGCTTTATGCGACCTGCTCTTATGGCAAACTTGTAACAGCAAATCTAGAGCACGACAGGTATTCGGCAGTAGGAGGCGAGATGTTCTTCGATCCGTTTTTGGTATTGTTCTCGTTCTGCATCGGTATTCTAGGCGCCATGTTTGGCGGCGTTCAAACATTCATTTGCACGGGATTCGCGGGAATCATCGTGTACACGCTCAAGGCCGCGGGCGTTGAGCCCACGCTCCTAGGCGACTCCGTGCTCAACACCCTGCTGCTCCCTGCCATCATCTTCAACGGATCGGCCATTGCCACAGCCGTGGCAGCGCGCAAGTATCCCGACCAAATCCAAGGCTGGGACATAACGCGTTCCCTCATCTTTTTGCACGACACCACCGTAATGCTGGTGGGAGGACTTGCGGGCTCCCTTGGGTACCTGCTCTTCTCGCTCCTCTCGTTCCTCAACTGCCCCGCCGACCCTGGCGCCACCTCCATGATCATCTTTGGCGTAATCGTACGCCTTACGCTCAGCAACGGAAGAAAGTGGAATCCCGACGCCACCCAGTACTATAGGGAGCAGGGCTGGAAGTATTGGCTGTTCCAAACCGTCAACTGCCTGGCCATTGCCACGGTGTTCGCGTACATACTGCATCAGGCGGGACCCGAGTTCTATGGCGTGGGCTTTTCCATATCTGCGTTGCTGCTCATATTCAGCTACGCCGGTGACGGCCAGAAGATTCCCACCACTCACCAGATCACCAACATCGTGGGCGTCGCGCTGGGCCTTACCGGTGGCAACATGGTTATAGCGATCGTGGCAGCACTTCTTGCAAACCACGCCTATCTGGTGTTTGCCAAGTACTTTAATGAGGATTGCTCCACGCACATAGACCCGCCCGCAGTGGGAATTGCGTTGGGTTCCTTGGTTCTCAATCTAATCTTCTAAGCGCTAAGAAAGGAATGCAGGGATGTCCACAACGAGCGATACCGTCCGCAGGCTGTTCAAGGAAGGCGATGACATTCGAGACGCCGGCCTCACCACGCCCGACGACATTGTGCGCATAAACAACATCCACTACGCCGACGACGACCCGTGCCAAGTCCTCGACGTCTATCGTCCCCGCGATGCGGAGGGGCAGCGCATCCCCGTTATCGTGAGCGTGCATGGAGGCGGTTGGGTATATGGTGACAAGGACCGCTACCAGTGGTACTGCATGAGCCTCGCCCAACATGGGTTTGCCGTCGTGAACTTTACCTATCGGCTCGCGCCCGAGCACAAGTTCCCTGCCGGGATGCAAGACACCGACTTGGTGTTCGACTGGGTCCTGCGCCACTCTAACGAGTTTGGCTTTGACGCGGACCACGTGTTTGCCGTGGGCGACTCGGCCGGCGCGCACATGCTTGCCATGTACGCGGCAGCGTGCACCGATGCCACCTATGCCGCAGAGCTCGGCATTTGCCCTCCAGAAGGATTCGTCCCCGCAGGCGTTGCCCTCAACTGCGGAACCTATCGCATCTCGGCTGCCAAGAAGACAGGCGACGCCATGCTCGACATGCTGGCAAGCCTCATGGAGGACCTCCTTCCAGGCGGCGGTACCGCTGAGGAGTTTAGGCTCCTCTCACCCATTGAGCGCATAGGCGCAGACTTCCCACCTGCCTTCGTAATGACGGCAGAGGGCGACTTCTTACGCACGGAGGCCCTGCCGCTCGTGCACAAGTTGGACGATTTGGGCATAGAGGTGTGCTACCACTACTACAAGAGCCCCGAGCGCGAGCTCGGTCATGTGTTCCACTGCAACATGCGCCTCGCAGAGGCCATGCAGTGCAACGCCGACGAGTGCGCCTTCTTTTGGGCGCATGTTTAGCACGCAAGGCCAGCAGTCCAAGCGTTCCGCTTGGCGCCACTAGATGCTATTGGGAGCTTGTCATCGCAACCATTCCGAAGAAAGGATTTGTCATGAAACTGGGAATCGTGGGAACCGGCAACATCGTCAAGTGGATTGCCCCAAATCTTGCAAGTTGGGGCATAGACGTATGCGCCATCTCGGGAACGCCGCGCTCTGAGAAACTCATGCAAAGCATGGCCGACGAATACGGCGCGACGGGTCGCTATACCGACTGGCACGAGCTCGTGCGCGACCCCAACATAAACACCGTGTATGTGGCACTTCCCAACTTCTTGCACTACGACGTTACCAAGGCGGCACTCGAGGCCGGAAAGGACGTCATATGCGAGAAGCCCCTCACCAGCAAATACGAGGACGCCGTTGAGCTCGCAAACATGGCGCACGAGCGTGGCCGCTTCCTCTGGGAGGCCGTCGTTACCACACGCCAGCCCAACTTCCAAAACATTCGGCACATGCTGCCGCGCGTTGGCACGATAAAGATGGTCTATTCCACCTTTAGCCAGTACAGCTCGCGCTACGACGCCTTCCGCGCCGGCGAGGTACTGCCGGCGTTCGACCCCGCCAAGGCAGGCGGTGCCCTTATGGATCTGGGCTTGTACACGCTCACCTTTACGCTGGGACTCTTTGGCGAGCCACGGCGCGCGACGTATGTGCCCAACATCGAGCGCAACATAGACACCAGCGGCGTCGCGATTCTGGAATACGACGGGTTTAGTGCCATCAACGTGTGCGCCAAGGATTCGGGTACGCCCAACCAGTCGCTCATCCAGGGAATCGACGGCTGGATTCGCATGGAATCGGCCCCCAATACCTGTGGTGCGGTGACGCTGCACCTTAACGACGGAACCGAGGAGTACGTAGACGAATGTCTACCCAACATATGGGAGGCGGAGTTCCGCTCCTTCAAGGCGCAGCAAGACGCGGGCGATCTGGAGGCATGCGAGCGCCAGATGAAGGACAGCCTTTTGGTATGCCGCATACAAAACGACATACGTCGCAGGGCCGGCATCATGTTCCCCGGTGACGAGGCATAGGGGAAAGCAGGCGATGTGCGAGCCCGATCACGGGCAAAGGAAGCGGAGACAAGAGCATGAGCGTAATCTTCTTCGATATTGACGGTACGCTTGCCGTAGGAAAAAAGGTGCCGCAGAGCGCCGCGGATGCCATAGCGCGCACGCGTGAGGCTCATAACCAGGTATTCATTTGCACCGGCCGCCCTCGGCGCTATGTTGAGCAGCACTTTGGCGACTATGCCGACGGGTTTGTGTGCTCAAACGGGAGACTTGCCTTCCACAATGGGAGCGTGCTGGTAAACAAGCCAATCGCACCCAATCAGGTGGAGCATATTGTGCACATATTGGACGAGCGCAATGCTGGCTATGCGTTCTTCTCGCAAGAGGAGCTGTACTACGGTGGCAACGAGTCGTACCGGCATGTTGCCGAAGAGGCAAATGGCCCCACCAAAGACCTTGCGCAGGCATACGCGGCAGGCACGAGCTTGTATAGCTTTGACATCTACTTTGCGGTGACGCAGGAGCGCGATGCCATTGCGACGGCGCTGGCAGACCTGTGCTTGGTTAACCCGCATGGGCCCCACCCCTCCGCCGACGTTACGGTGCTCGGTTACGGCAAGGGAGACGCCGCCCGCGACGTTACGAAAGCCCTAGGGCTCGCGCACGGGGACAGCTACGCCTTTGGTGACGGAATCAATGACTTGTCGATGGTGGAGGCGGTAGCTCATGGCGTGGCAATGGGCAATGCCGTGGACGAGCTCAAGGAGGTCGCCGAATTTGTGACTTATGGCATCCTTGAGGACGGTGTGGCACATGGGCTTGCGCATTACGGATTGGCATAGGTATGGGGTTAGGTGCTTTTTCTCGGACAAAGCCTTATACTGGGTCTGAAAAAACATTTTGCGTTTTGTGTACGTAAGCCCACTTACGTGGGGACAAAGGAGGAGTTTCATTGTCTTCGTATATGCTTAGCTGCTGTTCAACCGCAGACGTAACGCCCGAGTGGCTCGATGAGCGCAACATCAAATATACCTACTTTAATTTTGAGCTTGGCGATAATTGGCACAAGGACGACTTTGGCGCCACGGTACCACCACACGAGCTCTACGCACGCATGCTCGCCGGCGAAAACGCAACGACCTCTCAGGTGAGTACCGGTGACTACCTTGAGTTCTTCCGAGCCGCACTAGAGAACGGCCAGGACATTTTGCATGTGACCCTCTCGTCGGGCATCTCCAACACCTACAACTCAGCCTGCTTGGCTGCCGACGAGCTGGGCAAGGAGTTCCCCGAGCGCACCATCCACATCGTGGACTCTTTGTGCGCCTCTGCGGGATACGGCCTGCTTATGGAGCGCCTCGCCCGCCTGCGCGACGAGGGCATGGGCGTGGACGAACTCGCGCAATGGACCTGCGATCACAGGCTTGAGGTAAACCACCTGTTCTTCTCTTCCGACCTCACCTTCTTCATAAAGGGCGGTCGCATCTCACCCATCGCAGGAAAGGTGGGTGGCCTTCTTAAGATTTGCCCCCTTATGCACGTAGACACCAACGGCAAACTGGAGGTCAAGGAAAAGGTACGCACCAAGGCTCGCTCCAAGCGTCGCATGTTGGACCGCATGAGCGAACTCGTGGCTAACGGCGAGCAGTACGATGGTCCCGTTTTTATCTCCATGTCGGAGTGCCTGGAAGACGCGCAGGACGTCGCGAACGGCGTTGAGGAGACTCATCCGCACTTGCAGGATGGCAAGGTGCGCATCTTCAACATTGGCGCCACCATTGGCTGCCACACCGGCCCTGGCACCGTCGCCTTGTTCTTCTGGGGCAATCCCGAGCGCTGGTAGGCAGGCAAAGGGGATACCCCCCAGGCAAAGGGGATACCCCCCATTGTCCGTTGTTATTAATAAGGACAGGCCCCGAGTTGGGATTCTTTGAAATCCAACTCGAGGCCTGTTCCTAATTTAAAGTTCCATCCCTAACTGAGTTTGTCATATTCTTATATAGGGAATAATCAAGTGGAATAGCGGCTCTTGTCTCGAACGGTGGTTCATTGTGGACCTCTTGGGCATCATTCTTGTTGTTATTGTTATATGCGCTCTTGCATGGCTTGGCATTGCGGGCGCACTTGTGTTTGGCATCACCAAGCTTATTGGCGCCATTTCCCAACGGATCCTTGGGCATCGCAAAGATCCCGCGCGGATGCAGGGACAAGGGCCTTCCAGGCCTCGCGTCCACGGCGGGCACATGCATAACCAAACCACGACTCAAACGACAAGCAGCCCCACTTCACCGGGCACCAGCACGCAGGCGCCTCCCAATTCCGTTCCCGCATCGCGTGCTCGGAGCTACGAGTACCTGGACGTGGACGAAGGGGCAACCGCCGAGACCATCATCAAGGTGATGCGCGCGTACGAACAAGAACGTGTGGTGGGTTTCTATGCGCAGGAGGTTATAAACACCCTCAACATGGCAGAACTGCGCAAGAAGAGCCTCCTTTCGGAAATCGACGGCAAGTTCTCCCAGCGCAGCATCAGTTGGGACCACTTTGCCTCCACGGCAAACGAAGCGCTCGATGCCATCGTACGCAACAGCGCCCTACTCGCCAATCGCGTACAGTCCTTTGACGTGGAGGATTACGAACGCATGGAGCACTTCTATCGCACGGGCGGCGAGATGCGCAACGGCAAACAAGATCCCGCACGCCTGCAGCGGTGGGAGCTCGTTCGCGAAACGAAGTCCGAGATGGACGATTTGCGCGCCGCAAACGAAAAGCTGCTGCTAGAGCTCGGCAAGCTACAATCGGCCTTGGGAAAGATTTCCAGCAACGACTCCACCGACGAGAGCTCGCGCATTGCTGACGAAGTCAGCCGCCTCGCCGAGGAGACAAAGTACTACCAGTAAGGCCTTCGCGCTCCCCCTCCCCCCACGCAAAGTCTGTAACGCCCCACGCAAAGTCTGTAACGCCTGGCGCAAAGTCTGTAGACATTTAAACACGTATTAAAAGTATCAACCTTTTGACCTGCGCTTTTATCAGATTTTCAGTTTCGATGCTACAGACTTTGCGGAAGGGGCTGCAGACTTTGCGGAAGGGGCTGCAGACTTTGCGGAAGGGGCTACAGACTTTGCGATAAGGGCCGCAGCCTAGGCAGCAGATGGCGTTGGTCATTATGCGAGAGGGTACAAACGGGACAAAGGGGACTGTCCCCTTTGGACACAAGTGAGGGTATACTAACGATTGACCTCGATTGAAGGAGCTGAGAAAACATGGCAAATACTCTTGACCTCTACTACTACGACGCATGCCCCTATTGCCAAAAGGTGCTGCGTGCCATAGACCGCATGGGCATCAAAAACAAAATTAACTTCAAAAACATCCTGCAGAGCCAGGAAGCTGCCGACACCCTCGTTCGCGTGGGTGGCAAACGCCAAGTGCCCTGTCTGTTCATCGATGGCGTGCCCATGTATGAGAGCGACGATATCGTGGCGTGGCTCACCCGCGAGTTCGCCTAACTGCAAAGGAGACGCTTATGCACTTGGTCATAGACGACAATGGCTCAGGCAGCAAAAGAGGCGGCTCGAGCTCACGTCCCCTCATTTATCACATAGTTGCCGTTTTGGTACTTATGGGGCTTCTTCTTAGCGTAATCACTCTTATTGTGGCAATTGCAAGCGGCGGCGGTTGGCCTTCCATCGCCGGTATGCTGGCCACGTTAGTTGCCTATGGCTGCGTTATTTTTTATGCCTGGCGTGGGTATAGGAAAACCGACAAGCGCTACTTTCTCTATGCGGTTTACGGCATTGCCGCAATGCTGTTCTTCAAGTCGCTGGTACCCTTGCACACCATGCTCAGCGAGGCGCTCATCACTTTGGGATTCGGTCTGCTGCTCGTATTTGCCGAGCGCATTAACAGGAAGAACTCGGCGAGGAAAATCCTTCTTGCCGCATTAATCGCTTTAGTACTGGAGGCCCTTATCGTCTTCTTTATGCCATTGGGCGTCGAGCTGAGCTCGCTCCACAACTTCCTCGTGCGCGTTACGCCCTTGTCGAGCGTCATACTTACCGGCGCGCTTACGCTCATGTATTTGGGCGACGCCCATTAGCGACTCTTTTGACACCGACGGCCCAAAACCCAAGCTAGAGACAGACCCCAAGCTATGGTTCGCAAACCCTAACTTGGGGCCTTAACTTGGGGCCTGTCCCCAGCCTGAGGTTTGCGCAACAAAAAGCGAGGGGGTGCTCCCCCATTGCCTCGCGCAAGAGCAAACGTAGTGCGCTATCCTGTAAAGAAATAACGCACTCGAGGAGGTTCGCATGATAAAGGCCATTTTGCTCGACATCGACGGCACGCTTACCAACGACGAGAAACAGATAACCCCTCGCACACGCGACGCGCTCAAAGCCACGCAGGCGAGCGGCGCCGTGCTCGTGCTCGCCTCGGGGCGTGCGAACATGGGACTCACGGGCTTTGCCGACGTGCTAGACATGAGGCACCACGATGGTATATTCGTGTGCTTTAACGGCGCGAAGGCCCTTAACTACCAAACCGGCGAGGTCTACTTCCAGCAGACGCTTACCGTAGATCAGGGCAAGCGCGTGCTCGAGCACATGCAGCGCTTTGATGTATGCCCCATTTACGACAAAGACGACCACATGTACCTGGAGAACGCGTTCTTTACCATCACGCGCGATGACGAGCTGTGGCATATTGCCGAATACGAAGCGCACAACAACAACTACCTGCTCTGCGAGGTTGCCAACAACGCCGAGTTCCTTACCTGGGAGCTCAACAAGATCCTAGTGGCGGGACAACCCGAGTATCTGCAGGAGCACTGGAAGGAAATGGCCGCACCCTTTGAGGGCGAGCTCTCGTCCATGTTCACGGCACCCTTCTACTATGAGTTCACGCCGTTGGGGGTAGACAAGACCCGCGCCCTCAAAGAGACGTTCGCCGCGCTCGGCATCGCCAGGGACGAGATAATCGCCTTCGGTGATGCCCAAAACGACCAGTCCATGATCGAGTGGTCGGGCATTGGCGTGGCCATGGGCAATGCCGTGGACGAGGTGAAGGAGGTTGCCGACTACGTGACGCTCTCCAACAACGACGACGGCATCGCAGCCGCCCTGGAACACTTCGCGGAAGAACTGCGATAGGGACACGCATGGCAAGCCACAAGAGGTCGGCGCTACGCAAGCAGAGAGATGCCTTCGAATCCTCGCTCGGCAGTATGGAAGACGTGTTTTCCCAAGAGGAACGTCGCCACAAGCGAGCACAGGACGAGCGGGAGGCCGCCTTGCGCCACAAGGCATGCTCGTCCAAGAACCGCTACCCCAACAAGCACGAGGCAATGGAAGCCATAGCCGCCTGCGCCGCCCATGGCAAAAGCGGCCTGCAGTGCTATCGTTGCCCGTACTGCGGCGGCTGGCACCTCACCTCACACCCAAGACCATAGCCCAAGGAGGTCGCAATGATTCCGACTACCAAATACGCCCGTCGGGCCGCACGATGGCTTGTGGACTCCGTTATGGGCAATGGCCTGGCGCAACGGGAGAACGAAGCGTCGGAAGAGGGTTCCACGAACGCGGAGACTGCCTCGCTCGCACGACAGGCAGCTGCCGAGGGATGCGTTCTGCTCACCAACGACGGAACGCTGCCGCTTAGCTCTGAGGACGAGATCGCGGTGTTCGGCCGCTGTCAGCTGGACTGGTTCTTTATGGGGCACGGCAGTGGCGGAGACGTGAACGCCACCCATACGGTAAACCTCATCGAGGGCCTACAAGCTGCTGGGATTCGCTACAATCGTGTGCTGGCCAAGGTATATAGCGAATGGTGCTCAACCGAAGAGAACGCGGCCGACCCTGGCTGGTGGGGGCACTGGCCCACGCACCATTCCGAGATGCCCGTCGACGCCGAGCTGGCAGAGGCCGCCGCGCAAACGGCACGAACCGCCGTCGTGGTGTTGGGTCGCACCGCTGGCGAGGATGTAGACCTACCGCTGGCTCCGGGAGGCTACTATCTCACCGACGAGGAGCGCTCCCTTTTGGATGTGGTTGGCACGGCGTTTGAGCATACCGTCGTGGTGCTCAATGTGGGCAACCTCATCGACCTGCTATGGACAGAAGAGCTGAGTGACAAGATCAGCGCCGTGCTCGTTGCCTGGCAAGGCGGCATGGAAGCGGGGTCCGCCGTCGCCGACGTACTGTTTGGCAAAACGAATCCGAGTGGTCGGCTCGCCGCAACCGCGGCGCGTTCCTACGAGGACTATCCCTCAAACGCCACCTTTGGAAACAAGCATCATGTGGACTACAGTGAGGACGTCTTCATCGGCTACCGCCACTTCGACACCCATGCGCCCCAACAGGTGCTCTTCCCCTTTGGCCACGGCCTTTCGTACACGCGCTTTGAGGAAGAGATCGTGAGCGTGGAGCTCTATGGGAACGTGGTGGGCACCCGCATACGCGTGAGCAACGTTGGCGCATATCCTGGACGCAATGCGGTGCTGTTGTGGTGCGAGCCGCCCAAAGGCAGCATCCCCAAACCCTCCCGCATCCTCGCGGCGTTTGGCAAGACGGAGGTGCTCGCTCCCGGCGAATCCGCGCAGCTCGATCTTGTCTGCGACCTCAAGACGCTCTGCTCCTACGATCAAGAGATTTGCGCATTCGTGCTCGAGGAGGGCGACTACCAGTTCGACTGTACCGACGCCGCGTCTGGCGTCAGAATCGAGGAACGACGCATTGTCGAACAGTGCACTTCCCTCTGCCAGAGTAGCGACGAGCTGCGCGAACGCATTTTGCAGAATCTGCCCGACGAGCTGGGCGCACAGACGGAGGAGACGCAAGACAGACGCATTTCATTTGATGACGTTCGTGAAGGCACAAAGACGCTCGATGCGTTAGTGGCCAATCTGAGCCAAGCCGAACTTGAGGCCCTCACCTGTGGCGAGGGGCTTATGAACAGCAAGCTGGGAGCACCAGGTAACGCTGGCGCTTTTGGCGGGGTAACGTCTGACTTGCGCGAGCGTGGAATTCCCGCCGCGATTTGTGCCGACGGTCCCTCGGGCGGGCGTCTGCAAAGAACGTGTAGCTTGCTTCCCTGTGCCACTGCCCTTGCGTGTACGTGGGACCAGGATTTGGTGCGACGCCTCTATGGAAGCGTTGCCAAGGAGCTGCGAGCCAGCAACGTGGATGTGCTGCTGGCACCTGGCATGAACATTCAGCGCAACCCCCGATGCGGCCGCAACTTCGAGTACTTCTCGGAAGACCCCCTGGTAAGTGGAAAGATGGCCGCAGCCGTTGTGCGTGGTCTACAGGATGGGGGCGTAAGCTCTTGTCCCAAGCACTTTGCATGCAACAACCAGGAGATGCGGCGCAACACGTCCGACTCGCGCGTGTCGGAAAGGGCGTTGCGCGAAGTGTATCTGCGGGGATTCGAAATCTGCGTACGCGAGGCCTCACCCGACCTCATTATGACCTCATACAACAAGGTCAATGGCGTATGGGCGCATTACCATTACGACCTTGCCACCACGGTGCTGCGAAATGAATGGGGCTTTGAGGGCGTGGTGATTACCGATTGGTGGATGAGACCAGCTCGCAGCCCCGAGTTTAGCAAGCTGCATGACAACGGCTATCGCCTGCGGGCGGGCGTGGACGTGCTCATGCCCGGGAGCATGAGCCATGTTTTGCAGGTGCGCAGCAACCCGGACGGCATAACGCATGCCGAGCTGCAGCGCACTGCACGCCGCGTGCTGTCGTTCCTGCTTTCGCGCCACTAAGATTCCGGATGGCACAGTTATACCTGGCATAAGTGTGCCACCGGGACTCAGCGCAACTTTCGCCGACGGCGCTTGCCACCTGAGCTGGAATCTGGTCGCACCAGGCACTTGGGCCCATAGCCGATAAGGTCAGTACGGCGTGCCTTGCGAAGCGCCTCGAGCACAAGCTTTCGGTTCGCGGGATTGCGGTATTGAATAAGGGCGCGCTGCATGGCCTTCTCATGCGGGTCGGTTGCGCAATACACCGGCTTCATGGTGCGTGGGTCGAGCCCCGTATAGTAGATACAAGTGCTCACCGTGGACGGCGTGGGATAGAAGTCCTGCACTTGCTCGGGGTTATAGCCCATGTCGCGACAGAACTCGGCGAGGCGCACCGCCTCACGCAAGGTGGAACCAGGATGTGAGCTCATAAGATAGGGCACCACATATTGCTCTTTGCCCACCTCTTTGGAAACCTTCTGGAATTCGGCGCAAAAGCGCTGGTACACGTCGTTCGGTGGCTTGCCCATAACCCGCAGCACCTCGTCGCACACGTGCTCGGGCGCCAGGCGCAGCTGCCCACTTACGTGATACTGTGCGAGCTCGCGAATAAAGGTATGGTCGTCATCGAGCAGGGCATAGTCAAAGCGTATGCCGCTTCGCACGAACACACGCTTGACCCCAGGCAGCGCCCGCAGCTTGCGCAGCAGACGCACGTACGCCTTGTGCGTTACGGTGAGGTGCTTGCATGGCTCGGGCGAGAGGCAGCGCCGTCCCACGCATGCCCCTCGCGTAAGCTGCGCTTGGCATGCCGGCACCCGAAAGTTGGCCGTAGGGCCACCCACGTCGTGGATGTTGCCCTTGAAATCTGGGTCGCGCGTCATGGCCTCCGCCTCGGCCAGCAGCGACTCGTCACTGCGCGTTTGTATTATGCGTCCCTGATGGAAGTTGAGCGCGCAGAACGAGCACTCCCCCAAACAGCCCCGATTGCTGCACAGGCTAAACTTAATCTCGGCGATGGCGGGAATGCCGCCATCACGCTCGTATGAGGGATGGTATGCCCGCGCGTAGGGCAACTCGTACACTGCGTCGAACTCCTCCGTCGACAAGGGCTCGCTGGGAGGGTTTTGCACAACGTACACGCCATGCGGATACTCCTCCACCAACGGTCTGCCCAGGAAGGGATTGAGCTGCTTGCATTGCAGGCCAAAGCTACGCGCATACTCGCGCTTGTCTGCTTGCATCTGCTCGAAGGTGGGAAGCACCACGGGCTTGTCGCACTGCTCGATGGTACGCGCGCGATAGACGGTGCCGGGAATGAAGGTGAGATCTTGGACTTCCAGGCCGGCCGCAAGGGAATCCGCAATGGCCACGATGGACTTCTCGCCCATGCCATAGGAGATAAGATCGGCCCCCGCATCGAGCAGGATGGAGCGCTTGAGCTTGTTGGACCAGTAGTCGTAGTGGGCAAGGCGTCGCAAAGAGGCCTCAATGCCGCCCAGGACAATGGGCACATGCTTGTACGTGCGGCGGATGAGGTTTCCGTAGACCACCGTTGCGTGGTCGGGTCGCATGCCCATCTTGCCACCTGGGGAATAGGAGTCTTTGGGACGACGGTGCTTGGTTACGGTGTAGTGGTTGACCATGGAATCCATGTTGCCACTGGACACGAGGAAGGCAAGACGCGGCTCTCCCAGCGCGGTGACGCTCTTTGGGTCGCGCCAGTCCGGCTGCGCGATGACGCCCACCTTATAGCCATTGGCCTCGAGCACGCGCGTAATGATGGCCACGCCAAACGAGGGATGGTCCACGTAGGCATCACCACTCACGTACACGAAGTCGCACTGATTCCAACCGCGACGACGCATCTCGGCCTTTGTAGTGGGCAGGAACTCGCTTGCCTCCACCTTGCGCCCTTGCGGATACTTTTTGCCCTTTGCCATGGTTCCTCCTCGCATCCAGTATAGCAAGCGGGTAAATGCAACGGCTTTGCGTCATAACAACCCTTCGCAACCAAAAACCGGGCCAAAGGGGACAGTCCCCTTTGGCCCGGTTTTGCGCTTTGCTTGCTTTTGTCTTTACTTATTGCAACCGCGACAGACGGAACGACCCATCGCCTCCGCCTCGGCAATCGTTATTTTCTGGAGCGCATTGCCCCTGACGTAACGGCAGCTGGGATCCAGATGATACTTCTCGCCAGCGGTCGTAATCCAACACATTGGCTCCTGATCGTCCTGCGCAGGTTCGTCAGCTTCGGGCTCCGGTTCAGGCTCGGGCTCCGGCACGGGCTCCGGCTCGGGCTCCGGCACGGGCTCCGGCACGGGCTCCGGCTCTGGCTTGGGCTCCGTCTCGGGCCCGGGCCG
>JAFWKQ010000074.1 GCA_017545665.1 Atopobiaceae bacterium
GGCTCGGCAGCAGGCGCGGGCTCGGCGCTGGCGGCCGCAGGCGCGGGCTCGGCGCTCTGCTCTGCCTTGGAAGGCTCCTCTGCCTTGGAAGGCTCTTTGGCCGAGGAGGCATCTGCGGTCTTTGCCGCCGCCTGAAGCTGTTGCGACTGCTGCTGCGAGGTCGCAACAACCTTGTTTGGATTGCTCTTGCCTCCGCCAATGTTTGCCACGTCGCTCTTTACCGTTGTCTCAACGGCAGTGTTGGATTCAACGATGCGCAGGTACTCAGACTCGCCCTTCTTGTTGGAGTCAAGCATCGTGTTGTATTGCCGATCAAAGTCAAGGAGTATCGACCCATTGGGACGCAGGTTGGGAAGGCTGTTGTCAACGCGAATCATGTAGTTGAGGAACTGCTCAACGAAGCCGAGCGAATAGTCATCGGCATGGAACACGTTCTTGTCGTCCAGGGTGCCCTTTATGAACTGCGCCGCAAAAGAATCAGTGCTGGTATAGATTGCCTTGCCGTTTTCCTTGGGCGACAAAACCACAATGAGTTCGTCGAGGGTCTTTCCATTGTGCAAGCTGTTCAGAAGCGCATTGAGTCCGCCTCGAAGCATCCCTGCGTCTACGGTCGTAACCCCGTTATTCGTTTGGATCGCCGATTTGCCGTAAACGTTGAACGCCGCAAGGTCGCTCAGGTAAAGGGATGCCAGGTAGCCAGTTACGTAACGCGAGGCGGAGGTGTCAACGGGATTGCCGTTTCTGTCCTTGGTGGCGTTGCACATCTCTATGTCGAACCACACGTTGCTTCCGTCGTTGTACTTGGCGAAGAGATAGTTGTTAAGGATGACTTGCGAGGTAAAGGAGTCGTTGAGAGCGCCCCTGCCATAGACTCCGTTTTCATCCTGTGCCCTTCGCAGTATTTGGAAATAGTCATAGCGGTACTGGTAGACGTTCTCCACTGCCGACGCGGTGCCTTCCACGAACCACTTGGGGTACCTAAGCGTGTTGTAACGAATGGCCTGTTCTCTGGTTTTAAAGGAACCGTCCGGATTGGTGATTACGTCCTTGAGATCGGTTGCGCCCGCCATGCCTGTGCGGGTGAAGTCGTGCGTGATGGCGTGGAAGAGCTCATGGACAATGGTGTTCTCCAAGTTGATCATTCCGGTACCTTCGCGGAGGAGTATGTATTTGCCCGTTTGAGGATTGCGAATGGGCTTCTTTGTGGAATCCTTCTTCAAAAGGCTGTCCACGTCCACCGCAAGCATGTAGCAGTATTTGGGCACGCCCTCCTTTAGCATGGCCTCGGCCGAAACGTAGGCAAGCGTGTTTTCCAACGTATCGTGGTTGGGGTCGCCGTCCTTGTCTCCCTTTTTGTAATAGATGTACAAGCCAATCTCCTTGCCGATCTCGCCTCGTTTGGCGGCCTGGCCAAACGCCGGGAACTTTGCAAGGAGAAGCTCTACGGCCTGCGGCTCCAAGCGCTCGCGAATGAGCTCTATGAGCCACTCAAGATCGTCGTCGGTAAGGGCGTCGCGCGCGGTCTTTGCGCAGTAGATGTCTACGAGCGTCTCGCCGCCAGAGGCGTGAAGGTATTCCTGTTCGGCAGGGGAGGGCTGGGCGCTTGCCGCGTTGTTGTTACCCTCAGGCTCTGCCTTGGACTCTGCCTTGGGCTCTGCTGGCGCGTTGGATTCATTGGCGCGCGCAAAGAGGTTCCTGAGCGAGGTGGGAATGATGTAGGTGATGCCGGTTGAGGCATCGTAAACCGAAATGATGTCCTGGGTGCCAAAGAGCGCGGTAAGGGAGTCGGAGAGCGTTACGGTAAAGGTGTTGCTGCCGAGCGAGTACTCCTGCGGCACGAAGAAGGCCAGCACTGGCAAATAGGCGTGCCCTTCATCGGCTTTGCCCTGGATGATCTGCAGGTCGTCCCGTACCCACAGGACGGGAATGTCCCACATGTGGCCTTCGGCGGTGCCAACGGTGGCCTTGTCGTCTAGCTCGACGCCAGGCTTTGGCTTGTCCACGCCGTCGATGAGGATGTTGCTTACCTGCGTTGCCTCAACGTGGTTTGCGTCGCCCTCAGTCACCTCCACCTTGCGCTGCACGGCAAAGGCGGCTGAGGGTAGGACAAATTGTAGTGCCAGCACCGTAGAAAGGAAGAGTAATGCGATTTTCTTGAGTTTTGAGCTTGTCATAGCTACCCCCTCTGCCACGGCCTTTGTACTTTTAGATTATTGCATAGAAAATGAGGGAAATCGGCTTTTACATACCTAGGCTTAGGCCGCTCCCGATTCTTTGGGGACGGTGACTGCGGGGGCACTCTCCTTTGCCTGGGGTGCGAACGGTGGCAAAAGCGTTTTTGTGCATACCGAGGCATCGATTGTGCATTCCCAACGTAACCCAATGTAAATAAAAAAAGACATAGTAAGCCTATTGCATGATGTATCGGGATGATATTATTAGCTATCACGCGAACAGCCTCTTGCGCAAAGTGGAGGGCGGTATGGTAAACGGCAACTACGCAATCTACGTCAATACACTCCTCGGCGAACAGCCAGGCAGCGTGACGTTGCGTGCAGAAGGCCCGAAGACGTTTGCGGATATAAATGCGCCTGTTATTGGCAAACAATTCATTGAGGCGCAGGTGGAGGGCAACACCTTTACGGCGGAGGGAACGTTTTGGCTCATGTTCATGGGCATGATCAAATACTTCTTGCATGGCGTTGTGGAAGGCGATGACCTGCGCATTCTCATTCAGTCCAGTAAAGGCAATTTCGATATTAGGGGCACCCGTATATAAGAGAGTAGATTTGTTTGGCGCGCCCCCGTTCGCGACAAGAGTTGTACGATAGGTAAGTCGAATCACGATCGGGAGAGCGGTAGCGTATGGTGCGGGAAACGCTGCGTGAAGGACAAAAATTGCGTCGCGAGGCCGAACGCCGGCTTCTTTTCGAGTCCTACCAGAAGAGCAAGCTGCTTGGAAAGCAGATTGGCGAACTGCTCAACAGGGCACGGCAAAGCGCGGAGGACGACTCTCGCGTAAAGCTGTTTGCGACAATCCCGTGCCTCGAGGGCAATCACATCGTGCTCGACCGCGTGGTGGACTCCGATGCCAACGCGTTGCGCGACCTCATTGCGAACCCACATGTGCAACGCTTCATCCCAACGTATCTGTTCGAAAAGCAACGCGACGACGTCTATGCGACGATTCAGATGCTCTATGGAGACTTGTTCGAAAGCAAGGAGTCACTGATTCTGGCCATACGCGCAAAGGACTCGGGTGAGCTGGCGGGCTTGGCCGAGTTCTATGGTCTGCGTGATGAGCTCCACAAGGTGAGTGTTGGCTATCGCCTGCGAGAATGCTTTTGGGGGCGTGGCTTTGCCACCGAAGCCGCAAGTCTTATGGTGGACTACCTTTATGGAAAGACCGATATCGAAATAATTACGGCCAGCGTTATGGTGGAAAATCCTGCTTCTGCGCGAGTCCTCGAAAAATGCGGCTTCATACGTACCGCCCGCAGCGTTGAGGAGGACTGGGGCTTTGATGAGCCAGTTATCGTGGACAAGTTCTTCTGTTAGGCGAGCGGGGCTATGGGAAGGATTGGGGATAGGGCCTTGAGCCTCATAATGAGGCTCAAGGTAGAGTGGCAGAGGTTTTCGGTTGTTGGTGCGTCGACCCATGCCTCAAGCATTTCCTACTATACGTTCTTCTCGCTTGTTCCTTGTACGGCTCTTTTTATCTCGCTCATTTTGATGCTGGGGGTAAACGAGCAAGAGGTTTACGCCTTGCTTTCGAGGTTCGTGCCTGAGGCGTTAAACGGCCTTGTGTCTACACTGGTTTCGGACGCTTTCGCGCGGTCGGGCCTTGCGATTTCGGTGTCTACCATCTCGTTGCTTTGGTCGGCGTCAAAAGGCACCAAGGCGCTCCGCGTGGGGCTCAACGCTTCCTATGACGAACGGGAAACAAGAAACGCGCTTGTGGTGGTGCTCATATCAATCATGGCGGTTATCGTGATGAGCGCCCTCATTGCCGCGGCGATGTGGGCCATCTTTGGCAATAGCGCTCTCCATGCCCTTTCTGAGCAAATTCCTGCGACGCGGTTTCACGAGGGCGTTTCGGAGGTTGTGAACGTAGTCGCATTACTAATCGTTGGCATGCTTATGATTGCGCTTTGCTATACCTTTTTGCCTGCGGGAAAAAGGCGCTTCATGCAACAGTTGCCCGGTGCTGCATGCGCTATGGCTGCCTGCGGCGTTCTCTCGTTTGGATTTCGGCTATACGTCGATAACTTTTGCTCCTTCACGGTGCTGTATGGCAGCATTGGTACGGTAGCCCTTCTACTGTTTTGGATGTATCTCGTGTTCTACATCCTGGTAACGGGCGCGTACGTCAACCGTCGCATTTCGGAACTCCGCGCCTCTCGGGCATCGGGGTAGGTGCCAGGCGTAGCGTGGGTGTGTCACGGGGACGGGGCGTTGACACACTGTGTGTCAACGCCCCGTCCCCGTGACACACCCGTGGCGCACACGTGGCATATGGCCAGTTTAACTTAGTCGTCAATCTCGGATTTGCCCTTAAGAATGGCGCCGGTTGCGGGGTCGATGTCGTAGTCATACTCCCTTTGGCCTACGTGGAAGTCTACCTCCCACTTGGTAACGCCGTCGTCGGTGTCCAGGTGTACGCTCAGTTGCGTTACTTCCTGCTCAGACACACCTGCGTCCTTGAATGCAATGTTCTTGGCCTCCTCGTCGCTGATTTGTGTGCCCTGCTGCTGGGTCGTGGCGCTGCTGGAAGTTGGCTGCGACGAGGTCTGCTGTGCGGCGCTGCTGGAAGTCTGCTGCTCCGAACTGCTGCTAGATGTTTGTTGTGCCGAACTGCTGCTGGAGCTCTGTTGTTGGCTCGAGCTGCTGGAAGCCTGCTGTTGCGCGGAGCTGCTGGAAGCCCGTTGCCCTCCGCATGCACCCAGAATAAGAGCCATTGTTGTGGCGCCTGCCATAAGAGTCGCTGCGAATGCCTTCTTCATGCCGTTCTCCTAACGTTTGTGTGTCGGCTTGCGCGTAATCGCTGTGATTACACGGTTTTATTGTATACATACGCGTGCAAGGCTCTTATGTCCCACAAAGATCGATGTTCGCTGAAATTTTGCGACGTTGCATGGCATCACGCACGTCTTTTTTGCCAAGTGAGTGAGAAAAGGGAGGCGTGCGAGAATGTGTTCCGAGATTCTTGTTTAGAATGAAGGAGTCGAGCGGGCAGGCTCTACATTCTCCTTTTGATCGTTCGGCAAAACGGAGGCAGATATGAATAGACTCAAAAAGCGGGTCAACGGTGGCATTCAGCAAAAGATGTTTAGCCTCGTGTTCCTAACGATTCTGCTCATAATCGCAGCCTTCGCAGTCGTTATCGTTTGGCAGTCGTTCCAATTGCGCGACTTGGTTACAAATACGAACGCGCGGCAAAAAGAGGCCATTACCAATACGGTGCAGCAGACCATGGACGACCGTCTGACCAAGGATCTAAAGACGTCTACGCAGCAAGATGCCGCCCTTGCCGACGCCATGTTTGCGGACCTCGCAAACTCCGTGTCTATGATGGCAGACTACGCGCAAAAGCTGAACGCTAACCCGAGCGCCTATCCTGCCAGGGAAGTCGCGCTTCCGAATGCGGCCACAGATGGCCAGACAACCGTTCAGTTGCTTACGGAGTCGGGAGTAAACACGTCCGACCCGACAATCCAGCGGCAGATCGCGCTCTTTGGCAACATGTCCGATCTCCTCGCTTCGCTCTTCAATCACACTCAAATCGACTCGTGCTACATCGCGTTGCCAAGCGGCATCATGATTCTTGCGGACGATCACGCTTCCTCGAAGTTTGCGAGCGATGGGTCAATAGCGCCCATCGAGATGACCCACCGTCCGTGGTATACCGGTGCCGCGCAGAAGCATGGAATCTACTTTACCGACGTTGCAACCGACGTCTTTACGGGCAACGTCGGCATTATGTGCGCCATGCCGGTCTATAACAACGACGAGCTGGTGGCGGTGGTCGGAGCCGACTTTTTGCTCGGCGATATGGAGAAGACCATCGCGACGTCTGGAGAGGGCAACGACTTTAGCTGCATAATCAACGACAAGGGCCACGTGGTGTTCTCGCCCAAGAAGGACGGCGTCTTTAAGGTGCAAGAGTCCTCCCATGCGGCCGACCTCCGTCAAACAAGGGGCGCGACCGGGGGCTTTGTGAGCGAGTCGCTTAAGGGCACCACGGCGCCCACCATGGTGGAGGCGGATGGTGTTATTTACTACATGTGCGGTTCGCCCATAAAGACGGTGGGATGGGCCGTCGTAAATGCGGTAGACCAGCAGGCAACCGACGCGGTAACCGCACGTCTGCGCAGCGAGTTTGACGGCATCGTGGATTCGGCGCAGGCTGAGGTTGGCGAGAGTTTGTCTCGTACGCTCGTTACAATGATCATTCTGATCTTGGCGGTACTGGGACTTGCCCTTACGGGCGCGCTCGTGCTGTCCAGGCGCATCGTCAAGCCCTTAGGCCTCATAACCGATCGCGTGCGTTCGCTCGGTGGCGACAATCTCCGATTTATAATGGAAGACGAGTATCGGACGGGCGACGAGATCGAGGTGCTGGCGGATTCCTTTGCAAAGCTCTCTGCCAAGACGCTTGAGTATGTGGATGAGGTTACGCGCGTGACGGCCGAGAAGGAGCGCATTGGCGCGGAGCTCGACATGGCCACAGACATTCAGGCCAGCCAGCTGCCCAGGCTGTTCCCGGCATTCCCCAACATACCTGAGTTCGACATATATGCGTCCATGACGCCCGCAAAGGAGGTCGGCGGCGACTTCTATGATTTCTTCCTCGTCGACGATACGCACATTGGCCTTGTGATGGCGGATGTGTCTGGCAAGGGCGTTCCTGCGGCGCTGTTTATGATGGTCTCCCGGGTGCTGCTAAAATCGCATCTCCAAAACGGCGAGAGCCCCTCCGAGGCGCTCGAGAGCGTTAACGATCAGCTGTGCGAGAGCAACGAGGCGGAGTTCTTCGTTACCATGTGGGTGGCGGTAATCGACGTTGCCACGGGCAAGGGCGTCGCGGCAAACGCAGGCCACGAACACCCGGCCCTTCGCCGTGCGGGCGGGCAATACGAGCTCGTTGTGTATCGCCATTCGCCTGCCGTTGGCGTGATGGAGGGAATACCTTTCCGCGAACACGATTTTGAGCTGTATCCAGGCGATAGCTTGTTCGTCTACACGGACGGTGTGCCGGAGGCCACGAGCGACGATGAGGAGCTCTTCGGCAACGATCGCATGCTCGAGGCGCTCAACAAGAATCCGGATGCCGATGCCAAAGAGGTGCTTGCCAACGTTACCGAGGGCATAGAGAAATTCGTGGCGGGTGCGGAGCAGTTTGACGACACCACAATGCTGTGCGTTAGGTACCTTGGCCCAGACGAGGATGAGGAGTAGCGACCTAAATAGGGAATAGGCCCAAGTTTGGATTTCGCGAAACCACAACTTGGGGCCTGTTTCCTATTTGAGGCGTACAAGGTTGAGATAGCGCGCGAGTGAGCGCGTATATAGTGATATACGGCAGGGCAACAGCAGGGGAGATGTTGGCCATGAAGAAGCGTGCTTTCACAGCTGTTATGGGAACCCTTTTGGTAACAATTGCGCTGGCAGGTTGCGGCGGTGCGCCCGCCGCCTCGTCGCAAGTCGACTCCGGGTCCTCAATCTCTCAGAGTTCCTCATCCACAGAGGCGCCTCCCGAGCAACTCGCTGGCGGTTGGCGTACTTACGATGGTGCCACGCCTGCGTATACCGACGAGGAGAAGGCGGTATTCGACAAGGCGACCGAGGGCGCTACTGGCGTCGGTTACGAGCTGGTACGCACGCTCGGCACTCAGGTGGTCTCGGGTACGAACTACGCCTTCCTGGCACGCGGCACCACCGTTACGGCAGAGCCCGTAACAGCCTGGTATGTAATCGTCGCCTATCGGGACCTTTCGGGCAATGTGTCGCTTTCCTCCGCGCAGCCCATAGACTTGGCCAATCCCAAGACCACCGACAAGACCGCCTCTACCAATGTGGTTGGCGCCTGGGAGCTGTGTCCGCCGTCCAACGCCGTGCTGGAACCCAAAGAGGTGGGAGACGCGTTCAGTAAGGCAAGCCAGGGCTATGCGGGCGTTGCGCTGAGCCCAATCGCAACGCTTGGCTCGCAGGTGGTGTCTGGTGCAAACTACCTTGTGCTCTGCGAGGGAACGCCCGCGGCGCAGGACGCAAAGGAACAGCTCTATCTTGTTACTCTCTACGTTGACCCCCAGGGCACGGCAACTATTTCGGACGTGCGGGGATTCGATCTGCTTGGCTACCTTGCCGGATGAGACCCTCCCAGGAGCGACCGGTTTTTATCGCTCATGTCCCACGCTCGCGCCGTCCCGCAAGCGGCGACTCACGAAGTGAGCGAGCGAAGCGAGCGCGGAGCCGCATGCGGGCCGGGCGTGGCTTGGGGCGCGAACAGCAACCGAGCAACCGATAAAAGAGCCCGCATACGCTAAGCCATCACTTTCTCTGATAGTATCTTCTTGTTGGACAAAAACCAAAAAATGGGAGGTACGATGAGAAAGCGCGTGGGCATTTTGGCAGGCGTCTTTGCGGTTTTGCTAGCCGTCTGCACGTTGTTTGGCTGTGGCAACACGCCTGCAAGTGGCGGGGGATCGTCTTCCGCATCGTCGAGCTCGCAAGCGGCGTCGAGCAGCTCTTCCGCAAAAGTCGAGTCCACGTATGCAAGCGCCTGGAAGAAGAAGGACGGCTATACGCTCAAGCAGGTGGTTGCCATGAGCCGTCACAACCTTCGCGCGCCGCAGGACAAGACCATAGACACCCTGGTAAAGTCCACGCCTCACTCTTGGATCGAGTGGACGGCAGGTGGAAGCGAGCTTACCAACAAAGGCGGCGTTGCCGAGACGATCATGGGCGAGTTCTTCCGTACCTGGCTCGAGGACGAAGGGCTCATTGCCCATAACTATATTCCCGAGGACGGGGCGGTGCGCTTTTATTCCAACCCGCGCCAGAGGACGCTTGCCACGACGCAGTACTTCTCGAGCGGCATGCTGCCGGTGGGCAACGTGAAGGTTGAGTATCACGGCGAATACGACAGCCGCGACACCGTGTTCATGCCGCGATTCTTCTATACGAGCGATTCCTATGCCAAGGCCGCAACCGATCAGATTGCGTCGCAGGGTGGAAATGCCGGCCTGGCAGGGCTCGATGCCGACTTGCAACCGAGCTACGACCTCATTACCGAGGTTTTGGACTACAAGAACTCTGCAGCGTTCAAGGACGGCGGTAAAGAGCTTAAGGCGGGAGATGCGTCGTACGAAGTGAAGAAGGAAGAGGAGCCCAAGGTCAAGGGTTCGCTCGCAACAGCCAATCCCCTCAGCGATGCACTGGTGCTGCAATACTACGAAGCCGCAAACGACGCGGAGGCAGGCTTTGGCAAGGAGCTGAGCCGCGACCAGTGGATGCAGATTGCTGCGGCCAAGAATGCCTATGGCGATCGCCGCTATAACTCCAAGCTCGTGGGCGTGGACTGCGCACACCAGCTCGTGGACGCGATATCGGAAGAGCTTGGCAAGGACGGTCGCAAGTTCTCGTTCCTGTGCGGCCACGACTCAAATCAGTCGAGCCTGCTGCATGCCCTTGGCGTCACCGACTACACGCTGCCCGACACCATAGAAACGAAGACTCCCATTGGTGGCAAGATTCTCTTTGAGATATATGAGAACGCTTCGGGTGAACAGCTTTGCAACATTCGCTATGTGTATGCCACGACGGATCAGGTGCGCGCTTTGAGTCCGCTTACGCTCGTGACTCCTCCCGCATCGTATGACCTTGAGTTTGAGGGAATCAAGCGCAATGCCGACGGGATGTACAAGCTTGAGGACGTGAAGAAGCTCTTGTCCGATACTTCCGCCGCCTACGACAAGCTTGCGACGGACTATCCCGAGCAGCAGGAGCTAAAGCAAGCGGCGTAGAATCCTGACTAAGACAGGCCCCGAGGTTAGGCCCCGAGCTTGAGTTGACGCGTCTCTGCAGTTGCGTCGCGAACTCAAGCTCGGGACCTGTCCCTAAGACAGGTGCGTAAGACGGCTGTGGCGCATGGAACAAGAAATACGCAAGCGGTACGTAAATGGACGTTACGGGTGAATTCATGTTTGCGCCAAAGAATCCCCCGACTCGTGCTAATGTAGGTCTGTATGTAAATCGAAAAATGGTTGCCGACGGAGGGAAAGACCGCATTGAAGCTCACGTGCCCACATAGAGGCCGAGCCATGTCATGCCGCGTGGGAGGATGCTCGGCATGAAGATTAGGGTATCCCATAAGGTCCGCAACGATCGTTGGATTACGTGCGAGACGGCCGCAAACGCTGACGCGCTACGTAAGAACAACCTTCAGCATGCCAACCAAGTTTCCGAACCGGTGCACTTTGTAGGCAACACCTTTTACATCCGCTTTGTTAAGCGTGGCTTCGACATCGTCCTCTCGGGTACAGCGCTCGTCATAACGCTTCCCATAAACCTCGTGTTGGCAGGCATAACCACCTTTGACGTGGGCATGCCCATTCTTTTTGGACAACAGCGGACGGGCAAGGGCCTCAAGTCCTTTACCCTGTGGAAGTTTCGCAACATGACCGAGCAAAAGGACGAGAACGGCGATCTTCTTGCCCCCGACGAACGCATTACGAAATGGGGCCTTTTCGTGCGCCGTCACTCCTTCGACGAGCTCTTGAACTTTTGGTCGGTGTTTAAGGGCGATATGTCGCTCATTGGCCCAAGGCCGCTGCCCGTGGAGTTTACCAATCGCATGACCGAACGGCACAAGCAACGCTATCTTGTGCGTCCTGGCCTGGAGAATCCATTTATCGACATGGCAACGTACGAGAAGTGGCGCTATGCGCATGCGCGCTTTGAGAATGACGTCCAGTATGTGGAGTCCATCTCATTCAAGACCGATGTCATGCAGGCGTTCAGGCTCATTGCCATGGTGTTTGGCAAGCGGCGCACCACGGGCTCCACGGGTACCGATGGGCACTTTGTGGGCTACGACCACAACGGCCTAGCCCTGAGTAACGGCGACCTTAAAGACCAGGATCTCTATCGCATTGAGATTTTGGGAATCAACAATCCCAACGTGGATGAGCCGGCTCATGAGTAGGCTGGGAATCGTTGGCGCAGGAAGCTTTATTGGCGTTGCGGTTGAGGCGCACTTGCAGGCAGAGCGTCCTGGGGCGTTTGAGATTACGCACATAGAAACGCGAGACGGCGCTTGGCGCGGTACGGACTTCTCATGTTACGACTCGCTCTTCTACGTTGCGGGCGTGGTGCCATGGGCGCTCGACCGCAAGGGGTTGGGCATATCGTCCGAAGCCGATGAGCAAACATACCTTAATGCCGTCAACGCCGACCTGACGTATCAAATTGCGAAGAAGGCCAAGGCCGACGGGGTCTCGCATGTTGCGTTTTTGAGCACGAGCGATGTGTATGCCAAACGCGATTCCGCAGATCCGCGGTGCGTGGTGGACATGCGTACGGAGCCCGAGCCACAGAGCACGTACGGCAAGAGCAAGCTTAAGGCCGAGGGCATGCTGCGCGAGTTGGAATCGACGGACTTCAGCGTGGCCGTCCTTCGTCTTCCCATGGTGTATGGACCAAACTGCACCAAAGGCTCGTTTGCAAGCCTGGTTAAGCTCTGCGCAAAGGTGCCCACGTTTCCCAACGTCAGCAACGCGCGTTCCACGCTCTTTACCGGTAATCTTGCGGAGTTGGCTGCGCTCCTCGCCCTCTCGAAAGCCAGCGGCACCTATTTGCCGCAAGATCCTGCGTGGGCAAGTACCTCTGAGTTGGTGCGACTCATTTGTGCGGCGCAGGGAAAGCGGGTGAGACTCGTTGGCGGCCTTTCTGGTCTCTGCTCGTTCATGGCGCGCCACAACGAGACGGCTCGCAAGGTGTTTGGCAACTTCCGATACGACCATGACGCGAGCGGTGAGGAGTTGGGGTACCAACGCTTTAACCTGGAAGAGGCCATTGAGCTAAGCCTATAGGGCGCGGAATGGGGGAGCATTCCCCAGCCCACCACGTTAGAGCGCGTCCTTTTCGTTTCCGATTTGTGGCGGGCCATGGAGAACCCGTCCATATGGGGTATTCTCTGTCAGTTAAATCGAGCGGAAAGGGAATGCCTATGCGGGTCGCAGACGTACATGTGCATATTTACCCCAACAAGATCGCCCAGAAGGCGACGCAAAGCATCGGCGAGTTCTACAACATTCCCATGGCCGAAAGCGACGGCACCGTGGCGCGGCTGCAACGACGGATGCAGGACGCCGAGATCCAAAGATGCGTGGTGCATTCCGTCGCGGTACGACCGGGTACCGTGCACAGCATAAACGACTTCATTGCCGCCACGTGCTCTGAGCATCCGGAGTTCGTGGGCTTCATGACGTTGCATCAGGACACCGAGGATATGGCGGCCGAGATCGAACGCGCGTGCAACATGGGTTTGCGCGGGATAAAGCTGCATCCCGACACGCAGCAGGTCAACATGGATGACGATCGCCTGATGCGCGCGTACGAGATCGCAGAGAAACGGGGCCTGCCGCTCATAATCCACTGTGGCGACTATAGGTACGACTTCTCCCATCCGCGGCGACTCAGGCGCATCCTGCACGAGTTCCCGAACCTCGTGGTTAACGCCGCACACTTTGGCGGTTGGTCCGTGTACGACTATGCGCTGGAGTTTTTGGAGCACGAGCGCTGCTATTTGGACATGTCGAGCTCCATGCGCTACTTAGGGCCCAGGCGTACGCGCGAGCTTGTGGAGGCGTACGGTTACGATCGCATTCTGTTCGGATCCGACTTCCCCATGTGGACGCCGACAGACGAGCTGCGGGTTTTTACGAGCCTGGATTTTGGCGAGGCTGCCTTAGAGCGTATGTGCTGGTTCAATGCGGAGCGCTTCCTGGGCATGGATTTGGATTGAGATTCAACGCTTTTGCCTGTGGCGCGCTCGCGCCCGAGACCCTAAAAAAGTAGACTGTCCTTTGCAGTTTTTGCTGGATTGGCAACGGAGAAGAGCATGGACAACAATTTGAGGAATCGCAGCTTTGGTCGCGACGTGAATCGAATGCGACCCGTTAAGCTTACGCGCGAGCAGCTCAAGCACGCCGCGGGTTCGTGTATGGTTGAGTTTGGCGACACACGCGTGCTGTGCGCTGCCACCATAGAGGAGAGCGTCCCGCGCTGGCGCAAGGGATCGCGGGCGGGCTGGGTTACGGCGGAATACGCAATGCTGCCGGCCTCCACCAACAGGAGGAGTCCGCGTGAGCAGCGCGGACGAAAGGGCCGCTCCATGGAGATCGAGCGTCTTATTGGCCGCAGCCTTCGCACGGTCGTAGACCTTCGGGCCTTGGGTGAGATAACCATAACCGTAGATTGTGATGTTATTCAGGCAGATGGCGGCACGCGCACCGCGTCTGTCACGGGCGCTTGGGTGGCACTGCACGACGCCCTTATGAGCTTGGTAAAAACGGATGCTCTGGCACGGTTGCCGCTTAGCGGCCAGGTTGCGGCGGTGTCTGTGGGCGTGGTGGATGGCTTGGCCCTGCTTGATCTGGACTACGGCGAGGACAGCAATGCCCAAGTGGACCTTAACCTGGTGGGCACGGCAGACGGGCGCATGGTGGAGGTGCAGGGAACGGGAGAGAAGACCCCGTTCGACCGCGCACAACTTAACGAGTTGCTGGACCTTGGCCAGGCGGGCATCGCGCAGCTCATCGAACTGCAGCAACAGGTAACGAATTTCGGCAAAGTTGGGGGTAACGTATGAGCACCTTTGATCCCAAGCGTACCGTAGTGGTAGCCACGGGCAATTCGCACAAGCTGGCGGAGATTCGGGCCATCTTGGGCGCCTCGCCAGTACTTGCGCAAATGGACTTCGTGGCTCTGGGCGATTTGGGGGACTTTCCCGAGCCCGAGGAGAACGGACAGACGTTCTTTGAAAACGCCCTCATTAAGGCACGTGCGGCTTTGGACCAAACGGGCATGTGCATGGCGGTGGCAGACGATTCCGGCTTGGTCGTAGACGCACTGGACGGTGCGCCAGGAATCTTCTCGGCGCGATGGGCTGGGGAGCATGGTAACGACGAGGCCAACAACAACAAGCTCCTCGCACAGATGGAGGACGTGCCCAACGGTATGCGTACCGCCCGGTTCCATTCGTCGGTGGCTTTCGTCTCGCGTGACGAGGACGGCGAGGAGGTCCTGTGTGGCGAAGGCGACTGCGAGGGGGGCATTGCCCACGACAAGCGAGGGAGCAACGGCTTTGGCTACGACCCTCTGTTTGAGTTGGCCGACATCCCCGGCAAACGCATGGCAGAGCTCGAGCCCGACGAGAAGAATGCCGTAAGCCACAGACGCCGCGCACTGGATGACCTTGTCGCCAAGCTCTCTTAACGTCAGCCCAGTGTGTCGTGCATCCGGAGCATCGCCGGCGCCTTATGTTCCCTCGGGCGCATAAGGCGTTGGAAGAAAGAGGCTAGACGTCCAGCACCACGGGCTCGTGAGTGTAGTGGTTAAGGACCTCGCAACCATTCTGGGTTACGAGTACAAGATCCTCTATGCGTACCCCAATGGTATTCGGAATATATATTCCCGGCTCAATTGAGAAAATCTGGCCGGGACGCACCTCGTCAAGATTGGCGGCGCTTACGTCACCGGGTTCGTGGACGCTCAGTCCTATCTGGTGTCCGAGTCGATGATTGAAGTTGGGGCCATAGCCCTCATCTTCGATGACCTTGCGAGCGGTGCGGTCAATTTCGCTAAAGCGCACCCCCGGCCGTATTATGGTCTCTGCGGCCTCGTTGGCTCGGCGCACTGTGTCGTATACCTTGAGTTGCAGCTCAGTTGGCTCTTCGGTGAAGAACGTTCTGGTCATGTCGGCGCAGTACCAGTCGTACTTGCATCCCACGTCAAACAGGACCATGTTACCCTTGGCAAAGGGGGTCGAGTCGGGCTCGTGATGGGGGTCTGCGGCATTCGCGCCAAAGCTTATGATGGGGTCGAATGAGTTGCCTTCGGCTCCAAGCTCGCGATATGCGCTGGGAAGACGCTCTGCGATGCCACGCTCCGTTTGGCCAACATGCACTTGTGCGGTGAGCCACTCCATGCCCCGGTCGTTTAGGTGGCTGGCAATGCGCATGAGCGTCTGCTCATCCGGGTCTTTTATTGACCTTGCGTCGTCAATGGCGCTTGAGGCAAGGCGCACCGAAGCGCATGCCCCCGCCTCCATGAGCGGAATGAGCCAACGGGCCTGCAGGCTCTTGTCTATGCCCAGGGGAAGGGTGGGGTCGCAGGCCTGCGCAACAAGCGCTATTGGGTTTTGCGTGTCGCTAAACGTTATGACCTCGTGCGCGGCGCCCTCGGCGGAGGGGAAAAGTTCGTTGCAGAATAACGTAGCGCGGGCCCTTGAGCCGCGCTGCGTTAGATGGAGTGCGAAAAAGCGTTCCATGGGCTCGACGTAGTAACCCGTAAGGTACCAAACGGAGAGTGGATCGCATATAAGCGCCTGTGAGATTCCAAGGTTCGCAAGGTTTTCCATGGTACGGGCGATGCGTGCATTTTGCATTGGTTGCTCCGAATCCTTGTTCGCTCCCAAAAACAATAGATTTTGAGCGCCCCTCGTAAGGCCGACGGTTTTTGGGGCGGAGTTCATGGTCATCCGTTCCCCTAGTGTAGCGCTCTGTTCCTTATCCGCACACGCCGTTTGTCGACAGGAGAGTTATCGCAGATAACAGTGGGTATGACATTCTGGAATGCCCTAAATTTTTTGTGGGCTTTTATCTTGACGCAGCAATGCAGACTGATATGGTATGAGTTCGTATCTGTTTGACCCTGACTGACTTTATTATGAAAAGCAAATAAAGCGCCTTAAAGTCAGTGTCCTTATGGAAGGAGGACTTTCGCCTAATGAAGAAAAGCGAAAGGGAGCAGCTTGCAAAGCTAAAGGAGAGGCTTGAAGGCGATGAGATTCTGGACCAGCCCTGTTGGTCCTTCATCAAGGAGGTAAACTCCTTTAGCGATGAACGCTTGGATAGCGTAGCCATACGCGACGGATACCGCACATACACGTATCGTCAGATGTTCCGCTATTGGGAAAAGTACGCGGAGGCGTTTTCTGGCGCACACATTACCCGAAAGGACCACTCCCGCGTAGCGCTTGTTAGCACGCCGACGGCAGAGGCCATCTTCGCTTTCTATGGCCTCAACATGACAGGCGCCTCGGTGTCCCTCATCTATCCCCTCGACCTCTTTGACGAGAAGCAGATTCACAGCATGATCGAGAGGGAGGGCATCACAGACCTGGTGATCTCGGAGGTGTGGGCGTTCCCGGAGCTGATGAAGCGCCTGCTCCGCGATCGCGAGATGCTGGGTGTGCGCAACGTCATCGTGCTGGAGTGCCCGATGGGCGGAGAGTTCGCCATCCCTGCGCTGGAGGCTGCGCGTAAGATCAACACCGCTCTGTTCCGTGAGCTCGATGGCGGACTGGTGATGGAGGACCTCCTGAGGGATAACGAGGCTCTGCCCATCTCCTACGGAAAGAATAAGTCTTCCGACGATGCTTGCATTCTTCACACCACGGGCACCGTCAACGGTATGCATAAGCCGGTTCCCATGTCCGACAAGGCCCTGAATGCCTTCGTGCCGATTGCCATGAAGACAAAGGAAACCTACGAGGACTTCGATGGCCTGCCCGAGCACATTGTAAGCTGCCTGACGCTCAATATGTCTTGGGTCTACTCGATGGTCGACATGCTGCACATGCCCCTGGGCCTCGGCATGGAACTGATCTGCATACCTTGGGGCGGAACCAACTCACGCTATGGTGAGGCAATTGAGCACTACGGCTTCAACGTGATGTTCACCAGCATGAACATTCTGGACTCCTGGCTTAAGACCATGCCCGAGATGAACCTGTCCAAGCTAAAGGTCGTCTTCATGGGCGGAACCTACGTTTCTCCCGAGTACAAGCAGAAGTTCAACGACTACCTGAGGTCCTGTGGCTCGAGCGCTCGCGTGATTAATGGCTACGGACTGTCCGAGTTGGGAGGCGCTTGCGTCATTTCGCCTTCTACCAGGGACGACGACGCCATTGGTTGGGCTCTGCCTGGGTATAAGGTGAAGATCTACGTCGAAGACGAGGATCGCTTCTACGACCTGTCTGACGGCCCGCGCACGGGTGTCCTGTTCTTGTCCTCCAAGACCCTGAGCTCGGGCAAGTTGGACAAGACGGTGTTCTTCGAGCTGGACAAGATCGATGGCGACGATTACTTTAACACCAACGACCTCGTGCGCGTAAACGAGGACGGAAGCATGACCTGCATTGGCAGGTCCAACCAGTTCTTCATCAACAACGCCGGCGTACGCTTTGACGCGGGCTTGGTGCAGACCGCCATTACCGCCCAGCCAGGCGTTGTGGCATGCGGACTTGCCCCTGAGTTCCACAAGACCCTCCACGACAACATTCCCGTGCTCTATGTGGAAACAGACAAGCACGGTGCGGGCGACCTGACCATCATACGCCAAGCGCTTATTGAGGTCTTCATTAAGGGCGACACGCTGGCCGACTCGAACATGCCCAGCCAGGTTGTGCTCGTGGACAAGATCCCGCTAAACACCGGCGGCAAGGTGGACACAAAGAGGCTCACCGCAGGCTCCATCCAGGGCAAGCGCTTCTCGGTTAAGCCTGTGAAGGTTGACGGCAAGGTTGTTGACATCTTGATGGTACCCGCTGCGGAAGGCGAGAACGCGCTCATGGGTGCCGGCATACCGGAGGAGTTGGAGAACGATCCTTACAACATCCTGTCCGAGCTGTTTGCAATAATCCCAGACATCAACAAAGGTGATTACGGTAAAATATTACGCATCCCTGGACTTCGGGAGCTGGTAATAAAGCTTACCGGCTTCGACATCAATGATATTTCGGGAAGCATGATGAACGCAGCGCCCAAGATGTTCGGCATAGCTTTCCGCAAATATGTTTTGCCATTCGTGAAAGGAGACAGAAAGATGACCAACACCGCAAGCGCCCCCAACGGCTTCCCTCAAATCCCGGGAATGCCGCCCATGCCGCCCATGCCGCCCATGCCCCCTATGCCGGGCTTCCCTTTTGCTGCAAATGGGAATGGTGGCCAAGAGGACGTTAAGGCTAAGGCGCAGGAGCTCGGTTCCAACGTAAAGTCGGTTTTGGAGAAGAACCTCGACATGAGGAAAGCCACCATCGACAACTCCAAGGATCAGTATGCCCAGCTCTTCTCCTACCTAATGGAGATGCAGGATGGCCTCACTGCCTCGCTTCCCGATCAGCTGCCCGCAATCCCTGGCCTGCCTGCGATTCCCGTTTCTCCCAAGGCTGTTGCACAGTCGCTTAAGGAATTCGAGGAGATGACCAACGAGTACCTCGTTGAGCAGGCGGATACGTACGTGGACTTTGTCTTCGAGTCCCAGCAGAAGGCCATCGACATGATGCCTGAGGCTGCGCAGGCCGTCGAGGACGAGGCCGTTGAGGTAGAGGCAGAGGTTGAAGACGCCGAGTAACCCATAAACCTCCTACGGGAATAAGTAAGCGCAAGTCAGGCCGTGTCCGCAAAAACGGGCATGGCCTGACTTCAATGGTGGATGCGGGATTATGTGTGGCCCATGCAATGGAACCGTACGCACCTCGTACCTGTGCCTGACTCGCAAGCGGCGTGGGACCACACGCGGGTCGGTCGCAGGGGCGTGAGCAGCAACTACATTAGCCTTACGAATCGGTTACACAAACCGAAAGCTTTGCATATTGCTGCTCTGCTGAGGTATTATATCGGTGGTTATTTATGTATGGACGCTATGGAAGTTGTGATGTCCCATGGAAAATGAGGTCCCGCCCGTCAACAGAGTCGATCAGATTCATGCCGAGCTGGCCAGTTTGGTAGGACAACGAATTCGTGTGAGGGCAAATATGGGTCGCTCTCGCATTGTTGAGCGCGTTGGCATTCTTTTGCAAACTTATCCTGCGTTGTTTGTGGTAGAGGTCGAGGAACGCCGTGGCCGCAAGGCACGCCAATCGTATCAATACGTCGATGTGCTTACGGGAACAGTCGAGCTGTACGACGTGCAAACGGGTGAGCGCCTACTGGATTTCTCCGAAGAAGAATAGGTGCGCGTTGGTATGCGCGACCTTGAGCTAGAAGCACCCGCCAAACTAAACTTGCATCTTGGCATATACTCCGAGCTGGATGGCAGGGGCTACCATAGGGCGGATTCGCTCATGGTGGCAGTTGGTCTGTGCGACAGGGTTAAAGTTCGGGAGACGCGCTGCGAAAATGCGCCAAAAGGTAACGGAGCGCTGCAGGTGGATTGCATTCCGTCCGTGGGGATTCCCGAGGAGCGGAACACGGCCTACAGGGCTGCTCAAGAACTTGCCAATCGCGTGGGACGCGTCCCCAGGGTGCAAGTAACCATTCAAAAGCACATTCCCGACCAAGCTGGTATGGGAGGGTCTTCGTCCGACGCCGCAGCGGTTTTGCGTGCGCTGTGTGAGCTGTGGGACATCGATTTGGGTGATCCTGTCGTGGCCGAAGCTGCGCGTTCGGTGGGGGCCGACGTACCCTTCTTCCTCGATCCCGTACCAACATTGCTGGTGGGTGCAGGTGATGTGGTAGATAGGAAATTCAAACCGTTTGCCGAGCCCATACCCGTGGCGTTGGTAAGACCGGAAGGCCCAGGCGTAAGTACGCCCGCCGCCTATAAGGCCTTTGACGAACAACCAAGCGCGCCAGCAAGTCCTGACGCCCTGTGCGAGATTCTGCAAAGCGGTTGCGTTAGTGCGGACGGCATTGCGAAGCGCCTGTTCAATAACTTGGACCCCGTTGCGTGCAGGCTTCTTCCCAAAGTTTCGGAGGTGCGCTCCTGGCTCGTGGCGCAGGAGGGTGCATTGGGTGTGCAGGTAACTGGTTCGGGAAGCTGCGTGTTTGCCATCTGTGCCACATCGGAGGACGCCAATCGCATTGTGGATGCGGCGCGTGCAGAGCTTGGCGCCTGGGCATCCTCAACCCACATTGCATAAGCCTTGGCGAATGGACCGCGCCCTGTGCCCCGCCGCCCCGCAGGCGGCGACTCACGAAGTGAGCGAGCGAAGCGAGCGCGGAGCCGCATGCGGGGCGGCGGGGCACAGGGCGCGAGCAGTCCCGTGCCTGCGTCCGGCTGCAGGCGGCGACTCACGAAGTGAGCGAGCGAAGCGAGCGCGGGGCAGTGGGTGCGTGAACTTGTTCCCTGCTTTCGTTCTGTTTCTCATGTATTGGCATTTCGTAGTGGCTGTACATTTGCGCTATAATCAATCGAACACTGCAGATTAAACGAAGCAAAAACGTTAGAGGTGCTTGCTATGAAGCGTCTTGTCACCGAGGGTGCCGAGCTCACTCATGCCTCTGTTGATTCTTCAGCACGCGATCGAGTGAGGTCTCGTCGATTGGCGCGTAAGAGGCGTAAAACCTTAAGAATCGTTGCGGTAGTTCTTGCGATATGCGGTTTGGTGGGTGGCACGTACGCTCTGGGCTTTTGGTATTTTTCTTCCCACTATTACCCTGGAACACGAGCGGTTGGCGTAGATGCCGGAGTTATGACTCAGGAAGAGTTTGCGCAGGCAATAGACTCGCATTTGCAGGGTTACCAGATGCATGCGTCCAAAGGTGGCTTCATCCTTAACATTCCTGGGTCGTTGGTTGATCTAAAAGGGGACGCCAATGCAATCTCGAGCGACTACCTTATGTCTCAGGATGCCAAGTTTTGGCCCTTGGAACTGCTAATGAATGTCCGACCAAACGCCGCGACGCTCTCCCTAGACGCCAACAAGCTTGCCGCTACGGTAAACGAAGAGGTGAACGCCTACAACGTGAGGGCAACGCGACCAGTTTCCGCCACATTAAAGCTCAATGCCGCAAAGGATGCATTCGAATTGCAGAAGGAGAAGACGGGCACGGCATTGGATGCCCCGTCGATATGCGCGGTTGTGGGCGATGCCATTGCGCATGGAATCGATTCGGTTGAACTTGGCGAGGATATAGTGATGCAGCCGGCATTTTTCAAGGACTCCCCGCAGGCCAAAAAGGCGCTCGATCATGCCAACGAGGTGTTTGGCTACGACGTCGGCTTCACGCATGACGGCAAGCGCCTTTCGCATATGGATGCGCAGACATTTATGCCGTGGATTGTGGTTCAAGACGACTTGACGCTTGGCATAGACCAAGAGGCTGCCGCGCAGTGGGCCGATCGGGAATTGTGGTATGTTACGGATTACACAGACGACAAGAACGTATACAGCCTGGATACAAAGGCCTTTGCCCAGAATCTTTCGGATTCCATACGCTGGAAGGATGGCGCTTCCTTTGACGTGCCGTATCGCAAGATGGAGCGATATCTGCCAGGGGGAGGGACGCTCAACTCGACTCCTTGGAACCCCGAACTCGGTCGCTATATTGACGTAAACAAGAAGGACCAGGTGGCCTGCATGTTTGATGCTAAGGGCAACGTCATGTGGGAGACGCTTGTAACCACGGGAAACATCCTTACAAAAGACGATACGCCCTCAGGCAAATTCGGCATCTATGACAAAAAGACCGATTTCGTGCTCGTGGGCTTCGACACAAACAACGACGGCAAGTCCGACTACCAGAACTTCGTCAATTATTGGATGCCATTTAACTTGGGCATTGGGCTTCACGACGCTCCGTGGCGCACCGTATTTGGTGGTGAGGAGTACAAGGAGCACGGAAGTGGCGGGTGCGTTAACCTGCCTGTGGATGTTGCGGGAATATTGTACTCGATGGCCCATGTAGGTGACGTGGTAATCATTCACTAATAAGGGAAAAGACGTGTAACGCGACGGATATTCTGCTACAATGTGTTCTTGCGCTTCGGGACGTGGCGCAGTTTGGTAGCGCGCACGGTTCGGGACCGTGAGGCCGCTGGTTCGAATCCAGTCGTCCCGACCAGACTTTTCGCAGGCCAGGGGGCTTTCCTCTGGTCTGTTTTTCTTTGTGCTGCGACTGCGGGTTATTGACGCTCTAACGTTTATGCGTGCGAAGACGCGTTGTTACGAACCAGAGTATGGCTATGAGCGCAGACGCTGCGGCAAGAAGCACCACAAACCAGAGCGACGTTTGCCAAAAAGGCATGTTCCACACGAGGAAGAAAGGGTACGGTCCCTCAAAGACTCGGAAGTAATTGCAGGTGTAGGCCACAAGGGCGTACGTGAGCGTAGGCGTGAGGGCCAGGATGCACTCACGGAGCCGAGGTAAGGGCTCGCGTTCGTAAAGAAGATAGCTCAAGATGGTAAGTGCTGGGCCAAGCAGGTGTGTAACCGGCATGACCCCCGTAAGGAAGAGGTATTGGAAGCCGTTCTGGCCGGTTGAGTTTATCATGGGGACAAGCACGAAGACCACCACCACAAACGTCATAAGCTGGGTTGCGCACGCGCAAAATTTGAGTACATGCGCGTGTGCTGCGTTGACTTTTCCTGCGTTGGCTGCCAGGCAAACGACGCCGGCGATGGCTGCCAGAAGGTTGGAGCACTGCGTGTAGTACTGAAACATAGAGAGGTCGGAGTTGCTAAAACGCACGATTAGCGCTCCCGTTTCGAGCACAACAAGAAGCACGTTGAGGATTGTGTCTGCCAACCATGGCGTCCGCCTGTTCTGCGTTACCCTCGTTTTCTCTTTGTTCCGCGCCATTTACGTGCCTCCGCCTGACTTGTGGCTCTTGTCAGCTCATAATAGCGAAAAAAAGTTGACAAGTGACCTGTTTCCCCGTTGGGTTTTGTGCTCTTGTCTTGCCATGCGAATCGTTGCACAATACATGCGAGTGGACATCGATTGACGCAATAGAATGGTGAGGCATGACGAGCCAGCTTATGTATTATGCGGCCTTAGCCGCCTTATCAATGCTGTTTACGCTCTTGTATGTGTTTTGGTGGCGGAAGCAGTTCGAAGTGCACATGACGGTAATATTCATCGTCATCCCCATTACCAACCTTGCCTATTTGCTCATGTACGCCAGCCACGAGTTGGGGGCGGTAACTTCGCTCATGAAGTTCGTGTACGTGGGTGGCTGCTTTCTTCCTTGGCTGGTTACCATGTGCGAGCTGGCGCTTTGTCACATACCAGTGAGTCGTCGAATACGGTTGGCGACGCTGCTGGTTAGCACGGCTGTATTTGTCTCCGTGCTGAGCGCTGGGTATTCGGACGTGTTCTACCAGAGCCTGACGCTTGACTGGGCCGGCGATGCCATGATTATATACAGGCAGTACGGTCCCATGCATACGGTGCACTACGTTTGCGTTATTCTCTACCTCATTGCGGACTTGGCAATACTGGCATACACCTACTACAAAAAGCGACAGGTCTCGCGCGTCGTCTTGTTTTTGTTGTTCGCTCCCATTCCCATAACGATAGCGGTTTACCTTGGCGGACGATTCTTCGCGAATACGGGGTTCGAACTCACGCATCTTTCGTATACCGTGGCACAGGTCATCTACCTGTTCATTGCGCGCAGGATGAGCTACTACAACGTGAGTGAGATGGTGGTTGAGTCCATGGTGCAATCGGGCGAAACCGGATTCGTTACCATAGACCACAAGGGCCGATACCTTGGAAGCAACCAAACCGCCCAAGAGGCCCTGCCCGACCTGGGCCACCTGGCTGTTGACCAGCGCATCGGCTCGGTTGAGGGCTTGCGGCAAACCGTAGTTGCCTGGTTGGAGGACTTCAAGAAGAACGGTGGGAAAGACAAGTTCCTCTTTACGCAAGGCAACAATGGCGATGGCGAAGAGAGGATCTACGCCGTTAGCGTCGATTACCTTTTTGACGGACGCGTGCAATGCGGTTACCAGGTCTTTTTGCAGGACGATACCAAAAATCAGCAATACATTCGACTGTTGGATCGATACAACTCCGACCTTCAGGCCGATGTGGCGGCAAAGACGGAGCGCATCGTTGCCATGCACGATCAGTTGATTTTGGGCATGGCCGCCATGGTGGAGAGTCGCGACAACTCAACGGGCGGACATATTCGCCGAACCAGCGTGGGGGTGCGCCTGCTTGTTGAGGCAATCCAAGAGGACAACGGCCTGCTGCTTTCCGACGAGTTCTGCCAGTGCATCATTAAGGCCGCTCCCATGCACGACTTGGGCAAGATTGCAGTAGACGATGCGATTCTTCGCAAGCCGGGGCGGTTTACGTCCGAAGAGTTTGAGAAGATGAAGGCACACGCCGCGGAAGGCGCGCGCATCGTACATGAGATTTTAAGCGACACCGATGATGACGAGTTTCGTCGCATTGCCGAGAACGTGGCGCATTACCATCACGAGCGCGTGGACGGGTCTGGCTATCCCCAGGGCCTCAAGGGAGACGAGATACCCCTCGAGGCGCGAATCATGGCGATTGCGGACGTGTACGACGCGCTGGTGAGTAAGCGCGTGTACAAGGAGGCGTTCTCCTTTGAAAAGGCCGATGCCATTATTATGGACGGAATGGGCACGCAGTTTGACGCCCGACTGGAACGCTATTACTGCATGGCGCGTCCGCACCTGGAGGAGTATTACGCCTCGCAGCAAAAAAGCTGACAAGCGACCCCTATTTAGGGACAAAGGGGACTGTCCCCTTTGTCCCGCTTTTCGAAAAGCCGATAAGCGGCCTGTCTCCTTGCCAGTCTTTTTACCTCACGTTGTGGACGGCATCTGCCATCTCGCGAACGTAATCGTACACGGGTCCCACGCATGCCTCTCCCAACTCGCCGATCATGCGTACGATGGCAGAGCCCACAATGGCTCCGTCGGACACGGCCGCCATGTTTGCGGCCTGCTCGGGCGTGGATATGCCAAAACCTACGGCGCAGGGCAGATCGGGCCGTTCGTTCTTCACAAGGTCAACCATGGCACCAATGTCGGTCGTTATTTTGCTGCGTACGCCTGTGACGCCTAAGGAGCTTACGCAATACACGAATCCCTTCGCATCGCGTGCGATAGCGCGGATGCGTTCGTGTGAAGTCGGCGCAATGAGGCTCACCACGTCAAGGCCAGCGGCACCAAAGGGCTTGTCGAACTCCTCTTTCTCTTCGTGCGGGACGTCAGGCAGGATGACGCCACCCATGCCAAGCTCCGCTTGGCGTGCGGCAAATCGCTCTATGCCATAGGAGTACACCACGTTGGCGTAGGTCATGATTACCAGGGGTGCATCACAGCGGGTGCGCAGGCGTTCCACCATGCCAAACACGTCGTCGGTGGTAACCTTGTTGCGCAGCGCACGAAGGTTGGCGGCTTGGATAACGGGACCCTCGGCAGTGGGGTCGCTAAACGGGATTCCCAGCTCAATGAGGTCGGCTCCAGCATCCGCCATGGCCACTACCAATTCCTCCGTTACGTCGAGCGTGGGATCACCTGCCGTAATAAACGGTATGAACGCCTTGCCTCCGGGTGCCGCTGCAAACGCCGTGCCTATTCTACTCATGGAGGTCCTCCCCTCTGTAGCGGGCTATGGCCGCCACGTCTTTGTCGCCACGACCCGATAGGGTTACGATTACGACTTGGTCCTTTTCCATGCGGGGAACGATCTTCATGGCATGAGCGACGGCGTGCGCGCTTTCTATAGCCGGAATCACGCCCTCTATGCGGCTTAGGTATTCGAATGCGTCTACTGCCGCGTCGTCGGTTATGGCAACGTATTCGGCTCGGCCCGCGTCAAAGAGCGCCGCATGCTCGGGACCGACGCCCGGATAGTCCAAACCTGCGCTTATGGAGTACACCGGTGCGATTTGTCCGTACTCGTCCTGACAAAAGTAGCTCTTCATGCCATGGAAGATTCCCAAGCGGCCGCAGGATATGGTGGCCGCCGTCTCTTTTGTGTGTATGCCGCGCCCCGCCGCCTCGCAGCCAATGAGCCTCACGTCCTTGTCGCCTAGGTAGTGATAAAAGCTTCCGATGGCGTTGGACCCGCCGCCAACGCAGGCGAGCACGGCGTCGGGCAGGCGACCCTCTAGCTCGAGAATCTGCCGTCTGCTCTCGCGGCTTATGATGGCTTGGAAGTCACGTACGATGGTGGGGAAGGGGTGGGGTCCCATAACCGACCCCAGACAGTAGTGGGTGTCGTCTATGCGACTGGTCCACTCGCGAAAGGTCTCGCTTACGGCATCCTTGAGTGTGGCCGTGCCTGCGTCCACGCCGCGAACCTCAGTTCCAAGCAGTCGCATGCGGTACACATTGAGCGCCTGGCGCTCCATGTCCTCGCGTCCCATGTACACCACGCACTCCATACCCATAAGCGCGGCTGCCGTGGCCGTGGCAACGCCGTGCTGTCCGGCACCGGTTTCGGCGATAAGACGGGTCTTGCCCATGCGCTTTGCCAGGAGTGCCTGACCCAGTACGTTGTTAATCTTATGCGCGCCGGTGTGGTTTAGGTCTTCGCGCTTGAGGTACACGCGAGCCCCACCAAGGTCGGCCGTCATGTTGGCGGCAAAGTACAACAGGCTTGGTCGGCCGGCATAGTTGTTGAACAGTTCCGTGAGCTCGGCGTTAAAGGAGGGGTCGGCCTTGTAGCGGTCGTATGCCTTTTCCAGCTCCAATACGGCGTTCATCAGCGTTTCGGGAATGTATTGACCGCCATGGATGCCAAACCTCCCGCGCGATGTGCTCGAGTTACTCATATTGTCTCCCATCTGCCTCATATGTGGTGGGGGAAAGCCCGTCTGGCCTCTCCCCAAGGTTTCGCACGGCAGCAACGGCTGCGCGCATCTTTTGGGGGTCCTTCCTTCCGTTGGTCTCTATGCCGCTGCTCATGTCTACGGCCCAGGGACGTACGGCTCGTATTGCGTCTGCCACATTGTTTGGCCCCAGCCCGCCGGCGAGCATGAAGGGCCTTTGCATGCCCTGCAGCAGCGACCAGTCAAACGTTTGGCCAGTGCCTTGTCCGCTGTCTAGCAGCACGTAGTCCGCCTCGCTTGCCTGCGCTTTGGAAACATCGTCTTTCGTACGTATGCGAAACGCCTGAATAACGGTTGCGTCCACCTGCGCGCGAAGGCGTGCGAGATAACTGGCGTCTTCGGTGCCGTGGAGTTGCACAACGTCAATCGCTCCCGTGCGATGCAGATGCGCAACGGCTTCAACGGGCTCGTTCACGAATACGCCCACCCGCGCGATTCCATCTGACACCCGGCTTGCGAGCTCAACTGCGCGCTCCGCAAAAAGGGATCGGTGGGACTTGGGGAAGTCGATGACAAAACCCACGAAGTCGGGACGCACCTCGTTTACGGCGTCAATGTCGTCTTCGCAAAACATACCACACAGTTTTATGCGTACTCCGCCCGCTTCCCTCACAGCTCGCTCCTCAAGTCCTCGAGCATGGCTCGTTTGTTGGGCGCACGCATGAGCGTCTCTCCAATAAGCACGGCATCGATTCCGGCGTTAGCAAGACGCGCCACGTCACGGGCCGTTTCCACCCCGCTCTCGCTCACGAATAGCCGGTCGGCGCCAACAAGAGGACGAAGGTCTATGCTGCGGCCAAAATCCACCTCAAAGGTGCGCAAGTCGCGATTGTTTACGCCCACCACACGGGCGCCGGCCGCAAGCGCCCGTGGTACCTCGTTAGGCTCGTATGCCTCCACGAGCGCCGAGAGTCCCAGGCTGTGGCAAAGCTTTACGTAGCGCATGAGCTCGTCGTCGGTAAGGATGGCGCAAATAAGCAGCACGGCATGCGCTCCCAGCACCTTTGCCTCGTAGATCATGTACTCGTCCACAACGAAGTCCTTGCGCAAAACGGGGAGACGCACCGCGTGGGCAATGCCCGCAAGATAACGGTCGTCTCCCTCGAAGAAGAACGGCTCGGTAAGGCAGCTTATTGCGGCTGCCCCAGCCCGCTCATAATCGCTGGCGATGGCTACCGGATCAAAGTCTGGCGCAATGAGCCCCTTTGAGGGAGACGCTTTCTTGCACTCGCAGATGAATGACATGCCTGGAGCTGCCAGTGCCTCCTCAAAGGGGAAGTACCTCGCCTCCTCGCTTGCCGCCAAGTCACGCGCTTGCAGGGCCAGCCGCTCAAGAGGCACGCTCTCTCGGGCGATGGCGCAGCGCTTGCGCGTGCGTGCGGCTATGCGCTGAAGAATGTTTTCCCGTTGTCGCATGGTGCCCTTCCCAACGATTACTGCGCGTTTGACTCTTCGACAAATGCTTCCAGAACGCGCGCTGTGGTCCCGCAGTCCACCAGGTCGGCAGCCATATTCACGCCTTCCGCTATGTCTTGTGCGCGGCCGGCAACATAGAGTGCGCATCCGGCGTTCAGCAGGGCTGCGTTGCGCTTGGGCCCTCGCTCGGTGCCGTCGAGTATTTGTCGCACCGTTTGGGCGTTCTGCTTGGGTGTGCCGCCTAGGAGGTCCGCCTTTGCGCAGCGTGTGAGGCCTACGTCCTCGGGCTTGAGCTCGAAGGTGCGGTAATAGCCATCCTTGAGCTCGCAGATCGTGGTTGGGGCCGAGAGCGAGATTTCGTCCATCCGATCTTGCCCATACACCACAAAGCCACGTCGCACGCCCAGCGACGACAAGACCTTTGCCACCGGCTCAGCCAGGTACTCGTCGTAGACGCCGAGCAGGTAGAATGCCGGCTTCGCTGGGTTGGTGAGCGGGCCCAAGATGTTAAAGACGGTGCGGAAGCCAAGCTCCCTGCGAATGGCTCCCACGTAGCGCATGGCGGGATGGTACTTCTGGGCAAACAGGAAGCACATCCCCACCTCGTCGAGCAGGCGCACGCACGTTTGCGGATCCTGCTCGATGTTTACGCCGAGCGCCTCCAAGCAGTCTGCGGTGCCGCATTGGGAGCTCGCGGCGCGGTTGCCGTGCTTTGCCACCTTTACCCCTGCGCTTGCGCAAATAAGGGCCGAGACGGTGGAGATGTTGAAGGTGTTTGCCCGGTCGCCGCCCGTACCGACTATTTCCAGCACCTCCATGCCGGGATGCTCGACGGGCGTTGCGAGCTCCCGCATGGCTTCGGCGCAACCGCTTATCTCGTTGATGGTCTCCGCCTTGGCGCTCTTGGTGGAAAGCGCGGCCAGGAAGGCGGCGTTTTGCGTTGCCGACGTGGCACCCTCCATAATCTCGCGCATAACGGCGTATGCCTCATCGTAGGTGAGGTCTTCCTTCATGACGATCTTCTCGATGGCTTCCTTGATCATGATGTGCTCCTATCGTTCGCAGCGTATACGACGTTCACAAAGCCCCTTGCCATGGCATGGCCCTCGGGCGTAAGGATGGATTCGGGATGAAATTGCAGGCCAAAGGTAGGATGTTCCGTGTGGCTTACGGCCATCACCTCTCCGCCTTCGGTGCTTGCCGTAACGCGTAGGCACGAAGGCATCGTGTCCTCTGTGGCGATGAGCGAGTGATATCGTCCCACTTGCGTCGAGGGTCCGATTGCACAGAAGGTCGGACACGTTTCGTCATGCAACGCTTCGGTAAAGCTGTTGGCATACAGCTCGCGCATAACAGGTACGCGCTCATATGTATTCGAGGCAAACAGCTCACGCACCTCTTCCAAGGACGGCCTCATGGCTTTTTGGACCATGACCTACCTCCTTCCGATGGGCCTTGTCATGCAAAAACCCGTCCCGACGTCCAATACGTCCAAGGACGGGCCAGAAGGCTCGCGGTGCCACCTTGGTTCACGGCGTGGGCCGTGCGCTTTGCGGAATGCCATCACATCCCTGGCGCGTAACGTGCGCCATGCGTCGCAGCCTACTGGGCAAGTGCCGTTCGGTGCGCCCTCGGCGGCCCATTCAGCGTCTCGCATTTCGTCCTGGCTCACACCATCCCAGGCTCGCTCGTCGCGCGTGTGACGTCTACTTTCCGCCTCATCGGTTTTGCGCTATGGGAACTATAGCCAAGTTATGCGTCATATTGCATATACGAAATCTACTGTACACAAAAGCTGACAAGGGGACAGGTCACTTGTCAGCTTTTTAACTGACAAGGGGACAGGTCACTTGTCAGCTTTTTAACTGACAAGGGGACAGGTCACTTGTCAGCTTTTTGTTCGTCTGCACGCTTGTCTTCCAGCTTTCGGGTAATCCGATGCTTGGTCTTTCGCACCTTGTCCTCCAACCCCACCTCGGTGGGGGACTCGATGTTGTAGTGCAAGGAGAGGCGCCGGGTTACGAGCACGGCGACGACGGTTATTGCGGCTGCGACCTCTGGGTTCAGATTGGCGTAGTGCGCGCACAGGTAGTAGCAAATCGATCCGGCGAGCGCAGAGATTGCATAGAAGTTGGATTTCTTGAACACGTGCGGGACTTCGCCAAGAAATACATCGCGTAGCATGCCGCCGCCAACACCGGTGATAATGCCCATAAGGATCGTGGCGCTGCCATGCAACCCATAGGCAAGCGCCTTGCTTGCCCCCGCCACGACGAACAGCGCAACCGACAGGATGTCTACCCACTCATAGAGAGTTGGGTAGCGCTTAACGAGGCTCGGAAAGAGAAACCCCACAAGACCCGTAAGTACACAAAGGATGATAGGCCAGCGTGAGTTAAGCGCATATACGTCGCCCGTCTGCATGATGGCGTCGCGCAGAAGGCCGCCGCCAAGCGCACAGATGATGCACATGCCCACATAGCCAACAAGGTCGAGTTTGCGCTCCTGGGCCACGAGCACGCCCGCAAGCGCGCCAACCACAACAGCCGCCAAATCAAGCCACGCGTGAATCATCGTATTTCTCACCCAGCTTCCGCACGTTCGAGCGCGTAGTGATTATAGACGTACATGCGAGGGGCAATTACGTTTACGTCGCTGTTGTGGAGCATGTCCATATGTTTAGGACATCTTGTTCCAGCGGTGGCGCTTGTCTGACAAAGGATGGCGTTAAACCGAAAAACAATGCCGCTTGCCGAGTCGCCTCAAGGCCGCCGTGGGTGTATCTCCAAGAAATACGGTAACCAGCAATACAACTTTTTAAATAATCGATTATCAGGCAAAAGAGAGCCAACGCGCTCACTCCTAATACGTCTGCGGAATCGATATCACGTACGTTCAAATGCGCGTTTAGCAAATGTGACGAGTGATGGCCTTGTACGAAAACGTGCTGGATTCGCAACGGCTTAGCGTCTTAAACGCTTCTCGGTGTGAACCAAGAAGACAAAAACGCTGACCGATTGCCAAAAAAACGTGATTTTTATGTTTACAAACCGTTTCAAAAGAGGCTACAATCATGCTTTGTGTAGGGCTTATGGAGGCCCGGGGGTTCGGAAGCCGTGAATCCGTTCCCTCAAACGTACACGGAAAGTAGTAAAGGAGGGAACATATGGTAAGTATCGTCCTTGCAAGCCATGGTGCGTTTGCCGAGGGCATCAAGCAGTCTGGCCAGATGATTTTTGGGCCGCAAGAGGCTGTTGAGGCTGTCGTGCTCACGCCGGAGATGGGGCCGGAGGACCTGCGAGCCAAACTGCTCGACGCCATCTCGACGTTCGAGAACCAGAAGGAAGTGCTCTTCCTCGTAGACCTGTGGGGTGGCACCCCGTTCAACCAGGTCAGCCTGCTCCTTGAGGAGCCGGGTCACGAGAACTGGGTTGCGGTCACGGGCCTCAACCTGCCTATGCTCGTTGCAGCATACGGCGAGCGTCTTGGTGATGTTGACTCTGCAGCCGACATCGCGAAGGCAATCTTCCCCGAGGCTCAGGGTGGCGTAAAGATCAAGCCCGAGGACATCCAGCCCGCTAGCGCCGCTGCTCCCGCAGCCGCTGCTCCCGCAGCCGCTCCGGTTGGCGCCATCCCGCCGGGAACCGTTCTTGGCGACGGCCACATCAAGATCGCATTTGCCCGTATCGACACGCGCCTGCTTCACGGTCAGGTAGCTACTACCGTCACGAAGATGGTCAATCCCGACCGCATTATCGTGTGCTCCGATGACGTGTCACACGACGATCTGCGCAAGTCCATGATCGTGCAGGCAGCACCTCCCGGAGTAAAGGTGCACGTTGTGCCCATCTCCAAGATCATCGAGGTCTCCAAGGACGTTCGCTTTGGCGACACCAAGGCGATGCTGTTGTTTGAGACCCCTCAGGACCTGCTGCGCGCGCTCGAGGGCGGCGTGGACATCAAAGAGGTCAACCTCGGTTCCATGGCTCACTCGCAGGGCAAGGTCGTTGTCACCAACGCCGTGGCAATGGATCGGGCTGACGTGGAGTGCATCGAGAAGATCGCATCCATGGGCGTTAAGTTCGACGTCCGTAAGGTTCCGGCCGACAACCCCGAGAACTTTGAGGCCATCATGAAGAAGGCCAAGTCCGAGCTTGCGGCTCAAGGCCAATAGAAGGAGGTAGAAACAAATGGGAGGAATCTCTATAGTCTTGGTCGTCCTGGTGGCCTTCCTTGCTGGTATGGAAGGCATTTTGGACGAGTTCCAGTTCCACCAGCCGCTGGTGGCCTGCACCCTTATCGGTATCGTTACGGGACATCCCACTGAGGGCATCATGCTCGGTGGCTCCCTGCAGATGATCGCCCTTGGTTGGGCAAACGTTGGCGCAGCCGTAGCCCCCGACGCAGCACTCGCTTCCGTGGCATCGGCCATCATCATGGTCAAGGGCCTCGGTGAGGGCAGCTCAGTTGACCCCAAGGTTGCCATCGATGCTGCTATCGCAATGGCAGTTCCTCTGTCGGTTGCCGGCCTCTTCCTTACGATGCTTTGCCGTACCATCGCTATCCCGATGGTCCACTTCATGGACGCAGCCGCCGAGAAGGCTAACTTCCGCGGCGTAGAGCTCTGGCAGATTCTGGCCATCTGCCTGCAGGGTGTTCGTATCGCCATCCCCGCGGCCATGCTGTGCATGGTTCCTGCTGATGCCGTTACCGCTATGCTCCAGGCAATGCCTGAGTGGCTCTCCGGCGGCATGGGCGTCGGCGGCGGCATGGTAGCTGCAGTTGGTTACGCAATGGTTATCAACATGATGGCGACCAACGAGGTCTGGCCGTTCTTCGTCCTCGGCTTCGTCCTCGCTGCTCTTGGTGAGCTCACGCTCATCGCACTCGGCGCTCTTGGCGTTGCTCTTGCGCTTATCTACATTGGCCTCAAGGAGCTCGCAAAGCAGGGCGGCGGCGCAGGCGGCGGCTCTGGCGATCCGCTCGGCGACATTCTGAACGACTACTAAGCCGATAAGGAGAGTGATACAAAATGGCAGAAATCAAGCTTGATAAGAAAGACCGCATGGCGGTCGCATGGCGCCACCAGTTCCTGCAGGGTTCTTGGAACTACGAGCGTATGCAGAACGGCGGTTGGTGCTACGCCATGATCCCCGCCATCAAGAAGCTCTACTCCAGCAAGGAGGAGCAGGCGGCGGCGTTGAAGCGTCACCTTGAGTTTTACAACACGCACCCTTACGTGTCCGCTCCGGTTATCGGCGTAACGCTGGCACTGGAGGAGGAGCGCGCAAACGGTGCTCCCGTTGAGGATCAGGCCATCCAGGGCGTCAAGGTTGGTATGATGGGCCCGCTGGCCGGCGTCGGCGACCCTGTGTTCTGGTTCACCGTGCGCCCGATCCTTGGTGCTCTTGGTGCCTCCATGGCGCTGAGCGGCTCCATCATCGGCCCGCTGCTGTTCTTCCTGGCATGGAACATCATCCGCATGGCCTTCCTGTGGTACACCCAGGAGTTCGGCTACAACGTGGGTACCTCCATTGCTAAGGACCTCTCTGGTGGCCTTCTGGGCAAGATCACCGAGGGCGCTTCCATCCTTGGTATGTTTATCATCGGCGCACTGGTACAGCGCTGGGTATCCATCACCTTTACGCCGGTTGTCTCTGTAGTCGAGCAGTCGGAAGGCGCCTACATCGACTGGGCTGCCCTGCCTGGTGGCGCCGAGGGAATCAAGAGCGCTCTTGAGCAGTATTCCGTGCTTGGCCCCACTGGCCTTAACGTTGAGAAGGTCACAACGCTTCAGGGCAACCTGGACCAGCTCATTCCTGGTCTGGCCGCGGTGGGCCTCACGCTTCTGTGCTGCTTCTTGCTGAAGAAAGGCATTTCGCCGATCGTCATCATCCTCTGCCTCTTTGCAGTGGGTATCGCTGGCCGTTTCTTCGGATTCATGTAAGATGTAGTACGCATTGGCGTACTGGGGGCATGCCTCTGCGAGGCGTGCCCCTTTTTTATTGGGCGTACGAGGAAGGTGCCAACACTATGGCTCAATCGCAAAACACGAAGGTGGACCTTGCCATTAAGGCCACCTCGTTTTCCGGCATGGGGACCTATGGCGATGTGATGGTGGGGGATGTGGCGTTTGAGTTCTACAACGAGCGCAACCCAGAGGACTACATCCAAATACCTTGGAGCGAAATCGACTATGTGTCGGCCGAAGTCATAGCCAAGAGAAAAATTGTGCGGTTTGCCATCTTTGTCAAGCAGGGCGGACACTTTGACTTCTCCACACGCGACAACAAAAAGACGCTGCGCACCATGCGCGATTACTTGGGGGACGAGAAGCTCTTGCGTTCCCCAGGTGTAATCGACGTGCTTAAGGCTAGCTTTGTGAGCATTGGCAAGGGCGTGTCAAATTTGTTCCATCGCAACAAGGGGGATGAGTAATGGATTCAAACCAGCTGGTGGCTACCGGGTTTGGTATCGCAAGCCTAGGAATCGTTGTCGCGATTGTGCTTGTCTTCTACGCGCTGTTTGTTGTGGCCAATTGGCGTATGTTTACCAAGGCAGGCGAGAAGGGGTGGAAGTCCCTGATCCCCATCTACTCGGACTACACGTTGTTCAAGCTTGTATGGAATACCAAAAGCTTTTGGATTTACGTCGCAATGTGCCTCGTCTGCATAATTGCGATGGTCTTTAGCGGAAGCTATGTGATTTCGCCCGACGGCCAGTTGATGATCGCCGCAGGCGGAAACGCGGTGGTGGGTATCGTGTACAACATCGCCAGCATAGTCGTATTAGTGTACATGTCGCTCTTGGCCATAAACACTTCCCTGGCTTACGGTAAGGGAATGGTGTATGCCATTGGCTTGCTCCTGCTGCCCGGCATATTTAGGATGATATTAGGATTTGGTTCTGCGGAGTATCGAGGTCCTAGAGGATAGTAAGAAAAGCTGACAAGTGACCTGTCACCTTGTCAGCTTTTTCTATTGTCCTGAGACTTCAGTCCAGGTGTGCCCGCATTTGTTGCAGTACCACACCTTTATGGTGCGCCCAAGGCTGTCGGTGGTTGTTTGCTTGCATACCACGTCCTCGCTTCCGCACTGAGGGCAATCGGGCTCCAAGAGCCACTCGTCCAATCCGGTGCCGCTCATAACATCGTTTGCCATACAGCCTCCCCATTTCAGAGAATACTACTTGCGTAATACCTATAATAGAGCGTTCTAACACAGAAAGATTGTGTGTTGGAAGATTCTGTGTCTTTTGTCGGCTATACTATCCTGTGCAGCATGCGAGTAGATGCATGTGGCAGTTGTTACCAGACATTGGAGGATTCGATGAATCTTGGCCCTATGGAAATCGTGGTCATCCTTGTGGTCGTTCTGCTTATCTTTGGCCCCAAAAACCTTCCTAAACTCGGTTCTGCCGTGGGAAAGACGGTTAAGAACGTTCGCGAAGGCATGGATGGTGCCGAGGATGAGGAAAAGGACGAGCCCAACGACAAAGGGGATGCGTCCGAAAAGGAATCTGAATAGACGTGTTATGGAGGGGCGCGAAGTCGCTTCTCAATGCTAGATTGGTAGGGTAAGTATGGCGGAGAGCAGACAGACCATTACCGCGGCAGGCCGCAAAAAGTATGAGGAGGAGCTCTATACGCGCGAACACGAGACGCGCGAAGAGATTAACAAGCGTCTCCAAGAGGCAAGGGAGTTCGGTGACCTTTCCGAGAACGCCGAATACGATGCGGCGCGCGAGGAACAGAGTGCAAACGAGTCGCGCATCAACGTTCTTAAGCAAATTCTCGCTACAGCACAGGTTGCGGATGCATCTGCCATAAACACGGCAGACCTTACGGTTGCCGTGGGCACCGAGGTGGAGCTTGAGGATGCTTCGGGAAGGCGCGTTACCTTCTCGCTCGTGGGCACCACCGAGACGAACTCGCTCCTTAACCAAATTTCCAACGAGTCACCCGCGGGGGAGGCCCTGATCGGCCATCGGTCGGGAGACTCCATATCGTTTATGCTGCCCTCCGGCAAGATGGCGTCGTATCGGATTGTGGGAGTAAAGATCGTAAACGAGGGCCAAGACGCTGACGAATAAAGGGCATTAGGAAGATTCGAAAAGGGGTCACCACTTTCGTGGTATGTGTTACGAAAGGGGTGGCCCCTTTGTAACGTTTTGTGGAGAGGCACCATGGCAGACAACACATCTGTAAACACCAACGACGAGCGCGCAATGCGCCGAGCCAAGCGGCAGACGCTCATAGATGCGGGCGTGGATCCCTACCCCATAGCGTCCACCGTAACGACGCACGTGTGTGACCTCGCATCCACCTACGCCAACTTGGAGGCTGGCGGTATGGGGCCTGAGGACGAGGTCTATTATCTTGCGGGGCGGATTCGTGGCTATCGCGGGCATGGAAAACTGCTCTTCATCGACCTTGAGGATCGGTCTGGACAAATTCAGCTTTTCTGCCGGGTGAACAACCTCGAGTCGGATGTGTGGGAGCTCGCGCATCAACTGGATGTGGGCGACATCGTGGAGGCCCGGGGTACCATTATGCGCACCAAGCGCGGAGAGCTCTCGCTTATGGTTTCGGGCTTGCGGCTACTCTCCAAATCGCTGCGGCCCCTTCCCGAGAAGTTCCATGGGCTTTCGGATCGCGAGATGCGATATAGGCAGCGCTACGTGGATCTTATTATGAATCCCGAGGTTAAGGACACGTTCGTAAACCGCTCGCGCATTATATCGGCGATTCGTCGCTACATGGAGGACCAAGGTTACCTTGAGGTAGAGACGCCCATTTTGCAGGAGACGTTGGGTGGCGCCAATGCCAAGCCCTTTACCACGCACTTCAACGTGCTCGACCAGGATTGCTATCTGCGCATTGCTACCGAGCTGCACCTCAAGCGCTGCCTTGTGGGCGGACTCGAGCGCGTGTTTGAGGTGGGCCGGCAGTTCCGCAACGAGGGCATGGACCTCACGCACAACCCGGAGTTCACGTCCATGGAGGCGTACTGCGCCTATTCCGACCTGCAGGGCATGAAGGAACTTTCCGAGGGACTTTTCCAAGCTTGCGCCGCGGCGATTGGAAAGGACAACACGATTGAGTATCAGGGGCAGACGGTCGATCTTTCCAGCCCCTGGCGCTCCGCTCCCATGCATGAGCTGGTGAGCGAGGCCGTGGGCGAAGAAGTGAGCATCGATACCCCCGTTGAGCGCCTGCGCGAGCTTATGGATGCCAATGGACTCGAGTGGGATGCAGACTGGGGCGCCGGCAAGCTCATATTTGAGCTGTATGACGAGCTGTGCGAGAAGGCCATCGTTAACCCCACATTTGTGTGCGACTATCCCGTGGAGGTCAGTCCGCTTGCCAAGCGCAAGGCGGACGACCCGCGGCTTACCGATCGCTTTGAGCTGGTTGTATGTGGCAAGGAGTATGCCAATGCGTTTAGCGAGCTCAATGACCCCGTGGATCAAGAGGGACGCTTTGCCGCGCAGGTAGAGGCCAAGGCCGCGGGTGACGACGAGGCCATGGAGTACGATTACGACTATGTGCGTGCTCTCGAGTACGGTATGCCGCCTGCCGGTGGCATTGGCTTTGGCGTGGACCGCATGATCATGCTGTTCTGTGACCAGCCTGCCATTCGTGACGTGCTTCTGTTCCCGCATCTGCGTCCCGAGCGCCGCGAGGGCGCGCCCAAGGGCGCCGGTTCGGCGGATAAGCCCCAGGCGGAGGCGGACAAGCTTGATCCTGGCATCTCTCGCGAGGATGCGTTCGCCCTGCTGAAGAAATACAACAAGGACGAGTTCCACATTCGCCATGCACAGACGCTCGAGGGGCTCATGCGCTACTATGCGCAAAAGTATGACCCCGAGAACGTCGAGTTCTGGGGAATCGTGGGGTTGCTCCACGATTTGGACTGGGAGGAATGGCCCGATTCGGAGCAGCATACCGTTAAGACCGCCGAGCTCTTGGCCGAGGCGGGTGCGAATCCCGCTGTGGCGCGTGCCATCCAAACGCATAACTCCGACAACAACGAGGACTTGCCCAAGCCTGAGCACAAGATGGAGTGCGTGTTGTGGGCGTGCGACGAGCTGTCTGGGCTTATCCAGGCCGCGATCCTTATGCGCCCGAGTAAGTCCGTAATGGACTTCAACGTTAAGTCGCTGCGCAAGAAGTACAAGGACAAGCGCTTTGCGGCCGGCTGCGATCGCGCACAGATTGCAAAGGGCGCTGAGCTGAATGGTATGGAGCTGGGCGAGCTGTTTGCCAGCGTGATTGAGGCCATGAAGGCCATCGCGCCCGACCGTGATACCTTTGGCAAGGAGTAAGTGCCGAGTCTGACGCCGGGCCACTTTTCGGCCCGCGGACATCCCTGCCGTGCTCGCTCTTGGGGAGGGGCGCAAGGATGCGCACGGCGGGCAGCGCCGCCCCGTGCTCCAGGCCGGCGCGATGGCGCAAGGCCAGATATCAGGGTCTGCACGGTGACCGTCACCGTGATCGGGCGCGGCAACTACGCGGGGAGCAGGAGCGCCACGTTCCGCATCGTCGCCTCATCCGTCTCCTACCGCACCCACGTGCAGAACGTGGGCTGGATGGGCTGGGCGAAGAACGGCGCCCAGGCCGGCACCGCCGGCTACAGCTACCGCCTGGAGGCCATCCAGGTCGTGCTGCGCCCCAAGGGCTCCGCTGCGCCGGGCTCCACCGCTAGCGCGTTCAGGCAGAGGGGCGCGTCCAATGCGAACCGGAACAACAACAAAGCGGCTCGAACTGCGTACGATGCCCTGCTCCGGTCTCTCTACAAGAAGGGAATGGTCCACAAGCCTGCAAACTGCCGTTTTATGGATATCACGGGAGATGGCATTGACGAGATGATTCTCAGCTGGTGACCTTCCGTTTACACGTATAAGAACGGCAAAGCCGTGCGGGTGGACAGCGGGTCGACGGGCAGCAACGCATACGCGGGCGTATACAAGAGCAAGAGGGTCATTGTTCGCAGAGAGTTCGACCATGCGGGCTCTTATTCGGAGACCTATCTCCAATGGAATGGAAATGCGTTTGTGGCAGAGGCGACGATTTATGAGCTTTCGTCTGTCGCTAGGAGGTACTACCAAAATGCCAAGAGTTATTACTGGGTGCAGGGCAAAGGCGAGGTCTCGTCCTCAGTCGCAAAGCAATACGTGAGGAACCTCGTTGGCGGTACGTCGAGGACGGCTATTGGTTACCAGAAGTACTCGTTCTAGCGTGGGGAAGAGATCGGGCTGTTTCGGCAGATCGGGAATCGCGGGCGAGGGACGTGCTCCCTCGCCCCTCGTGTTTGGCAGGGCGGTCAATCGCAACATATGCATAAAGGTTATACGTTAATGGGAAATGAACTGAGGCAAAAATGCCGCCAACTGGGCCTTTGCATTTTTGAACAGATTCATTTCCCATTGGCTATTTTATGCAATGGGAAATGAATCGGCCTGCTCCGAACAAAAGCCCAGTTGCGTCAGTTTTGAACAAATTCATTTCCCATTAATGTTAGGGTTGGTAAACTATTGTGGCTTGATGGGGGAGGCTCTGCGGCCAGAGGACAGTCCCTTTTGCGCGCCTGGACCACTTGTCCCACACACAGTCTTGTCTGCGCGCGGTGGGCCCAACTGCAGGATGGGAAGGATCCCAGAGGCCCGAAACAGTGTGGGGCCACCCTGACTACAGAGTCTTGCCAGGGATGCCTCCGCGATGGCTCCCGGCGTGGCGAGGACTGCAAGTCTGTCGACGGGCCAGCCGTCCCCGCGCTCCGAGGCCCCCAATGCTACCGCTTCGGCGAAAAACTTGTTTCTCAGCCGCCCCGCGCACTCTGAGGGGCTGCCCCTGTCCTTGGCCTCGCCATGTACGCACCCCCAGCCATCGCTATCTTTGCCGCGCGCCCGTCCCTGCGGGGTTATCCTTATGTTGGCGACACGGACGCTTTTTTGGGATGCGAGATATCGCGCTGCGTATTGGGACTATAGCAAGTGGCAAAAGGAGACCAACATGAAAAAGGTGATGGTGAACGACAGCCTGGAGATCGCTCAACCCGAGGGATTCCGTCTTATGGACAAGCAGGAGCTCGTCCACGCATACGAGATCGACTATCCGCTCATGTGGGGAATGCGAGACGAGGAGCGCCATGTTGTGCTGTCGGTGTTCTGGAAGGTGAACAACAGGCTTCTCGCAAAGCTCGCGACCCCCAAGCTCGTGGCTGATTCGAGGCGGAATACCTTGCGTCGAATCCTCAGGGAGCGCGACCTTCATTTTGACGAGGAGTTCACCGGTGAGATTGCTGGCCTAAAGGCGCGGGGACTGCGCTATAGATATGTGAACAACGGCAATCAATATACCTGTGAATACGTTGTTGTAATTAATGATAGGACATGCTATACGATCGACTACTACTCGCGGTCCGACCATGCCGAGGAAAATCGCTCTCTGTACGAGGAGATTCTCTCCTCGGTGGCCTTTGTCGGATAGTTTGGGCGTGGCGGAAGGGTGTTGCCCCTCGGTCACGTGTCAGGGGGACGTGCCTGTGCGCCGTGTCAGGGGGTGTCAGGGGGACGGAGGCGTTGACACACTGCTTGCGTGCCAATGCCTCCGTCCCCGCGACACGTGGTCTTGTCTGCGTGTGGCAGCCCCCCGACCTTACAGTTTGGCCCACCGCAAACTTCCCACGAGCCCAAATGCGCATTTGACCCACCCCCAAACTGCAGGGCTCCCGCAAAGTCGCAGGTAGATGGCCTGCGGAGACAAAACCTGCAGTTTACCACCCCCTCAGATGCGCATTTGGGTCCCACGGAAGTTTGCGGTGGGCCAAACTGCAGGTTGGAAGAATTCCAGAGGCCCGAAGTCGTGCTAAGAGGGCTGTCTCTGACCCAAAATCGTGCGTAGGGTACCTCCATGGCAGCTTCGACCATGCGCGTCCGGCCTCGCGGGACGGGCTGGGCGCACTTTTGCTTCCGCGAACGTCTACGCCAGGCACGCTTACCAGATGGTCGCGGGAGCCGGGTACACTTTTGCGCCCGCGAACGTCCCCACCGGGTACACAAATGACCGATTTGTGTACCCAGCAGGGATGCCTGCGGGCCGAAAAGTGTACCTGGCGGAAGGCACGGCACCGGTAAGTGCGCACGGTGGGGATGCCTGCGGGTCGAAAAGTGTACCCGGCCCCCGAGTGGTCGCAGAAGTGTGCGCAGCAGGGAGGTTTGTGGCCAAATATCCCAGCGAAGCACGCTACCTCTGCTAGCCGTCTCTTCCACGTCATGGGTTGCGTGGGTTTTGGCGCGTTCTCGCGTCGGATGTTTACCGTATGCGTATTATGGGTACACCACTCTTGTCAAACCGAATGAGGCCATCATGTGGCCAAGGGGAAGAGAGACCCATATGTTTGAGAAGTTTACCGACAAAGCGCGAAGGGTCATGAACCTCGCGCAAGACGAGGCGCGTAATTTGGGGCGCATGTTCGTGGGCACCGAGCATCTGCTCCTGGCGCTCATAAAGGAGGGGGAGGGCATTGCCGCGCAAGCCCTTTCCTCGCTGGACGTCACGTACGACGAGACGATCGAAACCGTCCGCGGGCTCTCCAAGGACGACAGCGAGCCAACTCCGGGAGGCCACATTCCGTTTACGCCGCGAGCTAAGCGCGTACTGGAAAACTCCTACCGCGAGATGATGAATCACGGCCAAACCTATATTGCCACCGAGCACCTGCTCCTGGGCATCGTTTCCGAGGGCAATGGTCGTGCCATGGAGGCGCTGGGCCGTATGGGCGTCTCTGGCGATGCGGTGCGCAACGCCGTAGACGAGCTCATAGCAAACAACAAGGAAAGTTCAGAGGGACGCCAGACTGCGGGCGTCGGTGACGTGCGCAACATGGGTCCCATACCCTTTGGCAATCAGCCGCAGGGAAACCAGGACGACGGCTCGCTTTTGGAGCGCTTTGGTCGAAATCTCACCAAGCAGGCTACCGACGGCAAGCTCGACCCCGTAATTGGGCGCGACCAAGAGGTCGAGCGCGTTATGCAGGTTATGGCACGGCGCCAGAAAAACAACCCACTCATTCTGGGCGACCCAGGCGTGGGCAAGACGGCCATCGTGGAAGGGCTGGCTCAGCTCATCGCGAGCGGCAACGTTCCCGACATCCTGCGCGACAAGCAAATATGGACGCTGGACATCGCATCGCTGGTGGCGGGCTCGAAGTATCGCGGTGAGTTTGAGGAACGCCTGAAGAAGGTCGTGTCCGAGGTCATGGAGTCGAGTAACGCCATCCTATTCATCGACGAGATGCACACCATAATTGGCGCTGGCTCGGCAGAGGGGTCCATCGATGCGGCAAGCATTCTTAAGCCGCCCCTCTCCCGAGGCGAAATCCAGGTAATCGGCGCCACTACGGCCGACGAATACCGCAAGCACATCGAGAAGGACTCCGCCTTGGAGCGTCGCTTCCAGCCGGTGAACATCGGCGAGCCCAGTCCCGAGGACACCCTGCAAATCCTAAAGGGCCTGCAAGCCGCTTATGAGGAGCACCATCACGTGCGCTATACCGACGATGCCATGGCTGCGGCGGTGACGCTTTCCAATCGTTACGTGCAAGACCGCTTCCTGCCCGACAAGGCCATAGACCTGCTCGACGAGGCTGGTGCTCGTACGCGCGTGCACAAGATGGCGCTTCCACCCGAGCTCGCGACCGTGGACGAGGAGTTGGCACGCGTAAAGCAGGCCAAGTCCGACGCCGCTCAAGCCCAAGAATTCGAGGAAGCTGCTCGCCTGCGCGACCAAGAGCGCGAGCTCAACGCAAAGAAGACGGAGCTGGAAGAGGCGTGGCGCGCGGCCATGGATGCCAACGTGGTCGTGGTGGACGAGTCCGATATCGCCGATGTCGTTTCGTCGATTTCGGGCGTGCCGGTGAGCAACCTCACCGAAGGGGAGGCCAGCAAACTGCTGCGCTGCGAGGACGTGCTTCACCAGCGCGTCATTGGCCAGGACGAGGCCGTCAATGCCGTGAGCCGTGCCATCCGCCGCAGTCGCTCCCCGCTTAAGGATCCGCGTCGCCCCGGTGGGTCGTTCATCTTCCTCGGGCCGTCGGGCGTGGGGAAAACCGAGCTTGCCAAGGCACTTGCCGAGTTCCTGTTTGGAAGCGAGGATGCGCTCATTAGTTACGACATGAGCGAGTTCATGGAGAAGCACGCCGTGAGCAAGCTGGTTGGCGCCCCTCCGGGATACGTGGGCAACGACGAGGGTGGCGAGCTTACCAAGGCTGTGCGTCGGAGGCCCTACTCGGTGGTCCTGTTCGACGAGATCGAGAAGGCCCATCCGGACGTATTCAACATCTTGCTGCAGATTTTGGACGAGGGTCGCCTGACCGACGGTCAGGGCCGTCATGTGGACTTCTCCAACACCGTGGTTATCATGACGTCCAACATCGGCGCACGCGATATTGCGCAAACTACCACCATGGGCTTTGGTGGCTCGGGCTCTGGCCTTTCGGACAAGGAAATAAACTCGCGCGTGATGTCCGAGCTCAAGAAGCTCTTCCGTCCCGAGTTCCTCAATCGTGTGGACGAGGTTGTGGTGTTCAAGTCGCTAACTTCCAAGCAGCTTCGCGGCATAGTGGACCTCATGGTTATGGACCTGCGTCGTCGTCTGTATACGCAGGGCATGTCCATCGAGCTTACGAATGCGGCACGCGATCTGGTTGCAGAGCGCGGTACCGACAAGATCTATGGCGCGCGTCCTCTGCGTCGCTCTATCCAGACCCTCATAGAGGATCAGCTTGCGGAGGAGATGCTCAGCGGCAAGTGGCAGGCGGGCGACATCATTTACGTTGACGTCAGTGAAGACGGGGAGTCGCTCACCTTTACCAAGGGCGCCGGTCAGATTGCCCCTCCGGAGGAGCGCGTGCACATGGAGCTCAAGCCTGCGGCGCGTAACCGTTGGACGGGCCCACGCACTCCTGCGCCAGACACCACATCTGCGGAATAGCGCACGCAAAACCCTAGGGAACAGGCCCAACGTGTCACGGGGACGGGGCGTTGACACACTGACGCGTGTGTCAACGCCCCGTCCCCGTGACACGTTGGGCGAGTCAATCAGTTTGGATTAGGCTTTCTGCCCTTATCTCCTGACTGTTAAAACCTTGGGCTACTTCCACATCTGTCGCGTATACTAAAACGTACCCGTAAAAGAACGAAGAGGAAGGCGGCTCGCAATGCAAAACACACCCATCGCCTCCGACGTGCGCGAGCGCGTTTATGAGGCCATTAGGATGACGGCCCCAGGTTCTCCTCTTCGGCATGCGCTGGACATGATCATTGCTGGCCATATGGGAGCCCTCATTTGTGTGGGTGACGAGGACAGCGTGCTCAATGCCGGTAATGACGGTTTTCCGCTCAACATTTCGTTTACGTCAAACCGCTTGTTCGAACTTTCCAAGATGGATGGCGCCATTGTGGTTGATCGCGGCCTTACGCAGATCCTACGCGCCAACTATCATCTAAATCCTGATCCGGGACTTCCTACCAACGAAACGGGGATGCGCCATCGTACGGCTGCTCGTATGAGCATTCTTACGGATGCCATAGTTATCTCGGTTTCCGAGCGGCGTCAGGTTATTAACGTGTTCGTAAGCGGTCATGGATATGAGCTCAAGACGGTCGCTGAACTCATGGGATTAGTCAATCAGCTGGTCGCTGCCATGCAGTCCACGCGCGACCGCCTGGACAGGCGTCTTGGTCGCTTGACCTCCCTAGAACTTCAAAATCAGGTTACCTTGGCCGACCTTACCGAGGTGTTTTACCTGTTTGAGGTTCTTACCACGGCAGGTGAGGACCTCAAGCGAATTATTTTGCAGTTGGGCAACGAAGGTCGTACCGTGCGCATGCAGCATGAGGAGTTCTTGGGCGATTTGGACGACGAGTACACGCTCATGATTCGCGACTACGCAGCCGATAGCTCGGAAGAGAACGCAGCCGAGATTCGTCGTGCGCTGGATGACACGGCGAATTCCCAGGTGCACAAGGCTACCAACATCGCGCATCTTTTGGGCTACGAGGACCTGCGCGAGGACTCCGTTATGACGCCGCTTGGCCTACGTACGCTGTCTAACGTTTCGGTGGTGCGCGAAGGTATGGCCGAGCAGATCGTGGACGAGTACGGCTCGCTGCAGGATCTCATTGACGTTATAGACCAGAATCCCGAGCGACTGGAAGAGACGGGCGTACGCAATCCCTCGATTCTTGCCGACACCCTAAGCCGCATGAGAGGCACGCGAGCATGAGTGGCGCTGTGCCTTGCGCATATGCAAAAGAGAAGCGTGTGGATGCGGCGGGAGGAGTCGCAGACACGTGTGCGATAATAGTTGCGGGAGGTTCGGGCGAGCGTTTTGGCGACCCGCGAGGAAAGCAGTTCGTGGAGCTGGCGGGTTTGCCCTTGGTTGCGTGGTCTATCCTTGCGTTCGACCGCGCCCCGAGCGTGGACCATTTGGTAGTTGTGTGCCCGCGGGGACGTGAGTCCATGATGCGCGAGGACGTGCTGGCGCGCCTGGAGCTGCGGCACGAGGTCGTGCTTGCCGCTGCCGGCGCAACGCGGCAAGACTCGGTGTTCTCTGGGCTTATGGCAGTGCCTCTCGATCTTGACTATGTGGCGATTCACGATGGCGCGCGTCCGCTTGTGGAGGTGGACAGCATAGAGAAGTGCTTGCAAGCGGTGCGTGCGAACAAGCAGGTGCAGGGGGCAATATGTGCCGCGCGAACGACCGACACCCTTAAGGTGGTGGACGAGTCGGGCCGCATTGTGGGAACCCCCGATCGCTCGCAGTATTGGTGCGCGCTTACGCCGCAATGCTTTGCGCGCACCACCATAATCGCTGCCCACGAAAAAGCCTTGCTTCAGGGCTTTGTGGGAACCGATGACGCCAGTTTGGTTGAGCATGCGGGCGGATGTGTGGTCGTAGTGGAGTCACCGCGCGACAACATAAAGGTTACAGTACCCGAAGACCTTGCCATTGCAGAGGCTACGCTTGCCGCGCGTATGGGAATTGCATAGCCGCTCGAAAAGGAGATAAGATGCTGCGCATAGGGCACGGATACGACGTTCATCAGTTTGCCGAGGGACGTCGCTGTATTCTTGGTGGGGTTGACGTTCCCAGCGAGCGGGGATTGCTTGGCCATTCCGACGCAGACGTGCTTGCGCATGCGTTAGCCGATGCCGTGCTTGGGGCCGCGCGATTGGGTGACATTGGCAAGCTCTTCCCCGACACCGATCCGGCGTATAAGGGTGCTGACTCGTTGGTCTTGCTTTCGCATGTGGCGGCGCTCGTGCGCAAGAAGGGCTTCTCTATTTTGGACGTGGACTGCACGGTTGCTGCGCAAGTGCCCAAGCTGTCGCCGTATAGGGAGCAGATGAGAGAGAACCTTGCGGCGGCATTGGGTGTGGATGTGGGGCAAGTGGGCGTGAAGGCGACCACCACCGAGGGTCTGGGCTTTGTAGGCCGCAAGGAGGGCATAGCCGCTTGGTCCGTGGCGCTGCTGAGCAAGGGCTAGGCTCATTATGTTTTAACCCGCATAGCATGGATGCTGGGACAAGAGCCCACGGCACCTTATGAGCAAGGGACTGTGGCGGTCTCGCGCGTGCATGTCCGCGACGGAAGTGCTGGGAAGCCTTCGTCCGCGCACTCAAACGCCTTAAATATTTGAGGTAAAGAATCTACCAGAGATCGTCTGTGGACGTTCGCAGACGGCTACATTATTAGTAACGGATCCAAAGCGAGGCCAGTCTCAACGGCGGACGATGTGCTCGCAATCAAGTGTAAGGAGCAGTCCATGAGCAAGAGCGAATCAAACGGTAAGATGACGTGCACCGAAATGATTGAGTCCTGGTGTGCAAGAGCAGAGAGATCGGGATACAAAATCAACGCCGAGAAGCTCAATCGCATGCTACAGGGCGCCGGCCTCATCACGAAGGTCCGCTTGGGTGAAAACAGGGAATTGAAATGGGTTCCCACTAGGGCGGGAGAGCAGATTGGCATTGTGCTGGATAAGAAAAAAGGCAAATCGGGAAAGACGTACTACAGCATGTACTATACGCCGGAGGCTTCCGAAGCCATTCTAACGCGCTATCTGGCGCCTGACTATCCGCAAAGGCTTCCTGGCGTCACTCCTCTCTTTGTGCGCGATCGCAAAGCATCCGATTGGTTGGAGCTATTCCATCAGTATCTAAATGAGCGCGCCCAATTTCTTTGCGATAGGTGGAACGCTGCCGACGATGCAGAGAAGCTCCATATAGTCGACGAGTATCGGAAGTCGCGCGTGCAGGAGACCGACGAGGCCGTGGACTCGGAGATTTACGAGGACGAGCTCTCTGAAAGCTTCTATGTTGCCAGCTACTCCGAGTTCAACGCCTTCGAGTACAACACGCTCATGCAAGTTGTTCTGAACAACATGGCGCGGCGCCGGAACGGCGAGGTTGGCAATATTAGCATGGCGTCCATAGGCTGTGGATCCGAGATGGACCTTGCTGGCGCTCTGTATGCGGCTTGTTTCTATGCAAGCGGGAAAACCAGACTCGAATACGTTCCCGTTGAGCTGGCGCGCTGGCCCCATCGCTTCTCGGAATGGCTCGCGCAGCATACGGACGAAGAATATGTCGTTCCTAGCGTCGTGGGCTTGAATGGCGTAGTGCCACAAGGCATAAAGGACGGGAACGGTGCCTGTGACTTCTTTGACAAGGACAACCAAGCGAGTGTTTGCAAACACAACGTCATCCTGTTCCCCAAAATTATGAGCGAGCTGTCAGATAAGGTGAAGCAAGACCTCGTTGCGGGCATTCGAAACACGTCGTTTACCGCTAACGAGGTGTTCGTGTGTGTCTCGCACCTTAACGAATGCTGCCTCGAGGAGCGGCGAAAGTCGGTTGCAACGGGCAACGCGGTATTGGATGCCTTTAGGGATGCAATGGAAGGCACGCACGACATGGTGCTCGGCGATTCGCTGAAGATGCCCTCATGGTTCAATAGGGGCGAATGGTGGCGGCTGTGGTGCAATGTTAACAACGACGTTACCGACTACCCTTGGTTTTCGTTTGGGCCAACTGTGGCGAGCAGGGACAAAGGCTTCACGTACCTGCATATCTCAAAGGTGAGCCGGGAATTCTCGTGGCTCGATAAAGACGGCGATGGCAAATGCTTCCGGGATTTGGTAGACGAGATGAAAGACTATGTGAGCCAAGGCCATGGCAATTCCGCCCGAAAGACCGACGAGTTAAAGAACCCGCGGTTCAACTGCTTCGCCCTGCGTGACGATGGCACAAACATGAACGCAGGTCTTGCATTCCAAATCGTGAAGTTCGTCAAGAGGAAATAGCGTGACAAACCGAATGCCAACCCAGGCTCGGAGACAGTTCCCGAGTTTGGCTGACGATTGCCCCACAAGAAGGAGGCCGTATGATAATCAGCGTTTCTCGGCGCACCGATGTGCCGTGCTTCTTTTCGGATTGGTTCTACAATCGCGTGCAAGAGGGGTATGTGTGCGTGCGAAATCCAATGAGCGCGCATCAGGTGAGTCGTATTACGCTGACGCCCGATGTGGTGGATTGCTTTGTGTTTTGGAGCAAGAACCCTGGCCCCATGATTGACCGTCTTGGCGAGCTGGAGGGGTTTAACTACTACTTTCAGTTCACCCTTACGGGCTATGGCCACGATATTGAGGCGGGTGTACCGCATAAGCGCAACGTCATGATCCCCACGTTTCAGCGGCTGGCCCAAATGGTTGGTCCAGAGCGCGTGGTGTGGCGCTATGACCCCATAGCGTTCTCGTCCAAGTACACGACCGACTACCACCTTCATGCGTTCGAGTCCATCGCAACGGCCTTGAGGGGTTGCACGGAACGCTGCGTGATTAGCTTCGTGGATACCTACCAAAAGAACAAGGCACGCTTGCGCGAGGCGGGGCTTTCCGACCAAGGCGATTCCGGTCTCGAGTCGTTTGCGCGTGAGCTTGCCAACGTGGCCAAGCAAAACGGAATGAGCGTGGGTACCTGCGCCGAGAAGATCGACCTTGCGGCTGTGGGCATCGAGCACAACGCCTGTGTGAGTCGCGAGCTCATACAGCGCATTGCCCATGCTCAGATGAAGGTGGGCAAGGACACTGGGCAGCGCACCGAGTGCGGGTGCGTGCAAAGCATAGACATAGGCACCTATAACACCTGTCGTCTGGGATGCAAATATTGCTATGCCAACTTTAGCCCCCAGACGATCGCGCAAAACGTCTCTCGTTACGATGCGACGTCGCCGCTGTTGTGCGACGCATTGCGCGAGGACGATGTGGTAACGGAGCGTAAGATGCGCTCTCTGTTCGTACCGCAGCTAAGTCTATTTGGAGATGGGGACCGCAAATCGGTCGGACGCTCCTAGCGCGAAGGGTTGGCACGAGACTGTCTTTCCAAACTGCAGCAATCGAAAGAGCGGGAGCGGTGGCCGCAAGGATGCGGCGATAAGGAGGTTGCCCCTATGATTTTCGTGACTGGCGACACCCACGGCAATAACGATCTCTACAAGATTAGCCCAGACTTTTGGCCCGAGGGGCAGGATCTCATGCGTGACGATGCCCTTATTGTTTGCGGTGACTTTGGCGCACTGTGGTCAGGCGGTTCGCGCGACGAAGAGCTTCTGCGTTGGTACGAGCGCCAACCGTGGACAACGCTCTTCGTCGACGGAAACCACGAGAACTTCGACCTCATTAATGAGTTGCCCGTAGAGAGGCGCTTTGGTGGGCGCGTCCACACCATCCCTGGCTATCCGCACGTGATTCATCTGATGCGTGGCGAAGTCTATGACCTGCGGGTTTCCGATTCCAAGAGCGTACGTGCCTTTGTGATGGGCGGGGCCCCCTCAATAGATGCCGCATGGCGTGTGCCTGGCCTGTCTTGGTGGTTCGACGAGATGCCCGATTATACGGAATACGACAACGCTTGGCGAAACCTGGAGCGTGTGGGTTGGAGCGTCGACTACGTCTTCACGCACGAGTTACCCTTTGAGGGCGTACGGGATGCCTTGGAATGGGTCGATGGCTACGAAGAGCCTGAGCCTATCCAAAACGAGCTATCGGAATTCCTGCAGAGCGTTGACGATTGCCTTGACAAAAGACGCCTGAAGATGTGGTATGCGGGACATTACCACATTGACGCTGAAATAATGGACGATCAGCATTGCGTGCTCTACGAGCAGGTCTTGGAGCTTGGGTCGAGCCCCCTTTAAGGAGTGTGAGCGGTAATAGCACGCCGCTTTGCTGTGACCTTTGGGGAAAGGGTGCCACCATTTTAGATACCCCATTGTTTATACTGCTGAAAACAGTGCAACAATACCAAGACGAGGAGAAATATACGAATGGGTGCCTATGGAATCTCTCTTACGGGTGTCATCAACGAAGCGCGCGACGACGCAAACCTGAGCGTTGCGCAGCGCGAGGCCCTGCGCAAACTTCAGACGAGCGATGCGAATAAGATTCTGGCCGACGAGGGCTTGTTGGAGGGTAAGCCAAAATATTGGCATGTGAGCAAAACAGGCCATGACCTTGGCATACGAGAAGGGCAGAGGACGAATGACCGCGGAGAGAGCTACACGGCTATTCTCTACAGCGAGCATGCCAAGGAAGAGGTAGTGGCAATACTGCTAAAAAGGTTGCTGGGCAACCTGATTTCGGAAAGACAAGATGCGCCAGAAAGTGATGCACAGGTAACAACCCAAGATTCAGACGAAGGCAATTTCTATTGGTCTGAGGATCAGGACCACGACGAGATATCGGTTTTTGCGATTGACGACGAGCTCAATGATTATCTGCATGGTCAAACCACGCCCGATGCCAATATCCAAAAAAACAGGCGTCCAAAAAGACGCGCTCGACTTAGCGATTGCGAACTTAGAAAGCATCGTCGAGACGTTAAGAATTTCATTGGCGAATGGCGGTCGTTCCTGACCGGTTCACACGTGGCGCTCGAAAGATTGTTGAATGGGGATGCCGCATCCTGCTTCGCGTCTCTTGTGGTTGAGGACCAGGCACGATTGAATCAGTTTACGGGTGAGGTCTCTGAGCTGTTTGAGAAATCCGGACAAGGTCCCAGAGGCAAGGCGCTTGTTACCACGCTGTCGGAGCTTGCCGAGCGCTACGACATCCAGGATTGTCAGTTCGTGGTTGGGGACTATGAGGGAGTGGATCTTCCGGAGGGGCGCCTTTTGGTGCTTGACGGCCTGCGTGCATTCTTGGATCAATACGAAGAAGACAGGCCCGTACTCGGGATGGATGCAAACAACGCAGCGGTCGACCGGGCCATACGAGAAAAGGCCGTTATCGACGCGCTCAAGCGAGAGTCCCTGGGGCGTTACGTGTTGCTGATCGGCACTGATTCCGATCTTCAGGATCTTTGTGCGCTTGATGCCGTGTTCGCACAGTCCTTTGGTTCCAACCGCATCCAATTGGAGGGTCTTGAGGTTCAGAGCATGGCAAGAATATACCTTCGGGAGCTTGATCCAGAGGTACGTGAACAGACCAAAGAGATCGAGGGATTCGGAGGCAAGCTTATGCGACACATTGCCTTCAACCAGCGTCTCCAGCCGTTACGCGGTGCTGCGTATGCCAAGCATTTGGCTAAATACTCAAATAGGGCGCGCAAGCCGATTCTGGAGTGCCCAGAGAATGGATACGACTACGACAGAATCCAATCGAGGCTCGATGCGGTCGTTGGGCTTGAGGCAGTAAAGCGGACCTTGCACGAGCTTGAGGGCCAAGCTCTGTTTAACATGCGGGCGGAGGCATATGGGCGCGAGGATGTTGCAAGCTGCAAGCACATGCTCTTTGTGGGGAATCCCGGCACGGGCAAAACTATGATGGCACGCATATTTGCCGACCTGCTTCCCGTTATGGGTGTTATAAAGCTGCCAGAGGGCAAAGATGGCAAAGAGAGCAAAAAGGGTAAGTTCAAAGAAGTCACGGCAAGCGACATCTTTTCCATGTATGTAAGTCAAAGTGAGGTAAAGGCGAAGGAGATCATTGAGGAGGCACGCGGTGGAGTGCTGTTCGTAGACGAGGCCTACTCAATGATGGGGCATGTGGGAGAAAAAAGCGATGCAACCAGTCAGGTAATTAGCGTATTCGTGAAGGCGATGGACGACTACAAGGATGAACTTGTGATTATCTTTGCCGGTTACGAGAAAGAGATGGCACGCTTCATGGAGTCCAATCCAGGACTCAAGTCGCGGACGCCCTATACGTTCCGTTTTGAGGACTATAGCACCGAAGAGCTCATCGAGCTGTTCTCGCGGAATCTTAGGGATATGGGCTACGACTACGAAAGGGAATCCGTTGAAGTCAAGCTAAGGGACTTGTTCGAGCGCAATCGCAACTTTAGGGATTTCGGCAACGGTCGTTTTGTGAGGAACGTGGTCTCGGCGGCAAAGCGCCATCATGCCACTGCCACAAACGACGGCAAGGTGGAAGCCGGCAAGCTATTTGTGATATCGGGCGATGACATCCCAAGCCAAAACGAGCTTATGGGTGTTAGCGACTGGTCGTTCAAAGGCGCTCGAGAGCTACTGAAACCACTCATTGGGATGGACCAGATAAAGGAAACGGTCCTTCGCTTCGAAAAGGAGGTGGCGTATCGGGAACAGATGCGCCTGCAGGGCTGCCCTCTTCCCCGAAAGAACATGCACATGCTTCTTACGGGAAATCCCGGAACGGGCAAGACGACGCTCGCCCGCATTCTGGGGAAGATCCTATACAACGTAGGCGTGCTTCCTACCAACAAGTTCCTTGAGGTCGAGGGACACGATCTTGCAAAGGTGGGATCGGGCAATCAGCTAGAGGCGACAAATTACCTTAAAGACGCCATGGGAGGCGTGCTGTTCATAGATGAGGCGTACGCAATCCTGAGCTCACCGGGGAGAGACAGCATCATTGCCACGCTGGTAAAGGCCATGGAAGACCATAAAGGCGACTTTGTGGTCATGTTTGCGGGATATAGAAAAGAAATGAAGGCCTTTACGGAGTGGAATCCCGGCTTGGAGTCACGCATTGGCTATAAGTTCGACTTCCAAGATTACGGAGAGGCCGAGCTCCAGGAGATATTCGAGCTCAAGATCAAAAGTGCCGGCCTTGAGATTACCGAAGCTGCTCAGGAAAAGAGTCGAAATGTGTTCCGGTTCTTCCAAGGCGTACGGGGCATCGGAAACGGTCGCTTTGCTGGGAAGCTTCTTGATGAGGCGATTTCGCTTCACGCCCAGAGCGCAAGCGTAGCCAATTTGAGGACGCTCGATGCGGACGACATCCCCTCAATAGAGCATATGGCAAGTATTGTGGCGGTAAATGTTGCGTCGTGCTTTGGCAACGACAACAAAGCCGTACTACAACGACGCACCGTACATGAGCTCGGGCATGCCATATGCCTATTGGAGCTCAGGCGACTTACAAATATCAGGTGTATTACCATACGCGAAGAGGGCACAGGTGCAGCGGCCTATGTGGCATACACACCTAACTTCGAGATAAACACTGCCAACGACATAGAAAGCGAAATAGTGGCAGCGCTGGGCGGCTTGGCGGCAGAGGAGGTTGTGCTCGGCGAATATGGTGTTGGGGGGACGAGCGATTTGGCCCGCGCTACAGAGACTGCTCGAGCATATGTTACGAAAACGGGGCTATCGAGCGCCGGTCTTCTTGTGTACGGTGACGTGGATGTTCACGAGCTGCCAGAATCGGTGCGTGAGACCATAAGCCAACTGTTGGACGACGCCTTTGCAAAGGCAAGGCGTATTATTGTTGCGCGGAGGAACGTTCTTATAGCCTTGTATGAGAAGCTGATGAAAGAGAGGACCATATCGGGCGAGTGCGTCATAGACGTGTGGAACCAAATTGTGAGTGGACAATAAAGGCGCGGGGCGGGGCTGGAACGGCCCCGACGCCTCGCCTCGCGCTATGCGAGGCCCTCGTAGGGGCCGCGCGCCCTGTCAAGATACGCAAGGTACTCCTCGACCGTCTTGGAATGGTCCCGGTTAAGACGCTCCATGAGCCTCTGCCAATCGTTGCCGATTTCAGCGCTGCCAAGAAGCGCTCGCAAGAGGTCTTGCCAAGGGCTGCTCAAGAGCACGGCGGGAAGGGGTGGCTCCACCATCACGACGCCGTCGCCCGCCGCCGTGAGCCAACGGTAGAACAACTCGAACGGCTTGTTGATGTGTACCATGGTAAGGGCGGTTGAGGCGGGGTTGCCCGTTTCGCCCTCGAACTGGTCGAACTGGAGGTCGAACCCAAAGCGATCGAACATGAAGTTCGACCTGTCCGAGCGTGCGCGCAAAAAGAGGTAGCGCCCCTTTTTTGTGCTCGCGCCTTCGTGTCTTAGGCGGGCTTCTGCGTCGGCTTTCGCCTTCTCGATTTCCTTGCCCCGCTCCACGGGCGTGTCCGAGACCCTTGTACCAACCATACGGTCGACGCGCAGGCGCTGGACCGTGGAGTGGCCCCTCCACTTCTTGGACGAGAAGGTATCGACGTAGTAGTTGCCCCCTATGTACGCGACCGCCAGTGGCGTTTCGTCGCGCCACGTGCTGCCGTCATCGTCCGAAAGGATGCAGCGTTCGTGCCCTCCTGCCATGGACCTGCCCTTGTCGCTCCTACGGGCGTTGCTCATGCTTACGTAGCTGTACTGGAAGCGGACCCTCCTTCCCTCCTTCATGGCGCGGAATATGGTCTGCACGGTCCTGAAGACCTTCTTGTCCTCCGGCTGCATGCGCTCGTCCACGAACACGGTGCCATCCAGGTCATCCTCTTGGTAGATGCTCACGAGGTCGAGCAGGCCACCCTGCAAACGCTTGCTTTGGTGCATGGTGAGCGTGTGCGACGAGCGGATGGCGTTGAGCAGCAAGTGAACATCGGCAGTCGTAAAGTCGCTGCGCTTGCACCAAAAGCCTCTGTTGCGGTCGGCCTTCTTTATCTGGATACCAGCGAAGCAGTTGTTTGTTAGCGCCCTCAGGTCACCGCCCACGGTGTTTTCGGCTGGTGTTTCGCCAAAGCGTTCCTCCAGTATGGCGCGTATGCTAGCGTTCGAGAGCGGGTGTCGCTCGTCGCTGAACCGCTTTAGTATCTCTACGATGCACAGCAGGCGCTCGCGCGGGTTGTCGCAGCTGAGTCCCTGCGGGAGGAGGCTGGCAAATTCCTCGACGTCGTACTGTGAAAGCGCCATGGGTGTCCCTCGCAAACGGAAGTGGGCGGTGAGCACGAAGAACATACCATGGAAAGAGGCAAATTGTGTGCGCGCGTCGGTTTCCCCAACGATAAAACGCTGCGATTTCGCACGTTTGCCTAAACGAGTAGTTCGCTGGATGTGACTGATTGGATAATGGGTTGCGTATCGCCTGCGACAGATCTTAATGGGCAAGGGGAGTTTGTGATGGATAATGAGACAGAGTATTTTGATTATTTACCTAAGCACGAGAGGGACTTGGAACGCTATCTTGGCCTTCGTAAAGACCCCGATGATGTAATCAAGGAAAACTTGACAACGCATATAGCGATAAGTCGCAGAAAACACAGCAGCATGGTGGATTACCGTGATAGCGGAAACAAGATTCGCACACTCATTGAGCGCGCAATCGTTCACTTACTCAATAAAAATGGAATCTCCACCAAAGGTGTTGGTGATAATGGCAAAGAAAGAGACATTGCGCTGGCAGACAACATCAATCGCGCTAAGAGAGAGGGAATAATAAAAGCTAAGCAAAGTGACTACTATCACGAATGTCGGAAGCATACCAATCCCTTCGAACATGCGAGCCAGGCGTTGCAGGAGCAGGATATTGTTGAGTCTTTAATATATCTTGACAGGTTGCTGCGCAGCCACCTGATAAATGATCTGCGGAAAAAAGAAATCGCTAAGGGGGTTTCGAACGCCAAAAGGGAATCTATGCTCGCGACCTACGACCCCGAAGCAGAAACAAAGGCGGCTATTGCGGATGCAATAAGTCGGACTGAGACTAAATATCAGCAAAGAATAGAGGAACAAAACAAACGGGCGCGGGACTTGGATAGGCGATTCGAGGAGTTAACCCAAGAGCGCGATGCTTTAGTCAAGGAACACGAGGCACTGGGTGAACTGTCGGAAGAGGCGGAACAGAACTACTTGACTAGCGAACAGGAGAATGAAAGCCTTCGCCTAAAGATTGAAGAGGCAAAGCAAAAGCTTGAAGCGACGGAGCAAAAGCTGGAGACGATAAGGCAAGATCGTGCAGAGGTCATCAAACAACGCGACGAGGTAATGCGGGAAGTGGATGCGGTTCTCAACGAGCACGACTTCATTCGCAAGCTCCTGCAAAATGGAGGCAAGGCGACGGACGAGCAGCGCAGCGTGATGTTTGCCATTGGTCGCGATGAGCAAGAGCTTAGAAACAACAATAATCGCGAGAGGCATGGCATCATAAAGGTGAGGGGCGGCGCTGGTACAGGCAAGACCCTGTGCCTTCTTGCTGCAATTATGCATAGGCTGGAAACTGGGGGACAGATGTCGTTTGAGTCATTGCAGGCTCACAGGAACGCGTTGTTCCTGTGCTTCAACAAAGAACTGGCTGCGTACGTTCGAGGTCTGGTAGCCGGTTTTCCAGAGGTCGCGGACCGTATTTACGTTGAGAGCTACGATGCCTTCTTGAATCAGCTGGTGGTATGTGACGTGAGGCAAGGCTACGAGTACCTCGAAGACTACAATAAAGACAACCGCTTTCCCTACATGTCGGACCTGCCGCACTATTGGGGGCTAATCTACGATGATAGGGAGAGTGGGCCACAGTATTTCAAGAACTCTGTTAGAAAGCCGGAGAGCTGGACCGTTGGCGAAATCGTCGAGGAGGCCATGAGTGAGGTCGCCAAAAAAGAACCACAGCTCCTGGCCTCTGGCTCGACGATTGCTCGTCTCGTGGACTCGAGTGAGGCGCGCAACGTCCGTTGGATGACGGACGAGATCCTGTGGATGGATAACCGATACAGTGACGTGCAAGATGCTTTCGCGCGCTATCCTCAAGACACTCGCGCGGGACGGGGAGGCGCTCGTCGGGCTGACAAGGGCAGCGATGCCCGCAAGGTGATTCTTGAGGTGTGGCGAGAATTCCAAAATAAGCTCAGAGAGCATCGGACGTATACGATGGGCCGGGTTGTTGCAAGGCTCCTGGATCCGAAGTCCAACGATCTTCCGCGGTACGATGTAGTCGCCGTGGACGAAGCCCAAGACCTATCGGTAAGCATGGTGCGGCTTTTTAGGAGATTCGTAAAAGACGACGGGTATCTCTTCATAGCGGGTGATGAGGGACAGCAACTATATATGCGTGACTTTAGCTGGAGAGACGTGGATGAGGGTTTAGGCTATACTCCTCGGTTCCGCACACTTACCAAGAATATGCGCAATCCACCAGACATCCAGCGTTTCGTGGAGCGGCTTCACGACACGGAGCTCCCGGACGAAGAGCTCCGTTACATGGGCCAGCCGAACAAAGAAAAGGCCGATCTCGTGTGGGTGAGCGATCAAGAGATGCCAGGGTGGATCGCAAACATAGTCGACCCAAATCAATCCACGGTTGTTATCACCAACAACAATCATCGCCTGCAGATGGTCAATAGCCTTACGAGCGCCGGGCTCGAGGTCCGAGAAAGCGTTGAGGGCCATATGAGCGGTGCCATACAAAACGGCCTCTACGTTCTGTCGGTGTTGAGCGGAAAGGGGCTGGAGTTCGACACGGTTATTGTGGACTACCGCGAGCAACTCTACAGCCAAGATCCTGAGCGGGAGCTTAAGACCCGCAACATGCAATTCACGCGTGCGCGGAAGCGGCTGTTCGTGTTGCATCACAGCGAGTTGGGAGAGATACCGCTGCTGGAAAACTATCGCGACTACTTCCCAGAGTGGCAGTAACCCAACCATCACCCGGGGCTACCCCCGAGTGGTGGTGGCTGGGGCCCGGGTGTCGGTTGCTCTTGTCCAGTTGCATGCCACCTCAAGATATTGAGGTGGTCGCGACGTTTGCGATGAAATGAGGGGGTCTCTCGGTGGCATACTATTTGCAGCAAGAGCGAAGCTTGAGAACTGAATCGAGTCCGTTGGACCTCGGTGCATAAGGGGATTGCAGCCCTTCCGAGGCGGGATGGATGGGACGGAAGTCCCGGTGGGGATACCCGCCGGGGCGAGCCGCGAGGCGGGCCCGCGAGGGCTGCCGACGAGGGAGAAAGGCCCAAGCCCAAGTCCTGGCGCGCGCGATGGCGCTCCGAACGTGCAGAACTCCTGGCACACCTCAATAGACGCCCCAGTGGGGAAGAACCTTGGGACTAGGCGGGTCGCGCCGCTCGACAGTAGGCAAGGAATGCCAAAGGTGTAGTTCGTCTTGAGGTCGGGAAACCGACTATAACAGGAGTCGCTGGCCAAAGTAGCCGTAGGGACGGTTTGACCTCGAGTATACAAAGTAAAGGGCGAAATCCATCTCTGAAGCTCGGTGAAATCTGGGGGTAACCATTCCCCCGCAGGGCCCCAAAGGGAGGTTTGGCAGCCTCCTCGGGCAAGAAGCCATGGGTCGCTCCCGGAAGCTCAGACTTGTCTGCCTGCTGACGGAACACGGGGAAGCCATTTGTAGCGTAGGGCGAAGGCTCACAACGGATTCGATTCAGTTCTCATGCTCGCGCGCTTCCATCGCTTCGCTTCTGTGGCATTTGGAAACGCCGGCAACGTCGTTGCGAGTTGATGATTTGCTATGTGACATAGTAAGATGGTGTGAATATATTCGTGAAAATCTTCATTAATATATGTTAGCATGCTCCTATACCAACGTATGGGGAGGTTACATGGCTTTGCCTGCAGAAGTGCTAGACAACATCGTTTCGGTTAGCGAATTCTCGCGTGGCGGTGCCTCGCGTGCGTTCGAGAAGGCCAAGGGCAGTACGCCGGTTATCGTGATGAAAAACAACAAGCCGACCGCCGTCATAACGTCGCCCGAGGAGTATGCGTACCTGAGCGAGATGGAGGAGGACTTTATCCTGCTGGGTCAGTCGATTGCGCGTCTCGCGCGCAACGACGTTAGGCCTACCGTCCCGTTTGACGAGGTTCTTGCGGAGTTTGGCATAACCGACTCCGAGCTCGACGAGGCTGAAGACGTGGGGATTGGCTAGCCATGGCATGGAGGGTCGAGTTCCTGGAAGAAGCGGTTGACGATCTTCGCAAGCTCGATGGGTCGGTGCGAACACATGTCCTAAAGGCAATTCGCAAGGTTTCGTCAAACCCTCTTCCACAAAGTGAGGGAGGTTACGGCAAGCCTCTTGGGAATCGCAACGCGATTGATCTAGTCGATCTTTTCAAAGGTAAACTGCGTTCGGATGGCATACGCATTGTGTACCGTCTGCAACGTTCAAAGACGGAGATGCTCGTTGTGGTAGTTGGCGTTCGTACGGATGCGGAGGTGTACCGGGAGGCTGCTCGTCGTCGCAAGGCACGTGGGCTTTAACGGATGTGGGGGCCTTGACGAGTGCGACAAAACAGGTATGGAGTGCTTGTCATAAAGCGCGAAATACTTTCTCGTTAAGTGTGAAACAGGGCAAGTCGTTAGTTGTCGGTAATCTTGAGCATAACGTTCGTCTCTGCGTCTATTTCCGTCCCCAGTTTTGTTTCGAGGGATTCGGCAACGACCTTTAATTGTGCCTCATAGCTCAGGCCATAAATTTTGTATGTTTCGGTATCGTCATGGTAAGTCATCCGCCGAATAGGTTGTAGTACTGCATGAACCCAAATCTGTTGGGTGCGTCCTGCATGTCGCTTGCCATTCCACTGCCCCGAGAGGAGTGCTCGAGAAACAGATACGGATAGGGCCTTCCGCTCCACCACGTGAGTAGCGATTTTGCCTGGATGAGGTGCATCAAGGGCCCTTTGCTCTGGCAATAGTGACAGAAGGTATTGTTGCCTACCGGTATGTGACAACGGGGGTGGATATGACAATGCCCTCGTTCCCGTCGCCGACTAAGCGGATGACGGGTGGCTGGTGTTTGTGGGTCGGCCAGTGGGGGCATTGCGCCGACTTCGACGTTTGCTCTTCCGCGATTCCGATGGGTCGCACTATGAGAAGCGCGTAGACGCGCGTGGCCGCGAGGGCGAGCCCGTGTGCATCGACGACGAGATTCCGTTCGAGATTCCGGAGAGCTGGGTGTGGGTGCGCATGTCAACGCTCTGCGATTTCGGCAGGTGCGTGAATATCGAGTATGATGCCGTAGCCCCAGGTACTTGGAACCTCGACCTCGAAGATCTTGAGAAGGATTCGGGACGCATACTCCAGAAGAAGAGAAAGCGAGCAGATGAGAAAGGTAGCACAAAGCATGTTTTCTCTGCGGGAATGGTTCTTTATAGCAAACTGAGGCCATACCTTAACAAAGTGGCAATAGCCGATAAGAATGGAGTGTGCACGTCAGAGATACTTCCTCTGGCTTTTAATGGTGTGACTCCGGAGTTTGCGCAAATCGTTCTCATGGCACCATTGTTCGTTGATTACGCTAAGGCTCATTCATACGGAGTAAAGATGCCGAGATTGGGCACAGTTGACGGAGCAAACTTTCTTGTATCGATACCGCCAATTCCAGAACAACAGCGCATTGTAGAGGCCATTACCAATTTCTGGGTCTTCACCAATCAACAATAATGCCAGTCGCGATGCACTTAGCCGGGGCAGTGCGCCACGGATAGACTATGGCTGTCCATCAGAGTCGATCCACTGACCTCTGTCACCGATAGTGGACTCTGGCTCCTCCGGGTTATCTCTCAGTCTCGGATACGCCCTAATGGGGTATACTTCATGTCAGAAGCCACCCCCAAGGGGGAACGGAAGTGGGAGCTGGATAAGCCGGAGCGTTCTCGGGCCCCGGCTTCCGCGCTTTTATAGGGCGATTTCCCTTCGCTCAATCCTCTTTTCCAAGCGTCTCCACTCAAACGCCCAGTCCTCGTGTGCGCCGCCCTTGGCGTCGACGTGGCCCTGCGCCCCGAGAATCTGGTCTGGCAACCAAAGCCTGGGCTCGTCGTCACCACGCATGTGAGCGAGCCTGACGTTGCCGAGCCAGCCCCTCCGTATGAGACTCACGGCCATCTCACGGTCGCGCTTGTCCAATGCGTCGCCCCTGGACTCCATGACGACGCGTCCCGCTCCCGCCGAGCCGAGCAGCGGCAGCAGCACCTCAAGGCATTTCCGCCTCGCCCTCTCCTGCTTCCTTGGGTTGATCGGGCGTCCCGAGACGACGATGGCGTTCATGGCAAGCGACCCCAAGAGCTTGAGGGAGTCCCCCTGCAGGGAGACGCCCATCTGGCGCCAGTGGAGCTTCTTTGCCCCCTTCGGCAAGAGGGAGCGTAGTCTCTGAATCGCGACCTCGTCCACGGCGCGGTCGACAACCGCGCACAGATAGTACGTGGTCTCTCCGTCGAAGGTGCGCATGCTCTCGTCGACATATGCGACTGTCTCGTTGCCCAATGGTGCCTCCCCGTTGCTTTGTGGCATCATACCGCTACTAGCTGTCGGGAGCGACCAGTTTGCTTGTCTGTGCTTGGCGAATGTTACGCTCATTACAGACCATTGTTTTGCTCGTGTTCCGACCGCCTCGTTCTTCTGAACCTCTATTGGCGGAGTTGCAAGCCGAGCACCGCATTGAACAGCGCGTCCATGTCCTCCCAGGCAAGTGGGGAGAGCTCGGAATCAGGCCTGTGCATTCGTCACCATCTCTGCGAGATGGGCACGGGCCTCGGCAAGGCTCCTTGTGTCCTCCGTCGCCGACGCGCGACCTCGGTCAAGCTCGTCCACGAGCATCCTCGCGGCCTCGATGCAGTCCCAGTCGTCGATGTCCACCACGGCGTAGCGGCCACGGCCATTGCGTGTGAGGAACACGGGCTTTCCGGGGGCGACCTTTCGCAGGACTTCGCCGTAGTTTCGTAGGTCCGTTACGGGCATGATGGTGGGCATTTCTTTTACCCCCCTTTTTTTTCTTCGATGAATCCGTCGACGTATTAAACGATATGATACTACGTCTTCATCTTAGCCATCCCATCGGCCAGACAATCCTCCATATCGAGTGAAAGGAGCCATACATGAAGGATTACAGGGCCTACCTAATGGGGAAGGGCTTCTCCACCCATACCGTCGATTCATACCTGTTCGCCATTCGCCAGATGAGAGGGGATTGGCGAGGAGCCTACGAGCGAAGACTTGCTCAACCACAAGGACTGGCTCGCCGCACACTTTGCCGCCAAGACTGTCAACCTGCGCGTCACAGCCATCAACTCGTACCTCGACTACATAGGTCATTCCGGCATCCGGCTGAAGGGCCTTCGCATACAGCAGAAACCTTACCTCGATAACGTAATCAGTCAGGCAGACTACGAATTGCTTCGTGACTCGTTATTGCGTGATGGCGAGCTGTTCTGGCACTTCGTCGTGCGATTCCTCACCTGCACGGGAGCGCGCGTCAGCGAATTGCGTCAGTTCACGGTGGAATCGGTGCGAGATGGACACCTCGACATCGTCTCCAAGGGCCATAAGCTCAGGCGTATCTACATTCCCACGAGCCTGCAATGCGACGCTGCTAGATGGCTGGATGAGATTGGCCGAAGGAACGGGTACGTCTTCTCCTCGAAGAGTGGCAAACCGATGACCGCCAGGGGCATATCAATGGGCCTGAAGCGCTTTGCCGAAAAGTACGGCATCGACCAGGATGTCGTCTACCCGCACTCGTTCCGGCACCGCTTCGCGAAGAACTTCATCGAGAGGAACCCGGACATCGCGTTTCTGGCCGACCTCATGGGCCACGAGAGCCTCGAGACCACGCGCGTCTACCTACGGCGCACCGCCTCGGAGCAGCGTGAGGCAGTCGACGCAACTATTGATTGGTGAGTTCTTGGAAGGCGTTGTATGCCTCTTTGATGCGTGCTTGCTCAGAAATCGGCGGGACAGGGATGAGCACGTCGACAATCTTTGAGACCGCGAGTCCGGGCTGTGCCGTTGCGGTTGCATACTGATTGAGGTTGAGGGCTTCAAGCACGAGACAGGCCCAGCCCACGTCAGTCTTATCGAAGCATGTTGTAACAATCGCATGCTCAGTTGCATAAAACCCGCCTTCGGCATAATTGACGCATCCACAGAGTGCACCCTGACGGCCCACGATTGGGAAGCGCCCGTTCCTGTTGGACTCTTTCACATATCCGCGGATGCCGTTGCCGCCGAAACAGGGATACGGATGGTCTCCATCTTGCGTATCACTGATTCTCGCGGCGGCAATGTTTTTGCCAGCTTGCATGCTAAATAGGGTACCTATCCTCGACCACGCCCAGCTCTCCGGGATCTCGAACGGGATCTCGTCGTCGATGCACACGGGCTCGCCCTCGCGCCCCCGCGCGTCCACGCGCTTCTCATAGTGGCCGCCATCGGAAGCGCGGAAGATTACGGACTCGCCGCCCCTGGGGGCCTTGATCTTCTTTTCCTTTATGAGCTTTGCGCGCTCCTTGCGAATGCGCTCCACAAGCACGGACGCGGGCTCGTCGGCAGGGTCCTGCGGCACGAGCTTTCCCTGCACGGCCATCTGCAGGATTGAGTTACGCAGGTCCTTAGCCTTCATCTCATGCTCCTTGCCCATCGGAATTACGCACGCACTGCGTACGCAATTCGACCGCTATACTATGACTCATTGTCATCAATACCGTCCTCGGCACCATGTTGCAGCGCGAATATGAGCTTCTGGTTCTCTATCTCGTTACGCAGCTCGTTCTCGCTTGGCAGATACAGCTTGTACTTCGCTGCGAATAGCTGCTCGTTGCCATGGAGCACTGAATAGCGGGCAATGGTCTTGCTTGTTTCCGTACAAAGTACGATGCCGAGCGTCGGGTTGTCGTCGTCACGTTTCTTCAGGTCGTCGTACATGCGAACGTACATGTCCATCTGACCCACGTCCTGATGAGTAATGGGATCCGTCTTCAGGTCAATGAGTACGAAGCACTTGAGGATATAGTTGTAGAACACAAGGTCGATGTAGAAGTCATCCAGATCCGTCTTGATGTGTTGCTGCCTTGCGACGAAGGCGTAGTCCTTGCCCATCTCCATCAGGAACTTCTGGAGGTTGTCGATGATCGTCGTCTCCAGTTCGCTCTCGGTGTGGCGCTTATCCTGTGGAACTAATAGGAGCTCTGCGATGACAGGGTTCTTGATGAACTCGAGCCTGTTTGCCTCGTACTCAGAGGTCTTCTCGTGCATTTCATCTACCACGGGCTTCTTGTCTGACGACAAAAGCAGCCTTTCGTAGTATAAGGTACCCACGTTACGGTCGAGCGTGCGTACGCTCCAGCCCTCGCGCAATGCCTCTTGCTCATACCAATCGCGTGCCTCCCTCTCCACAACTCGCGGCAAAACGTCATAGTGCGACCACGAGAGGTAGCCCCTTGATTTTGGGGACAGTGTCCCAAAAATCTCCGGGCAGGTCCTATAGGACTTTACATATCGATACAAATCGGAGTAGGTGAGTCCCTTGCCGTATAACTCTGTGAGTTTGCGAGCCAAATGCTTGACCGCAGATGTCCCATACCGCGCACGGCCTCCGGCTCTCATCTCGTCGGCATCGATGCGCTTGCCCAAAAGCCAATTGCGGCGAACGAGGGCCACGTTTACCGCCTTGCGGGTAAACTGCTGCGCCCCCTCTACAATCGCGCATGCATCGGCAACTAAATCGTTGGTGTCAACGTATTCCAGCGAATCAGTCGACACTGTCTCAAGATCCATGTTGGCCATGCTTACACATCCCCTGTTCCCGCATCCTCCTCGATGCCGAGTATCGCACAGATGCGGGACAACATCTCCTATATCTCGGCATCGAGACGCGCCCGCTCCTCGCGATAGTTGCGGATGAGCTCGTCGGGGGGCAGTATGACCTCCTCCTCGTGGGGGTATCCGCAGTACTCGAGTATCTTGCGCCAAGCCGAGTCCTCGTCCGCGCTGCCCCGGTGACACTCATCCACGATGATGAGGTCGAAGAAGGAGCGGTCGAAGGCCCTGAATATCTCCTCTCCGTCCTCGCCCACGAGCTGCTGATACAGGGCGAAGTAGACCTCGTAGGCGGGGTCGAGCCTGCGGTGCTCTACCTTCGTCGTCACCTTCTGCAGTGGCTTAAAGTCTCCGTCCTTGGTCTGGTCCACGAGGATGTTGCGGTCGGCAAGGTAGAGAACCTTGCGGGCGCGCCCCATCTCGCGCAGGCGATGCACGATCTGAAACGCGGTGTAGGTCTTGCCCGTGCCCGTGGCCATGACCAGTAGGATTCGGTCTTCACCCTTCGCAACGCGCTCCACGGTTCGGTTTACGGCTACGCGCTGGTAATAACGCGGGCTGTTGCCGCCCGGCTCGTAGTGGTAGGGGACCGTGATCGCCCGCACCAATGCCTCGTCCGCGATGTCCTTAGCTGCGCAATAGCGGCCCCAGAGCTCGTCTGGAGCGGGGAACTCGTCCATCTTCATGCTACGCTCGGTTCCGGTGAAGAAGTCGTGCTACACGAGGCCGTGCCCGTTCGTGCTGTACGCGAAGGGGATGTCGAGCGCCTGAGCGTAGCCCATGGCCTGCTGGAGTCCTGCGCCCACGGAGTGCTCGGTGTCCTTCGCCTCGACTATGGCTATGGGAAGGTCCGGCGCGTATGAGAGGAGATAGTCGGCCTTCTTCTTGTTCCCCCTGGCTGCCATTCGACCGCGCACGATGATCTCCCCGTCCGTGAAGCAGTGCTCGGTGAACATCCGTTTGTGCCCCCATTTTCCAACGAGGACGGGGTCTATGAGCTTGAGCCTGGTGTCCGATTCGTTCACGTCTGCCGCCTTTAAGTGCCTGAACACGCCTCCTTGAGTCTATCATTGGCGGTGGCGCGACGGCTTGCGGGCTCGACGAGGGGGAGGCAGCTTTCGACGCGTTGCGTGAGTACCGCGCTCCTTTGGATGACTGACGAGAAGTTATGCATGTCAGCATCGGATGACAAGATTGTTGGCAGTAAGGCGGAATGAATAACCATTTGCACAGTACCTCAAAACCTTGAGGTGGTTGTGGCGTTTGGGATGATACGGGGGAGTCGCTCGGTGGCATACTGTCTACAGCGAGAGAGCGAAGCTTGAGAACTGAATCGAGCCCACCGGACCTCGGTGCATAAGGGGATTGTACCCTCCCGAGGCGGGGCGAATGGGACGGACGGCGCGTTGGGGATACCCGCGTGTCCGAGCCGTGAGGCTGATCCGCGAGGGCAGCTGACGAGGGGAAAAGGCCCCAAGCCCAAGTCCCGGCGCGCGCGACGGCGCTCCGTGAGGTGGGGTACTTCCGGCGGTGCGAATAGACGCCCTTGTGGGGAAGAACCTTGGGACTAGGCGGGTAGCGCCGCGCGACAGTAAGCAAGGAGTGCAAAGGGCACCGTATGTCTTGAAGCGGGGAAACCCGTGTATAACGGAAGTCGTCCGCGACGGTAGCCGTATGACGTCATGATCTGGATACTCGGGAGATTATGACTATTCTGAAGCTCGGTGAAGTCTGGGGGTAGCCATTCCCCCGCAGGGCCTCAAAGGAAGGTTTGGCAGCCTCCTCGGGCAAGAAGCCATGGGTCGCTCCCGGAAGCTCAGACTTGTCTGCCTGCTGACCGAACAACGGGGAAGTCGCCGTAGCGTAGTGCGAAGGCACGCGGCGGGCTCGATTCAGTTCTCATGCTTGCACGTCAACCCACCACTCGGGGGTAGCCCCGCTGGTGGGTTACATGGCGACAGCGGGGTCCGCCCCCCGCCGTCGCCATTTTTTGTTGACCGAATCAACGGGTTTGCTTATATGGAATTGAGCGGCGGAGCAATGCCCTATACTGGTTGCGTTCCGTTGCCCATCCCCACAAGCGTCGCCTTTATTGTTGCTGGAGAACACTATGGAGCACGCCATTGCAACCCTTAGCTTTTATCAGGCTCGTCGCAATCGCTTGGAGCAGAGGCTCAAACAGATTCGCGAGATTATTATGGGCGACGACATACGCATCTTTGACCTTGTGGCCCACGTTGGTGGCAAGGATCTTCTTGATTGCCTGCGCGCGACGACCAACAAGCTTGTGGAGAACACCGACGAGCTCCAAAAGGCATTCTATGTTTGGGGCTACTACGATGACGGCATAAACGGATACGTGTGCGAGGAGTGGAATAGTCCGGCTCAGGAGGAGTGGGCGCGACTCGTGAAAGACGCCCCAACCTACTCGGACGAAATGCTCAAAAAGGTCGTGTCAATCGACTTGCGAACCCTGCCAACAACGCTTTCGTCCGACGAGCGCGACCTGCTCTATGCCTTTTACTATTGTGCCCTGTGCACATGCATGTGTCCCGCATTTAAGACAGACGGCGTAGAGGATTGGATTGTGGGCCAATCCTTTGAGTGTACCGTGGGGCAGCTTCGTGCCTTGCTTTCGGCGTCTGCGTACATCGAGTCACAAGCTGGCGTACAAGACGACTACAAGCGTGACGCAAAGGCTGCGGTGCACGAGGACAACCAAAGTCTTACCCATGCGGACCTTGTGTTTCGCGAGCTTTCGTACGATGAGATAGTGGAGCGCAAAGTTGCCCAAAAGACGACCCAGACGTTTTACAACTTCAATACGGATGGCTCGCGGGACGTCTTTAACTACCTCGACGCGCTCTTCGTCTCTCACACGGGAAAGAGCCCTTGCACGCTTGAAGACCCGAAGTACGTTGCGCTTGTTCTCGATTCCCCGGCCGTCAAGGAGTTTACGGACTCGCTCCTTAGCATTGACGACATGCAAACGGAGTGGAACGACAGGGCCTGCCTGAGGACCCTAACCAACATCGAGCCCCATGAGTGGCATGGCATGGAAGACGTGGACCGCTACCTTGCGGCGTACGAGGGCCTCAAAACGTGTGACGAATCGGCGCTCCAAAACATCGTGGACAAAAACTTCTTCTATAACGCCATCAATCCCATGGACGAGTTTGGCCAAGAAAAGCGGATACCCTCTCCAGACGCGTGGAAGCAGCTCAGCCATAACGAACGAGTATCCATACTCAAGGACGTTCTCGCGCAATGCGTGGAGCACGAGCAATCTGTGGCTCGCGAGGCCCAAATTATCGGCGACACGGCACTCGGCGAGATGGAGCAGCAGTTGGATGATGCCAACGCACGGCTAACGGAAGTTGCCGCCGATTGGCTCGGCACCACCAATGTTACGGACGAGCTCTTTGCGCAGTATGCGATCCTGCGTGAACGCTACTTTGGCGTGGGCATGCCCACAGGTGCGAACAAAAGCTGGTTTGTGGTGGATCCCCATCGCTGGATGCCCGTGGGTCCGGTTGAGCTGGTGCTCGGCGCCCTCGAGATGCTTTTGGGCGAAGAGGATATGTCGCGCAGCATGGATGACGAGCTGTACATACGAACCTACGACCGACTCGACGAGGCAAAGTATTACCTGGACTCGGTGTTGCTTAGGCGAATGTCGCGCAACTCGTAACGAGCGCAAAGCGGTGCAACGATAACCCCTGCGGTCCGCGAAGGCCGCAGGGTTTTGTCTTTAGATAAGCGCCTACGCAATAGTTGCGTAGTACAAGCGCAAACCAAGTATCTAACGTATAGGAACCGCATTCCAGGGAGAGGAACATCGTATGAACAGATTTAACCATGGGCATGTTGAGGGCACACTCGTCGCACCTCCGATCATCAAAAAAGGTGGTGTCGCACACTTTGTAGAGCTTCTCGTTCGCGCATACAACGATTCGGCGGACACCTCCTATGGCAACAGGATGCGAAAAGACCGCGTTGCGGCTATAACGCTCTATGTGCACGACGCTTGGTTTGACCGCAGCGATTACGAGAGCATGGTGGAAGGCGCCACGGTTTCCTGTGACTATGCGGTCGATTCGACCGAATACAAGGGACGCTGGTACACCAAACTCCGTACAAGCGAAGTCACGGTTGCGGGAATTACGTATCCCAAGTTGGGAGAAATGGCCCGTGACAATTGAGATGCATGGAGTGCTGGCATCGACAGGGGACTTTGGTGAGGCTGTACCCAGCAGGCGCGATCGTGGAGATTAAGGCGGCTCGGGCGAAGAGGTGGCTCTTCGCCCGAGCCGCCTTTTTTGTTCTTTGTTGCACGTCTATACTTGTGGAGAAAAAAATCGCGGCACTTGGAGCGGACTTTACGTGAACGATACCAAGAAACCCATGGAAGCCAAGGACATCGATGCCATTGCCAAGGCTGGCGATATTGCGGGACTGAGGCTATCGCTTGCAAGCGCAAAGACCATACGCGAGTGGAGCTGTGGCGAGGTTACGAGCCATAGGACGATTGAATGGGAGATTAACCGCGGAAAAAGCCCCTCATTAAGATATTTGTTGAAGCCAAAGAAAGACGACCCTAAAAATGGGGCGCGTGGTCTTTTTAGCGAGGAGATCTTTGGGCCTGATGAGGGATGGAAGTTTACGTGCTCATGCGGCGAAACCACGGGCTTTGTCAACAGAGACGTCGTCTGCGACGAATGCGGCGCCCCGGTGCTGTATCGCTGTGCTCGTCGCGAGCGCATGGGGCACATAGAGCTTGCCGTGCCGGTGGTCCATCCATGGTTCAAAACCACGGTAGAGAGGTTGGGCATAAAACCGCTTGACGGGCAGGTTTTGGTGCGGCTCAAGACCGAAGAGCGTGATTTAAAGCTGGATGCAGCCAATGGCGAGGACGAGGTGCCCGAGGAGGACTCGGACACAGCGCTTGCACGCAAGGTGTTTATGCTTATGGGCCAAGACGATGTGGACATCCCGCTCTTTGTTTTGAGGCTTTTGGGTAACAGCGATACCGATCCCGATCTAAGGCGTGAGCTGCTTTCCAAGACCGTGGGCTACCTCACGGCAGTGGGTAAGAATAACGAGGATGCGGATAAGCCCAGCCTTGCCGATACCATACTTAAGAAATACGGTTCTTACTTCGAGTGGGGAGTGGGCGCGGCGGCGATGCAAAAGCGGCTTCGCGCATTTGGTAGGAACGCGCGGAGTCAAGGTTCGCCAGCACTGCCGTTTGACCTCAAATCGATCTGCGACGATCTAAGCGCCGTTGTCAATTACGTTAGCCCTGGCGATGACGATGGCCCCGTTGCTGACAATCGTTCCAAAATCCCTAAGGGGCTAAAGGAAAAGGCAAGGGACCGCTTGAAATATGCGTTGCCTCTTGTTGGCCACGAAGACGACCTTCCCAACATGGTGTTGGACGTAATCCCCGTTCTTCCTCCCGATTTGCGGCCCATTACCCAGGCGATCAACGAGGGCATTGCCACACATAGCCTCACCGAGCTGTATAAGAGGGTCATATTCCGCAACAACAGGGTAAAGGAAGCAAAGAGGATCGAAGACGAGCTATTTGGCTTTGGGGACGCGGAGCTAGCGGACAAGGTAGACTGGCTGAGCGAGGAGCTTGCCAAGCTGGACAGTACCGAGGACAACAGCGAGGCCACCGCCGTGGACTCTATCGTTAGGGAAACCCTGGAAGTCTTGGGGATAAACGTCGCCCAAGATTCCGACGACGAAGAGTCTGGCGGGCAGAAGGAAGGGCTGGCAGAACGGGGGAACGAGAAAGCCATACAAGACGAGCTGGAAAAGCACGTTAGGGGCCTGCGGAGATACTACAAGAGCTCCCGGTATGAGAAACGGCTGCTGCAACAGTCGGTTGACGAGCTGTTCCAAAAAGGGATGAATAAGAACGGCGGAGAGAAGCATCTCAAGTCAATAGAGGAGGGTCTTAAGAGCAAGGAAGGCCTGTTCAGAAAGAGCCTCCAAGGGAAGCGTGTGGACTTCTCGGGACGCTCGCAAATCGTGGTTGACCCAAGGCTAGGCATAAACCAGTGCGGCCTTCCAGTTGAAATGGCCTTCGAGCTTTTCAAGCCCTTTGTGCTGCACACGCTCGGGGAGTGGCACAAAGGTCTAGATGACGTCGTCAAGCTCGAGCGGATGCTCAACTCGTGCCTCCCCGACGTGCGACAGAGGCTGTCTGAGTCGTTTGAGGACATGCTGCTGAAACGGCTGGAGGAGGATGCGCCGGGAGCCACGTTGGGGGAGGCCTGGGAACGCCGACTGGCAGCGGAATGGAGGAGGCTTCACAACGAGATCGACGTGAGGCTTGGGGCGGAGGCCACGCCGATTGCCCTGTACAAGCGCGTCCCTAGCGTGACGAGCGCGCTGGGGTCGTACGGCCCCGCGTTTCGCAGTGATTTGGACGAGCTGTTTGAGGAAGCATGCGGTAGAAAGGATGATGGCAAGCAAAGCGTGTGGGAACCTGTGCGTAACAGCATTGAAGAAGCCCTAAGAGCTCTTAAGTGCAACAAGCTCGGTCCTGACGATTTGGTGGTCCGAACCGCGCTCGAGGAGGTTGCCAAAAGCCGCGTCGTACTGCTCAACCGCGCGCCAACCCTGCATCGCCTCTCCGTCCAGGCGTTCGAGTCGGTTTTGGTGGAGGGCAAGGCAGTCCACCTGCACCCGCTGGTATGCAAGCCCTACAACGCCGACTTTGACGGCGATACGATGTCGGTCCACCTCCCGCTGTCTAAGAAGGCGCAGGCTGAGGCTCGGAAGCTCATGCTGCCCACCCGCAACCTGCGCTCTCCCGCGGATGGCAGCGTAAACCTGGTGCCCTCGCAGGACATGGTGTTTGGCATCTACTTCCTCACTGCCGAGAGATCTGGCGTCAAGGGCGAGGGACGTGAGTTCATGGACTTCGAGGACGTGCTGCGTGCATATGATGTCCATTGGCTCGACATGAAGCATGAACCCGACGGCCATCAAGTCGATGTGCAGGCTAAGGTCGAAGTGCACATAAGGATGCAAGATGCCAACGAGTTCGATGATACAGGAGATTCGAGGCGCTATCTCTTCCGCGTGAAGGACGTTGAGTTTGTCATGAGGGCCAAGGGCCGGCCGGGCGCCGCCTGGCAGCCCATCGACGAGGACGTTTGGCGCGAGAGGCGTCGCGACGGCAGCAGGTCAGTCGAGCTGCGCCGCAGGATCGTGGATAACGTCTACGACGTAACCGACAGGCCGGTACGCATTTCCACCACGGTGGGCCGCATCATATTCTATCGTCAGTGCCTGCCGGCCGACTACCCCTTCGTCAACTACCAGATGAGCAATAGCGACATCAAGGCGCTGGTAAACGACTGCTGCGATCGCTATTCCACCACCGACGTGGAGCCCATCCTGGACGCCATCAAGCGCACCGGCTTCCACTACGCTACGCGTGCCGGCCTCAGCGTGAGCGTGTGGGACGCCGTCATCCCCGCCGACAAGCCCCAGATGCTCGAGGCCGCCCAAAACGACATCGACCAAATCGAAGACAACTACGAGATGGGCTTCGTCAACCAGGACGAGCGTCGCCGCGAGGTCATCCGCGTGTGGCAGGAGTGCGCCGAGGCACTCGGCGCCAAGATGCTCGACGGCTTCGACGAGGACAACCCCATCTTCATGATGGCCGACTCCGGCGCCCGAGGCTCCACCACGCAGCTGCGCCAGCTCGCCGGCATGCGCGGCCTGATGAAAAACGTGAAAGGCGACATCAACATTTGTCCTGTGAAGTCAAACTTTAGGGAGGGCATGAGCGAGTTCGATTTCTATATCGCTGCCCCTGGCATGCGCAAGGGCTTCGTTAACACCTCGCTGGGCACGCAAGACGCTGGTTACCTTACCCGCAAGCTCGTGTATGCCATGCAGGACGTCATCGTGCGCGAGGAGGACTGCGGCACTGACGAGTTCTGCACCTACGACGTGGTAAAGCCCGGCGAGGCCTCGGTGGACACTGACCTCATCGGCCGCTGCTGCCCCAACGACGTCGTGGCGCCCGACGGCGAGGTGCTCATCCCCGCCGGCGGCTACATCGAGAGTCGCGAGGACCTGGAGCGCCTGCTCGACGCCGGCGTGAAGAAGGTCGGCCTGAGGGCGCTGCTCACCTGCCGCAGCAAGTACGGCGTGTGCCAGAAGTGCTACGGCTGGGACCTCTCCACCAGGCGCCCCGTCAACATCGGCACCGCGGTGGGCATCATCGCCGCCCAGTCCATCGGCGAGCCCGGCACGCAGCTTACCATGCGCACCGTTAATAGCGGAGGCGTTGCCGACGTAGACGACATCACGCAGGGTATGCCCATGGTCGAGCGCATGTGTAGCGTCCCGAAGAAGATCAACTCACAAATCCTGGGACGTGAGGCCGACCTCGCGCCCGAGAGCGGCCTGCTGCGCGTGTACACCGAGGGCACCGAGTACCTGCTGCAGATCGTGGACGCCGACGACACCTCTCGCGTTCTTTCCAATAAGCGTGTGCCAAGGTCAGTCTCCTTCTTGCCTGAGTTCGAGGAGGGCGTCAAAGCCCAGCGCTTCTCTCCCATATGTGCAGGTGACGTAATAACCAATGGCTTCGTAGACCTTAGAAAGCTCCTGGAGCTGTCAGGCGACCGCGAGAAGGTTATGCATGCTTTCGTGAGGTCCGTGCGGGACGTTTACGCGCTGAATTCGATTGAACTCAACGCAAAGCACTTGGAGATTCTTGCGAGCTGTATGCTTCGATACGTAGAGGTAACTGATGCTGGGGACTCGCAGTACTACAAGGGCCAATATGTGAATCGTATTGAGTTCGAACGTGTTGCACGAGACTTGGAAAAAGCCCACAAGACTCCGCCATGCTCCAAGCCACTCGTGCTCGGTATGAACAGCTCGCAACGGCCGGTAGAGTCATGGCCCGCGCGTGCCGCATTCGAGCGTCCGCGCGAGGTGCTGAGCAATGTAGCACTCGGAAAATGCTCGTTTGCCCGTGAGTGCGACCTCAAAGATCCAATGTCTGCGACTATGACGGGCTATGTGTGCGGGGTGTTTCCAAAGATGCCTGACGCTTGTGACGAGGAGGGCTAGGAGCATGACAGGCAACGCCAAAAGTACAGTCTCGAACAGCGAGCTTCGTAAGGCGCTCAATCAGGTGCTAGCGCAAAGGGTATGTGCTGCGGAGGAGGCACGCAGGAACCTCGTGGAGCTGCTTTACGGAGATACGCCGCTCAACAACGAGTCTCTTGCAAACATGGATAAGGGAGCCAGGGATAGCGTACGTAGTTGGATTCACGACTGGCAGGCAGGCCAAGAGGCGAAGCAAATGCTCTTTGCGAACAATCGGCCGCTCGTCAGACTGCTTGTCAACAAAAGGCCGGCAGAGCAGCTTACGCGTGCGGAGTTGACTGAGGCTGGCAACACTGGACTTCTAAAGGCAATAGAGAGCATTGGCGAGGACAAATACGATTCCCAAAAGGGAGACTTTGGAGCGTATGCCAGCAAGATAATCAATAACGAACTAACCAGTGCGGTGGACGAGGTGTGGTTTGCCGATCAATATGGACATGCCGACCCTCTTAGGGAGTATCGCAAAGCCGAAGAGAAGTGGGGCAACGCCGTAGCGGCAGCAAGTCCAGCGTTTGCGAATGGACAGAGCCTGGCTGTCGACGAGAGATGGCGATACACGCACTCCAAAGGTGAGCTCTCCTACATCGCCAACGAGATGGGGAAGTCGAGCGATGAGGCGAGGATTTTGCAGCAACACTCCAGGGAGCCAGCAACACTAAATCAGGCTTTGAAGGGTTCTGAGTCTACGAGTACGCTCGAGGACATTGCACCAGACAATTCAACCAATGTGATAGACGCGAGCTATGTGGACGCGTATAGCTCTCTTGAGCAGATACTCGTTTGGCTGAGGGATGAGACCGAGTATGGAGACTCCTCCATCCAGCTGCTTAACGATTTGCTGAACAAGAGAAGCAGGAGGGGCTTGAGGAGCAAGCCTGTTGGACTTGAAGATAGGCCCGAGTATCTTTTCCTCAACGATGAGGAGTTTGCTGAGATAGTCAAGGAGTACGACGAAGAATACTTCATGGATGAAGAAGAGGTAAAAGACATGCTCGCAGAGGCCCTTGGGCTACTGAGAAGAAAGCTAGAGGAAGAGGGATTCACAAAAGAGAGCCTGTTTGATACAAGGAAGCCAAAGGGTAGGGGACTCACAAGAGAGGGCTAACGCTAAGCCTGAGCCAAAGGACGACCATCTGGTTTATCTGATTGCGGCGGGGAATGGTGCACATGTCGGATTTGTATTCGCAGATCGTTCAGTACATGATCGATGATTACGAGGATTGCAGAGAAGGGGGTACGTCAGGTGCGCTTACACTCGTTATTACGTATCTTGAAGAAGAGTACTCCATACAGTTTAGGACCCGTGCCAAGCGACTGTATAGGCAGCTGCTGGAGGCGCCTGACGAAGAGTCGTTAAGCGCAAAGACGGAGTTGGCCCGTTTTTTAATGGAGGCGCTCTACAAGGACAACCGCCTAAAAAGCAGAGGCAACAAGAAGGGGCTTAGCATCGACGACCCTGTTCTTAAGCCATTCATCGCCATACTGAAGAGCGGCGAGGAAGCTTCGGATGGCCCGCAAAAGAATAGCTCACGTAAGAACAAGGCCATTTTGCTGGAAACACAAAAGAGACTTCCAGAAAACATAGACCTCATCGAGGACGACCACCTCAAGGCCCTCATTGAGGTTTTGCTGCAAAACGACGTGAGGATCAAAAGCTATAACGTGTGCAATCGTCTTTTTGAGCTTAGGGAAGACAATGCCCTTGGCTCTCTTGGCGCTAGGCTCAAAGACGGAATAGATCGAGGCGAGCCGGGATGGTGGGGAAGCGGAACGTCCTTTGTGACCTTTTTTAACAAGGAGAAGAGGTACACAAACGGGTTTCTCGATGAGCGCGGCTTTAAAAGGAAGGAATGGAATACCGCAGAATGGTGGGAAAGGGTCTTCCAAGACCCGAGCAGCGTAGACGTTGAACTCAACGTGATTATCGAGTGCGCCCTTAGTATTCAGGCGTCCCTTGAAATAAAGAACTGGACTTCAGATCTTGGACGCGTGAAGGACCTTCCCATTCGCTTGGTCGACCTTTATCTTCGTCAAAACGAAAGTCATGGCCTCTCTTCGCGTCCTTCGAACGAGGAAGACATGATCCGGCTCGTTCTGAGCATGAATGACAAGAGGTATCGCAGGGCTGTTGTTCCTTTGCAACTTGACCCAAGAACGGGCGCGGGACTCTTTGTAATGGGAAAGGAGCAGGCTGAGCGCCACGGTCGAGGCGTTGTGAGCTTCCCTAATACGCATGCGACATTTGCTTTGGTGGACTACAAAATGGGGTCGCCTTTGTGGGGCGAGCTGACGGGGTCAAAGAATGCTGTGGGAAATCAGCTGCCCATAGTTCCTCATGACTGTTTTATCGTTCCTCCCGATCCGGGTGATATGAAAGCCGACAATCTCGTTGAAGAGGAGTGGAGGCGACCGCTCAGGGAGCTTATGGCCAGATACGATCTCTGGGCACAAAAGGAAGGCCCTGAGACATCTTTTGCGTCGTACCGAAACAACCCTTCGATGTCGTTGGGTGCCATGCCAAGCGATTGCCCAGAGGCATATCGGCAGTATTTTGCCACCTCGTCGGCGACGGTAAAAAGAGGCATACGGCTTGAAGACTACACGCCTGATGCGGAAGAACCTGTTGATGCGGTTGTGCCCGCCTGTTTGGTTGGCTACCTAAAGGACCGCGGGGAGCTCGAAGGGCTCTCTCTGTTTGGCCCGTTGGATATTGAGAATGCGTATGCGGAGGGAAAGATACGTGTGAGTTACAGCGATTCCCAAAAAAGAATCGCGACATATAGAAGAATGAAGGCGCATCACAATGGTAGGGAACTCGGAATAGTTCTCGCTGACTTCATACCCTACGTAATAAAGAGCTGCTATACGGAGGAGGCATGGAAGGGTATTCTTGTTGACGCCTCGGAAAAGGATGACTTCAAAGTATGCTACACAAAGTATCTTAAGGACCTTGAAGAGAGAGGCATCATGGATACGGGCAAGGCGAGCGATGCCGAAAGGTGGCTCAGTGGTTTGATGCAAGGTAAGGAAAAGAGGTCAGTGTCGAGTATGGTAAAGCACTGGAAGAATACATATGATGAACGTCCGTTCGATCCTGTTGGGCTTAGCTAAACATAACTACGCAAAATGTATGAAGCAAAACCTCCCGTGTATCAAAGGGGAATGCCCCCCTGCATCTAATGGTTAGAGGCACTTGAGGGATGAGCGCCGTACGACCTGGAAGCATATCCGCTGAAAGGAGATTCCCCTTGTTCCACTACGCAATTTCCGACACCCATGGATTCCAGGACGCGTTTGACCAGGCGCTCTCGGTGGTAGACCTCACGGATGAGAACCATCTGTACCTGCTGGGAGATTACGTTCCGCGTCAAAATAACAAGATGAGCGAGGGAAGGTACCTGCAACGCTGCGCCGAGTCACTCTCGTTCGTTCGTCGCTACCAACATGAGCACGAGGGCCACGTTACCGTGCTTCCGGGAAATCACGAACTCTTTTTGCTCGATCGGGTGGAATATGGCGAGATACAGATTTCCGACGCCCTGTACGATTGGTTACGAAGGATTCCCAGGTACGTGGAAACAGACAGCAACATATTCGTACACGCAGGCGTGGACGAGGAAGCGGGCGAGTGCTGGCGCTGGGGCACGAGCGACTGGGACCTTTGCGGCAAGTTCCCCGCGACCTTTGGACGCTTTTGCAAGACCATCGTGGCCGGTCACGTGGGCGCCTGGACGCTTGCGGGTGACCCCGACTATGAGGGCGTGTTTTGGGATGGGCAGAGCCACTACTACATAGACGGCTCCACCCAAAAGACTGGGCGCGTCAACGTGCTTCGCTATGACGTGGATCGTAACGTGTACGAGCAGCTCGTTGCGACCGCCCAAGGCGTGGGAACGTGGCACGCGATCGAGCCTGCGCTGGGTCTGGTTGGTAAAAATGACGAGGGGTCGGGGGCCTAGCACGTCATTGTTTAGGGGGTTGTACGACCTCCATATTTGTGCTGCTACTTTTGTGTGCGTCTCATTCCGTGCACCTTGACTTGTCTACGCAATAGTTGCGTAGACAAACACATGGTTCCGTATCTACAAAGTAGGTAATGCGAACAAGGAGGTACAAATGGATACCACACACAACGACATGCTAGAACAAATCAAAAAAATCCTGCTCATGTCCCAGCTAAATGGGTTTGCGGGGGAAGATGCCGTGAACGCGGCACTCGCTGCCCAGCGCTTGGTTGCAGACAATGCCGCAGCCCAGCGCAAGCCGCCCGCATATGTGAGGGTCACGGCAGAAGACCGGGCCATCATAAAAACGGGAATGGAGGAGACGAGGCTGGCAAGTGTAGGTGCAACCTGGACAAGCGAGTGGAACTCGTCGCTTGCCGCAGCGGTGGCACCAAACTTCCGCTGTGAGTACTACTTTGGCAGGTCCCAAAAAGCTGATGAGTGCAGGCCGCGCAAGGTAGTTCGGTTCTTTGGACAAAAGACCGATGCCCTTGCGGCAAAGCTCGTATACGAGCATCTTGTAGAGGCTGCCACCAAATGCGGAAACGAATTCGCACAAACACGCATATACGAACTTGATGGTCAGGTGGGGGATTGCGCGAGCCAAGCCGAGCTCTTTAACACATGGGTCCACGGCTTTATTGAAGGTGTAAAGGACCGGCTCGACCAACAGGCATGGGAACTCTCCATCTACGTTCCCCAGATGGTCCAAAGGGCCTATGCAAAAATCTCCCAGGATTTCGCTAGCGTCCCCATACGCGAAGTGAGGAGGACAAACGACCAGGCCGTCCTCAATGCGAGACGTAGTTGCAGCCGTGCCGGCCTTGGTGCCTCAAAGCCCGCTCATCGGTTGAACGCATAAACGGAAACCTATCCGAGCCAAGGGGGCAGCGCGTTACGCAGTAATTGCGTGGCACGCTGCCCTCTTGCGTAGGTAAAAGATGATGGGAAATGCAAACGAAAGGAAGGCGCATGACTATTAAGCCACTCACCCCCAACCCAGTCGAGCCCGCCAACTTCTCTCAGGCGCTCGACGCCCTCCTTACCCTTGGTACCTGCCTGCAATGCCAAGGCCTCGTGGACGCTTCCGAATGCTCGGAAGTCATGGGTAACATCCGTGACCTCTCGCTTGAGGTGCTGGACCATGGCGAGGAGTTGTACCGACAGGTGCCCCTCAACAACTACTACCGCAGCCTCAACCTTGAGGGCCTCAACGCGTTTGTGGACTCCCTTGAGTCTGCCGCAACGGCACGTCGCAAAAGCATCCGCAAACGCCTCGCATGGGCTGACGAGCTGTGCATGTGCCATATAGGACGCAAGCCGTTCCAAAAATGGTACTCGTCAAACGAGGCCGTGGACGAGGCCTGCAGGCAGGCTTATCTCTGGATTGCGACCGGCCACGACCCAGCAGGTCCCGAGTTGCTCAAGTACTTCTTTGCCCCCGCCGCATAGGAAGTCACACGTTCGTGCCATTGGGAGATGACCCGATGACACGAACGCATCTCGTTATTAGAATGCGAAACGATTGACAAGCAAAAGGAACATCATGTTTGAACACACACCCATACCCTGCGGCACCGAGTACGTAACCAAGGATCTCATTGCCGACACCACAGACCAAAACGAACGCGCTTGGGGACTGGCAGTTGAGTGCGTCAGCCACGACATAGACACTGGTATGCCAAAGCAGGGCAGCAAACCCGAGTGCGTACTCGTGCGAGGCTTCAATGGGAACGAGCGCTACACGCTTGACGAAGCCATCGAGCTTTACAACAGTCTTGATGAGGAGGCCATAGCCAAGCATCTTGTCCCTGGCGAGAGGGTCATTGTGCCGTCCCTTTCGTCGAGCGGGCGCGTTGTTTGCGACATGGTGCCCGTCAAGATGCTTCTCCACATTGACGACGATACGCTCGTTGACGAAGTGGCATGCGAGTACCAGTTTGAGACCCATGTGCGCGTGGGGACCCCTGGCATCCAAAAGGCCGATCGGCCGAGCGCCGAGCAGGCAAAAAACGGGAGGAAGGCGTTCTATCAGGCGGTTGCCTGCTTGCAGGGCGACGGGGTGGGGCGAGACATACGCCGTGGTGTGGAGCTCATGGAAGAGGCGGCCAAGTTAGGCAATAGCTTGGCACAATACAATCTCTATCTGTTCTACCTTGGGCCCGAGCGCAACAGGTATACCCAGGAGGAGGCATTCGGCTTTCTCCAGTCCGCCGCACATCAAAATCTTGGTCCGGCACTCAAAGACCTGGGTGAAGTTTATTTGTCTGGCGTCTTGGGTCAGGAGGTCAACGAGAACCGAGCCCTTTCATGCTACTTCCAAGCCGTTGCGGTTGGCGAGTGGAGTGCCATACCCTTGTGTGTAGGTCTTATGATCAAGACCATGTCTATGGGGGAGGAAGACGCCATAGCGCTCCTTAAGCTGGGTGCCCGTAAGGGGGATCCCGAGTGCGCGGAGATGCTGGCGAACTTAGCACGCTAGCAGCGCGGCAAACAACCAGTCCTCAGCTTCCCCTTTGAGTTGAGTACAACGCCACCGCACGCAAAAGTTGCGTGCGGTGGCGTTCTCTTTGGTATGTAAAGAATAGAGGACGATCCACAGAGAGGAGTTCCCATGTCAGACAAGAGCCTTTTGGAAAGGATTAAAAAGCTTTTGTCCATTACCGAAGAGAACGGTGCATCCGAGCAGGAGGCCATATCCGCAGCGCTCATGGCGCAGAGACTCATGGCCAAACTGAACATCTCGGAAACCGACCTTATCGACCCCATTGAAGAGCCGTCCAAAGATCCCATTACGGGTTCTGCGGCAATCAAGCGACATGAGTGGCAACTCTCGCTTGCCCGCATTATTGCCAAGAACTTTCGCTGCCTTCATTACCTTACTAGCCATATTGATCCCCAAAGGGGCAGACGCGTCTCGGACGTCGTCTTTTATGGGCACAGTCAGGATGCGGAAGCGGCAACACTCGTGTACGAGCGCCTGTGCGTCGTCGCAAAGAGGCTTGGTAATGCCTATGCGCGCAAGCGTTGCAAGGAGCTCGAGGCTCAGAGTGTCGGACGGGTTAGCCAGTCCTCAATCTTTAACACGTGGATTAGTGCCTTTATTGAAGGCGTTGGCTCCGAGCTCGAAAGACAGTCTCAAGAGCTCATGATTGTTGTTCCGACCGACGTCAGGCGCTCCTACCGCATCCTTACCAAGGGCTTTAGCAGCTACACGCCCCGCAGTGTTCATCGTTTAGACGATTGCACAACCAAAAACGCCGGTCGCAGCGCCGGACGCGATTCCGTTCGCTCTGGCCGTGTTGGCACGTCGAGCAGCGGGGCCTGTCGTGTGGAACGCAGCCATCGGCTGCCCACATAGCCACACAGGGTTCTTGGCACCCCACCTCCTCAGAATGCTGAGGAGGTGGGAGCGCCATCCCATACGGTCGTTGCGTGTTTGCGGGTACAGTTAATACTGCGCAACATCACGTACGACAAAAGGATGGTTGAATGCACAAGAGGTCTCTGCTTCCCGTTGCCGTATTCACTGTTTTCCACGAGCTGCCCAATTCCATCTTCTAACGTTTTTTAGCCAGCTTTCCTTGCATCGCTTTGTCCTTCAGGCAAACGAGATTTTGCCGGAGGCGCTTCGGACTGGCTCTTCTCAATTTAGCGATCTCTACGCAAAAGTTGCGTGCAACAAATCGTGGTCTCGTTTGTATAGGTTGGAGGGTGGCGCCAAACGAAACGGCGCTGCAAGCCGCAAGCAGAAAGAAAACGCAGTGGCTCACTTTAAGAACCAAGTTCCCTACTCATTTGCCGTAACCAGTAAGGACGTGCCTGTGGCTGCCTTTGCGGACGCCACGGACGCCACCGAGTTTGGACTCGCTCTTTCCTCGCAAGAGGGCAAAGATCGGCCCCAATCCATCTCCATAAAGAACCTGGCTGGCAGGCCGGTGTACGTCTCGCTTCCAAACGTGGTCAAGCGTGACGGCCGAGACGTCGCTTGGTTCGAGACCCCCGCCCTCGAGAGGTTGTATCGCTCTCTCGACATGTCCGCATAACACCTTTCCCTACAGCCATCCCTTGCCAAACGGCGTCTTGTGCCGTTTGGCAAGGGATGGCCCTCACAACTCACCAAGCAATCCTAAAGAAGGGAATAAAATGGACAAATACATCTACCCGACCCCCAGCATCATCCGCGAAACTAGCCAGGGCTATCAGTCCATCAACATCTGCGACGAGATGTTTGCCCGACGCGAAATCGAGTGCGTGGGCGACATCGACGAAACTACCACCTACTCCCTATGCCAGCAGATTCGCCAGCTCGCCAGGGAGGACGAGTGCGAGCGCATAACCATCTTCTTCAACTCTCCTGGCGGCGAGGTGCAAAGCGGCCTTGCCATCTACGACGTAATGCAGGCGGTCTCGTGTCCCATTCGCACGGTGTGTTTGGGCATGGCGGCATCCATGGCCGCGCTGCTGTTTGTGTCTGGCGACGAGCGGCTTATGTTGCCCCACTCTCGCGTTATGATTCATGACCCGCTCATTGTTGGCGGAGTTGGAGGTTCCGCTCTGGAGCTTAAGACCATCTCCGACAACTTGCTTCGCACTCGCCAAGTCACTGCCGAGGTAATCGCCAAACACACCGGTCACGGCCTCGACGAGGTTTTGGAAAAGACATCGCGAGACTCTTGGTTCGAAGCTTCCGCGGCGGTGGAATGGAACCTGGCCGACCGTATCATTACGTCTCTTTAGGCTCTTGCTTCGATCTAACGTAGCGTTTCAGGAAGCCAGGCAATTTGGAACGCTACGTTGGCGCTTGCGATGTGACAGAAAACCGTTAGGAGAGACTATGGCAGACAAAAGGATGGAAGTTGCCAAGGAGGTATGGACGCTTGCCAAAACGGGCGTCGCATTTAGGGGCCCAGTCTCTGGCTTTAATAGAGAGCTGCGTGATTCGCTGACGTCCGAGCGGGAATTTAAGCCCGAATCGCGCATGGGCAACATGAGCGATGGAGAGTACCGGAGCCTCCGGGAATCTGTAACTGACCTTGGGCCCTATTGGGAGGGCAGGGAATTCCTTACGGAAACTCATCAGGTTAGAGGTTTGCTTGGCGCGGTTTCGCTGAGCATCGAAGACGCCAAGAAATTCGAGCTCATAAGAGACTACGTGGTGGATGCCGCCAACTCCGGCACGCAGCGTGAACTCAAGCACGAGTGCGATGTTGAGCGTATGTCGTTTGTTGTCGACAGCGTCTGCAAGGCGCTTCCTACGTACGCAGACATACGCAATCCGTTTTTCATGCCCCAACTTGAACCGTCAGACCATGTTACCCACGACGCAGCCGAGCGCTTGTCGTTTGAGTTGTGGACCCACCACATCCGCCAATCTCCCCAAAGCCTCATTGGGACGCTGCTCTTTATGCCCGATCACGGGCAAAGCCTTGTAAAGGCAATCGAGACGGTGGCGCCGTTGTACGCGGCGTTCAAGTCGGAAGAGTGGGATGCGTGGGTAACACTTCGCATTTGGTAACAGTTGTCGTTCGTTAGACATGGGCGGCACGGGACCACAAGGGAGCCCTGTGCCGCTTGAATAAAAAGGCGCAAAAGAATTAGTGAAAGACTTAGTGAAAGGAAGAAGCATGACGCGTTTTGACCGCTCTGCCTACCAGTCCCAATCCATCCTCGCAGAGGAAGTAACCCTCTCCAACGACACTTGGTCCACCGGCCTCAACTGCAACCAGCTTGTGCTGGGGCCGTCTGGGTCGGGTAAGACCCGCAACTTCCTCAAGCCCAACCTGCTGCAAGCCAACGCGAGCTTCTTGGTGCTCGACACCAAGGGACTCCTGTACCGCGAGGTGGGGCCCGCACTTAAGCGAGCTGGCTACGAGGTCATAAACGTGGACTTCGCCGAAGTCGGTGGGACGGTTGGCTACGACCCGCTCGACCACGTTCGCCGCGACCCAAAAACGGGCGCCCCCATCCAGCGCGACATCGTCTCGGTTGCCACGGCGCTCTGTCCCGTGGAGGACAAGAGCCAGCCGTTTTGGGAGCATGCGGCAGCCAACTACCTGGCAAGCTACATTGCCTATGTGTTGGAGGTCTTCCAAGAGGGCGACCGCAGCTTCGACCACGTGGTGGAAGTCTTCGAGCAGTCCGCCGACGACACATCCATGAAGCAGCTCTTTGAGCAGTTGGAGGAAGAGAATCCCCGCAGCTTTGCGCTGTCGCTGTATCGCCGCGCTCGCAAGACCATGGGTGCCGACAAGATGCACTCATCCATTATGGGCATCATTGCCGAAAAGATGATGGTGCTGGGATTTGAGGAAGCCACGGCGCTCTTCCGCAACCCCAAACGCATAGACTTCGCCTCAATGGGCCACCGTCGGGTGGCGCTGTTTGCCACGGTGTCCGATACGGACCTCTCGCTCATGCCCCTCACGAGCCTGTTTGTAACGCAGGCCATCCAAGGGCTTGTCCGCGAGGCCGACAAGTGCCCGGGCGGCATGCTACCCGTTCCCGTTCGCCTGTTCTTGGACGACTTCTCCAACCTCAGGGTTCCCGAATTCGACACAATCATCTCGGTAACACGCAGCCGCGAGGTTTGGTGCACGGTGTTGTGCCAGTCCATCGCCCAGCTGCAGGGTCTGTATGGCGTCACGGGCGCCGAGACCATTATGGGAAACTGTGATGCCCAGCTTGTCTTGGCCTTCCAAGACAACACCACCACCGACGCGTATGCCCGTCGTGCGGGCAAGACGCCCGACTCCCTGCTTGCCACTCCTTTGGACGAGAGCTGGCTCTTCCTGCGTGGCGAGAAGGCTCGCAAGGTGCACAAGTACAACCTCGTACGCCACGAGGCCTACAACGACTGCGAGGAACTCAACCTCCAGATATAAGTTGAAATGAGTGGCCAAAGGGGGCAGTCCCCCTGTGGTCGTCTTGCCCCGATGGAGTGCCCGTAACCGAATGGCGGTGTGGCAGTCCCCTTTGGCTAAGGCGCTGCAGTGTCCGCAAAGTGCGGATGCTGCGGCGCCTTTTTTGTTTTGCTGGGCCGTGCGATCGGCCAGCCAGCGGACACATCAACTCATAAATTGAGGTTTGTTATCCTGAAAATGAGACAAGTGCGTTTGTAGTTTCGCACATTTAGAAAGAGGAAAAGTGATGAGTGGCGTTATTAGGTACTTTAAAAAGGCGGCCAAGTTGCTGGGACAAGAGCGCGAAGAGGACGACAAGAAGCGCAAAAACGATAAGAAGGAGCAGGGTGCCTACTCCCTCAGCTGGTATTTTGAGGATTGCTTGGAACAGGATGTGAACCCAGAGCTGGACACGTATTCCGAGCTTCTGGATGCCTACCTCAACCTCAACCAGGGGCCTACACTGCAGCCCGCAACGCTCGATGAGCTCGAGATGAAAAAAGAAGACAAATTGCTCGACAATGGATTTCCTCTCCGCAAACATAAATTGAACGAGTACCAGCGTATGGCGGTGCACATGGCTTTGCACAATCCCGTGACGATTATTGTGGGACCGCCGGGAACGGGAAAAACCGAGACCATCATTCGGATTTTGGCGCTGGCAAGAGAAAAGGGAGAGTCGGTCGCCTTCGTTTCGTCCAATCGCGAGGCGATGGACAACGTGGTCTCCAAGGTCAAGGAATTCGCGAACACCGACTTAAACACCGACTTAAACACCGACCTTGGAAGGAAGCTTGCCCACCGATTTGTGCGCTTGGGAAGAGCAAACGAACGCAAGGACGTCTGTCAGTATGCCGACGGGACCACGTTCTCGCCGGCCTTCAAAAGTGGTGAGAAAGCCTCCGGCCCAGCAAAGGGACAAAAAGGCTGGGAGCAAAACATTTCGCTTACGCGCTTTTGCAAAGAGGGTTCAGAGGGGCCTGTTTGCATCTCTAGCACGGTACATTCGCTCAAAAAGTGCTTTGTAGATGGCGACAAGAAAAAGTACGACCTGGTCGTGATGGATGAGGCTTCTCAGAGCGACGTGCTTTTGGGCATCATATGCATGAGTAGCGCCCGCCGTATCGTTGTGGTGGGCGACGACAATCAGTTGCCTCCAATACTGTCCAGGGATGCCGCATCGGCCTTAAAGGAGAGCAAGAGGGTGCCGCCTGCCCTAAGTCTTTGGAACGAAGAGGGCAAGGAGCAAAGCTTCCTCGGCTCCATGATACGAGTCTTTTGTCCCAACGAGGACATTGCGCCCGACGAGGAGATCTTGTCCAACTCTTTTGGTCCCCGTGTAGGCATTACGCTAAGGAAGCACTATCGTTGTCATCCAAACATCATTGGCTTTTGTGACAAGTATTTTTATGGTGGCCTTCTAGATGTTTGTACCGAAATCAAGTCTGACGCGTCAAAAACCCCTTTGTCGCTTAGGTGGTACGAGGGAGACTATCGCGAGAAAGACGTGCGCTTTGATGATGACAAGACCAAAGATCCCAACAAAAAGCAGCTCTGGCGCCCGTCGGTTGTTAACTGTCGGCAGATTGCCGTGCTCGCTTGCGAGGAGATGCCCCACATCCGCGACCTTTACAAAAGGGAAAAGTCCATTTGCGTGGTTACGCCATTTTGGGCGCAGTCGAAGATGATAAAAGAATTGCTGGAGCACGAGCTGGGAGCTCGACCCGTTGCCTTGCCAAACGACGCCGACGAACAGGACGCGTGCGATGACGATGATGCGCAAGATGTGCGCAGCGCGGGCGAGGATGCTTTTGTCGTCGTGCAAAAGGACGGGGAACCTACCTCAACCGTGCACAGCTCACAAGGGAAGGAGTACGACTGCGTGTACTTCCTTCCTGTGGAAGACGGCCGCTGGGAATGGCCGTGGTCGCAGGAACGGCGCTTGGTTAATGTGGCAGTTTCGCGTGCTCGCGAGGAGCTGCACGTTATTGTCTCTAGCAAGCTCATGGACGAGGGCCTCCAAAAGAAACTGGGGGCGGACCTCATCAAGCCGATGATGGATGGTTCGGTGTGTGATGGCAAGAATGACGACGGGTTGTTCGTGAGTAAGCTCACAAACTATATGTACTATGGTCCCGAAGAGAGGAAGGATATTACGCCTCCCTTTGGAGAAATACAGAGGTCGAGCCTTGTCTCGTTGTTTGACAAGGCCCCTCTTGTGCAGGGGACCCTCAAGCAGTTGCAAGAAAAAATGGGCGAAGATGCAAACCTTCCCTCTGCTCCCGAACTACTGGTTGGCAAGGCGCTTGGGGAGATGCGTTTTCCAGGTTGTCCAGAGCTTCGGGTGGCCACCAACGTGGATCTTGAGTTTATACATGCTTGCGGAACCAACGAGCCATTCCCAGACGACGGGATGGCGGACCACGACTACCATTTCGACTTTGTGGTGTTTTACAGTGAGCCTAAAAGTGAGACTAAAAGGATAGTTGCGGTCATTGAGGTCGATGGGGCCCAGCATCGCTATGCGAGATACAACGGAGCGGACGAAGGGAGGTCCGCTAAAAACGCTTACAACGACTGGCACAAGGAAACTCTTGTGCGCAAGCACGGAGGAACCTGCGCGTGGCTCGGGGCGCCTGGCGGGCACCAGCTTGTTCAACAGAACGAAGACAAGAAAAGCAGGGGGCGTTTTCCTGTTCTCCCTGCTGGCATGCAGCGTAATGTGCAGAAGAACAGGCTTGAGGGGTGGGTTGCCTCTCCCTCTGAGCTTCCCGCACAATCGACGTTTGTGTTTATACGCATACCGGATGACGGGTCGACGTATTTGGAAACGGATGCGTTGCAAAACGGCGCCTCTTTGCAAGGGGGCATGCCTCCCACAATCGACGCGTACATTCGCGCACAGGCGGCAATTAAAGTTGATGACGAGTCAGGCCTTACGTTGGATAACAAGGCTGTGCTAAGAGACAAGGACCACATGCTGTTTAGCATGCAATCAGTGGAGCTGGGCAAGAAAGATGGCAAGAAAGATGGCATACGCGCATGCTGCAAGGCGTGGAAGGAAGCGGAACTTACAAGCATAAGCCCGCAGGCGGCAAACACGAGGTTGCTGGAGCTTGGTCTTTTGGAGGAGCTGCCAAACAAGGGTAAGGTCCCGTCGTCTGCGGGCCGCGCAGTTGGCATTACCGAGTTTGGCGGTGCGGAAAGCGGTGGCAAGTCCTTTGTCATAGCGACGTACGGTGCGTTTGTAAGCGAGCTGGTGCGCATGGTGCTAATGGTCTGAGCTTTTGCCGTGCAGGCTTGTTGCCAGGTTCTTTGCGCTGGGCTTGCCGTGCGGGTTCACACTGCGCCCAAACCGTCGCGCAAGGCGTGGTAATTGTTAAGGTCTCTTGATGCCTTTCGTTTGGCCCATGCTTGCGTTATTATCTTTCTGCTCGTTCGCTGAATAAGGAGTCCGCATGCTCGTCTACAACAGTCAAAGTCATCGCAAGCAGGAGCTCGAGCCAATCGAGCCTGGCAAGATTCGCATGTATGTGTGCGGACCCACCGTATACGACCAAATCCACATTGGCAACGGACGCACGTTCTTGAGCTTCGACGTGATTCGCCGTTACCTCATGTTCAAGGGCTACGAGGTAACCTTTGCGCAAAACCTCACCGATGTGGACGACAAGATCATCAATCGTGCCAACGAGCAGGGTCGTACCGCAGCCGAGGTCGCGGAGGAGTTCAGCGACAAGTTCATAGAGCAGATGCATCGCTTTGGCATCCTGGATCCCGACATTCGCCCGCGTGCCACGCGCGAGATCGAGGCGATGCAGGAGATGATTTCGCTGCTCATAGAGCAGGGCAACGCCTATGCGGTTCCCAGTGGCGACGTGTACTTTAGCGTGCGGAGCGATCATGCCTATGGCGTGCTTTCCGGGCGCGACCTCGACCAGCTGCGTGCCGGCGAGCGTGTGGAGGTTAACGACCAGAAACGCGACCCCTTTGACTTCGCTCTGTGGAAGGCGGCAAAGCCTGGCGAGCCGAGCTGGCCGAGCCCGTGGGGCGATGGCCGTCCTGGCTGGCACACCGAATGCTGCGCCATGATTCATCGCTATTTGGGTACGCCCATCGACATCCATGGCGGTGGCGCCGACTTGGTGTTTCCCCATCACGAGAACGAGACGGCCCAAGCCATGTGCGCTTGGCATGAGCCTCTTGCCAACGTATGGATGCATACGGGCATGCTGCAGATCAACGAAGAGAAGATGTCCAAGAGCTTGGGTAACTTCTATACGCTCAAAGAGGTGCTGGACCGTTACCCGGCAAACGCCGTGCGCATTCTTATGCTGCAGACGCATTACCGCGCACCGTTGGACTTCTCGTTCGATCGCTTGGATGGGGCGATGAGCTCGCTCGATCGCCTGCAGAGTTGCGTGAAGAACCTTCGCTGGGCCGCAGAGGCCGCACCGCAGGACGGCTGCCTTACCGAGGCGGACCGCGCGTTGGGAATGGCAATTGACTCGGCCGAGAAGGAATTCGAGTCCAGCATGGACGACGACTTTAATACGGCAGGAGGCCTTGCTGCCATATTCGGACTCGTAACCGAGTCGAACAAGTACCTGTCGGAAGCCGCTGGGTCCATCGAGACGGCCGTTACGCTGCGTGCGGCAGATGCCTTGGTTGAGCTTTGCAACGTTTTGGGCATCGACCTTGCCAAGGACTCGGCGGGCGAGGAGCTGCCTGGTGAGCTGGTGACTCTGGCTGCAGAGCGAGCGGGATATGCTGGCTCAAGCCCTGACGAGGCTGCCGAGGCTCTCTTGGCCGCGCGTCAGGAGGCGCGTGCCGCCAAGGACTGGGGAACTGCCGACGCCATACGCGATGGCATCGCCGCGCTCGGCCTTGTGGTGGAAGATACCGCTGCCGGTGCGCGCCTGCGTCGCAAGAAGGGCTAGCGCATGGCAAAGAACCAATCGCGAAAGCCTGGTCGCGACGTACGCGGTGGCACGGGCAAACGGGTGCGTAGACAATCTCCCAAGTCGCAGGGACGCCCATACAAAAAGGACGAGCGCCGGCGGGGCTACGTGCCTTCGGGCAAACGTCGCCAGGGCTCAGCGCCTTCCTCAAACCTCATCGAAGGTCGTCGCGCGGCTGCCGAGGCACTCGACGCGCGCATTCCGCTTAGGCGTGCGCTAGTGGCTGCTGGTGCGGGCGAGCGTGATGGTGCGCTGGACGAACTCGTGGCACGTCTGGAGGAGCGCGGCGTGAAGGTGGAGTACGTGGGCCGCGACCGCCTGGACAGCAGGTCCTCCCATGGGGCGCATCAGGGCATCATGCTTGAGGTCGAGCCGTTTGAGTACGCCACTTTGAACGATGTTATAGCTGCGTCGGGGACGGGTGACGCGTTGGTGTTGCTGCTCGACCACGTTACGGACGAAGGCAACTTTGGCGCTATCGTCCGTACGGCAGAGGTGGTCGGCGCGGCCGGCGTAATCGTGGCCAATGCTCGCGCGGCGCGCGTGGGAACGGCGGCCTACAAGACCTCGGCTGGTGCGGTGCTGCATCTGCCCATTGCCCAGGTATCCAACCTTGCCACCGCAATCGAACAGCTCAAAGAGGCCGGCTTTTGGGTGGGTGCTGCCACCGAGCACGCGCACGATGACGTGTGGCACGCGCCGCTGGAAGGTCGCGTTTGCCTTGTTATGGGTTCGGAGGGCTCGGGCGTTAGCGCGCTCGTACGCAAGAGGTGCGACTTCGAGTGTAAGTTGCCCCAGCGTGGTCGTGTGGAGTCGCTTAACGTCGCGCAGGCAACCACGGCGCTTTGCTATGAATGGCTGCGACGCTGCGCGCTTAAGGAAGAGGGCGATGGGTAAGAAGAGGCTTCCCCTGCTTTTGGTGGACGGCTACAACGTGATCGGTGCCACCACCAGCTATACGGCGCTTATCGACGAGCACGCCGGAGCGGGGGCACTCGCCGACGTGGCCCATCTTTCGCGCGATCCGTATGGTCACGATCCCTTTGAGAGAGCTCGTCGCGAGCTGCTTAACGACGTGGCTACCTATGCGCAGGGTCGCTACGAGGCAGTTGTTGTGTTCGATGCGGCCAACAACCTCTCGGACGAGCGGCCGGCGTTTGCGCCTGGTGGCGTGCGCATGGTCTTCTCGCATACGGGGGAGTCGGCCGATACCGTAATAGAGCGCTATGCGGTTCGCGCGCGCGAGCAGGGCAGAGAGGTGCTTCTCGTGACGTCCGACAACACCATTCGGGCAACCGTGGGAGGAATTCCCATAACAACGGTTTCGAGTCAGCTCTTGGCGCGCGACATAAAGGCGACGAACGAAGAGGTAGCGGTAGCCCACGACGAGCGTTCCAACATGCACCTTACGGTGGAGGACCGACTGGATGCCTCCACGCGCGAGAAGCTCTGGAAGATGCTCGGGCGTTAGGTGGCGGGATGGCGCTAAGTTCCTCGCTCGTGCGTCTGCGGGGTGGGGCGCTGGCGTAAGAACAATTCGTGCGAAGCAAAGCGCGGTGTTCTCATTGGAATTTTGCTAAAGCTGGCGTAGGTAGTCGGCCGGAATGGCGTCGGCAAGCCAGGTGTTCTTGTTGCCTTGGTAAAAGCGGATGCCGTCGTGGGATGCCTCCGCCGCATCGACGACCAAGATCACAAGACATCCTCGGTGACGCAGGCCAACTTGGCGTGCCGTTTCTACGTCGGTTGAAAGGTGCACCACCTGGCGGCCCATGGGAAGAAGGCCTTCAACCATGATGCTCTGTGCGTTTGCCTGGTTTGTTCCGTGGTAGAGGACGGACGGCGGTTGCGCTGGTTCGTAGGCAATTGCCAACGGAATCGAATGGCCGTAAAGAGCCCGTATTCGTCCGCGCTCCATGGCGAAGCGCTGCTTGGAGCCGTGCTTTACGACGTGCGCTATGTCGTCGGCGGTAATCGCGCGGGGCCAGCCTCCGCGTTGGTTGAGCGCACGAACGAGGACGTCTACCTCAACGCTGCCGTCGGGGGAGAGCGTTATGCCAATGCGCTCGGGACGATGCCGCAACGCCTTGGACATCGCTTTGCTCAGACTTGTGTAGTTAATCGTATCCATGGCTCGATTATACGCGCGAGGTGAGCGCCCGGCGATCGCTCGCTTGGGATTTTTGCGTAGGAGAAAGCAATCCTAGTGCGTAGCACAAAGACGCCGTGGTATTATTGTTCTCTGCGCCAGAGTGGCTCAATGGTAGAGCACCGGCCTTGTAATCCGGTGGTTATGGGTTCGATTCCCATCTCTGGCTCCATACAAATACGCAGGTAGATGCATGTATTTGCTCTACCTGCTTTTTATTTGCCAATATTTTGCACCACACGTTTGCACCAAATTTTGCACCATGAGCGGTATTTTCACGTCGGCGGGTGGTGTCTGGCGCCAGCTTTGTCACGAGCGCGGCCAGACGAACCTTCGGCAAATGTTTGCACAATGTCTGTGCGCTCGCCTTGTCGCTCTTTGGCCTTCGCTATGACGGTTTCCACGACCTCGGGGTTGGCTGCCATCGCTTGAAGGTCGTAGGCTTGAGACTTGGAGATGCCAGACTCCGCCATTGCTTGACGCTTTGTAACTTCGTCCTGCGTTGTGGACAAAGTTGTATCCGTGCGCCTACCCTGCCTTGTCGGCAACTCCCGCAGAATCTCGCCGATGCGCTGGTCTGCGTAGATGCCCACCTTGGCGAAGGTCTGCGCGGTCTCGGTCGCTTCCAGGATTGCGTTGTGGGGCGGTGGTATGGATGCACTCATTCAAATAACTTTAAAAAAGGAGTTTGGATGAAACTCCGTGAAGCCCTCGCCGGTCCCACGGCTTTATTTAGAAGTCGGGTATCACCCGGGGGGAGTGCCGCCATCCGACAAACGATGCTCTCAAACGCTTCTAGATCTAAACGAAAAGACCGTCACGCCTTTTTTACGCAGACGTGACGGCCAATGCTAATGCCGGCAATGATATGGCTTGCCACTCTCGGCCGCTACTTCGCCTCTTCCATACCACGCAGCATGTCGTTGAGCATGTCGCGTGCCGCCGTGACGTGGAGCTTGAGCTTACGCCTTCTGGCCTCGTCTCCGTCCTTGCGGTCAATCAGCAAGTAGTCTGCCGTCGCTCGCAGGTCGCGCCCTATGGTATCGAGCACGGTGCCGTGTACGTCTGTATCGAACATTGTTTACCTCTTTTCTTCCATGCCGCATCTTATAGCGGCTCTTACCTGTATGCATGTGTCTTACTTCCTGAGTTCGTCCAAAGGCATGATGAGATTGTGCGCTCCGTCCGCAGCAAGCCATATGGGATTGTTGTTCTCCGTCCTCTGCCCTCCGCGACTCTTGAGCAGGAACAAGCCTACCGCCTCCATACCGTCTGGAACGTCCGGCGCCTTCGGGTGGCCGCTCCATCGCATGTCGCCCGCACGCACAAGTTCCCACGCAGTCACCGCGCGATACTCGTTTGCAGACGTTTCTTTGAAGTCTCCCATGCATGGGTGCTGCTGGTTCTGGCCGCGCGTCCTGTTGCCGTGGAACACGCCGATTATCGCAATGTTGCGGCTTCTGCCCCAGTTGTCCAGCGTTTGGACGATCGTCTCCATGCGCGTGCGTGGCTCGGGCATGTGGTCGCAGTAGTAGTATCTCTCATACTTTCCGTCCCACGTGTATTCGAACATCCGTAGCGAGTTGACCGCATCGATGATGAGTAGGTCACTGTGACACTCGTTTTCCATCCAGTCTAAATAGCCATCGTCTCCGCTTTGCTGTATGGCGCTTACGAGATAACGGGTGTTCCCCAGGAATAGGTCACACTCGTCGTTTGTAAAATTTTGCCCAGGGTAAATCACTCTCCCCATGTCCTCGATGCTCAAGTACCCTGCATATTCGTCGTTGTACATGAGCCACACACATCCGTTGTCCGTGAACCCAGCACGCGCCAGCTTGCCGTAGTCGGGGCTTATCCACCTTGCCCTCTTCACGTCATGGATAGCGCTCGCAACTCGCCCCAAAAGCTCAACGTCTCCGGACTTTTCCGCCGATCTCGCCACGTCCTCCAACGATGCCCAGCTAGGCACGCCATGCGTCCCGCCGCTTACGATCTTGTCCACCTGCATCTTGCGCGTCGTGAGTCGCTGCCAGCACTCGCGGGCGGATATCTCGTCGGTGACATAGTTCACATCTCGCCCGTCCATCGCAGCGAGGTAGGCGATTTGCAGTAGCAGTGCGCTCTTGTAGCTTGACGGCCCTCCCGTGACGCAATGCAGTCCGGGCTTGAGCCCTCCGTCCAACAGCTTATCTAGCTTTGGGATGTTCGTCCTTACCTTGTCGGATGCGTCTGGCCTTTCGTCGTCGGGACAAAGCTCAATCACTCCGCTCTTCTCGATCTGGTTGATCGTTTCGGTTAGGTTCGTATCACACATGATTCGTGTCCTCCAATGTCCAGCTCGACTCTTCGTGTGTCGTGTGAGTCGTTTTCGTTTTTCGCTTGTGGGGTTCGCTCGTGCTCCCACGGGTGGGGCTTTCGAGCCCCCGCCCGTGGAGTTGAGCACTAGCGAAACCATGGTGGGGTTGGCTGGTCTTTGCCAGCCCCACCAGTCTTTTCTAAGTGGTACTGCTCCCGTGAGTCCACTGTGGACTCATCTGTGCAGTCCAATTCGGGGGTGTTTTGTACTGCGTCCGTGCCGTCCTTTTTCTCGGTCGCGCTCGCCGTCTTGGCCTTAGCTCGCTTGCGCTTCGCCGTGGTCGTGGCGGATTGCGCCCTTGGGATGTTGCAGCGGTACACGGCCACCTTCCCACGATGACCTCTCACGACGGGAGTTAGCAAAGGCGTGGTCGTTCCGTCCGGCAACGTGATTACTCGCTTGTTGCAGAGGTTCGACAATGCGCGGGTGACTTGGTTCTTAGGAACGTTGGTAGCAGTGCATATGCCCGTCCTGTCCGTGCCGTCGTAATCGCTGCCATAGTCGGCCACTGGTCGAGATAACAGTCCATTGCGCTGTGGGTGCTGTGCAAGCGCCAGGAACACGACGATCTCAATGGCGCTCGCGTGGGAGTCGCGAAGGTATCGAAACCACGATTCGGGAACGCTCACGAACGGCTCTTGTGCCGCCGTGCTCCTTTTGCGCTTGCCTTTAGCCATCTGTGCGCCTCACGTAAAGAGATCTGTCGCCAAACGCGACTGCTACGCCATCTCCCAGGACAAGCACCTTTGAGCCAAATGCCGTCACGTCTCCCGAAGCCATGAGCATTCGCGCGATCCAGCGCGCAAGCGCCGTCACCTGTTCGTCGGCTCCCAGCAATGCGCGTGCAAGCAACGTGGATGCCGTGCTCCATGCGACACGATGCCAGGATGTGCCGCGCAGTTCTGGATGCAGCTCCAACGCGACTGCTGGTAGCGCCTTCTCTGCGGTCGTTGTCTGTAACGTGTTGTCCAGCTCTTCGGGTAGAATGTGGGTAGTTTCCGCTGCCACGCAATTTGCAGGTGGCGGCTTCTGTATATGCCCGTCGTGCTGCCTGTCGCCAAACATCCCAGCTCGGCGGGTTTCCTGTGTACTCATTTAGAAACCTCGTTCCTTATTCCAGACCGCACTGAGCTAGTAGCGCATCGCGGTTGACTCGCCACACGCCACCCAGCTTCGCGGCCTTAAACTCGCCACGCGCGCACTGGTCGCGCACGAACTTGTCAGAGGTTCCAAGCAATGCCGCGACTTGTTTTGTGCTTAGCAAAACTGGTAGGTTCGCGATTGCAACGTTTGTAATCTGGTTACACATTCGAATACCTGCTTTCATTCAATCGTTTAATGTTTCGGCGTGCGCACAACTGCATCGTACTACATAAACGTTTCGGTATATTCGCAGGTAAATGGTGGTATGTCGGTTGTCTTTTGTAAATGAAAAAACCGATTCTTTTACATCGTTGCTTCCCATGATTGGGCCGATGTAAAAGAATCGGACAAATGCTTTACACCAATGGTGTCAGTATCTATTTTTTTCTGTGCCTGGATATCCTCAATTCGTCCATATCTACACGTGTCTTTGCTTCTTGTTGTTTTAGATCTAGATAGACACGACTTCCCACCATTGAACAGAGAACTTCGGTTATTGCTTCTTTTTGGTGTGGGTTCAGCTCGTTGTAAAGCCTGGCAATGAACGATGGAGACTCGTATTTTTGGAAATGGTTGGATTTGGTCTTGCCTGTTAGATAATCCTCTTCCAACCCCAATATGATGCAGAGCTCGAACAGCTCGCTTTCCGTAAAATTTAGCTCCTTTAGCCTTGTACCGAACGTTTGACGCGAAATGTGCAGCAGGTTCGACAAACTCTCTTGTGTCTCTCCGTTGTCTTCCATGGCTCTCTTTATGATGGTCGATGCCCTGTCGCGCTTTTCTTCATTCAGCTCACACAATGGCCTTGCTTCTTTTTCAGCCATGCCCGCCCCTTTCCATTCGTGGCGGGTGCATGTGGTAGACTGCTTACTTGAAGCGCACACCTTGCCCGCCACGGCCCACGGTGTGCGCTCCTTTCGTTTGCTTATTCGATTCTACGACCATTCGCTCATTCGGCCAAATATCGGGCCTTAGAATCGCTCTCAGGCGTTCGCTTCCTCGGTTTTCGATTCGGCCTTCCTGTGCGCGTCTATCGAGTCGTACACGTCGCTTACGTCCTGGTAAATGTTCTCGATGAATTGGTGTATCCCGCACTGGCAAGAGTTGGTGTCAACGTCCCCCCGTAAACACCACCGATAGAAAACCTAGCTTGTCCCTTACCGCGTCCAGCTTGTCGCACATCTGCACGTTTGTCATGGCTAGCGCACCTCGCTCTTGGATATGTCGTTCGCAATGGTCCCGATAAAGAATGAGGTGTCGTGCGTTTTGGTGTAGAGCCCTTCGCAGATAACGGTGAAAAGCTCCCTTTTCCCATTCGGCAACCCCGGCGCCACTTGTTCTTCCAGTTCGCCGATGGCGTTCGCGATCCCGCGCAGATCGCTTGCTGCCTGCTGCAACTTGCTCACCGTCTCACTCTCGGTTCGCCCGTTTCCCCGCCTTACCTTCTTTCATGGTGCTATCCTTTCTCTTATGCCCCACGCATGGGGCTATCCTTTCGGCCACGGTGCGGTTGCTTTGGTCGGCCCGCGCCGTGGCTTTTCCACGTCGTTATGTGGCTACTTCTCGCGCGTCTCCATGAACTGCTTGAAGTTCTCCCGCACGGCCTCGGGTGCGTTGTCGCGGCTCTCGTAGGCCAGCAGGTTTATGAGGCCCGTAACGCTGGTGTCGCGCCTCGCCGCCTCGTAGTTGAGCCACGGCATTATATCCATGTCCAGTGCCACGTTCATCTTCTTTACCTGCTTAGCTGCCATCTCGGTAGCCCCCTATTCTCTGTGCTCGGTTCGGCCGGTGGGAAATTCTCGCCCTTCTCCACCGTCCTTATTATTACATACCTGTGTATATAGTGTCAAATGTGCATTATATATGGAGACTATATATACATACATAATACATAAATGGCACTTTTCTACACAAGATAGGTTTTTAACATTTGCACATTAGGCCCTCTACCTGCGGTTATTCAATTCGAGCGCCATTTTATGCACAATCTACTTTACATAAGACCCGTTATCATACGCACAATAGAGTTTATGCACACTTGCAACATTTGACACACTATGATACTCTAAGGACGGTGGGAGAGTTTCAAAATTTCCCACGGCCCCCACTGGCAACGGGAATATGGTGCCATCCACATGTTGTTTTACATCGAATGCCAGAATAGTCCACGCATTGCCCCATATCGCGCGACTTCTCGCATATCGCGGACAACTAGTCCAGATTGATGTGAAAAGCCGTTAGAATCGCTCTACGTGGCTCATACGCACACATGCGCGTTTTTAGGCGTGTATGGTGGCTTTGTCCGCGTTAAGTCGCTAGTCGCTGGATGTGGATGCCAGCTCTCCGTATGGCTTCACGTCTCCTTGCTGCTGGATGCCGTAGCCAACCAATGCCACGGCTCGCGCCTTGGATTCCTTGTCGGCGTCCGCGTAGACGTTCAGAGTCACGTGTGCGTCAGTGTGTCCCAACACGGCTGCAACGGCTTTAACATCGGCTCCGTTGGCTATTGCTCGCGTTGCGAACGAATGTCTTAGATCGTGGAAAGTAACGCGCCGCCCCTGCGTGCCAACCAGCTCGAAAGACTCAGCTAGCGACTTCCACGAACGGCTTAGTATGGTGGGGTCGTAGTATCGGCCATCAATCGTGCCGCACACGTAAAGCTCGCCGAGCTCTGCATCGTTGAGTGTCACACCTACCTCTTGCAGCTCGCTTACCATGCGCTCGCGCCTGCGTCGCAGCATGTCGGCCAATGCTGGATGCACTGGCACTTCTCGCTTGCCTGCCTCGGTCTTGGGCGTTGTCTCGTATTTCCTGCCTCCTGCCTTGGCGATTGCCTTCTCGATGCGGATAGTTCCGGCGCCCTGGTCGTAGCACTTCCATTTGAGCCCGCATATCTCGCCCTCACGCATTCCAGTGTAAAGCGCGATGGTCGCAGCCGTTACCGTCTGAGTGGCGCCCATGACGTTGAGCGTCGCGTTAAGCCTTGCGTGCTGGTTGGCGTCCAGACTGTTGGGGGAGGGTGCCACGCGCTTGGGCTTCTTTACCGCCGCGCAGGGGTTCCAGCTTAGATCACGAACGCTTATGGCGTGGTTGCACACGCTGTTTAGAAGTCGGTGGTACTTGAGCACGGTGTTAACGCTCTTGCCGCCCTTCAATAGCTTGGCCTCCCACGCCTGAATCTGAGCTGGTGTGAGGTCGCGTAGGACAACATCTCCGATGCCCTCGGATATACGCTTGCAGCTCGTGCGGTAGTCGGATATCGCAGACGGCCTAACGGTGCCAGCTGCCTCGATGGTGTCAATGTATGCGGTTACGTACTCGGATACGGTCGCGCTCGCGCTCGGTAGCTCTGGCCGTTGCGACTCGTCCTCCATTTGGTCGCGCCACTCTTGCAGCGCCTTGTTTGCCTGGGTCTTGGTTCTTGCGTCCAGCATCTTCGTTGACTGCCGCCATTTACCGCTTGCATCGCGGTACTTGAGCACGCCTTGCCAACGCTTGCCCCTCTTGCTTTTCACCTCGCGCACCATAGCGCTCGTGTAAACGGTGTATTCCCTGCTGTTGTTCGCCATCGCCACGGCCTCCTAGGATTTTGCACCAAGCTTTGCACCAAATTTGCACCACAAGGAGAATGTAGCATATTCCGCATTGTTCCGTTTGGTACGTTTACACCGTACTTTATCAGGCGTTTAGTTCAAGCGTTCCGCTCGATTACCTGCGGTTTTGTCAAGTTAGAGAACTTGTAATCCGGTGGTTATGGGTTCGATTCCCATCTCTGGCTCCAGAAATTTGCGCAGGCCAGACGGGTAAAATGTCTGGCCTGCTTTTTTTGCTCTGCTCTGCTATCGAAATAGTCGTAATGACAAGAGCGCAGAGGGGTATACTGAGCATGAACGCCACCTCCCGCTGGGAGGAGAGGAAGTCGGAGCCGGATTGCCCGTGAGGTCATGGGAGCCGGCTCCGGCGCTTTTCATGCAGGTATCTCGATGACCTCGATCGAGGCGAGCGCCAAAGCCCAATCGGCGTTTCACGTGCGCGCGCCGGGTGTCCCGCAGAGGGCCTCTCCGTATGCGCCCAGAATTTGGTCGGGAAGCCAGAGCCCGTGCTCCTCGGTGCCGACGTGCGTTACGAGGATGTCCGAGATGGCGCTCTGCCTCCTCAGGTACTTCGCGGTCTCCACGTCCCTCAGGTCGGCCTTCCGGTCTCTGCCCTCGAGAATCGCCAGGGAGACTCCCAGCTCCTCTAAGGCGGGCAGCAGGGCGCCGAGGCACTTCCTCCGTGCCCTTTCCTGCTTTTGGCGGTTGAGCGGGGCGGCTACTACCACGGTGGTGAGGTGGTCCATCTCCGCGATGGCCCGCACGGACTTCTTTCTCAGTGGCAGCGGCATGTCACGCCAGTGCAGTTTGCGGGCACCACGTTGGAAGAGGGCTTCGAATGGTGCGAGCTGGTCGTCTCGCATGGGAACGGTCGCCGCCATGAGATATGACGGCGGGTCGGCTGCCATTCGGACGCTCTCGTCCACGTAAGCGACGGTGGCGAAGCCCATCGCACCGGCGCTGTCACCTGTCGAACTATTATATTCCTTGGCGTTAGTCTGTTTGGAGTTTGCGCTCATCACGGGTCCTTCCTTCCGACGGAGCGTACTGCCGATGCCGGGCGCCGACGTTGGCGCGGCGGCCGCATTCCCCTCGATCACTCCGTCAAGGAGGTTGTTGCGCGCTCGCTATTTTAGCGCAGTCACTAGAAGGATTCAAACTATGGAATTGTGATTTGTGCTTCCAACCAGGTTGGGTATTACTGGGTATTACTGTTCACACCCCAGCCAATGGAAGGTCCGAACTTATGATGGCTAGGCATGCTTGCATGGGTCCTCCTCGTGGTGTTGGACGGCTCCTGATACGATACATTCTGGGCTGAGGCATCGAAATGCTTGAGTTTGTTGCTTGCGCTTGTATAGCGTAGTCTTGCGAGCCGTCATGAAAACGTTAGCGGGGTGGGGTTTCCTACGAAAGCTTGTACTCGTTGCTCCTCTCTACACTAGCGCCGCGAACGGCTTGACGTCCCCCTGCTGCTGGATTCCGTAGCCCACCAACGCGACGGCGCGCGCCTTGGACTCCTTGTCGGCGTCCGCGTAGACGCTCAGCGTCACGTGCGCGTCCGAGTGGCCAAGGACGGCGGCCACGGCCTTCACGTCCGCGCCCCCGGCAATCGCCCTTGTCGCGAAAGAGTGCCTGAGATCGTGGAACGTGACGCGCCTGCCCTGGGTGCCTGTCAGGTCGAACGACTCCGCCAGTCCCTTCCATGCGCGGGTGAGCAAGGTCGGATCGTAGTACCTACCGTCGACGGTGTCGCACACGTACAGCTCGCCGAACTCCCCGTCGTCGGGCGTCACGCCGGCCTCCTGCAGCTTGTCGGCCATCCGATCCCGCCTCTAGTCCAGCATCGTCGCCAGCATGGGGTGCACGGGCACGGAGCGCCTCGATGCCTCGGTCTTCGGCTCGGTCTCGTACTTCCTGCCCCCGGCCTTCGCGATGGCCTTCTCCACGCGGATGGTGCTGGCGTCGCGGTCGTAGCACTTCCACTCGACCCGCAGACCTCGCCCTCGCGCATCCCGGCGCACAGCGCGATCGCCGCGGCCGTTACGGTCTGAGTCGCTCCCATCGCGCTGGGAGTCGCGCAGAGCCGAGCAAGACATATATTGACCGGTTTGACTACATCGTCGGTCAGGGAACGACCTGGTGGGGTAGACCGAGGATAGGGAGGTGACAGTGTGGGAGGCACTGTGGCGCGCCCGAATTGCTATAAGCATGGGCTCGAGTGCGAGTACGTGGCGCTGGTATAGGAAAACGTGATTGCATACACTATACGGGATTTGTTCTTGGGTGACCGCTTGGCGGCGACTGGGCATGCTCGGAGCTGTTCGCTAATGTGGGTTACGCTAGGCGACGGTTTCGCGCTTATCCTCGTCAAACGCATAGTTCGCGCGCAGCCTCATGCCGCGTTGCATAATGTCCGCAATCCTCTCGACCTCGGGGAATCCCCACGCCACAATGTTGTTTACCGCTTCGCCAAACTTGCTGAGCGCCTCGTCAGCCAGTGAGGAAAACTCCTGCAACGCAATGTCGGTGGGAAGACCCGCCTCGGCGACCGACCTTTCCACGTCCCCGCACCTTACTCCAAAGATAGAGCGATTTGGCGTAAGCGAGATGCCCATGGTGTCCTTTAGCCTGCCGTAGATCGTGGTATCGAGCACGTCGTAAAGAGGGGCCACCTCCCTGTCGGCCCAATCCGCGCCATAGAGCAGGGAAATGTTCTTCAAGTGGTTGTCGCAGTTTCCCACGAGATAGCTAAAAGCCGTGTAGTAAAGCACCATCATAGCGTTCCCGAAGTGATTCTTGCAGGATCGTGATGCGGTTGACACGGCAAAACGCAGGTAGTTGGCACCTGTGGGCTCGTACTTTAGCTTCGTTCCGCCGGCTTGGCAAAGGTCCTCTTGGTGAAGACGCATGGGGAGTGCGTGCCCATCCGTTAGCAACGGGTCTTCGGGAATCGGTCGGTCGAATCGTCGTACGGCAAGCAGAGGTCCGGCGTCTGTCCCTACGAGCGCGAATTCCTCAACAGGCAGGTCGCAAAGTCGTGCGAGTTCCAGGCAGAGCGCCTCGTTAAGAATCTCGTATGGGAAGAGCTCGTTATTGCCAGCCTTCACGATATGGGTGGACGGTGCGGTCCCTCTTGGAAGCAGCCACTCACCCGTCATGTTGTCAAGATAGAGCCCCACTTTGGCCATTGCTCCCGCAAGTGAGAGGCGTGTCTTTCCCACGACGTCCATCGCCACTGGTCTGGGTGTGCGTGCGAGCATTTCGAGTGTGTTGGACTCGAGGGGAGAATACGCCCTACCGTTACCAGGCACGGTTTCGGTGACGGAGAATACCAAGACACCAGATGACTCATCGTTCAGTCGCTCCAGAAGTGGGGAGTACTCGCTTCTACCCGCACGAAGTGCGTCCAGAAAGTCGATGCGGGTTTGTCCCTCGGGCACGAGCGCCGAGAAGAAGATCTCAGTGTCGCGCTCCGAGAAAGGTTCGACATCCACAGGCAAGCGAACCGATATTGCGGGACCGTGATAGCTGCGGTCGTAACGGAAGGTCGCATGGTCCTCGGTGGCCTCAATAAGACCCACGTGCTCATATGCGCCGTAGGTGTCGCGCCAGACGTGGATGCGCTCGTTCATAGCTTGTCTCCAATGCTGAGGACGATGTCGACCCCAAGGCGGCTGGCGTAGAGTGCCACCCTGTCGAAGGCGACCTTCCGCGCCCCGCGCTCAATCTCGCTGATCATACGCTGGTTGAAGCCGCACACCTGCGCAGCTAGGTCCTGCGACCATCCGAGTTCTTGGCGTCGAGTGCGTAGGACGTGACCCACCTCTGACAGATTTGAGCATGTCGTGCGTGCGGGCTGGTCGAAGCGTGGGTCGTGGTCGGGTCGCGTGAGGAGCTTGATGCGCGTGGGCATGGCATTCCTTTCATACGTTTACGTAGTAAATATAGTACATGAAGCCATTCAATACGTAAACGTACTACGAAAACACTTGCGTGCATATCAGTACGTTTACGTGCTATATAAGGTTGTGCCTATTGTGTCGGACTGACTCTGGGGACATGCGAGACACTAACGTACCTGCCGTCGAGACATGGCTTGTACCCGAACTTGTGCCCGTCCGCGGATCCAAGTCCGGGTACA